>WFSL01000043.1 GCA_015486015.1 Aquificota bacterium | reverse complement strand
CCCAAAAGCCCCTCCCCCCCTGTGATCTCCCTAACACAGGCAGCCAAAGCGCCCGAGGCCAGGATAAGCCGGCGATCTTTTACAGAAGATAGCTGGGCCTCAAGCCTCTCTGCCTCCTCCCGGGCTATGCTCCGAAGTTTCGCATTAAGCTCCTTATGTAGCTGGTAACGATAAAGCGGAGTGGCAGCCCACCTAAAAGGATCCTTAGGAAACTCTACCCTCAAATGCACATCAGCCACCTTCCCTATCTCCACGTCCTGGCGAGAATGGGCCACTCGAAGCACAGGCCTCATCACCACAGGCACATGGTATTCCTCTGAGAGCGAGAAGGCATGGGATATGAGCCTCCTAGCATGGGTAGGGGAGAAAGGGTCAAAGACAGGTACCTTAGCCAAGGTGGCCACGTAACGTGAATCCTGCTCTGTCTGAGAGCTGTATGGGCCAGGGTCGTCTACGGAGACCACAACAAAGCCCGACTTCACCCCTGTGTATGCAGCGCTCATAAGGGGATCAAGGGCCACGTTCAGGCCCATCTGCTTCATAGAAACCATGGATCTCACACCCATGTATGAAGCAGCCAGGGCAATCTCAAAGGCCACCTTTTCGTTAATGGCCCACCGAGCGTCCACCTCTATGCCTTCCTCCTCCGCCCAGTGGGCAAAGGAAGGAAGAACCTCGGAAGCAGGCGTGCCCGGATAGGAAGTGACCAGACGACATCCTGCCTCCAGCGCACCCCTTGCTATGGCCTCATTTCCTAAAAGGAACCGCCTCACGAAACGGACCTCTTGTCCACCACCCTCTTGGCCTTCCCCTCCGTGCGCTCAAGGGTTCGAGGCTCCACCAGTCTCACCTTGACACCTATACCCAGCACAGAGCTGAGCCTCTCTGTTATTTTGTCCACCAGCTCTTTTTGCATCCTCATAGAATCAAAAAACATCCCCTCGGAGGCTTCCACCCACACCTCCAACTCATCCAGGCATCCCTTCCTGTCCACCACCAACTGAAAATGGGGACTGGTCCCCTCTAATTCCAAGAGCGCTTCCTCTACCTGACTGGGAAAGACGTTCACGCCCCGCACGATGAGCATGTCATCTGTTCTCCCTGAGGGCTTTGCCATCTTTATGAGGGTCCGGCCACAGGGACAGGGCTCCCTATACAGATACGTGATGTCCCTGGTCCTGTATCGGATTAGGGGCAGTGCCTCCTTGCTAAGGGTGGTGAGAACCAACTCCCCCTTCTCACCATGGGGCAGTACCTCCTCTGTGACAGGGTCTATCACCTCGGGGATGAAGTGATCCTCAAAGATGTGCAGACCGGATTTGGCTTCTATGCACTCCCCCGAAACGCCTGGGCCCATCACCTCTGAAAGGCCATAGTTATCAGTGGCATCAATGCCCAGACGCACCTCTATTTCCCTCCTCATCTGATCCGTCCAGGGCTCTGCCCCAAAAAGGCCTACCCTGAGCCTCAACTCCTGAGGAGAAACGCCCATCTCCTCCATGGTCTCCGCCAGATAAAGTGCATAGGAGGGAGTGCAAACAAGGGCCGTGGTACCGTAGTCCCTCATGATCATGATCTGCCGCCTGGTATTACCACTGGAAATAGGTATCACTGTAGCCCCCAGCTTCTCCGCCCCATAATGAAGCCCAAAACCCCCTGTGAAGAGCCCATAGCCAAAGGCAATCTGGACCACATCCTCCCTCCCCACACCCCCTGCCGCCAGGACCCTGGCAGTAAGGCTGGACCACACAGCCAGATCTCCCTTGGTATATCCCACAACAGTGGGCTTTCCAGTGGTACCGGACGAGGAGTGCACCCTTACCACCTCAGGAAGTGGAACCGCAAAAAGGCCATATGGATAGTTCTCCCTGAGGTCATCCTTGGTGGTGAAGGGTAAAAGCCTCAAATCGTTTAAAGATCTTATATCCTCAGGCCTTACCCCTGCCTGATCCATCTTGCCCCTATAGAAAGGGACCCTTTCATACACCCTCCTTATCAACCTCTTGAGGCGAAAGAGTTGAAGCGTCTCCATCTCATCTTGTGGAAGTTCCTCCCACTCAGGCTCCCATATCATCCCCTTCCTCCATTCACCATGGTGAACGCCAGGGATATAGCACACCCTCCCTAAAACGGACAAACGGGTCCCCAGCCAACAACCTGGCCTAAGGCATAGACAGCAATTGAAAAATCGGATAACATAATTAAAAAATTAAGAGTTTTTACGGGGCTTATGGTGGCCAAAAGTGCCGAGAGATCTATTCAGAAGTGGGGAATTCTTGACCCCATTAGATGTTGGTGATGGGAGCGCTGTGAGGACATGGAGCTCTTCAAAGTCATCCTTCTCCCCCTGCTCTCCATCCTGCGGGATCCTGCTTATCTCATTCCTCCTCTGCTCCCAGCTTCAGCAGGGCTCGTGTCCATGACCACTGGACATACAGACCAGAGGGCCCTTGCCCTCTCACTCACACTCCAAACACTCGCAGGGCTTTTTTCCTCCACCATCATTATCTCCATGGCCCCTAAGGGCTATCGAGGCGAGCCTTCCTCCATAGGAAAGGCGCTGGTACATGGTGTAAAAGTATACCCCAGGGTGCTGGCAACCTTCGCCGTCATATTTGTAGGGGCCATGGTAGGGTTTCTCCTATTTATCATCCCTGGGGTTGTGGTGCTTGTACTCACATTTTTTGCCTTTCAAGAAGTGATCTTGGCCCAAAAACAGCCCATTCAATCTATTAGGGAAAGCATGAATCTTGTAAAGGCCTATCCTTTCTCTGTATCTTTTGTTTTTTTGTACCTTACTTCCATAGCCCTCCTCTTAGAAGGAGGCGCAAATAGGGTGTCACCATTTGCCTCCTTTGCAGCCACCTTGCTTGTCTCACCCTACATCACCTTAGCCATCACCTATGCATACCTGGAGATAAAAGAGGGGGAGGCCCCGAGGGCCTCCCCCTGAGGGATCACTGTAGAGAATCACAGACTATAAACCCTTTCGCCAGGAATCACCCTTACGCCATGAGAGTTCAAAATATCTATGGCCTCATCAAGGTCCTCAAACTTGAATATGAGCACCGCATTTCCAGAGCTGCGCTCAACAAAGGCATACATGTACTCCACATTTATACCCTCACCAGCCAGAAGCTTCAGGATCTTGGCCAGCCCCCCAGGCTTATCCTCCACCTCCACAGCAATGACCTGGGTGATTCCCACGGTGAATCCCGCCTCCTTCAAAACCTTTTTGGCGCCCTCCCTGTCGTTGACAATGAGTCTCAAGATGCCAAAGTCCGTGGTATCAGCCAGGGATAAGGCTCTAATATTGATGCCAGCGCTCCCCAGCACGCTGGCCACCTCGGCCAGGCGCCCCGCCTTATTCTCCAAGAAAACAGAAATTTGCTCTACCTTCATGTCACCCTCCCCCCTCAAGAAAGCTTCCTCTTATCTATAACCCTCTTGGCCTTCCCTTCAAACCTCTGGATGGTCCTGGGCTCCACAAGCTTCACCCGAGCGGACACGCCCAGCATATCTTTTATATTTCTCTCCATGGACCGGGCCAAGGTTTGGAGCATCCTCACCTCATCGGAGAACATCTCCTCACTCACCTCCACCTGAACCTCTAAGGTGTCCAACCGGGTTTGGGGGTCCCTGTCCACAATGAGGAGGTAGTGAGGCTCTACACCTTTTGTACCCATAATGATCTCCTCTATTTGACTGGGGAAGACATTAACGCCCCGGATGATAAGCATATCGTCGGTCCTACCACGTACCCTCCGCATCCTCACCATAGTCCTTCCACACACACAGGGCTCATGAACGAGGGAGGTGATGTCCCTGGTCCTGTATCGGAGCAAAGGAAACGCCTCTTTTGTGATGGTGGTGATCACCAACTCCCCCTCCTCCCCGTATGGAAGCCTCTCTCCTGTATCGGGATCAATCACCTCGGGGATAAAGTGATCCTCAAAGATATGCAGGCCATCCTTGGCCTCCTCACACTCAATGGAGACACCTGGACCAATGATTTCTGAGAGACCGTAGATATCGATGGCCTGCATATTCCAGCGCTCCTCTATCTCCTTCCTCATCTCTTCGGTCCATGGCTCTGCACCCAGTACACCTACCCTGAGCTTGGTGGATTTAGGGTCTACCCCCATATCCTCAGCCACCTCTGCCAGATGCAATGCATAAGATGGCGTACAGGTGATCACTGTGGAGCCGAAGTCTTGAAGCACCATCACCTGCCGCTTAGAATTCCCACCCGACATGGGAATCACCGTAGCACCAATGCGCTCGGCACCATAGTGGACCCCTAACCCCCCAGTAAAGAGACCGTATCCATAGGCATTATGCACCACATCGTCCTTAGTGGTACCCGCACTGGCCAGAGAGCGGGCCATGAGCTCAGCCCAGGTCCCCAGGTCCCTCTTGGTGTAACCCACCACTACAGGCTTTCCCGTAGTGCCTGAGGAGGCATGGATACGCACTACTTGCTTGAGAGGCACAGCAAATAAGCCATAAGGATAATTGTCCCTCAAATCCTCCTTTGTGGTGAAGGGGATCCTTTGTAAATCCTCTAAGGATCTTATGCTATCTGGGGTCACACCTGCCTCCTCTAAGCGCCTCCTGTAAAACGGCACCGTAGCATAAACCCTTTCCACCACCGCCTGTAGCCTCTTGAGCTGAAGGGCCTCCAAGGCTTCGCGAGGCATGGTCTCATATTCCTCGCTCCAGATCATCCCGTACCTCCCTACGAGTTTTTATCAAATAACAGAAGGGCCGTGGGCCATCGGCCCACGGCCCTGATATCCCCATCAAGGCCTACGGGCCTCATGTGACAAAAAAGGAAAACCACCTTACAGAAACCTTACCTCGCTGAACCATTCCCTTTCACCCACTAAAGTCACCTACACTCAATAATCTCTGCGACCCGGCTCCTTTGATTCCCATTTAGCAGCATCTTTTAATCTTCATGCGAAACCTACTAAATCAACCAAAGAAAATCAAGGATCAGGGCCAGATCCCATCCCTGAAGGGAGCAACTGAACCTACCATGTGCTGGACTTTTGGGAGACACTGTATTATAGAAAATTTTGCATAAAATACGTAGGGGAAGGTGGGCAATGGAAAAGGTGAAGATCTTTATACTGGATGACCATTCCCTATTCAGGGAAGGACTGAAGCGCATCCTCGTTGAAGAGGGAAAGGGGAGATACGAGCTGGTAGGAGAAGCCTCCAAGGGGGAAGAGGCCTTAGAGGCGATCAAAGCACTCAAACCTGATTTGGTGTTAGTGGATGTAGCCCTCTCAGATATCGATGGCTTTCAGGTCTGTAGCCTTATCAAGGAGACCCTACCCGATACCAAGGTGGTGATGGTTACCATGTTTGCCCAAGAGGAGTTTAAAGAGCAAGCCAGAGAGGCAAAGGCCTCAGCCTATGTGCTGAAGGATCAGGACGTACCTTCTCTCATGGAGATCCTTGAAAGGGTAAGTGCAGGTGAAAATCTCCTTCCCCGAAAGGGAAGGAGGAGAAGGGGAAATCGCCTCTCCTCCCGGGAGAAGGAGGTGTTAAAGCTCATAGCTCAGGGCTATACCGGAAGAGAGATAGCAGAGCTACTTAGCATAAGCGTGAGAACAGCCAACACTCACAGGGCCAACATCATGAGGAAGTTAGCCTTAAGGAACACAGCCTCTATGGTAAGATATGCCATCCTATCGGGGCTGGTAGTTTCTGGGGAGAATGAGCCAGCATAGCATAGACGAAGACCAAGGGGATCAGGATCTCAATGCTTTGATATGGATAAACCTCATGAGGATGACGGGCAGGGGCAGACATAGAATAAACAACAAAAACCGGAGCACCCTAAACTTGACAACCTACCCTGCCCCAAGTACCCCTGGATAGCATGGACAAGAGAAGGGTAGTAATCACAGGCTTAGGGGCGGTTACACCACTGGGGCTGAATGTGGATGAAAGCTGGAAGAGCCTCTGCAAGGGGAAATCAGGGATAGGGCATATCGATCGCTTTGATGCCTCCTCACTAAGGTGCCAAATTGCTGGCATGGTCTCTGGTTTCGATCCTCTAAACTACTTAGATAAAAAGACCGCACGCAGACTCGACAGGATGGGGCAATTCCTTCTGGCAGCTGGCCTCATGGCTGTGAAGGACGCCCAACTGGAGGTGAAGAAGGGAGAAGAATATCGAGTGGGTACAGTGGGGGCCAGCGCCTTGGGAGCCGCTGAAACCTTTGAGAGGAGCCACCTCCTCGTGCTCTCTGGGTACCCCCAAAAGGTCTCTCCATTCTTTATTGTCAACGTAGCTGCCAACACCATGGTGGGCGAACTGGCCATTCTATCGGGGGCCAGGGGTCCCCAGTACTTTCTACAGGAGGCTTGTGCGGCAGGGACTAAAGCGATAGGCACCGCTGCCAGGCTGGTAAAATGGGATCTTGCGGATGCCGTGATTGTAAGTGCAGCCGAAGCAGGGATTACCCAAACAATAATGGCGGGTCTTGATAAGATCAACGCATTGGCCGACTCCAAGTGGAATGAGCACCCAGAAAAAGCCAGCAGGCCCTTCGACAAGGATAGAAGCGGCTTCGTGGCCAGCGAAGGCGCAGGGGCATTGGTAGTGGAGGAGTATGCCCATGCCCTCAAGAGAGGGGCTCACATATACGCAGAGGTGAGTGGATTTGGGGCCACTTGCGACGCCCATCATGTCACGGCCCCCGATCCAGAAGGCCGAGGTGCAGCTCACTGCATGAGGCTGGCCATTGAAGATGCGGACCTATCTCCCGAAGAAATAGAGTATATCAATGCTCACGGCACCTCTACACCCGCCAATGACGTAATGGAGACTAAGGCGATCAAGGAGGTCTTGCAGGGCTATGCATACAAGGTACCCATATCCTCTAACAAATCCATGATAGGTCATCTATGGGGTGCAGCAGGTGCAGTGGAGGTCATATTCACTATAAAAACCATGATCACAGGGATTATACCTCCCACCATAAATCTGGAACATCCTGATCCTTCATGTGACCTGGACTACGTGCCCAATGAGGCAAGAAGGGCCCAGGTTCATACCGCTCTCAAGAACTCCTTTGGCTTCGGTGGGATAAATGGGTGCCTGGTATTAAAGAAAGTAGACGATTGATGGAGGCAGCATGAGGGGAGGATTTTGAGCACGAGTTCACGTACATAGCTGGGTTCACGAGAAATGTTCGATTATGCGTTAGAAAAGACCTCTTCTCACCGTTAAGGAAGTTAAGCAATACCTTCAATCAACATGAAGGAGGGCATGCCTAAGAGGGTGTAAAAAGTGGTGGGTTTCGAGGAGAGATTGGACAAGGTTTACAGGCTTGCTGATGAGCTGGAGGCCCACAGGGATGACCTTGTGGCCTTGGCCATCAAGGATATCGGCTTTTCATATCGGGATAATCATCAAGAGATATCTGTCACAGGGGAGCGCCTGAGAATGTGCTGGAGAGTGAAGGAGATCCTTAAGAGTAAAAGGCCCCTCTGTGAGGAAAATGAGGAGGTGGCCTTAGCCCTTTCTTATAACGGAAGTGCCTGGCTCAACATTGTGATCGCCACCATATACCTGGCTGGGAACAGGGTAAGGGTAAAGTTCTCCTCCAAGGGCTCAGATATAGCCTATCTTTTGGAGTCCTTCTATCGCTCCATCTTTGGTGATGAGGTCTCATTCGATTACCGTCCTGGAAGGGAGTTCATAGAACGGGCCATTATGGAGAATCAGGTGAAGGCCATCTGCGTCTTTGGCTCGGAACGGACTGTGCTCCCATATGAAAGAGACGTCTTGGCCCATAGAAAGCGGCTTATATTTGAGGGGCCAGGCAGTGACCCATTCATTGTTCTGAACGATGCCCCCTTCGACATGGCCATAAATGACCTCTATGAGGCCAAATACTCTTACTCTGGCCAAACCTGCACTGCCCCTGAGAACATCTATGTCCAAAGGGGCATCTACCGGGATTTCTTAGAAGCCTTTGTGGAGAAGAGCAGACAGGCAAAGGTGGGAGACCCCGAAGACCCTGAAACCGTGATTACCCCTTTGGGAAGCCCTCTGGCAGTGGAGAACATAAAGAGGCAGTTGGAAGATGCAAGGCAAAAAGGGGGCCGCATCATCCTTGGCGGTAAGGTTGAAGCAAACCTCGTATACCCCACCATTGTAACAGATGCCACACCCGACATGCTGGGTGTTCAAGAGGAGACCTTTGGCCCTGTGAGCTTCATAATCCCCTTTGACACCCCCAATGAGGTGATCTCCATGGCCAAGCGGAACAGGTACGGCCTGAGGGCAGCGGTTTACGGGCATGAAGAGGCAGATAGGATCGCCTCGGCCTTGAGGGGTGAGCCTTACATGCACGAGGTACCGGAGCTTGTGTTTGGCAAGTTCGGCACAGTAAGTGTGAACGAGCCAAGGTCGGAATCTTGGAGGGGGGCCTTTGTGGTGAAGGCGGTGGGTGGCTACGGATACTCTGGATGGGAATGGGACACATTAAGCGGGTCCTTTAAGTTGAAGCAGGGACCTAAGCTCTTGAGTCTGGAGACCAGCATCCCAGAGGCATAGGGTCAGATGACCATAGCCGTAACAGGTGCCAGTGGCGACATTGGACAGCGTCTTTTGCTGCTTTTGGGAAACTCAGGGCTTCTGGACAAGGATCACAGGATTGTGCTTGTGGGTCGCTCTTCAGGCCCCTCTAAGGAGCTACTCTACGGCCTGATAGAGGATCTTAAGGACGCCTTTTGTAGCGCCCTTCCCAAAATAGAAGTTTGCATAGATCCAGAGAAGATAGAAGCCCAGTTGGTGGTGGTAACAGCAGGTGTAACCTTTCCGCGATCCCCCACCACGGAATTCACCAGGGAGAAACTCAGGGCTTATAACCTGGAGGTCTTTCGCCATTATGCAGCTCTTGTATCTCCTGAGTCCCTGGTGATACATGTCTCCAATCCCGTAGAGCTTGGGGTGAAGGTATTTGCAGAGCGGGTAGGCCCCAAGAGGGTGGTAGGTGTGGGATGTTTGCTGGATAGCATGAGATTCAGAAAAGAGATCGCCAGGGCTTGGCAAGTTCCCATGGGTGATGTGTCTGCCATGGTCTTGGGGGACCATGGACCGCTCATGGTACCCATATGGAGCTCTGTAAGGGTGTCTAAATTGAATAGAGAAGAGGTGAGAGCTTGGATACAAAGGGAGCTGGCCAAGAAGACTCCTGAACCCCTTATGGATGCCTGGGCCAGGCTCATCAGTGAGATGAAAGAGAGGCCATTGGCAGAGATCTTCCAGGAACTCGACGGAATGCCCATGCTTTATCGGCTCTTTATCAGGCCCTGGCTCACTCACTACAGCGGTTCAAAGACTGTGATTGGACCCGCAGCTGCCGCTATGATGATCATAAGGGACCTGTTAACCCGTGGTTGGTTCTACGGTCCCTTACACGTGGTCCTGGAAGGGGAGTTTCGTGGTCTTTATGGGATCATGGCTGTACCTACAGTGATGAACACAGAAGAGGTAGTAGGAGTAGTGGAGATACCCCTATGGGATGAAGAGGCAAAGAGGCTCAGAGAGACTTCTGAGGCTATTGTCCACAGATTATGAAAGAAGCCATCCTCACAAAGAGGGGCCAGTTTTGGAGCCTTCATATTGGTTTTTTCACTTTCATTTTGGTTTAGGAGGTTCCTATGAAAACTGAGGTGATGAACCTCTTGGTAGGAGAGCTTATACGTCTGGTGGCCATTCCCAGTGTATCGGGGGAAGAGGGGGAAATCCTGAGTTACTTAGAGAACAGATTAGATCAGATGGGGGTCCTACCCCTTAAACAGAGGGTAGAGGGTGGCTGGTACAACCTCATTGTGAATCACCGGGATGGGAATAAGCTGCTCATCACGGCCCACGTGGATACTGTCCCTCCTACAAATGGCCTCCCACCGCGCCCTGAGGTAAGTGAGGAGGCCGTATGGGGCCTTGGAGCGTGCGATGATAAGGCAGGCGTAGCGATTATATTGGCCCTCATTAGCCACTTTCACGATAAACTCGAGGGACTGCCTGTCACCTTTGCACTCTTGGTGGACGAGGAAGAAGGGGGGAAAGGATCCGAAGCCCTCGTTCGGGAAATCTCACCCCCTTGGGGCATAGTCCTTGAACCCACCGACCTGAGGGTGTGCCACTGCGAGGCAGGTTCTATAGAAATAGAGCTCATCACCAAAGGTAAGATGGCCCATGGGAGCGAGGTGGAGAGAGGAGAAAATGCTATCGATAAGGCCATCGGGGTGATAGAAAAGTTAAAGGGCCTTTCTTTCTTAGGAGCAAGGCATCCCATGATAGGGGAAAGCCTTATGAATGTTCTAAGGATATCTGGAGGAGATGGGTCCCTAAGGATTCCTATAGCTTGCAATATCCTTATAGATCTCAGGATCCTCCCCGGCCAAGACGTGGAGGAGGCAGCTAAGGAGGTATCCTTTCTCTTAGAGAACGAAGGGGTAGCCTACCGGTTTACCGATGTGTCCCCTCCCCATGAGCTTTCTGAGGAGGAATGGATCGTTCAGGCCATAAATGAGGCTTATAAAAGGGTTGTTGGGGATATGGCCCCCTTAGGCGGGATGAAGAGCTGGACAGATGCTGCCCATCTCATGGAAGGTGGAGTACGGCCTGTGGTCTTCGGCCCAGGAAGCCTCTACCTATGCCACACACCGATGGAAAGGGTAGCGATCCAGGAACTTTGGCTGGCCTACAAAATACTGCAAGTGTTCTTAGAAGGACTCATTCGAGGGGGCGCTCCATCCTGATCCATTTGCCCTTGGCATCGCCTTCCTTGAAGCCAAGATGTGTGTAAAAGGCCTTGGCCCTCTTGTTCCTTCTGCCAACCCATAATCCCACCTTCTTCAAACCCTTTTCTCGGAAGTGATCCAAAGCCCTCTGAACAAGGGCACTTCCCACGCCCTTACCCCTCTCCTCCGGTGCTACTACTACCTCGTGAATCTCACCAACAGTCTCCCCATCCTCCTCCCAGTGGTCATCAGCCACCAGGAATCCCACAGGTTCATCCCCCTTTACGGCCAAGAAAAAAGAGAATGGAGTCCTTCTGCAAAGCCATCTGAGATATCGCTTAACATCTCGGGGGGCGCTGTAAGCATATTCTTCCATCCCCTCGTAACATCGGAGGTAGAGCTTCACCAATACGTCTTCTAAAGGATCCATCTGCTCGAGTGGAACTATTCCAATTCCCATGACTCAAATGTAAGGCCCCCTAAGTAAATATCCTGATAGTCGTCCCTATTCACCAAATCCACGACTTTAACCTTTGAGGCGAGCTCCTCTACCTTATGAAGGCACCGGGTCGAGAGGGCCACTGCCTCCGCCCCCATCAGAGATGTATCCCCCAAGGAGACCACGGCCGAGACGCATCTGGGTACTACCCCTATGCCCACAAGATCATCCACGGAGAGGGAGGAACCAAAGGCACCTGCCAGGTAAAGTGGAAATTTACCCTTTATACCCGCCAGTGGAAGGAGCACTCTCAATGCACTGGTAATTGCCCCCTTCGCCAATTGGATCTTTCTCACGTCTTCTTGAGTCAGGGTAAGGCCTTCCAGGCATAAGCCACGCTCATCCCTCCTCTCACGCCAGAACCGTGAGAGTTCATCCTTACCCTTTATCCTTCCAGAGGGTTCCACCACCTCCTCTCTAAGGAGCAGGGCAAGCAAGGAGATAAGCCCCGATCCGCAGAATCCCCTTGGATGGACCCCATTTAAGGTCCTGAAGAGCAGCGTGTCGCCCTCCTTTTTCACCTGTGCCACTCCCCCTGAGCTCAGTCCAACCCCTGATGAGATCCCCATTCCCTCAAAAGCAGGGCCCGCAGGCGCAGAGGTGGCCCATACGCCCTTAGGGGACCAGGCCACCACTTCGGCGTTCGTGCCAAGATCCATGGCGACCCCGGTTTCTGGGACACCTATGAGATCAAGCACCAAAAGGAGAGAAGCAGTGTCTCCCCCTAAGAAATGGCCCACCACTGGCATGTAGTAGCAGGGGATAGGTTCATCCCTCCACACTCCCCCCTTAAAGGGGGCAACAAAGGGGTAACGGGCCAGGGAGTCCAAGGGAAAACCTGCAAGGATGGCCTCCATAACGCTATTGCCAGAGATCACTGCGTAAGATACGCCCCGGATTTGGGCAGAAAGGAGCCTCCATATGGCCTTTGCCATGGCCTCAGAGCTACCCTCAATGGCAGCCCTTATCCTGGAAATTAAGTCGCCCCCCCAAGAAAGCTGAGGATTGAGCAAAGCTGTAGCCTTTTCCCTCCGCCTTTCTTTGATACCAAGCCTTGAAAGCACCAGGGTTGTGGTTCCCAGATCTAATGCCAATGCCGCCTCACCCTCCCTGGGAGGAAGATCGGGAGGGAGGAGTTCGCTTAATGGAGAGAGGGCCTCACGTGGGAGGGGACAGCTACTATCTAAGAGCTCTACCCTGGTATCCTGCGTAACTACGGCACAGCAAGCCAGCCTCACGCCCTCCCTCAATTCCTTTGGACTCAGTATCCTCCTTTCAGTCTCGGACGGGGGAGGGGGATGCTCCAAGAAACGAACACGACACCTACCACATATACCCTCCCCGCCACATGGTAGGGGAAAATCTATTCCCTCTTGCATTAAGAGGAAGGAAAGCTTTACCCCAGGATGGGTAACAGTTCCCCTGCCAAGACCCTCCCACACCACTCTAATGGCCATCCTGAGGCGCCTCAAGCACTCATAGACTCTAAGAACTCCCTGTTGCTTTTGGTCCCTTTGAGCTTGCTCAGGAGAAACTCCATAGCCTCTACGGGGTTTAGGGTAGCCAGGAGCTTCCTCAGGATCCAGACCCGGTTCAACTCAAAGGGGGATAGCAACAATTCCTCTCGCCTGGTGCCAGATTTCTGAATATCTATGGCGGGGAAGATCCTCCTGTCTGCAAGGGCCCTGATAAGGTGAAGCTCCATATTGCCTGTGCCCTTAAACTCCTCGAATATCACATCGTCCATTCGACTGCCTGTCTCAATGAGGGCCGTAGCAATTATAGTCAGGCTGCCGCCCTCTTCGATGTTTCTGGCAGTGCCAAAGATCTTCTTGGGTTTGTCCAAGGCATTGGCCTCTATGCCCCCGGAGAGGACCCTCCCCGAGGAGGGGACCAAGGCGTTATAGGCCCTGGTAAGGCGGGTAATGCTATCCAAAAGGATGATCACATCCTTTTTATATTCCACCAGTCTCTTGGCCTTCTCAATGACAACCTCCGTCACCTGGACATGCCGGTGAGGGGGCTCATCAAAAGTGGAGCTCACCACCTCCCCCTTCACGCTCCTTTGCATGTCCGTTACCTCCTCTGGCCTCTCCCCCACAAGCAACACTATCAGATAGACCTCGGGGTGATTTGCAGTGACAGAGTTGGCAATATCTTGGAGTAGTACCGTCTTTCCTGTCCTGGGTGGGGCCACAATGAGCCCCCTCTGGCCTTTGCCAAGGGGAGTGATGAGATCCATCACCCTCATGGAAAAGTTATTGGACCCGTTCTCCAATACAATTCGTTCGTCGGGGTAAAGGGGCGTAAGGTTATCAAAGTGTATCCTCTCCTTTGCCTGCTCTGGGCTTTCGAAGTTTATAGCCTCTACCTTGAGGAGCGCAAAGTACTTTTCCCCATCCTTTGGTGGGCGTATCTGACCCGATACAGTATCGCCCGTCTTCAGGCTAAACCTCTTAATCTGGGAAGGGGAAACATAGATATCGTCCGGTCCAGGCAGGTAATTATATGTAGGCGAACGGAGAAACCCAAATCCATCTGGCAACACCTCCAATACCCCCTCTCCAAAGAGGTGACCATTCTTCTGGGCCTGACCTTCCAAGACCCGAAAGATAAGCTCTTGCTTCTTCAAACCCGAAATCCCAGAGATGCCGAGCTCCTTCGCTAATTGAACGAGCTGAGAAACCGTCATCTTTTTAAGCTCTTGAAGGTTCATCCCTTCCAGAATACCTACTTGCTCTTTACCCATTTAGATCACTCCTCTTCCATCCGGAGGGATTTTTATTGTCTCCTAAGTAGATTCCTCTCCCCCTATCAGTGCCATGTTCAATGTCCAGCACATCCCCTTTATGGCGGAGAGGGTGGGATTCGAACCCACGGATCCCTCAAAAGGGATCAGGTGATTTCGAGTCACCCGCCTTAGTCCACTCGGCCACCTCTCCTCGCCTCCTTCGAAGCCCCGAAAAAAAGGACTTGAGCATATCAGAGGCCCTCTTTTCAAGGACACCAGGCACATAGTTCACTCGATGATTAAACCTGGGGTCATCCAGTATCCGGTACATGGAGACCACAGCACCTCCCTTAGGATCCCGGGCCCCAAAGAAGAGGTAATCCAGCCGAGACTGAAGGATGGCGCCTGTACACATGATGCAAGGCTCCAGAGTAACAAAGATGCTGCAACCATCCAACCTCCAGTCACCCATCTTCTTTGATGCCTCTTTGATGGCCAGGATCTCTGCATGAGCTGTGGGGTCCCCCAGGATCTCCATGAGATTGTGGGCCCTCGCCACAATGTTGTATCCGCCGTCCACTATAATAGCCCCAACAGGCACTTCCCCAAGATAAAAGGCCTTCTTGGCCTCTTCCAGGGCCTCTTCCATAAAATGGGAAGCGATCCTCTCGTCAAAATATATCATGACCACCTTGTATAGTGGCGCGCCCAGAGGGAGTCGAACCCCCAACCCCGGGATCCGTAGTCCCGTGCTCTATCCAGTTGAGCTATGGGCGCTCTTTCGGGATCCACAAGAATAGAATTGACTCATGTGACCCAAATATACGTCCACTCCATGGTACTGTCAATACCCACCACTTGGGACTCCCCCAAGCAGGAAGGGAAAGGTTTACAAGCCTCCGCCCTTCCTCTCCTGCTGAAGTAGTTGCAGGGCCTCCTTTCCCCACTGAATAGGCACAAAAACCCCTATTTCTCCCAGCCCATTCGTGGTTAAGCCCAGCAGAGAACCCACTGCTTCATAATCCAAAGAGACTGGGATGCCATTGTACTCCAAGAGGCCTTTTATAATGTGTGCCTCAGGTGCCCCTTGGGCCCGATAGACCCTGACCCATCCCTTCTTCCTCATACTCAGGCCTTCCCTATTTCATCCCTTCTCTCTGAGGGAAAAGACCACGGGCACCTCTACCCAATACTTTACAGGCCTACCGCCCTCTATGGCAGGAGAAAACCGCCATCGCCTTGCGGTCTTAACAGCCGCTTTATCCAGGATCGCGTATCCTGTGGACTTCAGCACCACTACCCTGTCTACATTCCCCTGAGCAGAAACCAGAAGCCTTAGCACGAGCCTTCCTTCATACCCCCTTTTCCTCGCCAATAAGGGGTAAGGCGGTTTTTCCCTAAATGTAGGCATAGGGGGAATAACCCCCCACTGTCCCTCATCATCTACCCTCCTCCCATTTCCCTTGCTGGCGACGGAGTTCATGGATACCCGATCTCCCTCCCCATTCGATGCTTTTGAACCCATCGAGGGAGAGGAAGACGCTGATTTATTGAAGGATAACCGAGAGACACGAGGCCTGGAAGCCACCTTCACCGCCTTGACACGCTCATTTCCCCTCTCCCTGAGAACTGCCCGCCTTTTGGCCCGCGAGTGCACCTTCGGGCCTTTTGGGATCTCCTTGCTTGCTAAAGGGGCCCCCACCCCTCTCCCACCCAACAATCTCACATAGCATATCCCTTTCCCTTGGGATGTGAGGGAATTCCCCTGAGGGAGAAAGGAAATCACAAACGCCATCACAAAATGAACCAGGATGGAGAGGAACAAAAATGTCAAACCTTTCTTCTCAAGATCTGGCAACTCCTTTTCCCCCTGCCCCCAAGGACAGGGTATGTAAAAGAACATAGCCCATCCCCGAGGGCCTCCCATCAATAGGATTATCCCCTGAGCTGGTCTCCTGGCTTCCGGATCACCCTACTTACCGCACCTTCCCAGGGCCTATGGCCCCAGTGGCCCTCGCGGCTTTCGTCCCCGGTCACAGTGGCGGGTCCGCGCCGGATTCTCACCGGACTTCCCATACCCAGGGCCTTGAAATAAAATTTATATCCACAAAAGGAAGAAAGGCAAGCGCTAAAGGAGGGATTTCCATTGGTGCTGGAAAACGAAAATTTTACACGATGCCTATGAAAGTTCACCTCATCTACAAAAGAATACCAAATAGGATTACTGAAAGAGACGATGAGATCGTAGCCGATTTAGGGAATATTATCGTTGCAAAGGCAAAGATTGAAGGCATGAAGAACCCTCTTTACATCAATGGAATCAAGGTTATTGAAAATGGCTACACAATGCTTTACTTTGCTTTTGTTGGTGAGAATTGGGATATCCTAAAAATTTATAGCAATGAAGGGAAATTCAAGGGATTGTATATAGACATACTATCCTACACTAAGCGTTATAGTAATACCTTAGAGATGCTCGACCTATTTCTCGATATTTACATTTCTCCTGATGGCAAAGTTTCTCTTCTTGATGAAGAGGAGATTAAAACTGCTCTAAATAGCGGGATTATTGATGAGAAAACCTTTGACTTTGCATATCTTACCGCAAGAGAGATTATCGAAAGGATTGCAAATGGAGAGTTTCCACCCCAGATAATTTATAAATATTCCTTGGACTGAGTTTCTGAGCTCTCCCCGAACCCCCATTCCACTTCACGCGATCTTCAGCCCTGCTTCACCTGCCACCCGGGACATATCCTCCGGCATGGGGGAGATATAGGCCACCTCTTCCCCGGTGATAGGGTGGGTGAACTTCATGCGATGATGATGTAAGGCCTGACGACCCAGGGTCTTTATGGCCCCTTTCAGCGAAGGAAGTAGATCCCCGGGCATCTTACCCCCGTAAAGGGGGTCCCCCACCACGGGATGGCCCATGTGGTGCATGTGGACCCTGATCTGGTGAGTACGCCCTGTCGCTATCCTTACCTCCACCAAAGAGAGTCCCGAACCAGAGGCCAGGACACGATAGTGAGTAATGGCTTCCCTTCCCCCCTCCACCACGGCCATCTTTTTTCTATTGACGGGATGGCGGGCCAGACAGGTGTGTATGATGCCTTCCAAAGGCATAGGACAACCATAGACCAGGGCCAGATACACCTTCTCGACCTGCCTGGACTGGAACTGCCTCATCAAGGCCTGATGGGTGACCTCATCCTTTGCCACCACAAGGAGGCCGGAAGTGCCTTTGTCTAAGCGATGGACAATTCCAGGGCGCTCCACCCTGCCTATACCCTTCAAGTCCCCACAATGGGCCAAAAGGGCGTTAACCAGGGTGTCATCCTCATGGCCTGGGGCAGGATGGACCACCAGACCAGCGGGCTTGTCCAAGACCAAAAGATGAGGGTCCTCATAGAGGATGGAAAGCTCCATCTCTAAGGGTACCAACTCCAGGGTCCTGGGAGGCGGGATGATCACCTCCACCACATCGCCAGTTCTCACCTTCTGGCCACCCTTTCTGGCCTTCTCTCCCTGGACCGTCACCCAGCCTTCCTCTATGAGGGTCTTGATCCTGCTTCGGGTGAGGTTTTTCAGGTAGCTCTCTATAAAACGGTCCAGACGCTCTCCCGAGGCCTCTCCACCTACTGTGAAACGCCTAATCTCTTCCTCAGTTCGCATCTTTTATCATAAGAGAGCCCTTATGAATCTCTCTATATGCACCGCCTACCAAGACACAACTCTCCATAAGCCTCTTCAATCGCTCTGGTATGAAATTTATATCACGGATTTACACCCGACAAGATAATCAGTTACTCCTGCTTCTCCTACCCATTGCAATCTCCATCCCTTTTCCTCAGAATTCTAATCAAAGCGGGTGATGACCTTTATCTCATAAAAGTATGACTTACAAGCTCATAAAAGTATGACTTACAAGATAGGGACCAATGTAAAGGGCTGGCTGGGCAGAGAAGAGGCCTACGATTTCCAGGAGCATGCTCACGGGGAGTACCTCAGGAGTTATGGCCATGCCGGGGATAGAGAGAGGCTGGAAGTTCCCAGGACATTCCTGGAGGCCATCGCCCGGTGCAAGGAGTTTCGTAGCGTCCTTAGGGAAATGATCGGATCCCTCCTCGAAAAGGAGAATACCTATTGAACATGATGAGATGGATTATCTTTTAAGCAGGTAGAAGATGTTACGCACGGCGTATAACAATACGTCAAATGTTGAGACCTGACACCCTCACCCCAAAGAAAAAAGAAAAAAATGGAGAGGCTCTTCTTCACCCTTTGAGTCCTGAGTCAAAGACGGCCTCTCCTCAATATGTTTTTTCAAACTCAGTGAACGCAGGCCGGAGAAAACCCAACGTTGTGAACTCTGTCGCCCTTTTTCCCAGGGGTAGGGCCTTCACTCCGAGGTGCCTCTGGTGCCTTCTTTTTCCTGACGAGTTTATAGAAGATGATTCCTGTGGGAATACCCGCCGTGGTGCCGATGATCTTTCCAGTCCATACATTACCATCGTCATCTATAGCTGCCCCTATAGCGAATCCCACACCCGCTCCCGTAACGGCTGCGATTACAACCCCGGGACTGTCAAAAACCTTGGTAAAAATGCTGGCATTAGCTGGAGTAGAAGTAGCCACAAAGGCCAGGGCCAGTATCACTGCGACCACCATTATAAAATACCTTTTCATACTTTACCACCCCCTTTCGCCTAATAGGAAAAAATTCCCTTTGTGAAAATATGCCTTTTTAATCTTTTGGTCAAGTCTCATTTCCCCTGTAAAAACGGATAGTCCAGACTAAACAAGGACTTCCTCCTCTTTTTCGGCTGTCCTTAGTCTCTCTCGGATAAGCCTCAGCTGGTTCAAAGGAGCGCTCTATCAGATTCGTGGCCCTGATGGCCTTCCTGTGGGCAACAGGAAACTTCAAATGGGACAAAAGAGCTTCCAGTCAAGGGTTTTCCACTGCAACTCCTTGATAGCCCAGGCCATCTCATTTTTACAGGGATTATAGGACAGGACCGAAAGTGGGGAGACTTATGGAGGCCAAGAGACCCATTGAGACCGGAAAATTCCCGAACCAAATAGACCAGATAGACCAAGTGAACCAGACAAACCAAATCAACCAGACATATGTCAAATGTTGAGACCTGACACCTTCGTGGCTTTTTGACACCTTCGTGGCTTTTAAGGACACACGTTGAGCCTGTCCAGAAACATGTTGAAGGCCGATATCCCCCGCCTAACCAAAAGGGCGGTGGCCAATAGGCTGGCCTGGCCCGCGATCTTTTTAATCACCGGAGAGCTTAGGCTGGAATAGCACCTTGTCCCTTGAGAAGTAGGGTGTCAATATGTCTATCTCATCAAGAAACAGCGTAACCAGTTCTGGGTCGAACTGTTTCCATTTTTGCTTTTCGACCTCCTCTATGACCTTTTCTATAGTTAGTGCCTTTCTGTAAGGTCTGTCTGACAGCATTGCATCTACTGCGTCAGCAATTGAAATTATTCTAGAGCCCAGAGGGATATCGGGTCCCTTCAACCCTTCTGGATAGCCTTTTCCATCGTATCTTTCGTGGTGGTGTAACACGTACAGGCTTATTCTCTCAAATCCTTTTAATTTGCAGAGCACTCTATACCCTGTAACAGGGTGTTCTTTTATTCTCTCAAACTCCTGAAGACTGAGCTTTTCTTGCTTAAATAAGATGGAATCTGGTAGAGCCACCTTGCCGATGTCGTGTAGGTGACCTGCCAGGTGGATATTTTCGATCTCATGAGAACTCAATCCTAGTAACTCTGCCATCTTTTGGCTGGCGTTTCCTACTCGGATGGAATGCCCATAGGTGTAATGGTCTCGCATGTCCGCTACAGAACCTACGGCTTCCACTAAGTCGTGGGCATCATAGAGGATGAAGCCTTGCCTAAGGAACTCGATGTTTTTCTCTTTTTCGGTTATCCTCATTTACTTTCTCTCTGGTGGCTATTCTTTTTTAGGATTATGTTGAACAACTACAGTAATGGCCTTTTCTTTCCAATTGCTCGAGAGCTTTTATTACGTGACCCAGGCTCCTTCTGGAAAATATTATGGGAATTTTATCTTTTTTCGCTTGTTTTTTTAGACTTTTTAGAGTATTGTGATTCAAATAATCGCACAAGACTAGAATGAGATCCACCTTTTTAGGAATCTTCCTCTTTCTTTCTTCAGATGCCTTCCTACCTGGCACGTGATAAATCTCCCCAATGCCTCTTTTTTGAAGCTCTTTCCTTATGCTCTCTATGTAGTCTGCGCCGATAATGAGTACACTCATACCTCAACTCCCATGCTCCCTGTTTTTAGTTCGTCTATCACCTGAGTTAGAGGCATCTTCTTTATAAGTTCAGTGGTTCTTTGCTGTGCTTCTTTGTATAGTCTGTATACCCTTAATGATTTGTCAGGATTTCCAAACATTTTCCATCCTCTTACAGTGCATAAGCTGTCTTTGCTAATGCCCATGTAGCCCTTAACATCCCTGAGTGGAATGCCCAGTACAACCCCGCTTTCAGGGGGAAGGGCGCCGCTTACTTTGCATCTTTCCTTTAGATTTTCTAAAAATGCTCCCAGAGAATCTAATGGATACTTTAGGTGCTGGTAGAAGGTGGAGATGTCCCTTTCTGCCAGGAGTCTTTTTAGGGGCAGTGGGTTGTAAAAGAGGACAAGTTCGCTGTTTTCCCTTCTGATAAGCGCCAATTCTTTTACAGGATAGAACTGATCCATTATTTCTCTTTTGTGTTTCCTCCACGTATTGAGGTTTAGGCTTCTTCCTTCCTTCCAGGCTATAATAGTGATGGTTGTGGCCGGTTTTATGCCCATCAGTGTGGGAGACAGTAAGTAGATGAGCTTCAAAACAGGGATGTCTATGTCCTTTGAGATAGGAACCTTCTTTGGTGCGTTGCATTGGGCTTTGTCCCAGAGATACCATCCCTCTTTACTAAGGATCATCCAGGTGTCCGGCCCCACTTTTATCACGTCTTCGGCGGCGTTGCGCTGCACCAGCTCCTTGATACTCATGTTTTCCTCCAAATAGTTAGATTAAACTAACTTTTCTTCCAAAAACTACTCTCTAGGCCTATCTATCTCTTGCCTGTCTCTGGCTACTTTGGGTTTCCTGCTTTTGTTAGTTAAGACTAACAAAAGCAGGAAACCCTGTCAAGGGCTTTTTTAAAAGTTTGGATTTAACCCAGTAGGCATTGTGCGTCAGCCTGTCCAGTATGACATCGGCCCTGATGCCAGGCATCTATGGATGCCTGGCTTATAAAAGGGTAAACCTTGTACGGTCCCGTCCCCTATGAGGAGGTCCCTGTCTTCTATCACTTCCAAAAGGTCCGAGGCCTCGGATCTCGTGAGCTGGTTTAGCCCCCAGTCGTCCAGGGTGAGTAACTGAATCTCCACCGGAGATTTCATGGTGTCTGAGTAGCTACCGCCTCCCCTGCTCAATGGGAGCTGGGATAGGAGAGATGCAGATAGGAACCTGCCCACCTTGTGGTGTTTTACCCTGTACCCCCATGACGCAGCAGGCCCTGTGGCTGCATATTATAGCCTAAACTCCCTACCTCGTCCGGCACCCTGGCTCTGGCATGGCGATCTTCACCTCAAGGTGGATACATCCCCCCGGAATCACTGGGGAGTTCAAGCTGGAACATGCCACCCTGTGAATACACTTCTCTCATTTGGCTACACTCTGGCCTCCAATGAAATTGCCTCTCTCCTCGATGGTATAGGCTTTGATCCCTATATCGGCTTCTTTCATAAGTCTAAATATGGACGTCCTTCACTGGCCGCAGACCTGTTAGAAGAGTTCAGGAGCCCCATAGTGGATAGGCTCACCTTAAAGCTTATCAACAACCGGGTCCTGACGGAAAATGACTTTTACTTTCACAAGCCTTCCGGTTCTATGTACCTGAAACGGACCGCCCTAAAGTGCTATTTCACCGAGTATAAAAAGGTGGCTAACAAGGAGTTCACTTATCCTCGAACCGGTGAAAAGACAAACTTCCGGCGTTGCTTTCGTATTCAAGGTTGAAGAACTGGTAAGAGTCTGAGGGCGATTGAAACAACTCACACGAGAAAGCCATATCCAGGAGTTCAAGAGGCAAATGGTGGAACTGGTAGGGAGCTACTAAGAGATTCTGACAAAACCGGTCCGATTTTGCCCATTTTTGCCTATTTTCGCCGTCTTGCCTTTACCTTCTCAAGGCCGTATAAATCCCCTCAGACAGCCACTTTACTTCCAGTGCGAGAGTGGCGGAAGTGGCAGACGCGCTGGACTTAGGATCCAGTGCCTTCGGGCGTGCGGGTTCGAGTCCCGCCTCTCGCACCATGTTTTGTTTCATAATGGTATGGTAATTTCCACCGTTGTGCCCACTCCGGGCTTGCTCTCAACATGGATCCCTCCCCCCAATTGATCCAAAAGCCTCTTCACAATGGCCAACCCCAGTCCAGTACCCTGGCTCTTGGTGGTGAAGAATGGCTGGAAGATCCTCTGGAGGGTATCCCTCTCCATGCCCCTCCCCCTATCTTCAATCCTGATAAATGCCATCTTCTCCTTCTTTCCAGCACTCACCTTTATGGTATCTGTCTGCTCGGCAGCCTCCACACTATTCTGCATGAGGTTCAAAATTATCTGTTTGAGCTTGTCCCTATCGGTATGGAGATAGAGGCCCTCAGGGGCCTCCACCTGGATATGTATGCCTTGGCCCTTTGCGGATTCCACCGTCTGACTTGCACACTCGCGTAGGAGCTCAGCAGCCAAAAAGGTGGAGACGGTGGGCTCTTCCTGGCGAGCGTATGAGAGGAGGTCGTTCACCAGCTTCTCCAGTCTCACACTCTCTCTCACCATCGTCTGGAGATACTCCCTCTCAGGGTCCGCCTCCCCCTTCTTTTCCATAAGGAACTGGGCGAATCCCTTGATGCTCCCCAAGGGGTTCCTTATCTCGTGTGCCAGCACAGCGGCCATCTCACCTAAGAGGGCCAGTCTCTTCTGTTCCCCAAGCTCGCGCTCCATCCTGTAACTTCGACCCATATAGAAGAGAAGGAGGAAGCTCAGGAGCCACACCACCCCTACCCCAGCCAGCGATAATGTGAGATGGACACGGGCCCTCCGCACCACCCCCAAGGATGGATACCTGTGGAGGGCTATACGTAGCACATATACCCCCGCCTTTTTGCCAACCCTTAGTTGCACCGGGTAGTCCAGTATGTAAACCTTTTCACCTGTCTTAAGGGTTGAGACGTGTTCCAGTGGGATACCCATGCGAAACACCTTATTCACAAAGGGGACATCCTCCTTCGTGCCGATGAGATCCGGATTGGAGTGGAGCCGCACGGTTCCCCCCTTTTCATACAGTGCAAGGAAGGCCACTGCCTCCCATTCACCCGATGCCACCAGCTTCTGAAAGTAGTGCCTCCTGAGGCCAAGGTGATTAAGGGTGAAGTCCAGGTTTATGGCTATATTTGTAGCGGCCGTCTTCAAGTTTCCACGCGCCGCCTGCAAAGAGAGGTTGTATGTCCAGAGGGCACTGATGATCGTAGCACCACTGAAAGCAAGAAGAAGAGCAATTATGTATAGGCCAACCTTCTTCATACCCCCACCTGCTCAGGCGGTCCCCTCGTCTTTTCCAGGTTAAGCTTTAGTTTTTTAGCTCAAACCAGTACTTTAGAGAACCCCTTCTCTCAGGAGGTGCACTTGAGGGTGACAAAGGTGGTCTTCGGTGGTATATGGTCAGGCACCTAAGGGAGGAAACATGGAGCTCTCTTTTGAAGAGGCCTTTAAGCGGCTGGAAGAGGTGGTGGGGCTCTTGGAGAAGGGTAATCTTTCTCTGGAGGAGTCCCTCGCCCTCTTTCAAGAGGGGATGGAATTGCTTAAGAGGTGTGAGGCCCTTCTTGGGGCGGCTGAGGCTAAGATAGAGATGCTGCTTCACAAGGATGGAAAGTCAAGGAGGGTCCCCTTCCCTGATGCGGAAGATGAAGAGGATGCCGCCTTATCTTGAGGATTATCTCAACACTGTTCGAGAGCTGCTGAGGCGGAGGCTTCAAGGGTCTATGAGGTGTAGAGGCATATTAGACTTGGTAATGGTGGTCTATGAAAGGGAGAATGCAAGTTGACGCCTAAAGCCCTGAGCTACTGGAGGGAGAGGGCAGCCCTGATAGAGGAGACACTGAATGAGTACCTCCCCTTGGAGTATGCCTACCCCCCAAGCCTCCATAAGGCCATGCGATACAGCGTCTTTGCAGGGGGCAAAAGGATCAGACCAGTGCTTGCCTTGGCGGCAGCGGAGGTAGCAGGCGGGGAGGTGAAGGATGCGCTGCCTATCGCCTGTGGCATTGAGATGATACATACCTACTCCCTGATCCACGACGATCTCCCAGCCATGGACAATGACGATTTCAGGAGGGGTAAACCTACCTGCCACAGGGTCTTTGGAGAGGCCATTGCTATCTTGACGGGTGATGCCCTGCTGACGATGGCATTTCAGGTGATGGGTGACATCTCCCTGTATCCTGATTATGTGAATCCTGCCAGGGTCCTGGAGGCCATCAAGGCTGTGGCCCATGCCGCTGGCCCCTTGGGGATGGTGGGAGGTCAGGTGGTGGATCTTGAGTCAGAGGGTCCAGGGAAAGGGAGCGAGGAGACCTTAAACTGGATCCACTCTCATAAGACGGTGGCCCTGATTGAGGCATCCCTCAAAGCTGGGGCCATTGTGGCAGGGGGAGATAGGGATTTGATAGAGAGACTGAGGGAGTACGGGAGGTTTGTGGGGTTGGCCTTCCAGGTGGTGGATGACATCCTGGGGTGCGAAGGGGATCCAGAGAAACTGGGGAAGCCCGTGGGTAGGGACATGGAGAGGGGAAAGCTCACCTACCCTGCCCTTTTCGGAATAGAGGCCTCTAAGAAGAGGGCTTTGGGGCTGGTGGAGGGTGCAGTGGCTGCCTTAAGGCCGTTGGGTGATAGGGCTTGGTTCCTCAGGGAGCTGGCCCATCACATAGTGGAGAGGGAGCAATGAGGCTTCTGGATAGCATCTGCACACCCTCAGACCTTAAAAAGCTGAGTGTTGAGGAGCTTGGCATATTGGCCCAGGAGATCCGAGAGGAGATACTCCGGGTGGTCTCCCAAACCGGGGGGCATCTGGCCCCAAGCTTAGGGGTGGTGGAGCTCACCTTGGCCCTCCACTACGTCTTTGATGCACCTATGGACAGGATTGTGTGGGATGTAGGCCACCAGGCCTACGCCCATAAGCTGATCACAGGCAGGAGAAGGCTTTTTCACACCCTTCGGCAATACGGGGGCATCTCAGGTTTTCCCAGGCCCTCGGAGAGCCCATACGATGCCTTTGCTACTGGGCACAGCTCCACTTCTATATCTGCAGCCTTAGGGATGGCAGTGGCCAGGGACCTCCAGGGAAGGGGCCACAAGGTGATTGCTGTGATAGGTGATGGCTCTATGACAGCAGGATTGGCCTTTGAAGGCCTAAACCATGCAGGGCAGTTAGACAGGGATCTGGTGGTCATCCTCAATGACAATGAGATGTGCATCTCCCCCACAAGAGGTGCCCTTTCGCACTATCTCTCCAGGAGGCTGGCCGATCCCGGATACTTACGCCTCCGCGAAGAGGTGAAGAGGCTGGCCAAGGGAAAGCTTGGGGGGGAAGTGATCATTGGGGCAGTTAAGAAGGTAGAAGAGTCCTTGAAGGGGTTCTTCACCCCAGGCATCCTCTTTGAGGAATTAGGGTTTAAATATGTAGGCCCTGTAAGGGGTCATCACCTTGGGGAACTGATTCGAACCTTGGAGGCGGTGAAAAAGGCAAGGGAACCCATCTTGGTCCATGTGCTCACCCAAAAGGGCAAGGGTTATGAGCCAGCAGAGAGGGAACCTCGCCGCTTTCATGGCGTGGGCCCCTTCCATATGGAGACGGGGGCCTCTAAGGATAAGAAGAGGACGACCTATACCTCAGCCTTCAGCCAGGCGCTGCTGAAGCTGGCTGAGCTGGACAGCAGGGTGGTGGCCATCACTGCAGCCATGCCCGATGGTACAGGCCTCACCCCCTTTGCAGAGAGGTTTCCCGAGAGGTTTTTCGACGTGGGGATAGCGGAACAGCATGCCGTTACCTTTGCCGCAGGGCTGGCAAGCCAGGGCTTGAGGCCAGTGGTAGCAGTCTATTCCACCTTCCTACAAAGGGCCTATGATCAGATCATCCACGATG
>WFSL01000042.1 GCA_015486015.1 Aquificota bacterium | reverse complement strand
CGTATCCAGGGTTACCATACTGGCCATGGTCTACAAGCTGGGGCAGAGCGCCCAGAAGAGGTGGCAGAGGATACGTGGGTACCACCGGCTGCCGGAGGTGGTACAGGGCGTAAAATTTATAGATGGCATAGCTGAGGACAAAGTTTCTCAGCAGGAGGCCGCCTGAGATGCCGTACACCAGATTTAACTATAACTCGTTTTGTGTGGATGCCCTTGAGAAGGCCTTACGGTTGTATGGGGTTCCGGAGATATTCAACACGGATCAGGGAAGCCAGTTCACCAACGAGAAATTCGTATCCACCGTGAAAGAAAACAAGGTAAGGATCAGCATGGACGGCAAAGGCAGCTTCAGGGACAACATATTCGTTGAGAGGCTGTGGAGGAGCGTGAAGTATGAGTGTGTATGCATCACGGAGTTCAAGGAGGTGAAAGAGCTGAGAATGGGACTAAAGAAGTGGTTTGGATGGTACAATACAGAGAGGCCTCATCAGGCATTGGAACACAAGACACCAAACACGCTCTACCAAGAAAGACAGGAGGCTTTACATTATGCGGTCTGATGGGGTAAGGATAAAATCCGGGAGAGGAAGCTTAGCTGACTCCCAAAACGGTCCAGACAGCCAGGGCCACTTTAAAGGATTGAAGATCGGTAGACTGAAAACAATCGAACATTGCCACAAACATGCTTTACCCTTATCCCTTAATCTTAATCCTTATCAATGCCGGTAAGAGTCTTAGGACGATCAATAGACAGGATTGAAGGATTGAAGGATTAGAGGGGTAAAGGATTAGAGGGGTAAGGAAGAATTGGAGAGATTTGAAAGTATGGATGTCAGCCTGTCACTTTTCAGCCACCAATCCTGTTTCCTTTCTCAAGATGCATCTCTTCTCAAGAAAGAAGATCGCAAGAATGACGCACCCTAAAAACGCAAAGAGGGAAGACTCAAAGAATGTACTCTGAAAGGCATGGCTCATGGCCTGCACTTGGGTAGCATGACCCAAGAGGGCCTTGGCTTTCTTGAGGGCCACATCTGGCGCCATATATGGCGAAATAAGACCATACCACTTCTGGACATATGCCTGGATATAGTGAAGATCCCTTCCCTGCATGGCACAGATCTCATCGTAGTGAAAGGCGATGTTTCTCTGCAGGGCGTTGGTGGCAAGGGCCGTTCCCAAAGAGCCTCCCACAAACCTCACGTAGTGCATGAGGCTCACCCCGAGGTTCGTCTTCTCCCCAAGCTCCCTCAAGGCCATGGTGGTTATGGGGGCAAAGAACATCCCCATGCCGATTGCATAGGGTATCGCAAGCAGGGAGGTCTTCACCTTTGGCGTGTAATAATTGAGCTTAGGCAGGAAGAAAGAGGCCCCTATGAATAGCACAATTGCAGATGCCACAAGGACATGCTCAGGCCCGATCTTGTCACTCATGGCCCCCGAGGCAATGGAAAAAACCCCTATTGTTAGGGCAATAGGCAAAAGGTGCAGGCCCGTATTGAAGGTGCTCAGGAACCTCAAGCGCTCGTAGTACAAGGGCAACAAATAAAACACCTGGTACATAGACAGCCCCAGAACCACAAAGTAGATACTGGAGGCTGTATGAAACTCAGGGATCTTGAAGATGCCAAAGTCTATCAGGGACTCTTTGGAGAGGATTTCTGAGATGCCAAAGAGGAGATACGCGAGGGCAGCCACCAAGGCCAGCTTTGTAATGAACATAGACTGAAACCAACCCTTCTGCTGCCCTTTGGAAAGCAGGGTCAAAAGGGATATGGTGGCAATGGAGACAAGGAGGAAACTGGTAAGGTTGATCCTAAATCTCTCCCTCTGGGCCATAACTTTGGGGATAAAAAAGATGGCAGCTATAATATTTATTATGCCAATGGGCACATTGATATAGAACACAAAGTGCCAGGTGAGATGATCTGTGATGTACCCCCCGATGGTGGGACCCAAAGACGGGGCAAAGCTCACAGCGAGGGCATATATTCCCATGGCCAGGCCCCTCCTATCCGGCGGATATATGGTAAAGAGCATGGTCTCTGCCGTTGCAACAATGAAGGCCTCGCCACTACCTTGAATAGCCCTGAACGCGATCATCTCCCCCAGGCTCCTTACGTGTCCACAGGCAAAACTCGCCCCGGTAAACAATATTAGACCCAGGATGAAGACCAACTTCAGCCCAAAGGACCTGGCCAGGGACTCCACCATCAAGAGCCCCGTGGCGGCCGCTATCATATAGGAGGTGATCACCCACTGGACACCGTACAGGTCTGTGGAAAGGGGGGCCATGATCTTGGGAACGATGACCTCCACTATGGTGGTATCCAGGATGGCCATGAAGACACCAACAATGATGATGGCCGTCAGAAAGGCCCGCTCAAGCTCACTTATACGCTGGTATATGGGAAGGGCATCCTCCATCACTTCTTCCTTTTGATCTCTATCTCCCCTCCCATCCCGATCACCAGCTTGGACACATCCCCCTTTGTGATCTTGACCTTCACCTGCATCCTTTGGACCACCTTGGTGAACTCCCCGGCAGAGATGTCACGGGGCACAAGGGCAAACTTGGCAGCAGAGGTGGGGAGGATCTTGTCCACCACCCCTTCGTACTCTTCTCCTGGAAGGGCATCTATCTTTATCTTGGCTGGACATCCCGGAACAACACCCTTCAGCTTGGTCTCTTCCAAAAGCACCAGGATGTAAATGTCTTTGGGGTTAACTAAGGCATAAACGGGTCTCCCAGGGGCCACCACATCTCCAAGGCTGGCATACTTTTTGGCCACCCTCCCGTCTATAGGGCTCACTAACTTGCAGTACTTCAGGTTTAATCTGGTGTCTTCCAGTTTGGCCTGGAGGGCCTCTATCTTCTCCTTCAGGGTCTCAATGGTCATTTTCGTCTCGTCTATCTTCTTCTTGTCGGCAAGGGCTACCTGGACCTCCCTCTTTGAAGACGAGAGCTGGGCCTTCAAGGCCCCCAGCTTCCACACCAAGGCCTTTCTCTGCCTTTCCTTTGCCTTGAGCTCTGTATCCACAAGCTCAAACCTCCTCCTGGCCACGGCCTTCTGCCTGTAGAGCTCCTCAAAGCGTGCCCTGTCCCTCTTGAGCTGATCTATGTCGGCATCTGAGGCAGCAATATTCGCCCTCAGTGCGTCGATCTCTTGCCTCAAGGCCTTGACCTTGTCTCTTGCCATGCGCACCCTGAGGTTTATCTGCTTGCTGATCCTCCCTAGGGTGATCTCCAACTTCTCCTTCTCTTTTTTCGTAGCCTCAAGCTCCCTCCCCAAGGCCTCGACGGCCAGTTGGTAATCGGTGGGATCAATCTCCGCCAACAGCTCTCCCTTTTTGACCCTTTCCCCCTCCTTTTTTGTCATCCTGATGATCCTTCCGGCTACCCGCTCGAAACCTACGTTGGTGATATCCTCGGTGTCCACAAAGACGGCGTTGGTAATAGCGTAATCCATCCTGTGCTTTATCATCCAGCCGCCATAGGCTACCACGGCAAGGGTGAGCATTATGAGGATAAAGAGTGCCACCTTTTTATTGACATCGAGCCCCCTTTTTGGTGTTTTCTCCTCGTTTACTCTGACCTCTCCTGTCATAACCCTTGCCCCTTCTCAGAATTCAATCCCTTCAGTTCTACAAACCCGCAGGCCCTGGCAAGGGCAGCCAAGGCCAAGTGATAGCTGTATATAGCGTTGTTGTAGTTATTCCGGGCATTGGTCAAAGCCCTCTCAGAGTCGATCACGTCAGACGATTTCACGACCTGCTGGGAGTATTGGAGTTTAGTGATCCTCAAATCCTCCTTCGCCTGACTAAGGGCTGCCCTGGCAGTCTCTATGTTCTCTTTTGCCACCATCACAGCGGCATAGGCCCTCCTTACACCAAGCCTTATCTGATCCCTCAGATGCTCAAGCTCTTCTTCAGCCGCAAGGTAGTCGCTCCTTGCCTCTAATACCCTGTGCCTTCTCCCAAACCAATCGAACACCAGAAGGTCCATCTTTACGCCAACCAGAAAGTTCTGCCTGTTGGAATAATCGTTGTTGTTGGCCAACCAGTTATCCCCGTGCTGCTCGTACCTGCTGAAGAGGCTCACCTGGGGATAGTACTCGCTCTTTGCAAGCCTTATCTTCAGCCTTGCTTGCTCTACTGCCTTTCTTACAGCCTTTATCTCTGGGTGATGGGAGAGGGCCAGCTCGTATAGACTCTTCAGGCCCAGAACAGGCTGCATCAGCCTTTCTTCTAAGGAAAAGGAAAGGGGATAGTGCTTAGAAAGCTCCTTTGAATGGATCACGAGATTAAAATTTACCCACATGGTCTCCAAATGCTGCCTGCAGTATGTCAAGCGTTGAACAGCCTCAGAGAGTGCTACCTCGGCCTTGAGTACATCGTTGTACGGAACGAGACCCTGTTCATAGTAGTTCTGGGCATCTTTTAGATGGGCCTTGAACTGGTCTACAGTCTCCTTGGCAGTTTCCAAGTTCCTTTGGGCCAGTAGCACATCGTAGTAAGCCTTCCTGGCAAGAAAGGCGGTATCCACCTTCGTAGCCTCCTCCTCAAAACTAGAGACACTGATCCCAAGCCTCTCCATCTTTTGAACGGTCTCAAGATAAAAGCCCGTGAATATCGGCCATGTTGCCTGGATGCCCCACTTCACATCCTGATGCTCTCCCACCTTCACCTTTTGGGGGATCCTCAAGGGCGGCATATTGGGAAGGGTCAATCCCTTATAGTGGAAGATAGCATAAGGCGCTTCCTTGAGGTGAGTGTACTTGTAGTCGAATGTGATCTGTGGAAGGCGCCTGGTGAATGCACTCCTCTCCCTGTTTTTCTGGGCCTCTACTCTGTAAAGCGATGCCTTAACAGAAGGGTTCTTCTGAAGAGCAAGCCTCACTGCGTCCTCAACAGTCAAGGCATGGGCACCAATAGGCAGCACCAACAGGGCAACAACAAGAAGGATGCTACTCTTCATCTCCCCATCCCCTGAACAAGGATTCCACCAAAAAAGACCTCAGCCACTTCATTGGGAGAAAATTCGAGATCATGATGGATGGATTCCTGAATCAGGGCATTGAACATCCCCTCGAAGGCCATAGCATAAAATCTGGAGGAGCGCCTCCTAAAGATCCCCTCCTCTATGCCCTTAGCGAACACTGCTTCCAGCTTGCAGAGATATTTCTCATAAAGCGCCAGGACTTGCTCACTTAGGGTCTCTTTCACACCAAATCTGGCCTCCCACAACACAGTGTAGTAAAGCCTTATAAATGAGGAATAACTCTTCAGAACGGCGATCTTCACAGCTATGAGCCTATTGAGCAACGCAAAGGGGTCCAAATCCTCGTTGAATACGGGTACAATTTTGTTGTAGATCTCCTTTGCCTTATCCAGGACAATCTCCTCGTAAAGCCTCTTCTTCGTTGGGAAAAACCTGTAAATGGTACCCACCGCAAACTCAGAGCTCTTGGCAATCTCCTGCATAGATGTGGCCCTATAGCCCTTTTGGGAAAAGAGGCGCAGGGCCACATCCAGGATCTCCTTCTTTCTCTGCTGAAGCTCCCGTTCTTTACGGCCCATTTTATGAACCTCTATTTCAAAATATGAACCTTAATTCAAAAATTAAAGCACCCAATGACGGGCTTGTCAAGTACTATCTCTCTGTGTCTTCAATCTCCGGAAGGGTAGGACAATTGCCTTTTTGGGTGTAGGCTGAGGCTTAGCCTTTAACATTGAATCTTTGTTGAGGTTGGGATGGGTTTGAAAAGGGAACTGCCCAGACAGGTTTTTCATTTTTTCAATGGTACCGTGATCGCCTTGGCCTACACACAGTGGGGGGCCAAGGTAGGATGGGTGCTTATCCTCATGTCCCTTATAGGATGGATCCTCTCATGGCGCCATACCCAGAAGCCGTTTCCATGGGCAGAACCCGTATTGAGCTTCCTCGATCGCCCCCATGATATCGAGAACTTCCCAGCCAAGGGCGCCGTCCTTTATGGTCTGGCTGTAGGGCTATCTCTCTGTATCTATCCCTACTATGCTGCCCTGGGCGCCATTGTCGTATTGGCCTCGGGGGATTCTCTATCCACCTTGGTGGGCAAGGCCTGGGGTAAGAGGCGGTGGCCGTGGAACCGCCGCCTCTCGATAGAAGGAAGCCTGGCCTTCTTTGTGGGGGGCACCTTATATGCTGCCCTTTTCATTCCCTTCCCGTACGCCTTAGTGGGCGCCTTGGCAGGCGCCCTGGTAGAAACTGTGCCTTGGCCTCTGGACGACAACGTCTCTATCCCCCTGATTACGGGTGCCCTCCTGGCCCTCCTTTTCTGTTGACAATCCTTCCCTTCTCCCTTAATAAGAATACTGATGAGAAGGGACGTAGCTCAGGGGGAGAGCACTTGCTTGACGCGCAAGGGGTCGGCGGTTCAAATCCGCCCGTCCCTACCAGCTTTATCCGTTTCTGATGCCAACAGGGCTGTATTTCTATATCCGCCCCGGGGGAGGACCTTTTAAGTTTGGAGATCCACGCCCTTTTGGTCTTCCTTATTTATCGGTGAGTATTGAGGAGGAAAGGTATGCCTAAGGTGCGTATAAAGGGAGATGGAACCGTAGATGCAGATAAGGGGGAACCTTATCTGGATGTTTTGAAGAGGGCAGGCTATGAACCCATTGAGGACGTGTTGGTAGTCCAGGTGAATGGTGAACTGAAGGATCTCTCATCTCCTGTAGAAGATGAGTGTGAGATCAAACCCATCACATTTCAGGAACCCCAGGGGAGAGAGGTCTACTGGCACTCCACAGCCCATATCATGGCCGCTGCTGTAAAGGAGCTCTTCCCCACTGCAAAGGTGACTATTGGCCCCGCAGTGGAAACGGGCTTTTACTATGACTTTGACTATGAGAGACCCTTCACCCCAAAGGATTTGGAAAGGATCGAGGCCAAGATGGCCGAAATCATTGCAAGGGATGAGCCTTTCAAAAGGGAAGAGGTATCAAAAGAAGAGGCCATCCGCCTCTTTGAGGAGATGGGGGAGAACTACAAGGTGGAGATCATTGATGGGATCCCCGACAATAAGGTTTCCCTTTACCGGACGGGGAATATCTTTGTGGACTTATGCCGGGGGCCCCATATCCCCTCCTCGGGAAAGGTGAAAGCGGTGAAGCTCCTCTCTGTTGCGGGGGCCTACTGGAGGGGGGATGAAAGGAACCCTATGCTGCAGCGAATTTACGGGGTCTCATATCCCTCTCGTGAGGAGTTGGATGCGTATCTGCACTTTCTGGAAGAGGCCCGACGCAGGGACCACAGGCGCATAGGGAAGGAGCTGGAACTGTTCTCCATCCGGGAAGAGGTGGGGCCTGGTTTTGTCATCTACCACCCTAAGGGTGCACTTGTACGCACTATCCTGGAGGACTTCGAGAAGAAAGAACACCTGAAGAGGGGCTATCAGATCGTGATAGGACCCACCCTCCTCAAGGCTGACCTGTGGAAACAATCCGGCCATTGGGAGCACTATCGGGATATGATGTACTTCACCCAGGTGGATGAGGAGCTCTATGGCATCAAACCCATGAACTGCCTGGCCCATATCCTCATTTACAAATCCAAGATCCGCAGTTACAGGGATTTACCACTGCGTTACTTCGAATTGGGCACCGTTCATCGTCATGAGAAGTCTGGGGTTCTCCACGGCCTGTTGAGGGCCAGGGCCTTCACCCAAGATGATGCCCATATATTCTGTGCCCCCGAGCAACTTAAGGACGAGATCAAAGGGGTGATGAACTTCATCCACGATGTGATGGGGGTCTTTGAATTCCCATATGAGGTGGAGATAAGCACCCGCCCTGAGCACTACATAGGTACTGATGAGATGTGGGAGCGGGCCACCAATGCCTTAAAGGAGTCCTTGGATGATTTGGGACTGCCCTATGAGATATGCGAGGGAGAGGGGGCCTTCTATGGCCCAAAGATAGACGTAAAACTCACCGATGCCATTGGGCGTAAATGGCAGTGCGGCACTGTCCAGTGCGATTTTGCCCTGCCCGATCGTTTTGACCTCACCTACATGGGAAGTGATGGTGAAAGGAGGCGCCCCGCCATGCTTCACAGGGTGATACTTGGCTCTATGGACAGATTCCTGGGGGTGCTTATAGAGCACTATGCTGGGGCTTTCCCCCTTTGGCTTGCCCCTGTCCAGGTCAAAGTGATGAGCATCACCGATAACCAGGCTGGATACGCCACCTTACTGACAAAGCAGCTCATAGAAAGGGGGTTTCGTGCCGAGGCAGATCTGAGGAATGAGAAGCTGGGGGCAAAGGTGCGGGATGCCCAAGTAGAAAAGGTACCTTACATGCTCATTGTGGGAAAGAGGGAAGAGGCCAATGGGACAGTTTCAGTGAGACACCGTCGAAGGGGCGATCTTGGGGTCATGAGATTGGAGGCTGTGATCCAGATGATGGAGGATGAGGTAGCAAGGAAGAGCAACGAATAAGTTTCGGAGGGAGGTGCAGCGATAGGCGTTAGGGAGATCAAAGTTAAGGCCAATCAACAGATCCGGGCTCAGGAGGTTCGGGTAATTGACGAAGACGGTAGACAGCTGGGCATATTGCCCCTAAGTGATGCCTTAGCGGTGGCAAGGGATAGAGGATTGGATCTGGTGGAGGTGGCGCCCAATGCTGATCCTCCTGTGTGTAGAATCATGGATCTGGGCAAATACAAATATCAACAAAAGAAGAAGGCCCATGCTGCAAAGAAAAAGCAACATGTGATCCAGGTGAAAGAGGTGCGGATGCGTCCCAAGATTGAGGAGCATGACTACATGGTGAAGCTCAGACACCTAAGAAAGTTTCTGGAAGAAGGGAATAAGGCAAAGATCAACGTGCGCTTTCGAGGGAGGGAGCTGGCCTTTACAGATGCTGGGAGGGAGGTGCTCGCCAGGGTTGCCCGTGATCTCTCAGATATAGCGGTGGTGGAAAGCCTCCCCAATATGGAGGGGAGGAACATGATAATGGTGCTGGCCCCCAAGAGCATGGTAAAAGCAGGGTCATAGCCCATGCTCACCGACACTTGGGCTAAATATTTCATCAAGCATTGATAAAAGCGATAGCCCCCACCGAATAGAAGTAGCAGGCGAGCGGATGCGCCTCCTCAAGGGGTGTGGAATGAGGGTTTTGGCCATTGAGGGAAGTCCCCGCGAAAGGGGGAATTCATCTATACTCCTCGATTGGGTTATAGAGAGGATCCTTGATGCCGGAGGAGAAGTAACCCGGTGCTGTGTAAGGGACCTCTCTATCGAACCCTGCAGAGGATGCGGAGGGTGCAGGGAGAGGGGGGAATGCATCATTAAAGATGATATGGCATGGGTAATAGAGGCCTTAAAAACGAGTGACCACTTAGTAGTCTCGACGCCCGTTTATTTTTACCATGTACCAGCCCAGCTGAAGGCCCTAATAGATCGTTTGCAACCCTTGTGGGTGAAGAGGTCACTTTTAGGAAGCCCATGGAGAAGAAGCCGAGGTTACCTGCTTCTTCTGGCTGTTGGGGCAACCAAAGGAGACAGACTTTTTGAGGGCATCATCTTAACCATGAACTGCATAGCCTCTGTCTTGGGATTCACCATGATGGACCCTATTCTCGTCAGAGGAGTCGATGCCCAAGGTGCCATTGGGAAGCTGGCATACGTCAGGCAGATGGTGCAGAAGAATGTGAGTTGTTTAGCAGATGTGTAATTCTTGATCTAATTTGAGAGATTAAAAAAGGGCTCCACTTTCAAAAAGATTGCAGCACTGTGCCCATAGCCACAGGGATCCTGGCGGAAATTTTATCTATGCAAGAAGGGTCCAGTTGGGCATCCAGCTCTACTTTTCGTATGGGTGAGAGTGTTTCTGTATGTGCATATAGAAGGGCACTGAGTTCGGTGAGCAAGAAAGGTGTATTGGATGCCCCACCGGTAATGAATACCTTGTCCACCTGCTGGTGGATACCCAAGAGGCTTTGAGAATAGTCGAGAGAAGCCATTACCTCTCCGTGTAGTTTGATAGCCAAGGTATGAGAGGCCTCACGTAGAATGGCTTCATCTGCCTCTCCACTCAACTTAAGGTGTTCTGCCTCCTCCAAGGTGCAACCTGTCTTTTGGGTGAGTATCTGATCCACCAAGACCCCGCCAACCTCTATATTCCGACCGTAAATGATCCGATTGTCTCTTAACACCAGTAGGTTAGAATCTTTTGTACCAATATCTATCACCATGACGAGAGTACCGGAGAGGTCTCCGTAATTCACTATGATAGTATTTCCAAGAGCAAGGAAGGCAGAATCCAATACATCAAGGTTTATACCCGCCATCTGAAAGAGGCCTTGATAAGACTCTATGATATCCCTCCTGGCAACCACGTAGATGAGGTCTATGCTCTCTCCCTCGTGAGATTCATACACGTGAAAGTCGAAAAGAATTTCCTCTAACTTGAAGGGAAGCGTCTTTTCGATTTCCCACTTTATGGCATTTTCCACCTCTTCAGGGGGAACATAAGGCAGGCGAGATCTCCGTAAGATGGTGAGGTTCCCCGGGAGGGCCAGATTTACGTGCCGATTCTTTAGATTAAGAGAAACCCAGATAGAATCCAGCTCTAAAGCGAGCCCTTCCATGTCTTCTATGTGCCCCATATGCATCTTTTTGGAAGGAATGGGAATAACATGCGCCTGTTTGAGAATAATCTTCTCGCCCATTTTGCCCAGCTCCGCAATCTTAATAGAGTTCCCGCTCAATTCCACACCCAAGGGCGCCCTTTCCCTCTTCAATCCTACCTCGAAGGATCCCATTTTATCCAATAGCTTCAAGGCCCCCTTTCTCAAACTTATTTTGAAATTTCGGTCTTTGCTCAAGGATTAATCAACACCCCCCTGATCCTGCCTTCCCGTGGCCTCTATGTTCGAGCAGCGGCCTTTACCCTCCACACGGGAGGATTCAGACAAGGCTCAAAGACCGCCTTTAATAGTCCCCGTTTTGCGGTATACATAAAACTGAAAAACAAGGATTAGAACCCCCAAGAGGAGAGGACCAAGCCCTTCTGCATATGATCTGTGAAATATGGAGATCATACCAGATATACATAAAATGACACCAGTTATTATCCAGAATATTCCACTCATCTTTGAATAATCCATTGTCCTCTCGCCTTCTCTTTAATCAAGAACCTATTTTGTACTTCTTTATCTTGCTACTTAGGGTATTTCTATTAATTCCTAATACCTGAGCTGCTTTTTTTTTGTTCCCTTTGGTGTGCTCCAATGTCTTCTCAATGAGCACCCTTTCCACCTCTTCCATTATTAGGGTATGTAGGTTCCTGCCACTGTATAATTCTGGTTTATCTATTGCTTCCCTCACAAGACTCCCAATTAGAGAAGGGAGATCAGGCGACATAGCTTTTATTCCTCCTAATTTGTGCTCTTTTGTGCAAACTATACCATCATCTCTCTCAGAGAATCAAGGGAATCACTGGGGCTTTTCAAAGGAATAAGATTATGTAATTAACTTTAAAGACTGCCAATGTGAAGCCGTTACAGAATGATACCGCTGAAGAAGGGATTAAATCTCTTCTCCCGGCCTACTGTGGAGGGAGGACCGTGGCCTGGAAATACCTCCGTCTTTTCTGGAAGTGGGAATATCTTCTCCCGTACCGAGGCAAAGAGGGCCTCATGTTGTGAAAAAGGGAGATCCGTCCTGCCCACAGAGCCTGCAAAAAGGGTGTCTCCCGTGAAGATGACACCAGCGCCTGAGCTATAAAGGCTGATGGAGCCAATAGTATGGCCAGGAGTTTCTATCACGGTGAGTTCTTCGCTGCCCACAGGTATGGAATCTCCCTCTTTCAGCAAGAGGTCTGGTTCTGGAGAGGGCTTGGCCCTGCATACCATCACGAGCATGGGATTGTGGGGTGATCTGAAGAGGGGGAGGTCTTTCTCTGGTATAGCAAGTAGGGCGTCAGGAAAGGCCTCTTTCACATCGGAGTTGGCACCTATATGATCTACATGAGAGTGGGTATTCACTATGTGGGTGAGGGTAAAGCCCAGCTTCTTGATTTCCCCAACTATCATAGGTCCCTCTGCCCCAGGATCTATCACTATGCCTTGATTGATTTCTTCGTCCCATACCAGATAGCAGTTGACCTCTAACGGTCCTACTACCAAAGTCTTGATCCTCATCTTCCCCTCTCCTTTGAGTTCACAATGAAGGTAACAGGTCCATCGTTCTCTATATAGACCATCATATGGGCTCGAAAAACGCCATGGGCCACCTCAACAGGGTATCTTTTTAGCCGCTCCACAGCCTGATCAAAAAGGCTTGAGGCCTCTTGTGGAGGTGCAGCCTTCATGAAGTTTGGCCTCCTCCCCTTTCGGCAGTCCCCTAAGAGGGTGAACTGAGGGACCACTATAATGCCCCCCTGAATGTCAAGAAGGGAAAGATTCATCCTTCCCTGTGTATCTTCAAATATGCGCAGATGTAAGATCTTATCGCAGAGCCACTCCAGGTCTTCCAACGTATCTCCCCGTTCCACCCCCAATAGGCAGTTGATACCTCGACCTATGCAGCCCACCACCTGGCCTTCTATCTCTACCCTGGAGCTCCTTACCCTCTGGATAACAGCTATCATGGATTTCAAATATACAGGGCCTCGTCCTACACTGGCAACGGCCATTTTATTATTCTAAAAGGTCTATAATCTCCTGGGTGGTATAGATAGTGGCGAATCCCGAGGCCAGATTGCACAGGGTGGCCTGATGGAGATACGGATCGCTGGTGGCCGTGGCGTCGGCCAAAAAGAAGACACGAAAATCACGGTTGAAACCGTCTCTGGCTGTAGTCTCACAGCAGTAGTTGGTCATGACACCGCAGATGAGAAGGTCCCTCACCCCTAATTCTCTAAGGAGTTCCTCTAAGTCCGTTTTGTAGAAGGCAGAGTACCGGGTTTTGGTGTCAATCGTTCTCTCTTCGTCTTGGGGTTTTATCTCCTCAATGATCCTGTGTTCCCATCGACCAGGCGTGAAGACCTCCATGAAGGCCTTGCCCCACCACTGGACCAAGAGTCCCCCGTCTTTTTCCAGATCACTGTGGGTGTGAGCTGTGAAAATCACAGGCCATTTTCTCCTTCGAAACAAGTCCAAGAGCCTATGTACCTTTGGCAGAATAGGCCGAGCCAAATCTAAGAAACAGTTCTGCATGTCTATTACAAGAAGGCAGGTTTCGCCCCTTCGGGGTTTCCAAAGGTGGAGCTGATACCGATGATAGTCCATTTCTCTCCTCCCTAAGCTTAGGATCAGTTTTGAAAGAGAGCATAGCCTCCTCTTTAGGTGGATGGGAAGGGAGATAAGAACTCAGCCCGTTTGAAGTGGCTTGCATGGGGAAGCCTCTGATAGGAAATGAGGGGATGAGCTCCTCTTCCATATCCTTTCTTCAATGGACCCCTGGCTTGACAAGAAGTTGAGGGGTCTGGTAGCTAAATTTTTAGGTTGATGGGCCGATTTTTTTTGGCCAATTGTTACAGCGAGATTTAAAGGTTTTTTATAAACCTTAAAAAGGGGTGACTCATGTTTGACAAAGTGCTTATTGCCAACAGAGGTGAGATTGCCGTCAGGGTAATCAGAGCTTGTCAGAAGTTGGGGGTCAAGACAGTGGCTGTCTATTCTGACGCCGACAAGGAGGCCCTTCATGTTCAGATGGCAGATGAGTCTTACCATATAGGCCCCCCTCCTGTGGCCCAAAGTTACCTAAACATGGAAAAAATCATTCAAGTGGCCTTGGAATCAGGAGCCCAGGCCATTCATCCCGGATACGGCCTGCTGGCTGAGAATGCTGCCTTTGCCAGAAAGTGCCAGGAGAAGGGGCTGGTCTTTATTGGGCCTAACCCTGAACCCATAGAGGCCATGGGGTTCAAGGTGAAGGCCAGGCAGATTATGCAGGCTGCAGGAGTACCCATAGTCCCCGGCAATGTAGAAGAGGCCCTGGATCTGGAGCAGACCAAGGGGTTTGCCCAGGAGATTGGCTACCCTGTCATGGTGAAGGCCTCAGCCGGTGGCGGCGGTATTGGGATGCAGATTGCCCGCAATGAGAAAGAACTGGAGCAGGCCTTCAAAATGTGCGAGACCAGGGCTAAGGCCTATTTCGGCAACCCCTCCCTATATCTTGAAAGATACATAGAAGAACCCAGGCACATAGAGATTCAAGTCCTGGCAGACAACACAGGGCATACCATCTATTTGAACGAGAGGGAGTGCTCTATCCAAAGACGCCACCAGAAGGTGATTGAGGAGGCACCTTCTACCTTTGTGGATCAAGAGATGAGGCAAAAGATGGGCACCGCTGCAGTGAAGGCAGCCCGGGCCATTGGATACAACAATGCCGGAACCGTGGAATTTCTGGTGGATCCAGAGAAGCACTTTTACTTCTTGGAGATGAACACCAGGATTCAGGTAGAACACCCTGTAACAGAGATGACTACAGGGGTAGATCTTGTGGAATGGCAACTGAGGATTGCTTCTGGGGAACCCCTCACCTTGAAGCAGGAAGAAATTGGAATCAATGGCCACGCCATTGAGTGCCGCATCTATGCTGAAGATCCCGATAAGAACTTCATGCCCTCACCAGGGAAAATCACCAAATGGCAAGTACCAGAACTGGAAGGGTTCAGGGCTGATGTGGGCGTATATGAGGGTTATACTGTGTCTCCCTATTATGATCCCCTGTTAGCCAAGTTCATCTCCTGGGGTAAGAATAGAGATCAGGCTATCGACCGAATGATCCAGGCTTTAGAGTCTACGGTGGTGGATGGGATTAAGACCAACGTCTCCTTCCATATTACTGCCCTGAAGAGTAAACTCTTCCGGGGGGGTAGGACCACCACCAACTTTATAGATCAGTTGAAGAAGGAGGAATGAAAGATGGCAGAAGTGGCATGCCCCATGGCTGGAGTGGTTGCAGAAGTGAAGGTCCAGCCCGGAGATTCCATAGAGCCTGGGCAGGAGCTTCTTATCTTAGAGTCTATGAAGATGATGATTCCCTTCCAGTCTGAGACCAATGGTGTGGTGAAGGAAGTGAAGGTGAATGTAGGCGACTTTGTAAATGAGGGAGATGTAGTCCTTATAGTGGAGTGAAGCATGGAAGAACCGGTTTTAGAAGACAGACAGGATTATGTAGCCCTCTTGACCCTTAACCGCCCCCATGTGATGAATGCTCTCAATTTCCCCATGTTGAGGGCGCTGAAAGGGAGGCTGGAGGCCCTTTGGTTCGACAGGGAAGTGAGGGTGATCCTGGTCACAGGAGCTGGAAAGAAGGCCTTCTGCGCAGGGGCCGATCTCAAGGAGAGGACTACTCTATCTGAAGTAGAGGTGAAAGAGTTTATCCGCACCATCAGGGATACCTTCACCATGCTGGAGGAGATACCTAAGCCCACCATTGCCGTTATTAATGGGGTGGCTTTCGGCGGTGGACTGGAGATGGCCCTGGCCTGTGACCTTCGTTATGCCGCCGAGTCCGCCCGTATGGGCCTCACCGAGACCAGCTTGGCCATCATTCCAGGAGCAGGAGGAACTCAAAGGCTACCCAGGGTAGTGGGAAAGGCCAAGGCCAAAGAGCTCATTTTCACTGCCAGGCGTATTACTGCAGAAGAAGCAGAAAGAATAGGTTTAGTGAGCGAGGTGGTGCCGGATGAGAAGCTCCTGGAGCGGGCCATGGAGGTAGCTCAGGAAATCGCTGCAAATGGCCCCCTGGCAGTAGCCCAGGCCAAGTACGCTATTAACACTGGTGCAGAGGTAGAGATCCATGCAGGGCTCACGATCGAGTCCCGATGCTACGATAATATCATCCCCACCAAGGACAGGCTGGAGGGGTTAAGGGCCTTCAGAGAAAAGAGAAAACCCCTCTATAAAGGGGAATAGGAGGTAAGTCATGGCAACCAAAGGTGAGGAGCTTAAGGCCATTAGGGAGAAGGTCCTCCAGATGGGGCCCGAGAGACACAGGAAAAGAGTAAAAGAACAGGGAAAGCTCCTATGCAGGGAGAGACTTCAGATGCTCTTAGACCCTGATCCTGTGATAGAGGATTATCTTTTGGCCAACTGCTTGGAGGAGGAACTGGCAGCCGATGGTGTAGTCACTGTGTTGGGAAAAATCAACGGAAGGGACGTGGCCGTTATGGCCAATGACTTCACTGTTAAGGCAGGATCCTGGGGTGAGAGGACAGTGGAAAAGATCGTCAGGCTCCAAGAGACAGCCATGAAACTCAGGATTCCCATCATATACTTGGTAGACTCTGCAGGTATTAGGATTACGGATCAGATTTTCGTTTTTCCTGGCCGCAGGCATGCAGGCAGGATCTTCCATCTCCAGGCCCTCATGTCAGGAATGATCCCCCAAATATGCGTGCTATGTGGACCATCCGCCGCAGGCGGGGCTTACATGCCCACCTTCTGCGATATAATCATCATGGTAGACAAAATTGGGAGCATGTACCTGGGATCTCCAAGGCTCGCAGAGGTGACCATCGGAGAGAAGGTCTCCTTAGAGGAGATGGGTGGGTCCAGGATGCACTGTTCTGTCAGCGGCCTTGGGGATGTCTTTGTTGAGACTGAGGAAGAGGCGCTCCAGATGGTAAAAGACTATCTCTCTTACTTCCCCCAGCACTGCTTCGAAAAACCCCCGGTATATGAACCTGCCGAACCAGAAAAGCCTATAGACGACATCGAAAAGGTGATCCCTGAAAATCAGAATGTGCCTTTCGACATGTATGAGGTCATCTGGCGCATCATTGATAAGGGTAGCTGGTTTGAGATGAAGAAGCTCTGGGCCCAAGAGGTGATCACAGGTTTCGCCAGGCTCAACGGCAAGCCCATAGGCATTATCGCCAACCAGCCCAAGGTGAAAGGGGGTGTCCTCTTTGTGGACTCCGCAGACAAGGCCTGCCGCTTCATAAGGCTGTGTGATGCCTTCAATATCCCACTCCTGTATCTATGTGATGTGCCAGGGTTCATGATTGGCTCGAAGGTGGAGAGAGAAGGGATACTGCGGCATGGGGCAAAGATGCTTTATGCTGTGTCTGAGGCCACAGTACCGAAGGTCTCAGTAATAGTGAGGAAGGCCTACGGGGCCGGGCTTTACGCTATGTGTGGCCCATCTCACGAACCCGATGCATGCTTAGCCCTCCCCACAGCCATGGTAGCCGTCATGGGTCCAGAGGCTGCTGTGAACGCTGTATACTACAACAAGATCATGGAGCTGAAGGACCCCAAAGAGCAGATGAAGTTTAGGATGGAAAAGCAAGAGGAGTATAAGAAGGACGTGGATATTTACAAGCTGGCAGCCAATCTTATTGTAGAGGACATGGTAGAGCCTCACGAGCTAAGGAAGGAGCTGATAAAGAGGTTCCTTTTCTATGAGAATAAGCCCAGAGAACTCCGATACCCAAAGAGGCACGGGGTAATGCAAGTTTAACAAAATTTAAAAGATATTGACAAAAGTTAAAAAAATTGCAATAGTAACAGAAAACATATTGAGGAGGGTAGCTTCATGGCAGTAGGTATTATTGGTTATGGCGCTTATGTTCCACGCTACAGGATCAAAGTGGAGGAGATTGCCGCCCAATGGGGGGATGACCCTGAGGTTATCAAACGGGGGCTGCTCCTCTACGAAAAGACAGTGCCTGCTCAGGATGAGGATACTATTACCATTGCGTATCAGGCTGCCAAGTATGCCTTGGTAAGGGCCGGCATCGATCCAAAGGAGATCGGTGCCCTCTACATTGGTTCCGAGTCCCATCCCTACGCAGTAAAACCTTCTGGTACTGTGGTAGCAGAGGCCCTTGGCATGGTTCCTGATATCCACATTGCCGACTATGAGTTTGCCTGCAAGGCTGGCTCTGAGGGGATGTTCGTATGCTACTCCCATGTGAAGTCGGGCAACATGAAGTATGCTATGGCTATCGGTGCAGATACATCTCAAGGTGCCCCTGCCGATGCCTTGGAGTACTCTGCAGCAGCCGGAGGGTCTGCCTTCATCTTTGGAAGTGATGAGGACAAGATCATAGCCGAAGTCCTATACACCTACTCTTTTACTACAGACACCCCTGACTTCTGGCGCAGGGATCAGCAAATGTATCCCCAGCACGGCGGCCGTTTCACAGGGGAGCCCGCTTACTTTAAACATGTGGTCTCTGCTGGCAGGAACATTATGGAGATGGCTGGCCTTACCGCCAAGGACATCCAGTGGGCCGTTTTCCACATGCCCAATGGAAAGTTCCCCTTAAGGGCTGGCAGGCAGCTGGGCTTCAAGAAAGAGCAGATTGAGCCAGGCTGGGTGGTGCCATGGCAGGGTAACACCTATTCAGGCTCTTCTCCCAATGGCTTGACAGCCACCTTAGACAGTGCTGCAAAGCCCGGGGACCTAATCCTCATGGTTTCTTTCGGTTCCGGCGCTGGTTCCGATGCCTTCATTTTTAAAGTGAGAGACAGGATCAATGAGGTAAGGGATATGGTGCCCAAGCTGTGGGACCTCATCCGCGGCAAGAAGTTTTATCTTACCTATGGCCAGTATGCCAAGTTCAGGGGCAAGATTCATCTGAACCCCAATGTTTAAGATTCAGGAGGTATAAGCATGAGAGACGTAGCAGTCATTGGAGTTGGCATGACAAAATTCGGGGAGCTCTGGTGGCAGAACCTCCGGGAGCTCTATGTGGAGGCCGCCCTGGAGGCTATAAAGGATGCCGGCGTGGACCACTTGGACTCCATGTATGTGGGATGCATGACCAGTGGCCTCTTCTGCGCCCAGGAGCACCTGGCTTCCCTCATGGCCGATTACTTGGGGCAGAAACATATATCTGCCTATAGGATCGAGTCGGCCTGCGCCTCAAGCGGTCTGGCCTTTCGCTTGGGCTTTATTGAAGTGGCCTCGGGGATGAGCGATATTGTTCTCGTAGGTGGCGTGGAGAAGATGCATACGGGTGCCGATGCCACTTATTGCCTGGCTTCTGCTGCTGATCAGGATTATGAGGCCTTCCACGGTAATACCTTTCCAGGTCTCTACGCCCTGATTGCCAGGGCCCATATGGCAAAGTATGGCACCACCAGGGAACAGATGGCTGCTGTAGCCGTGAAGAACCATTATAACGGCTCTATGAACCCCAAAGCCCAGTTTCAGATGAAGATAGACAAGGAGACTGTGCTCAATGCTACCCCCGTGGCCGACCCCTTGGGCCTCTTCGATTGTTCTCCTGTCACTGATGGTGCCGCTGCTGCCATTCTTTGTCCAGTAGAGCTGGCCAAAAAGTACACCGACACCATCATCAAGGTCATTGGTTCTGGGGCCGCTACATCTACCATTGCTGTCCATCAGAGGGACGATATTACCTTCTTAGATGCTGTCTATCAGTCGGGTAAGAAGGCTTACGAGATGGCAGGTATTGGCCCTAAGGACATAGACCTCGCCGAGGTCCACGACTGCTTCACCATTGCCGAGATATGCGATATAGAGGCCTTGGGCTTTTGTGAAGTGGGCCAAGGAGGCCCCTTCTCTGAGGCAGGCAATACGGCCCTGGACGGCAAAATCCCCATCAATACCAGCGGTGGCCTCAAGTCTAAGGGTCATCCCGTGGGGGCTACCGGTGTAGCCCAGATCGTGGAGCTGGTGGAGCAGCTCAGGGGCACCGCCGGTGAGCGCCAGGTAAAGAACGCCAGGAGGGGCCTGGCCCAGAACATGGGTGGTTCCGGCGGAAGCTCCGTAGTTCACATCCTGGAGGTGCAGTGATGATTGTGCCCAGACATTATAAAGAGATCCCCCAGAGGTATAGGCTTCAAGGTAACAGATGCAAAGCGTGTGGTAGGGTTTTTTTGCCTCCGAGGAAGATCTGTCCCTGTGGTTCTGAAGATCTGGAGGACTACAATCTCTCTTGGAAGGGAAAGATCCTGACTTTCACCATCATCAGGGTCCCTCCTGCCCAGTTCAAGTATCAGAAACCTTATGCCGTGGCCGTCGTGGAGCTGGAGGGCGGTGGTACCATCCAGTGCCAGGTGACGGATACACCCTTAGAAGAGATCGAGATTGGTAAGGAGGTAGAGATTGTCTTCCGCAAGATCCTCAGCGAAGGTGAGGCTGGTATCCACTGCTATGGCTACAAGTGCCGGGTAGTGTAACATAGTATTGTGAGAATATAAGGGCCTGCTCCTCATGGGGGTTGGCCCTTTTTTGTAAAAATGAGGAGGGATACTATGAAAATTTCGCCCAATAAATTTTATTGGCTCATCCTCAGGGTGGGAGACTGGCAGAAGAAGGGGCGTTGCAATCACCTTACCATCAGGGAGCTTCTGCCGGAGGAGAAGGAGGCCTTGGGTGCACAAGGAGAGGAGGCCACCCATGTGGCACGCTTCTTCGACTTCGAAGCCTACCGCCAGATAGTAGGGAAAATAAGAGAAGAGAGCGATGAGCATCTGGTCTTCGACATGGGAGAGGGCAAGACTTACGAGTTTCGGGAATTCAGAGGGTAGCCTTTTCCCCTTGTAATGCACTGTCCCTAAGGGAGGGGATTTGGCTCCTGCACTCCTCCATTGTTCTCTTTTCTAAGGTAGCAAGGGCAATGCCTTCCTCCTTAGTTGTTGCCAGGATTTGCCCAAATGGGTCTATGATGAGAGAGTGACCAGGGAAGTTGTAAGGTCCAGTTTGGCCCCATCTGTTGCATCCCAAAACAAATACCTGATTTTCTACGGCCCTTGCCCGGAGGAGGATCTCCCAGTGGGTGATGCGCTGAACAGGCCACTGTGCCGGCACGCACAGGATTTCCACCCCCTGGAAGGGAAGGGGTCGAATGAGCTCGGGAAAGCGTAGATCGTAACAGATAACTACACCCAGCTTGCCTAAGGGGGTCTCTACGGCCATGGACCTGCTGCCAGGTGAAAAGACCCTGAGCTCTCCCATAGGCTCAAAGAGGTGAACCTTCCTATATTTGGCAACGATTCCTTCAGAGGAGACTACATACGAGGTATTGTAAATCCTGCCGTTCTCCTCCTCCATCATGGAGCCTGCCACTATCACCATTCCCTTATTCCTGACAAAGGAGGTCATCATATTTAGAGCCTTCTCAGTCCAAGGGAGGCTGGGATAAGGATCCTTAAGCACGAAATCGGTGAGCCACATCTCTGGTAACACTGCCAGTCCTGCTCCCATCCTATAAGCCTTATCCAACATTGCGGAGGCCTTGGCCAGGTTTAACCCTGGATTCCCTTTGACCACCTCCATCTGAAGCAGGGCAGCGCAAACCTTCTCTTTCATAACCCCTCTTATACCCTTGGCGTGAAGGTTTGTCACCCCACAAACGCCATGTTATTAGAAAATCTCTCCTTTGGCCTAACTTGAAATTAGTTTCAACTTGTATTATGTATGATAATATAATTCAGCAATATTATAGGGCAACAACATCAGATCAAGGAGGTGGCCAATGGCTTTGAGACCGCTTATGGAAGCACCAGACTTTGAGGGTCAGGCCTTTATGGAGGGAGAGTTTAAGCCGGTGGGGCTCTCTGACTACAGAGGTAAATGGCTGGTACTTTTCTTCTATCCGGCAGATTTTACCTTCGTCTGACCGACAGAGCTGGCTGCGGTCGCAGCCAAATATCAGGAGTTGAAGGATTTGGGCACAGACGTGTTGGCCATCAGTTGTGACACCGCCTTCATCCATAAAGTTTGGCAAGAGACAGAGCTCTCCAAGATGCTGCCGGGGGGAGTGCCGTTTCCTATGTTGTCGGATCCAGGAGGGAAGATAGGCCAAACCTATGGCGTATATGATGAAAGCCTTGGTCTAAACATTAGAGGGCGCTTTATTATTGACCCGGAGGGGGTGATCCAGTCGATGGAGATCCTGGCTCCACCCGTAGGTAGAAATGTAGAGGAGCTAATTAGACAGATCCAGGCATTCCAACACGTGCGTGAGAGTGCTGGAACAGAGGCATGTCCTGCTGGATGGAGACCTGGCAAGAGGACATTAAAGCCAGGCCCTGATCTGGTGGGCAAGGTATGGGAAGTCTGGAAGCCTCAGCTTGGGAGTTGACAATGCAAAAGAGAGAGGGTAAAAATTATTTTAGTAGATTTGAGGAAAAGGGTGATACTGTGAAAAAGATAGGGTTGTTGCTTAGCCTGCTGTTGCTGAAGGCCCGTCCGGGGGCCTTCAGGGAGGGCTAAGTGTAGCAACTTTCTGGGGGCCACGGGCGGGTCAGCCCGTGGCCCTTTTTATTTGGGTCACGGCCTCAAGAGACCGTGGCCCTTTTGTTTTTTGAAAACCATAGAGAGGAGGTAAGGGATATGTCAGGCAACAGGGTGTATATCTTTGATACCACCCTCAGGGATGGGGAGCAGGCCCCGGGATTCTCGATGAACATCGAGGAGAAGATAGCGGTGGCGAAGCAATTGGCCAAGCTGGGAGTGGATGTAATAGAGGCAGGCTTTCCTATTGCATCTCCAGGGGACTTCGATGCAGTGGCGCAAGTGGCCCGTGAAGTGAAGGGCCCTATCATTGCTGGGTTGGCCCGGGCAAACCCTCAGGATGTTGAACGTGCGGCAGAGGCTCTCCGTTATGCAGAAAAAAAGAGGATCCACACGTTCATAGCCACTTCAGAGATCCATATGAGGTACAAACTCAAGATGAACCCCGCTGATGTGCTTCAGGCAGCAGTGAGTGCGGTTCGTCTGGCTAAAAGGTATGCCGACGATGTGGAATTCTCCGCAGAGGACGCCACCCGATCAGATATAGACTTCCTCTGCCAAGTGGTAGAAGCAGTGATAAATGCTGGAGCCACTGTGATTAACATCCCAGACACCGTGGGCTACGCCATCCCCGATGAGTTCGGAGAACGCATCTCAATCATCATGAACCGTGTACCCAATGTGGATAAGGCCACAATCAGTGTTCACTGCCACAATGACTTAGGCCTGGCCGTGGCAAACTCTCTGGCGGCTGTGAAGGCCGGGGCCCGGCAGGTAGAATGCACTGTCAATGGCATAGGGGAAAGGGCAGGTAATGCCTCCATGGAGGAGATCGTTATGGCCATTAAGACCAGGAACGATTTCTTTGGTCTTAGCACAGGAATCAAGACTCAGGAGATCTATCGCACGAGCCAGCTCGTCTCCAGGGTAACAGGGGCCTATGTCCAACCTAATAAGGCCATTGTAGGTAAGAATGCGTTTGCCCATGAGGCGGGCATACATCAGCACGGGGTACTCTCCAATCCCCTCACCTACGAGATCATGACCCCAGAGTCTGTGGGTGTCCCAAGCAGTAAGTTGGTGTTGGGTAAGCACTCTGGGCGTCATGCCCTTAGGGAACGCCTCAATTCATTGGGGTTTGATCTGGACGAGGCCACGCTGAGCAGGGTCTTTGAGAAGTTTAAGGTACTCTCGGACAAGAAGAAGGAGGTGTTTGACGAGGATCTCATCATCATCGCTGAGGAAGAGTTGATGGCTGTGCCCAAAGCCTTTGAGCTCGATTACATCCAGACCACAGCGGGGAATCGGATATTGCCCACAGCCACTGTGTCTCTGAAGAGGGGAGACGAGGTGTTTCAGGATTCTGCTATCGGAGACGGGCCTGTGGAGGCTTCCTATAATGCCATAGACCGTATAACAGGGGTGCCCGGTAAGCTCCTCTCATATCAGATTAGGGCAGTCACCCATGGAAGAGAGGCCTTGGGTGAGGTGACAGTGAAGGTGAAGTTTAATGGGGTCACTGTGCTGGGAAGGGGTGCCAGTACAGACATCGTGGAGGCCTCAGTGAGGGCCTACCTCAACGCAGTGAACAAGTACATTTACAAAAGGGAGGGGGAAAAACCAGTTAAGGAACAATGTGAGTAATTGGGAGCGGGTATGCTTACCTGTTTCTCTATGAACTCCCAGGCCAATGAAAGCGGATAAAGATGGGGAAAGGGAGCAGCACCAACTGAGACTTATCCGAGAGAGGTTAAAAAGGCCGAAAAAGTAAAAGGGTAAAGGTGTCAGGTCTCAACATTTGACAAGCACCCTTCCTCCAGGAGCTATCAGGGTGATTCTGACCCCCTGGGGCGTCCCATCTTCTTTACCCATAGCTGGAGGTCCTCTTTATGGAGAAGCAACTGGACGAAGAAGTGGGCTACTATAGGTTGGTGAGTATTAAGAGATTGTTAAGGTCTCATCAAAAAACCATGAAGGCACCTCAGCCCCTTTCCCCTTGCCAAGGGCTTTCTTCTAAGATAAATGTATAAATACTAATAGCTTTGCCTGAGGTGAGGGGCTAGCAGACTGATGGTCGTTTCCAAGGGTAAGGGGGGCGCAAATGACCAAAAGGACTTGCTCTATTCATGGGACAGGAATGGAAAAGTACCCTGATGTGCATTTGCCAAGACCCCGGTCTCGCCCCACTGTACTGCTCCCCTCATTTCAAGCCACCAACTTCAGTTTTTGAGCCCTGTATTCCACAGGACTGAGGTATCCTAGCGCCTGATGGGGACGCTCCTCATTGTACCACCTGATCCAGTTACTAATAGCTTTCCTGGCTTCACCAAAGCTCTTG
>WFSL01000041.1 GCA_015486015.1 Aquificota bacterium | reverse complement strand
GTATAAGAGACAGCCCCTGTGGAGGGGGATGGGGAGGTGGGGCTGCTGATAAGGAGACTTTGGGAGAAGGTGTTGGAGGAGGGATAGTGATGAGTGAGGCTTCGGTGCATGCCACTGATGAGCGGCGTAAGCGTGAAGAGGAGATCAGACGTCAAGAGGAACTTATGAGGCTTCGCCTCGCCAAGATCGGGCATCGGATCATGGTGATGAGCGGCAAGGGGGGCGTGGGAAAGTCTACCGTGTCTGCTAATCTGGCTTGGGCATTGGCGCAAAAGGGCTATAAGGTAGGACTACTTGATGCCGACATCCACGGCCCTGATATTCCCCTTATGCTGGGTGTAGAAGGAAAAAGACTGGCCGCGAGCCCCGAAGGGATTGAGCCCTTAGAGGTGGGACCAGGGCTTAAGGTGGTCTCTATGAGCTTTCTTCTGCAGAATCCCGACACCCCCGTTATTTGGAGGGGGCCCTTGAAGATGGGTGCCCTCCGCCAGTTCTTGAGCGAGGTAAATTGGGGCGAGTTGGACTTCCTCATTGTAGACTTGCCCCCAGGTACTGGGGATGAACCCTTATCCATCGCCCAACTCATCAAGAAGATGGATGGGGCCATTGTGGTTACCACCCCTCAGGATGTGGCCCTTTTGGATGCCAGGAAGAGCGTGAACTTCAGCAAGAAGGTGGGTGTTCCTGTGATTGGAATCATTGAGAATATGAGTGGCTTTGTCTGTCCCTACTGCGGGAAGGAGATTGATCTGTTTAAGAGGGGCGGTGGAGAGAGGGCGGCTCGGGAGCTTGATGTGCCCTTTTTGGGGAGGATACCCGTAGACCCGCATCTGGTCGAGATGGGGGATGAAGGGAAACCTTTATTGGAGGAGGCCCCGAAGAGCCAGGCTGCTGAGGCCTTCAGGGAAGTGGTGGAGAAGATTGTAGAGAGAATGAGGGATTAAGGCTGAGGGAGCTAAGGATGAAGTGCGCTTATTGTCAGGATAAGGCCTGTTATCAGGGGAAGGACTGCTTTGGCAGGAAGATCGAGGACCTGGAGGCCTACCGGGAGAACCCCCAGGATACCCGTATCTCCCGGGTAGCCACCTCTATAGAGAGCGATGGCTACATGAAGTGGTGCCGGGTGGAGGAGGTGATAGAGTTCGCTCGGCGCATGGGATACAGTCACCTGGGCATTGCCTTCTGCGTGGGCATGGGCAGAGAGGCAGAGACCCTCCAGCGTATTTTGGAGAAGGAGGGTTTCAAGGTGACTTCCGTATGCTGCAAGATGGGTGGTATAGAGAAGTCGGAGCTGGGGTTCAAGCATATCAAAGAAGGACGGTATGAGGCTATTTGTAACTCTATGGGCCAGGCACGGGCCCTGAATGAGGCGGGAACAGAGCTCAACCTTATTGTGGGTCTGTGCATAGGCCATGACATCCTGTTCACCAAATACTCCCAGGCCCCTGTGACCACAGTGGTGGTGAAGGATCGGGTTATGGCCCACAATCCAGCAGGCGCCCTCTACTCGGGCTACTATCATAGAAACAAGTTCGGGATCTGAGGAGGGATAGCCATGTACCGCGTAGACCAAGAAAAGTGCATAGGATGTGGAAGGTGCACGCAGGTCTGTAACTTTGGGGCTATAAGGCTTCAGGGGGAAGGTAAGGAAAAGAAGGCCTTTATTGATCCCACTCTGTGTCAAGGCTGTGGTGCTTGTTCCCAGGTGTGCCCCGTAGGGGCCATCTCTCTCGAAACTGTGCCCTGGGCGAGAGGTGCTGGTTTTGTAAGGCCCTCCCCTTTCTGGTGGCCTGGCAGGGGCATGGGCCGCGGGAGGGGCAGGGGCAGATGGAGAGGCAGAGGCAGATGGCAAATGTGGTAAGGGGAGTACTTTATGCCCAGATTGCTTATGTATCTTTCAGCGTCTCCCATCAGTGGGAGCATCCTGCGTGCAGAGTCCCTTGTAAGAATCCTCCTTAGGTGGACATGGGGCTGGGAAGTAATGGTGAGGGGCCCCTCCCCTTTGCCTGGGTGGGATGAGACCCCTGCCCTGTGCTTGGAGAGGACACCTCTTCCAGAGCCACCCTCTTCCCAGGATGAGAACAGGTTGAGGGAATGGGTAGAGGAGTGGGTTAAGGGATGGGGACCCTGGATTGAGGGGGAGGAGAGGGTGGCAAGGGAGTTTCGACCGACGGTTATACTTGATGATATGGCCCCTCAACCCTTAGTGCTGGCACATAAGCTTGGTATTCCTGGCTGGTTCTTAGGGTCCTTTAACTGGTTTGCGTATCTCTCCCAGTTTATACCGCTCTCCGCTGCCTTAGATGAGGTGGGCTTGGCTTACGAATACGCCCAGGTAGCCTATGTTCCTCCCCTTTCGTGGGGACAGGGGATCTTCCCCCTGGTTCAAGAAGTGCCCTTGGTGGGAGGTACCCTGGATGGTGAAGGGGTGAGGGCCATGAGGCTTCAGGCTATGAGGGAGGGACTTCCCGTATATCTGACCCCATCCCTGAGGATGTGTAGGGGCTGGTTAAAGGAGCTGCAAATGCCCCTATCCTGGTTAGAGGGGAGGGAGGGGCTGCAGGCAGCCCAGGTGGCAATAGTGGAGGCCTATTACGCCCCATTGACCCTGGCCCTAAGGGGTCAAACCCCCTGTATTGTATATCATAAGCACTGGGAACCCCTTTGCAGCATGGCCAAGGAGGTGGAGTCTCTGGGTGTGGGCTTGGCATTCCAATGGGGAGATGCGCCATCAAGGGAGGAGCTTTCTGCGCTCTTGAACAAGGCCCCTGAGGCCTATGGCTCGCTACCTTCTCTCTATCGACTTGATGGGGCCCAGTTCATAGTGGAGCAACTGGAGTCTCTTGTAGATCGTGAGGCAGGCGACGCTTGGGATTGAGGCCAGTGTTCCTCCGTGAAGGACCTCAACTTTCAATATATTGTATATTTTTTTCAAAAAAGCACAATATATAGTATTGACCTCCCAGATTTCTCATGCTATGCTTTCGTATAGCGTTCATGGGTTCCCAGCTCAGGGGGTGGCTTATGGAGTATCTTGTTAGAAAAAGGGATGGGAAGATAGTCCCCTTCACCAAAGAGAGGATAGCCAATGCCATCTTTAAGGCTGCCAAGGCTGTGGGGGGAAAGGACAGGGCAGTGGCAGAGGAACTGGCCAACGAGGTCTCCCTCATCCTGTATGAGCGGTTTTTCAAGAAGGGTTCTATTCCACATGTAGAGGAGATCCAGGATCTGGTAGAGAAGGTACTCATAGAACGGGGACATGCCCAAGTAGCCAAGGCATACATACTCTACCGGGAGCAGAGAAGGGTGGCCAGGGACCTACAGAAGGCCCTGGTGGACGGTATGTCTCTGGTGGAGCATTACCTGGACAAGGAAGACTGGCGGGTCAGGGAGAATTCCAACATGAACTACTCCCTCCAGGGGCTCAACTTTCACATTGCCTCCTCTGTTGTAGCCCGCTATTGGCTAAACCACCTCTATCCCTCGGATGTCAGGCAGGCCCATGAGGAGGGTGACTTTCACATCCATGACTTGGGCATACTGGCAGCCTACTGTGTGGGCTGGGACCTGGAAGGGCTTCTGAGAAGGGGATTTGGAGGGGTGCGAGGGAAGATCGAGGCCAGGCCGGCACGCCACTTGAGGACAGCCTTGGGGCAGATTGTGAACTTCTTCTATACCCTCCAAGGGGAGGCTGCCGGTGCCCAGGCCTTCAGCAATTTTGACACCCTCTTAGCCCCGTTTGTCAGATTCGATGGTCTGGATTTTTATGGGGTGAAGCAGTGCCTTCAGGAGTTCCTCTTCAACCTCAATGTGCCCACCAGGGTGGGCTTTCAGACCCCATTCACCAACATCACTATGGACCTGATACCACCATCCACCTATAGAGATAGGAAGGTGATTTGGGGTGGGCAGGAGCAGGAGGTCACCTATGGGGAGTTCCAGAAAGAGATGGATATGATCAACAGGGCCTTTGCAGAACTCATGATAGAAGGCGACGCCAGGGGGAGGGTATTCACCTTCCCTATCCCTACTTATAACATCACGAGGGACTTCCCCTGGGATCAGGAAGAGATGAAGCCCCTATGGGAGATGACAGGTAAGTATGGGATCCCTTATTTTGCCAATTTTGTGAATGCTGAGATGGAGCCAGAGGATGCACGGTCCATGTGCTGCAGACTAAGGTTGGACAACAGGGAGTTGAAGAGAAGGGGTGGGGGCCTATTTGGGGCCTCCCCACTTACAGGTTCCATAGGGGTAGTCACCCTTAACCTCCCAAGGATAGCCTACCTCTCGAGAAATGAAAGGGATTTTTTTGAGAGGCTTGGGCGCTTCATGGAGCTGGCCAAGGTCTCATTGGAGATCAAACGCAAGGTGATTGAGGACTACACCGAGAAGGGGCTCTATCCTTACTCCAAGGTCTATCTATCAGAGGTAAAGGATTGCACGGGCAAGTACTGGCACAACCACTTCGCCACCATTGGGCTCATTGGAATGAACGAGGCCTGCTTGAACTTTCTGGGGTTGCCCATCTACGAACCTGAGGCCAAGGAGTGGGCCATAAGGGTCTTAGAATTTATGAGGGAAAGGCTTGCAGAGTTTCAAGAAGAGACGGGTAACCTTTATAACCTGGAAGCCACCCCTGCGGAGGGTGCCTCTTACAGACTGGCCAAAAAGGATGTCGAGAAGTTCCCCGGTATAATTACCAAGGGGAGGGAACACCCCTATTATACAAACTCTGTACATCTGCCAGTAGACTATTCTGGGGACCTATGGGAGATACTGGAGCATCAAGACGAGCTCCAGGTGCTCTTCACTGGGGGAACGGTGGTCCATCTCTTCCTGGGTGAGGCGGTATTCGATCCCTGGGTAATTAGGGATCTGGTGAAGGCAGTGGTCTCCAATTACAGGATCCCCTACTTCAGCATTACACCTACCTTCTCTGTATGCCCTGTCCACGGCTACATATCTGGAGAGCATGCCTTCTGCCCTTATCCCCACACCCCAGAGGAACTGGAGGCTTATGGGGAGGAGATGGTGGTGGAAGGGAAGGCCTTAGAGGAAGCCTCGCCTGATGCTTATAGGTTGCTGGACAGCATAGAGGTACAGGGATAAGGAGGGCAAGATGAAGGAGAGCATTACTGTAGAGAGGAGGAGGTCCATTAGGGCAGCCTCGAAAGTTAAAGTAAAAGCGGTGCCCGTGGAGGTGTACTCCAGGATTGTTGGGTACTACAGGCCAGTTCAGAACTGGAACGATGGGAAGAAAGAGGAGTTCAAGGATCGGAAATACATCAAGCTTTAAGGGTAGCGGCCATCGGTCATTAGCCAAAGACGGTTGGGGAATCAGGGGCTTCAATGGGATCACCTTAGTGGATTTCCCTGGGAGGATGGCCTCTATAGTGTTCTTTGGCGGCTGCAATTTCCGTTGCCCCTTTTGCCACAACCCAGGGCTTGTCCTCCCCTCACTGATTGAAGAGCAGAAGGAGATTCCCCCTTCTGTGATTCTTGAGGAGCTGGACAGGCGGAAAAAGCTCGTTTCTGGGGTAGTGGTCTCTGGGGGGGAGCCTACCTTGCAGGAGGATCTCCTCCCCTTTCTGGAGTCCTTGAAGGCTCTTGGATTTGCTGTAAAGCTGGACACCAATGGTTCCCGCCCCCAGGTTCTGAAAGAGGCCTTGAAGGCAGGGCTTGCGGATGTGGTAGCCTTGGATATCAAGACCTCTCCATCTCGGTACCCCCAAGTCACCAGGGGGACCGGTTTTGAGGCTGTGAGAGAGGCTATGGCAGTGGTAAGGGAGCTGGCCCCCCACTATATCCTGAGGACCACTTTGGTGCCTGGGGTGGTGGGGAGGAAGGAGATGATAGAGATAGCACGCCTGGCGATGGGGGCACCTGAGTATCATCTCCAGCCCTTTAGGAATAGCCATACCTTGGACCCTTCCTTTTCTGCCCTAAGGCCTTATCCCCCCTCTGTAATGGAAGAGATGGCCCATATCCTTGAGGATACAGTGGAAAAGGTGGTGCGCTGCTGGTGATCATCCCATGAGGCCTACTACTGCCATCAGCTCTTCTAATACCAGCCTATCTGTGGGGAAGGCCAGGGGCAAGGGCGGGTTATTCAGTGGGAAGAATCCTATCTCCACAAGGTCGTCCCCTGGCCTTGGCTCTCCACCCACCACCTCTCCCATAAACCAGATCCCCACTGTATGTTGCCGGGGATTATGAAAGTTGGAATGAACAGCCACAACCCCCTTGATGCTTACCCTGAGGCCTGTCTCCTCCTCGAATTCCCGAACAGCCGCATCCTCCACATCCTCATCCCACTCCACGTGGCCACAAGGTATGCACCACATCTGCCCATAAGACACATGGGGTGCCCTCTTCCCCAAGAGGATCTTCCCCTCCCGAATTACCACTACTGCCACCCCTACTGTAGGGTTTAGGTACTGAGTAAAGCCACATGAAGGGCAGTAGGGTCTCTCTCTACCACCTTCCTTCTTCCTATCCATGGGCGAAGCGCAATATGGACAGTACCTGAAAAAGAGCTCCTCCATAAACCCGTGCCCCCCTTAGGGCCAGAAGTTGCCTACGATGTTTCTATCCTGTCCATGTTTCTAACTCTATGCGCTCGTGGACACCCATCTTCAGGGCCAGCATGAGGGAGAGGTAATCCCTGAGATGCCTGGTGATGAGGAAGTTCTCCCTGACGAAGAGCTGGGCCTTCCTTCCCATCTCTTTCCGCTTCTCTTTGTAAAACAAGAGATAGCGGATACATAGGGCAGCCCCTTCCGGCGTGTGCACCAGGAAGCCCGTATGATGGTTCACCACTTGGATCTTTATGCCACCTACAGCCCCTCCTATCACAGGTTTGCCCTTCCACAAGGCCTCCGTGACCGTCAGGCCAAAACCCTCCTTAAGGGACTTTTGTAACACCACGTCCGCCGCCCTTTGGAGGGCATTGATGTCCCTGTGGGCGTCGGGGGGCAGAAAGAGCACGTGGATGTGGGGATCGCCAGCAGCTGCAGATTGAACCTCCCGCAGCACAGTCTCCCCTTCAGGGTCATCAGATGCCCCACCTCCCGCCAAAACCAACTGGAACAACGCAAACTTTCTTGCCAGCCTTGCAGCCCTTATCACCCCTAAGGGGTCCTTGAAGCGGTCGAATCTTGAAACCTGAAGCACCATAGGGAGATCCTCATTCAGATCAAATCGGTCCAATACCTCCCCTATCTCCTCGGGGGAGAGCTCCCGGTTCTTTTCAGTTAGGGGATCTATACTGGGCGGAATGATGTATTGGAGATGTGGGAGGGGCTGACTAAAGTCAGGCATAGAGAATATGCTGGCGTTATACTCAACCACCAGGTCTCTCAGGTATCTCCATACGGGGCGGTATGGACGACTCAGATCTATGTGACACCTCCATATCCACTTCCCCTGTCTATCCGGGGTGAGCCGTAACAGGGGAGCGGGCTGGGGATCATGGACGAACACAAAGTCTGCCTCCTTCAGGGTGTCATGGAGCCTTTCTGCTTCTTGGGCATTGGACTCTTCGTAAACCTTGAGATCGGCCTGGTTGATGGGTATGGGGAAACCCTGCAAGGCATTGTGCATGGACTTCGTAACGTGGAAAAACGCTTCCCCTCCAGATATCACCTCCCAGGTGACGTCCAGTCCCAGGGCCCTCATCAGGGGGACTAAACTGTGCAGAATCTCGGCTACACCCCCACCATGGCGGGTGGAGTTGATATGAACAATGTGGGCCCCCTTAAGGGGCTTAGCCAGCTGTTGAAGCTGGTCTATAACATCGGCCCCCACTATCTGGGCGTATCTCTCCAAGAGTTGGTTATCCATGCTTCCCCCGATTCTTGAAATACCCCTCGAACAGAAATACCAGCTCCTCCTTCAATTCTGTGAGGGTGTTAAAGTAAGGGTCTATATTGGAGAGGGCTCTGATCAGGTCCTCATACTCACCCATGGGTTTCAGCCAGCACTGGAAGTCGTCTACCTTTTCAGGCGTTCTCCTCCTGGCATCAATGAAATGGTAGAAGATGCTTCCAGGAGACATAGATTTCACTGCCTCCCCGAGTTCCCTTGGCTGCTGGATCCTTCTTCCAGTGTCCAACACCACGATCTGGCTCCTCACAAAGTAGAAAGGTGTTTCTGCCTTGGCCCAAGGGAGGTACTCACTCTCGTCCATACGTTCTTCTATGGTTTCTATGATCTCCCGGCGCAGCCCCTCAAGGGAGTCGAAGTCCAGCGGATCTATAAGGTTTAGTCGCTCCCCAAGGATCTGGTCGTGGATAGAGTGATAGGCCCAGGCGGCGAAATCGTTGTGAAACTCCGGGTGGTCAAAACTGGGGCGCAACAACCTGGACCAGAAGTGGTGATAAATGCTACCAGCGTGGATGTCCCTCAGGTTTTCTAACAACTCCGCCAGGGAATACACCTTTTGCCCTGTAGAGATGGAGACCAAGGCACAGTCCTTGATATAAAATGCCCTGTCTTCTCTGTTATTATCCACGTTCTTCCCTCTTTGCCTTGATCATTTCCCTCAACAGCCCCTGGATCAGTAGGGGAGAGTCCATATTAAATCGGGCCTTGGACACGCTAAACCCCACCTTTATTGAATAGGCCTCCTGGGGCATGGCATCAAAGAGATCTTCGTCCGTCCAGTCGTCCCCCGCTGCCATTATAAAGTCCCAGGCCCCTTGTGACAGCCATCTGGTAGCTGCCATCCCCTTGTTCACGTTGGAGGGCTTCACCTCTATCACCTTGTTTCCTTCTAAGATGGAAAGATTGAGGTTCTCTGTGATGTTGAGGAGGGCATCCTTCAGCTCACGGGCCCTCTGATAGCCCAGCTCTGGGTCAGAGCGCCTGTAGTGCCACACGAGTGAGAACTCCTTTTCCTCTATAAGTGCCCCTGGGGTCCTATCCACATAGACCTCCATGATGGGCCGGATATCCTCTTTCCAATCCTGTTTCAAGGGCCCTATGAGCTCCCATGGGGATCCCTGCTCCTTGAGCCATACCCCATGTTCTGCCACCATGTCCACAGGTAGGCCCTCAAACCACTCCTGCAGCACCTCCCTGCTCCTCCCACTTACCAGCACCACACGATTGTTCGGGATCCCAGCAAGGTGCCGGAGGAGCTCCCTCAGTTCCCCATCTGGCCTGGCCTTGTCCGGACGATCGCTAAAAGGGACGAGGGTGCCATCATAGTCCAGGAATAGGATGGCCCTTCGGGAGCTTTTGTAGGCATCTAAGAGCCTCCTCAGGGCTATGCCCCTAAGCTTCTTGGCCTCCATTCGCTCTTGTATTTCTCTTACGGAGGCCAACTTTTCCATAAACTCCCCTGCCCATCTCTTCACGTCGTACCGTCTCAACCGCTCTTTCATACGGAGGTTCCGTCCCCTCTGCTCCTCCTCCCCCATCTCTATAGCGGCCTTCAAGGCATCAGCCACCTCCTTCAAGTTGAAGGGGTTGACTATAAGGGCCTCCCCCATCTCCCTGGCTGCCCCCGCCATCTCACTGAGGATGAGGACACCCAAGTTGTCCCTCTTAGATGCTACATACTCCTTGGCCACCAAGTTCATCCCATCCCTCAAGGGGGTGATTAGGGCTACCTGGGCCATGTTGTAAAGGGCTGTTAGGGTGGTGAATGGGAGGGAGCGATAAAGGTAAAGGATAGGAGACCAGCCCAACGTACCATATCTGCCATTGATGCGGCCGATTTGTTCGTCCACCTCCCTCTTGAGCTCCATATACCGGTCCACCTTGGTCCTGGATGGGACCGCTACCATCACCAGGGTCACCCTTTCGCGATACTGTGGATTTTTTTCTAAGAAAAGGTCGTAAGCCTTTAGCCGCTGTATGATGCCTTTTGTATAGTCCAGCCGATCCACAGAGAGGATCACGGTCCTGTCCCCGATCCTCCTCTTCATACGCTGGATTTCGCTTTTCACCTCAGGGAGTTCCCCTGCTCTGAAGAATCGGAGGAAGTCTATCCCTATGGGGAAAGTGTCCACCTTCACCATCCTCTCTCTTGTGGTGATGAGTCCCATGCTGTGATCGTATCCCAAGAGCCGCCTTGCACTGCTCAGGAAGTGACGAACATAGTCATAGGTGTGGAAGCCTATGAGGTCTGCACCCATAAGACCTTCCATGATCTCTTCCCTCCAAGGGAGCAGACGGAATATCTCGAATGACGGAAAGGGGATGTGCAAGAAAAAGCCAATTGAGGCCTTGGGTAGCTTCTCCCTCAGCATCCCGGGAAGCAAAAGGAGTTGGTAGTCATGAATCCAGATGGTGTCATCTTCTGTCGCCACCTCCAGTGCAGCCTGACAGTAATGCTGGTTCGCCCTCTTGTAGGCCTCCCAGAGGCGATCATCGAAAGTGGTATATTGGACGAAGTAGTGGAAGAGGGGCCAAAGGGTCTTGTTACTGAACCCATAGTAAAAGTTCTCTACCTGATGGCGGGTGAGAAAAACAGGGCGACAATCCAGCGCCTCGAGGCGTGAGGTCACCTCCCTCTCCAGGCCCCGGAGGTTCTGGCTGGGCATCCCCGGCCACCCCAGCCAAAGCCCCTTCTTCTCCCTATAAAAAGAGCCCAAGCCTGTTGCTAAGCCACCGGTGCTGGGGTGCAGAGAAAGCCTCCCCTCCCTCTTGGTAATAGTCACAGGGAGACGGTTTGCAATGATCACCAGCCTTGACATTCCTTTTCTCTCCATCTTATTTAGTAATAAAGGCCTATTAGAGGCCCAGTCAAGGTGAATGGGTCTGGTCTTTACCTTCAGTCTGATGATGCGGGTTCGTATTCCATGAAGTGGGGACACTCTTATAGGGGGTTAGTGAGGGGACGCCGCTTTTTCACTGCCTTTGGCAAGAGGGAAACATTGAGGCTGGGGTTATGCTTCTCCCTTGCAGTACTGCTAATGGTCCCTCAGCTTTGGGCAGGGGATGTGAGAATATTCTTCAGCCCCAAGGGAGGCTGTGAGGAAGCTGTTTTGGCCCAGATTGATAAGGCCCACAGCTACATCCATGTAGCCATGTATGCCTTTACAAGCCGGTATCTCGCCCATGCCCTCCTCAGGGCCAAGGAGAGAGGTGTGGATGTAAAGGTGGTGCTGGACGCCACCTTCGATGGGAAGACCAGCTACTCCAAGGGGGAGTACCTCAGGAGAAACGGGATCTCAGTGAAGGACATTCACCCTGTCTGGAGGCAGGGGCTCAGGGAGATAGAAGGGGTGATGCATCATAAGTTTGCTGTGATTGACGGTCACGTGGTGGTGACAGGCTCTTATAACTGGACGGCAAGCGCAGAGAGGGCCAACTATGAAAACCTATTGGTGTTCACTGATGCCCCCTCCCTTGCTGCCGCCTATGAAAGGGAGTTCCAGAGGCTATGGCGATAACACTAAACAAGAAGAGGGCGTTTTTGTACTTGGCCTTCATCCTTCTGGCAGCATGGCTTTATCATTTGTGCCGCCTGGCTTCCCTGCCGAGTGTACATCCCCATCCGTGTGAGGGCCCCTTCCCTCTGGGTGAGGTGAGGGCGAGGCCGATACCACTGAGCGATGCCCTATCCCAAAACCTTACAGGGGTCCTTGTTCATGTAGAGGGCAAGGTGGGCGGTATAAGGGTCACCAGAGGCGGGACACTGCTCCTTAAGGTGGATGGCGCTAAGGTGGTGGCCTATCCTTCCGTAGTGAGGGAGATAGCGTTGGATACCTTCACCGAGGCCCGCTGGCTATCTGTCACAGGGGTGCTGCATTATCATCCCCGATACGGCTGGGAGGTGGTGCTCAGGAGGTCTTCGGATTTGAAGCCAGCCCAGCCGCCCTTTTGAGTCTCTCCACCTCCTCTCTGGTGAGATACCGGAATCTGCCCTGGGGCACCCCTTTGAGGGTGAGCTCCCCCAGTGCCACCCTGACCAAGGATACAACCGGGCATCCTATGGCCTCAAACATCCGGCGTATCTGGCGCTTCTTCCCCTCCCTCAGCACCACTTCCACTTCCGTTTCTTTCCCTTGCTTGATTACTTGGATCTGCATGGGCCCAGTTTTGCCCCCTTCAAGGTGCATCCCATATTGGAGCCGTTTCAGGTCCGTTTTTCTTGGAGAGCACCTGACACGCACACGGTATCGCCTCTCCACGTGATATCGTGGATGTAGGAGGCGGTAGGCCAATTCGCCGTCATTAGTGAGAAGCAGTAGGCCCTCCGAGTCCATGTCCAACCTGCCCACGGGATAGACCCTCTCCTTCACCCCCTTTAGTAGTTCCATCACTGTGGGTCTCCCTCTCTCATCCTTCACAGAGGTGATGTATCCCTTGGGTTTGTTCAGGAGTATGTAGATCAGAGGAGAAGGACTGATAGGGACACCGTCTACCTCTACCCGTTGTGTCCCTGGGTCCACCTTTGCGCCCAGCATTTGAACCCTCTCCCCGTTTACCTTCACCCTCCCTTCCAGGATGAGCCTCTCTGCCTCCCTCCGGGATGCTACTCCACAGCGGGAGAGGAACTTATGTAGCCTTTCCCTTCTCATGGGGGAGATCTGGTGGCTGGATAAGCCCCCCAGATACCACTATCTTTATGCCTTCCTCTACGCTCATATTCAGGGGGATTATTTCACCCTCGGGCACCACCACCATTAGTCCGGAGGTGGGATTTGGGGAAGTGGGGATGAATAAGGTGAGGCAGGGCTGGGATGGTGCATCACGGAGTTCCCCCTTCGCCTCCCCAGTAACAAAGGCAATAGACCATACTCCCCTCCTGGGATACTCCACTAAGACCACCCGCTTGTATTTGCCCTCCTCGCTGGTGGAGATGATCGTTTCCACCAGTTGTTTGGCCGAGGTGTATAGCCCCCTAATGAATGGGATGCGCTCCAGGATCATCTCACCCAGTTGAAGGAGGGTCTTCCCCAGGATGTTTGTGGTGAATATCCCAACCAGGAGGATGAAAAGTAATGTGAGGATGAGCCCCATCCCTGGAATCCTACGGAGATACTCATGGGGAGTGCCTAAGTTGGAGAGGAGATTGAAGAGCACCGGGATGATCACCCTATCCACCTTGTTCACAATGAAGGCCACAACAAAGAACGTGACAAAGATAGGCACAAGGACAACCAAACCAGCCAGAAAAGCTGTCCTGATGCGGTTTTTAAGCCTCTTTAAGAGGCCTATCCCTGCCATTTAACCCACCGCCTCTCGGGGAATATCTCATTCCCCTTTTGCCTTTCAACCTGTTCCCAACCAAAAATTCATTCAGGTTGGGACTTGAGGACCCATCACCGGGGCCTCCTCTTGGCCACCACCGAAAGGGGTAGGCCCCATATCTTGCAGAAGCCCTCTCCTGCCTGGTGTTCGAAGGCATCGGCAGCTTCGTAAGTGGCCAGGTTATAGTCATAGAGGGAATATGGGGATCTCCTCCCCACGGGGATGCACTGTCCCTTATACAGCTTGAGGCGCACTGTACCTGTCAGCCTTTCCTGCGTTTTGTCCACAAAAGCGTCCAAGGCCTCCCTCAGAGGAGAAAACCAGTAGCCGTAGTATGTGATCTCTGCATACTTCACAGAGAGGTGGTCTTTTAGCCGAAGAGTCTCTCTATCCAAGCACAGGTGCTCCATCTCCCGATGAGCGGTATAGAGTATGGTGGCGCCTGGGGCCTCGTAAACCTCCCTGGACTTTATGCCCACCAGCCGGTTCTCTACCATGTCTATCCTGCCCACCCCGTATTCCCCTCCTATCTCATTGAGACGAGTCACCAGGGTGACAGGATCCAAGGGCTCCCCATTTAGGGAAACAGGTATCCCCTCTTCAAAGCCTATTTCTATGTAGAGAGGATCTTCGGGGGCCTCCAGGGGGTTTTTGGTAATGATATAGGCGTCCTCTGGAGGCTCTATCCAAGGGTCTTCCAAAATGCCACACTCAATGCTGATGGACCAAATATTTAGATCTATGGAGTATGGCCTCTCCTTGGTGACGGGGACAGGGATCCCGTGTTTTTGGGCATACTCCATCTCCTCCTCTCTGGATTTGAACTCCCACTCTCTTACAGGGGCAAGACATCTCAGGTTGGGGTTTAGGGCCATCACTGAGGCCTCGAAGCGCACTTGATCATTGCCTTTTCCCGTGGCCCCGTGGGCTACGGCATCGGCACCCTCCCTGCTGGCTACCTCTACCAAGTATTTAGATATGATGGGTCTGTTTAAGGCAGTACCAAGTGGGTACTTCCCCTCATAGAGGGCTTGGGCCCTTAGGGCAGAGAAACAGTACTCCCTCAAGAACTCATCCTTAAGATCATAAATGTGAGCCTTGCTGGCCCCTGTAGCCAGTGCCTTTTTGCGTACCTCTTCCATGTCTTCCTGCTGCCCTACATCGGCGGAGAAGGCGATCACCTCGCACCCATAGTTCTCTATGAGCCAGCGGATAATCACAGAGGTGTCCAATCCACCGGAGTAGGCCAAAACCACCTTCTTAGGTCTGCCCATGGGATATGCCTCCTTACTTATATTTGCCCCAGAAGAAAGAGTAGCAGGGCCTTCTGGAGGTGCAAGCGGTTTTCTGCCTGTTCCCATACTACGGATTGACTCCCATCTATCACCTCGTCTACCACCTCCTCACCCCTGTGGGCAGGGAGGCAATGCATAAATATCGCGCTGGGATGTGCCATAGACATGAGGGATGGCGTGACCCGATATGGTGTAAAGATCCTGATCCTCTCCCTCCGCTCCCGGTCCTGTCCCATGCTCACCCACACATCGGTATAGACTACATGGGCACCATCAACGGCTTCTAATGGGTCATGAAGTATCTCCACCCGGGCCCCAGACCTCTTCGCCTGCTCTATCAGATCAGCAGGGGGTTCGTATCCAGGTGGCACTGCAAGGGTGAGTCTGATGGGTATCCGAATGGCCAGGTTCACCCATGACGATGCCACATTGTTCCCATCTCCTACAAAAACCACTTTGGTATCCTCTAACTCTGGGAAGACCTCCTGAATGGTCATGAGGTCCGCCAAGACCTGACAGGGGTGAAACTTGTCTGAGAGGGCGTTGATCACGGGAATCGAGGCATGCCTGGCAAAGATTTCTATGGTAGAGTGAGAATAGGTCCTTAGGGCCAACACGTCCAAGTATCGAGAGAGGACCCGGGCGGTGTCTTCCACGGTTTCACCGCGTCCCAACTGGAGCTCTTGAGGACTCATAAAGACTACATCTCCTCCAAGCTGGTACATCCCTGTCTGAAAGGAGACCCGGGTCCTGGTAGAGGGTTTCTCAAAGAGGAGTCCTAAGGTCTTACCCACCAATGGTCTATAAGATATAGCCCTCCTTTGCTGATCCTTAAGGCGCCTTGCCCAATCAATCAACCATCGGATCTCCTCCCTCGAGAGATCCGTTATCTCCAGTAGGTCCCTTTTCATCCTCCCTTTCCCGGCCTATAGTTAAGTGGTAATTAGAATGGCTCAAATCCTTTGTCAATCGGAGGAGATTGGGGTGAAGGTGCGCAAGGCTATCCTTGAGGATGCATCTGAGATACACAAGTTGATTAACCTTTATGCCAAGAAGGGCTCCCTCCTACCAAGGTCTTTGGCAGAGATATATGAGTCTATCAGGGACTTCTTTGTCGTGGCAGGGGAGGATGGCATAGTGGCCACCGCCGCTTTGAAGATTGTGTGGAGGGATCTTGCGGAGATCCGCTCCCTGGCAGTTCTGGAGTCCCACAAGGGGAAGGGCATAGGGAAGGCATTGGTGGAGGCTTGCCTCAAGGAGGCGAGGGGCATAGGGGTAAAAAGGGTCTTTGTCCTTACCAATATACCAGATTATTTTTCTTCCATGGGCTTCGCTTTAGTAGACAAAAAGCGGCTTCCCCAAAAGGTATGGTTCGACTGCATTAGATGCCCCAAGTTCCCAGACTGTGACGAGGTGGCTATGATATTGGATCTGGAGGGTCTTTGACGCCGCTACTGGTAGCAGTGTGGCCCGGGTGTTGGGAATTATTTCGTATTTGGAACGATTTTATAAGAGTAAATACGAGTTATTCGCTGGAAACAATAGGGTTATCTTCTCGGGTGATATACTTTTCGATATTTTTTGGGGACCCCCTTGACAAATGGTTTGATTACTGCCATCCTTCTACTATACTTGGGAGAGGATGAGGGAAACCAAGATGAAAGGAGGTGGTAGATGGAGAAGGTGGAAAAAGGCTTTTTGGTTGTGGTTCTTAGGGGAGTGGTAAGTGTGGTAATAGCTGAGAAAGGGAGGTGTTGAGAAATGGCAGAAGAGAGGAAATTGGCAAATCCAGCAGTGGTGGGGTTGGGAGGTTTTGCCCTGACAACATTCGTCCTTAATGTCGTTAATGCAGGGATAGTCCCTGATGTGGGTGTAGCCCTTCCCCTGGGTCTCTTCTATGGTGGTCTTGCCCAGCTTGTGGCTGGCTTTCTCGAGTTTGCTACAGGGAACAACTTTGGGCACTGCGCCTTCTGCGGATACGGTGCCTTCTGGATCGCTTTGGCTGTTCTTGTCTACTTTGCAGAGAATAAGGTACTCCCAGGCTTTAAAGACTTTAAAAGCGCACTGCTTTTAACACTAATTGCATGGACCATCTTCACCTTTATACTCCTTGTGGCGTCGTTTGGACATAACGTTGCGGTGGTAGTCATCTTTATCACACTGTTTATCCTGTTTATCCTGCTGGACATCCATGTAGCCACGGGCAGTAAAGGCATAGGCCAGTTTGCTGGATACGAGGGTATATTCTGTGCTTTAACTGCCTGGTACTTGATGGCGGCTATCGTGATCAACGATGCGTACGGCAGGACGGTGCTGCCCATTGGGCCCATCAAGAAGTGATCTCTGAAGAGGACACTCCCGATGGGGCACAAAGCCCCATCGGGAATTCCATTCAAACAAAATGGAAAAATCTATAATTTACCTTGTCTTTCCGCTGATCATCTTTTTGAGTCATCTCGCGATACTCTGGTTGTTGCTCTACTTCAGCCACCGGAGTCAGAAGGCAGGAATAGTAACAATCAACCTGATAGCATACCCTGTTTTATTCACAGCGCTCGTGGCAATCTCCCTCTTCTATCTATCTGGAGTCCCCTTGGATGCAGGGGCCATTCTATCTGGATGTGTATGTGGTGTGATAGGATACTATTCATCCTTGTTGTTAAGCCTTGCCCCTCTACTCGGCCCATTTTTCAGGGAGCCGGACCTGGAGTTTTTTCTGTTGGGAATGGGCACCGTGATAGGCCTAAGCTTCCCAAAGGTCTCGGGTATATTGAAGGGAATAGGGCCGTTTCTCATTGATCATTCCCTACCCTTACTCATTTCAATTGTGGGTGCCCTGCTCCTCTCTTTTACAGTGAGGATCCTTTTCCAGCGTACCCTCTCCTCCCCCATCTCAGATAGGGAGGATGCCTTGAAAAACCTGGCCTGGATTGCCAGTATATCCGCTGGTGTGATTGGGGTACCTTTGGTCTATCTATTCCAGAGTGTCCACATAGGGGGCTGAGATGGGGCTTAGAGAGAAGATCCAGCAGATGAACATCACGGTGGTAAGGATTATTGCCATCAGCGTGGTGATACTGTCATTTTTGGCAGCCTTAGAGTTCACCCACTATGTGGGGAAAAAGTTCGTAAAGGGGAAAGGGAGGATCTATCCCCTCTTAATGTGGACGAAGAAGACCCCTTTGCTGATATCCAAAGGGGGCACTCAGCTTCTGAAGAGGAGTATAGGGAAGACCGTTACCGTGGAGGGCAGGGTTTCCGAGGCCGTGAGCTATTCCAACACCGGTACGGTGGGCCTACGGATGGGGGCCCTCACCCTGCTTATTCTTCCTGATGTGGTTGAAGAGCTGAGAAAGGAAGGCAAATCTCCAGAGGGATGGAAGGGGCTCTCCATAGATGCAACGGGAAAGGTGAGATTTGATCCCGTTTATGGGTTTCAGATGATTATTGATCGCAAGGGATCCCTGAGGATTGTGAACAAAAGGTGAAGTCAACTCACCAGACTTATTTCAGGCGCCTATCAGCCTCTTCCCTTCCTCTTCTATGAGGTCGAGCATCCTTTGGGATTCGGCTTCGATGTAGAGCCTCACCATGGGCTCTGTACCAGAGGGCCTGAAAAGGAGCCAGGAACCATCCTCTAAGACCAGTTTGGTCCCGTCAATGGTGATTACCCTCTCTACCTTACGCCCCCCTATTACAGGTGGATGGGCTTGGAGCCTTTCAGAGAGCCTCTTATGTAGCTCAGGGGTGAGGGGGATGTTGATGCGCCGAGAGTAGAGGGGAGGTACCTTCTTGAAGAGCTCCTCCAACTGCTCTCTCAGTGTGGCCCCTCTCTTAGCCACCATCTCTGCAACCAAGAGGCAGGCTATGATCCCATCTTTCTCAGGGAGATGACCCTTGATGGAGAGCCCTGCACTCTCCTCGCCGCCCATTGCGACTTTGTCCTCCAGTATATACTCCCCCACAAACTTGAAGCCCACAGGCGTCTCAAACACCTCTCTCCCATAGAGCTTGGCCAAGTGGTCCAGTAGATGGGTAGTGGCTACAGAGCGGGCCACCCCCCCCTTCAGCCCCCTCTCCTCTACCAGGTAACTGAACAGCAGAGCCAGCACGTGGTTAGCAGTGATGAAGTCCCCTGTGCTGTCCACTATGCCAAAGCGATCAGCGTCTCCATCGGTGGCAAGTCCCAGGATATAACCCCCTTCCCTCACCATCTCAGTGAAGTCGAGCATCTCCTCGGCCGAGGGTTCAGGCCTCCTACCACCAAAAAGGGGATTCGGCTCTCCATGCATCACGTCCACCCGCCAGCCAACCTCTCGGAGCACCCCATCTACGTAACCCCTACCTGTCCCCCAAAGGGGATTGTAAGCCACCTTTTGGGGAAAAGAGGCCAAAGCGGAGAGGTCCACCTTTGACTCCAGATCCCGGATATAAGCAGGGGCCAGATCTTCTTCATTGAAGAGTGAAACAACGGGCTCCATGGGCCCTATCACTGCTCCCTCCTCTTGAAGGGCATGGATCCTCTCTTCAATGGCCCTGGTCACCTGTGGAGGAGCCGGTGCACCAGAGCTGGGGGAAAATTTGAGGCCATTGTACTGGGGTGGGTTGTGGCTGGCTGTGATGTTGATGGCGCCCGCGGCCTGGCGGTTTATCACGGTGAAGGCGATCACCGGTGTGGGTACATCCCGATTGCTGTAAAGCACAGGGATGCCCTCTTTGGTGAGCACCGCCCCCGCCTGCCTGGCAAAGAGATCGGACATGAACCTGGTATCGTAGCCTGTCACCACTCCCCTCTCTGCCATCCCTTCCCCCTTGATGTACCGGGCGATGGCTAAGGCCACCAGCCTTACATTGGCGAAGGTAAACTCATCAGCAACGACTGCCCTCCATCCAGATGTCCCAAATTTGATCACGTGATCTCCTCCTTCTCCCACTCCTCTGCCACCTGCACCTTCCTGTAGTCCACCCTCCAGGGTCTACTGGCGAAGACCAGGGCCAGAAGCATAGTGAGGATAATCCAGTTGGCCCCTATACCCAGCACCGCTGCCCATGAATATCCCCCATAGGGCCTTGTTACCTCATGATACACGTCACCCACCAAGATGACCCCCAGCACTAAGGGCACGAAATACTTGATAAGCAAATCCCACCAGGGTCCCACTGGGGTGGAAGAAACTCGATTGATATGATCCCGTAGCACATGGGTTCCCAACAACCAACCCACCAGGATGGCCTCCAGCACCCCTACCGAGACCAATCCGTAATGGGTGAGGAAGTGATCTACGATGTCTAACCAATACAGTCCCCCCTGGGTAGTAAAGATGATGGACCCTACAAAGCCTAACACACTGCAGATACTCACTACCTTCTTTCTGGGGTACCCAAACTTGTCCACCATGGCAGAGACAAAGGCCTCCAAGATAGAGACAGAGGAGGAGAGCCCAGCCATCACCAGGCAGAGGAAGAAGATGGCACCGAAGAAGTTGCCCCCAGGCATGAGGCTCACTGCCTTGGGATACGCCACGAAGGCCAGTCCGATAGACTGGGAGACCACCTTGCTCAAAGGCCTTCCCTGTGTCACTGCCATGAAACCCAGCACAGAGAACACAGCAAAGCCGGCAAAGACCGAGTACCCACAGTTTATGAAGGCAGTAAGGTAGGCATTCTTGGTGATCTCGGCCTTTCTGGGGAGGTAGCTGGCATAAACGATCATGATGCCGAAGCCTAAGGAAAGGGTAAAGAAGATCTGGCTGTAAGCATCTATCCACACTTTGGGGCTGGTGAGCTTGGAGAAGTCAGGGGTGAGATAGGCCATGATGCCCACTCCTGCCCCCCTTAGGGTGAGAGACCAGAATACCAGGATGGCAGTGAGGATAAAGAGCAGGGGCATGAAGACCTTGTTGGCCCTCTCTATCCCCTTCCCTACTCCCATATACACGATATACCAATTAGCGAGCCAGACCAGAATGAGGGCAGCGAAGATGGCGGTCTGTATCCCTCCTATGTGACCCGGCGCACCGGATAGGCCCAGGAACTTTTTGAAGAAGAAGGCATTGGGATCAGGCCCCCAACCCAGGTTGAAGGAGAGTACAAAAAAGTCTACACACCAAGCAATGATCACTGTGTAATATAGCTCAATCCCGAACATCACGAATATCACAGCCCACCACCCCAACCATTCCCAGTGCCTCGAGACCTTAGCGCAGGCAGTGGGAGCCGAGCCCACCCTCTCGTGCCCCAAGGCAAACTCCAGTAGCAGTAAGGGAATGCCTGCAGTAAAAAGGGCCACGGCATAGGGCAAAAGGAAGGCTCCTCCACCATTGGCATAGGCCATGTAACTGAACCTCCAGATGTTACCAAGGCCTATAGCAGACCCCACCGCCGCTAAGAGAAAGCCTATCTGGGAGCCCCAGTGTTCCCTCTTAGGGCCAAGCTTTTCGCTCATGCCTCTTCCACCGATTCCCCTACGCTTTATCTAAGCCGTACTCTTTCCAACGTTTGTCAACCAGGTCCCTTATCCCCTGAATCATCTCTATATCTGGGGGCCAGCCCCTGCTTATCCCCTCCTCCTTCCATTTTTTGGTGGCATCTATGCCCACCTTGCCACCGTAGCAGGGCAAGGGTGAGGCGTGATTCAGGGCATCTACGGGTCCCTGGGTGATGATCAGGTCCCTTGCAGGATCCACATTGTTTCCCATGCGCCATACTACCTCGGACCAGTCGTGGACATTTACCCACGAGTCTACCACTACGATCATCTTGGTGAACATCATCTGACCCATCCCCCACAGGGCATTGACCACTTTCCTGGCGTGCCCAGGGTACTGCTTGTCTATGGATACGATGGCCAGGTTGTGAAAAACCCCTTCCACAGGCAGATTCATTTCCACTATTTCGGGGAGCTGCTTTCTGAGGAGGGGTAGGAAGATGCGCTCTGTAGCCTTTCCTATGTAACAGTCCTCCATGGGTGGCCTGCCCACAACGGTGGAGGGGTAGATGGGTGCTCTCCTTCGGGTGACGCAGGTTACGTGAAAAACGGGGAAGGGCTCTGCCATAGAGTAGTATCCCGTGTGGTCCCCAAAGGGACCCTCCATTCTCCTTTCCCCAGGATTTACATAACCCTCCAATACAAATTCCGCCTGTGCCGGGACTTCCAGATCTACAGTCTCGCACTTCACCATTTCTACAGGGGCCTTACGAAGGAATCCTGCAAAGAGCATCTCATCCATGTCGGGAGGTAGAGGGGCAGTGGCAGCATAAATGGTGACAGGGTCACACCCAAGGGCTACGGCCACCTCTAAAGGTTCCCCCCGCCTTTCAGCCTTGAGATAGTGCCTGGCTCCGTCTTTGTGGACGTGCCAGTGCATCCCTGTGGTACGTTCATCGTAAACATGCATCCTGTACATGCCACAGTTTCTGGCCCTCGTTTCTGGATCCTTTGTGAAGACCAATGGAAGGGTGATGAAGGGGCCACCATCTAAGGGCCAGCATCTCATTATGGGGAGCTCAAAGAGGTTCACCTCATCACCCTTTATGATCACCTCCTTACAAGGTCCCGTTTTCACCATTTTGGGGATAAAATCAGCCATCTTTTTGAGCTTAGGCAAGGCCTTCAGTTTCTCCATGAATGAGGTGGGCAACTCGGGTTCGATGATCTCCACCAACTCTCTCCCAATCTCCTCCAGCCCCCTTACCCCCAGGGCCAGCCGCATCCGCTCAGGGGTACCAAAGAGGTTTATGACCAAGGGAAAGGGAGAGCCTTTCACCTGCTCGAAGAGGAGGGCAGGGCCGCCCCTTTTAACCACCCTACGGGTGATCTCTGTGATCTCTAAGTTGGGGTCTACAGGGACCCTGATGCGCACAAGCTCGCCTATCTCTTCCAATTTGGCCATATAGTCCCTCAGGTCTCTGTAAGCCACGGCTTCTCCCCTACGTAACAGATGGTGATGCCAAAGGTTAGCGGAAAGGCCCGTACACTGGCAAGCCCAGCCTCTATCATTGTATCGCAAAATACCTGAGGGGGAGGGAAGGCCTCTACTGACTCATGGAGATAGCTGTAAGCCCTTTTGTTGCCCGAGATGAGCCCCCCTATCTTAGGAAGCACATAGTGGAGATAAAGGTGATAGGCATCTCCCATCAGGCCTAAGGGTGTAGAGAATTCCAACACTACCACCCTACCCCCGGGTTTCACCACCCTGACCATCTCCTTTAGACCCTGTAGGTGGTCGGGAAAGTTTCTTACACCATATGCGACGATGGCGCCTTGGAAGGTGTCGTTGGGGAACGGGATGGCCAATGCATCCCCCCTGATTAGCGTAATGGGTCTGTTGGCAACCTTAGAGTGGGCAAGGCCCAGCATCTTATCTGCAAAATCCAATCCCACTACCCTGCAAGAGGGGGCCTGCCGAACTATCTCTAAAGCCACATCGGCTGTCCCCGTGGCCACATCTATATAAACCTCGTTTCTCTTTGTGAGGAGCTTTCCTACGGCAAATCGGCGCCAGGAGATGTCCCTGCCAGCGCTTAGGAGATGATTAAGCAGGTCGTAGCGTTGGGCAATAGAATTGAACATCTCTCTAATGGCCATCATTCATCATACTGGAGCCGGCGAGCGGACTTGAACCGCTGACCTGCTGATTACGAATCCCTCAAATCTCATTTTGGGGCTTCTATCACCAAGGAACATGAAGAGTCAAGGAGGAGTATAAGGGTATAAAATTAAGCGTGTTACACAAAGGAGCCTTTATAGTAAAATGTCATGGAGTATTATAGAAAACCATGTTTTGACATCAACGATGGACACCTATATGGACACCAAAACTCTTTCATGTTTTCCCCTCGCTGCGTTTTCTCGGCTTTGGATTAGTCCTCTCTATACCCCAACCCCAAATCTCCGCATATAGGGCAAAATATGAAGCGATAGGAGGTGTGTTGTAGGCTGAAGGATAAGAAAGGCAGGGGATTGGAGCTTGTTGGCAAAAGGGGGAGGGTAGAGACCCCCGGAGAAGTTCTCAGGCTAATCAATGCCCCCATCACGAATTTCTGGCTGAATTTAAGCCCCGATCCCTCTGGATGATAGAGAGTCTTGTGTTTGGTCCGAGGGCGGGAATAAGGTAGGACTCAGATCACGTTAATCTTATGGTGATAGGGGGGTTTCTTTGAAATTCTCCTTCCATGCTAAAGAGAAAATGGAGGTATATAGGCTCTCTCCGGATAAGGTGGCCATAGCTCTCTCCAACCCCATTGAGAAATTTTATGATGTGACTTACAGGTCTGAGGTCTATATAATTTCTCTTGAGGGTAAATTCCTGGTTGTGGTGATGGAGGGAGAAGAGGTAATCACGTTATACCCTACCTCCAGGGAAAAGGTGGAAAAGAGGAGGAGGGCTGGAAGGTGGATATTAAAGCCATAGACGTGAGAGACTTTGATGTGAAGGTGGACCCCGAGAGGGGAAGCCTCCTCCTGGTGAGGAGGGGTTTCACAGGTCTGCCCGATGAGGTTGTCGAAGGGAAGGGCCTCACCATAGAGGTGAAAGATGGGGAAGTGGTGATTATCGACATCTTCAAGCCTGAGCTGGTGTTCTCCTCCCTCCTCAGTGAAGAAGTGGCTTGATTATGGCCCTTTTCCACTAAGTCGTTTGACCAGATGGACTTATTTCTATTTCTTTTGTAGCCCTGGGCACCGGCTGGCCAGTGGAAGGGGGGTATATTTATATTAGGGTTCACACCTAAGCGGGACCACTTGAAATCCTGCGGATAATCAAGCCAAGGAAACCCCTCATCATCTTCCCAAGGCAGTGGCTCATCACCCGGCTTGACCCCTGGTCTTAGTCCTCTCCTCCCGGAACTCCTCATACAGGGCAATATGATAAGCCCTCCTTGCTGGTCAACCCCCTGGTGTCCCAAGAGTTGCCCCCCAAAAGTGGGGCCCCTCATAGTTACAAGACGGCTCGGAGATTTCTCTGCAACTTTTGGGGGTTCCAATAGGTGTAGAATGGGTTTTACTTAAGAACTTCTATAATGTAGGCATCTTTACAATGTGGGTGACAACTGTTGCCCAACGGTTCTGATAGTAGAGGGGAATAGCCCGGCGGCGAAGGCCGGTATCCAGAAGTATGATATGATCACAAAGATAGATAATGTACCTGTGGTTAACAAGCCTTTGATTCAAGTGATGAGAGTTCTTTGTGGAGACCCGGGAACTACTGTAATCTTGGAGATTAAGAGGTTAGACAAAGAATGTGCTTTTATTGAGTGTGTCTATATGCAAAAAGACGGATTTGTGTGCACAAAATATATACATGCAGCCAGAAGGTAAAAACCAAAGGCAGATAGGCTGTATATGCTTGCCATATGCGAGTTTGCGGGGAATAGGGGCTGATAAAAACAAGGGGTTGAGGCCCGTAATCCCTGTAACTCCCATCAAGTTTTCCTGATATGATTTGTTCCCGTTCTTTCCCTTAGTGAAGGGTGGCAGAAAGGGAGGCTATCATCAAGCTTTTCCACCCCTCCTATAAGCTCCTCTTCAATTTCTTGGAGGACGTCAACAACGTCAATATCCTCACGCCCATTGTGTTGATGGGGTAATCTCTCTTCCCGCCGGGCCATGCTCACGCCACCCTCCTCTCTGAAGCCTGAAAGTGCTGACAGGCCAGGGCCTCTGGGGCTTTGAAGGCCCTTTGTTTCTCACACCAACCCAGGCCTTCCTTTGTGGAGGAGGGGTGGTAATAGACACACCTCCAGCAATACCTGGTGGGTATGGCAGTAACCCGGGAGGCAACAAGGGAGGGATCGGCCGGGGGATGGCATATTCCGCAAGTTACCTGGCCATAAATAGAGAGCCACCAGTCTATGAGGCCGCAATTAGGACAGCGACAGGAGGGGATGGCCTGTAAGAGGGCCCTGTTCTTTTTAATGGCTGCCAGGCTTCCAGGAGGACCCACCACCCTTAAAGTCTTACCCTTAATCGTCACAGTTTTAACGCCAGGTGGAAGCTGTGAGAAGATGTTAGAAAGGGACCTCCACATCTTCCATTTCCCCCTCTTCCGCTGCGATTTTTTCAGGGCGATACCTGGCTTTCCTCGCAAGGAGATCACGGATTCTTGCCCTTTCCTCAGCCTCCTCCTCAAGGATGGCTTGGACCCTTTCCTCTTCCTCAGCCTCCTTGGCTAATTGGACCGAGGCCGCCTCTTCGTCCAGGCAGGCTTCAATGGCAGGAGGAAGAGCAGGAATAGCTGGTTCCTGTTCTGCAATTAGGGAGAAGGCCCCTTCCTCTTCACTGGCAGGGGAGGCGGAGGAGGGTGTTCCCTCCTCCGTTGCTTGAGCGCCAGGCTTTTCCTCCCCACACGTGTTATCGGTATCTTTTTTCCCACAAGAGGTAAAGAAATTTGCGTCATTGCCGTCATTGTCGTCAGAACCGCATGGATACTGGGGTTTACGGATGACGGTATTTGATCCAATACCGTCATGGGGAGGTGAAATATCGTCAGGCATGACGGTATTTGTCCCGGACATGACGATATCGTTTTTAATATCGTCATGGCTAAACCTTTGATTTTTCTTAAAATGACGGTAATGACGAGAATGACGGCATTTTTCTATCTTCTTGGTGGTGATATAAATAAAGCGAGATTTTTCTATTCGGGTCGTCTCGACAAATATCCCAGCCTCCTCCAGGTTCACCCTTAGGGTGTTCAGTTTTCGGGTTAGGGCATTTGGAGTTTTTGGCCAACCTCTGGACTTTGCCAGGTTCAATTTCTCCGCTTCTTGTGTGAGGTGCTCGTAAAGTTCAGATGGGCTCCCCCGCCATCCTTCTCGATCCTCCATGAAGGCCAAAAGCGCCTGGGCGACAGGGTGGCCAGCGAGCACCTCTTCGTTTTGAGTCTTGATGGAGTCGGAGTAAATTTCGAGAAATCTGGGTCCCCCGATCCCCAACGCCTCGGCTGTTGCACACCCCCACTCTGCCCAGTCGGCCATGCGAGGCAGGGCCGGGAGCTTCACCGTGGGCTTAATAGCCATCGCCTGGCTCAAAGCGTCTAAGATGGCGCCAAACAGCCGAGACCTTAGGGCCTCAAGCTCTTCCCACAGCTCCCTCTCGGTTTTCCTTTGCTCCCATGGGATACGGTCAAGAGAGACCAGGATCGTGCGATCCAGGAGGTCAGGTCGGGCGGAGGGCAGGTTGATCCCGTTCAGGATTATTGCCCGCTTAAAATTGTAGAGGACGTCCTCGTCATCTGTATAAAGTTTTCTTTTTTGGTGTCCTCCACCCGTTACGGCCCGACATAGAGAATCCGAGGCCCAGGCGGGGAGGCTGTCCAGATTATCAAACACTACCAAGGCATGGTGTGAGAGCATTTGGACCAGTTCGTTTTCATCTCTCGGGGGTCTATGGAGCTCCACAGCGGATGGGTCAATCAAGCCTTTCAACAGCCTGCCGGCTGTGCTTTTCCCAGACCCTTGAGGTCCGTAAAATGTGATAATAGGGCGGGGGATATCGGGGATAAAAGCGCAGATCAGCCAAACAAGCAAAAGATCGCCATAATCATCCTGTACGTTTAGAAAGCTCAAAAGCTCCCTCAAGTCTCCACCCTCCTCCGGCGTGGGCAAAAGGGCCTGGTGGGGGAACCTTTTAAAGAGGATGGGAGGATCCTTCACTACTTCCCAGCCGTCCTTAGTGACCTTGATGGCTCGCCATTCTTTGTCAGCCAGATCAAACCAGAGAGCGCCTTCATGCCAAGTCGAGCGCACTTCCAGAGGGCGCTCGACTCCTTCGAATAGGGCCTTGCCTTCAAGAATGCCTAAAGCGGCGTGGAAAGCGTCTCGGTTTATTGCATCCTCAAACACCTCAAAATACTGGCCTTGGAGCCATCTCTTAAGGGGGAATGAGCTGATGGGATAATGCTCCTTGTGGTCGCCAACCTCAAATCTTGCATAGGCTACACCGTGCTGATCGTGGAACAATTCTAAGCCGAGCCCCTCTATAAGACTCAGAAATTTGGACTTCTGGCTGACCCGGCCTGTAAGTTTG
>WFSL01000040.1 GCA_015486015.1 Aquificota bacterium | reverse complement strand
CGATGAGTAAGCTCGGCCTTGGCCTCCTTAACCCTCTTTCTCACTTCTAAATTTATGCCGAATGCATCCGAAACCCCTGTTTTCCCTTGCAACTCATCCGCCGATCCTTCCCCCCGAAGCACCCGAGCCAGCAGGGAGATCTCTCTTAGCTTCTCCTGGGCAAAGGCAAGCCCCTCCTTAAGCTCAAAAGGCAGCCCCTCACCCTCGAGGGTGAGGGGCAGGTGGAGTAGGGGCGAGGCATTGGAGATCACCAGTTTTGGGGCCTTCTTTTTTATTTTCTCAAACAGGGAAAGCACTGAATCAAAATGGATCCTCCATGGACTCCTACCGCTCACTATTCCCGCTATCAGCGTCTTGTTGGGTGGAAAGCCCTCCCTTTCTAAGGTCTCTATATTTCTTTTACCATGCACCAGATCGAGTCCTATTGAAGCGGAGGGAAGATCGTATAAAAGGGGAAGCCTATCCACAGAGTCATAGTAAGTGAAGAGATGGATCTTTTTCCCCTTGCCCAACTCTCTGTACACTTCTTGAAAGAGCTTCATCTCCTCCTCGGTAAGATCCAGCACTAAGGCGGGCTCGTCCATGTGAACCTCCGGGGTATCATCGAGCAGTTCTTTGTATACCGAGGCCAGATTCATCAGGGCATCTGGGAAACCGATGCTTTCTTTTAGCCAAGAGAGTTTGAGAAACGTGAAGGGGCCTATGAGATAGGGGATGCCATTTGGATGAGAAATAGAGAGTCCCCCATCTCTCCAGAAAGCGTTCTTCTTGAAACAGGCCTTATCTATGCGAGGCACCAGGTAGTGGTAGTTGGTGTTGAACCATTTGGTAAGGGGCAGGGCATCCTTTCCTCTGCAGAGCCGATAGTAGTCGTTCAGATCCTCTGCCTTGTATACCCCTACCATAAGGGCGGTATCGAGCATCTTGTCGTAGAAACTGAACTCGCCTATGGGAAAGGCATCTACTGAGTCTGCATAGGCCTGGATCCTCTCCCTTTCCAGGTTCAAGAGGCCCTTTCTCAGCTCCTCTTCGCTGAGCTTCCCACTCCAAAACCCCTCAACGAGAAACTTGTAAGAGCGGTCACGACCTATCCTCGGGAGGCCATAAGCGTACGTTCTTATCTCTCTACTCATCAGAATGTCACCTTACCCCCTATATACCACTGGGCAGTGGGGGCCTCATAGCCTTTCACCTCTTCATAGTGCCTGTCAAAGATGTTCTGCCCCTTCAAGAAGACCTTGAAGTGGGAATGGACCTTATAGCTGATTTTTCCATCCACCACGGTATAGGCATTGGCGAAATAGGGTTTGAGATGTCCAGAGGCATCTCTTCGATATGAATCCACCCTGTCTCCCACGAACCTGGCGCCCAAGTAAGCCCTTACTTTATCCTTCCAGTTGTAAAAGACTGAGGCACTCCACTGGTTCAAGGGCACCCGCTCCACCCTCACATGCCGCTCCCTGTCCTCTGGGTTAGTGTAAGTATAGTTGGCCTTGAGGAGCAAGCCCTTGAAGGGCCTCAATGTGAGGCCAGCTTCTATCCCCTGATCCACAACGGTGGCAATGTTTCTGTATGTACCCTGCCAGGTCACAGGGTCAATGTAGTATATGATCTTTTTATCAATGGCCTCGTGAAAGAAGGTGAAGTCAAGCGTGAACCTTTTGGAAAAGAGGAACTGGGTAAAGCCTAATTCATAGCTTTCCCCCTCCTCCGAGGAGAGCCTACGGTTTCCGCCTAAGAACCACCAAGAAGGATTGGGGGGGGCGTAGAGTTCAAAGAGTGTAGGCGTCCTGAAACCCGTGGCGTATCTCACCTTGAAGATGGTATCCGTGAGCTTCAAGTGATAGCTTGCACCCAAATTGTACGTGGTCCTGCCCCCAAAGTCATCAGGGTCATCGTATCTGATCCCAGTCATAAGTATAAGTCTATCCCACAGCCTCAGTTCATTCTGGGCATAGTAACCGATGAGCTGCATGGTGTGGGATGGAAATCTGGATTTGCTCACCCGGATACCCAGAGGCCACCCGTGCCAGTACCTGGCAGTTTTGCTCCAATAAGTGCTTTTGCCCTCGTTCTCCCGATACTCGTAACCCACTACCAGGGTGTCTTTAATGCCCTTCCTATCCATCACATGGAGGGTATTTTGCCAGCCTATCTTTCTTATCCTACCGGTATAACTGGATTCACTCTTCAACTTGTCTGTAACATATCCACCTCCCCAATCGTAGTGATCGCAGGACTCAGGGTCCCATTTATCGCTGTACTTCCTTCTGGTATCAGACATCCCCAGCTTTAGCTGGGTCTCCCACCAATCGAAGGGGAAATAGTCCACAGTGAATGTAGTGATCAGGCGATCGGTTTTCTTATACTGGTTAGGATCGTTTCTGGTTTTATAGGCCTTATAATCGAAGTCGTCGTACTGGACATCGCCATTGATAAACCTAAGGGTCCCCTCTAAACGCAGGTTCTCCAGCAGGTCAACGCCTATTTTCGCTGCATAGCTTCCCCTCCAGTACCTGTCGTCCTTGGCAATCCCGTTGGTCTCCATGTGAGAAGCAGAAAGGGAATAGTCCAAAATTCCTACCTTGCCGGATGAAGAAAACCGGGTCCGCCACGTGTCCATAGAGCCTGTATAAGCGGATAAGGAGAATGAGGGTTTCTTCTTCCCTGTCTTCGTTATGATGTTTATCACACCTGCCATGGCATCGGACCCGTAGAGTGGGCTCTCAGGTCCCCGAACAATCTCTATGCGCTCGATATCGTCCACGGAGAGATCGGAGAAGTCGAAAGCCCCTCCAATGCTCATAGGATCGTTTGCCTCCATGCCATCCACCATCACCATCACCCACCTGGAGTCCAGACCGCGTATCCTTAAAGAGGTAGCCCTGCCTGGTCCTCCATAGGTTTGAATGTAGGAACCCTCCACGTATCTTAGGAGATCAGAAACATTTTCAAAACCGGTGGCCTTTATCTCGTCCTCAGTGATCACTGAGCTGGACACAGGAAGGGTCTTGGCCTTTTCCT
>WFSL01000039.1 GCA_015486015.1 Aquificota bacterium | reverse complement strand
CGCCAGCACCAGATCCCGGAGGATCTGGCCTGCTGCCCCTCGACTTGCATGTGTTAGGCACGCCGCCAGCGTTCGCGCTGAGCCAGGATCAAACCCTCCATGCCAAATCTAACCCCAGCCCCTCTCTACCCCCATATCCCTTTGTCAAAGAGCGGAAAGAAACCCTTTAAATACTTAACTCAATAATTCTTTCACTCTTTCCTCTGGAGTTACCTGATACCTAACCTCTTTAGCATCTACCAAGATATACAACTTCCAATTGTAAAGAACTCTCAAGCAGGATAATAGCTATTCCCCATTCTTCCATCTGTCAAGGGGGTCCTCAGTAAACGAAGGTACCAGAGCTTACTTGCCCCTCCTCGCTTCCCAGTCCTTAATGGGTAATGCCTCTTCTATCAGCATGATGGGTATGTTGTCCTTTACCAGGTAGACCAAGGAGCAAGCGTGGCATATAAAAGCCTCTCCCCTCTCATCATTTATATACTCCAGCTCTCCTTTACACTTGGGGCAAACTAAGATCTCTATAAGTTCCTTAGACACTGACATCTCTTTTCTCCGGACTCAAGATTTGAAAATTCTCTTTAACAAATAAAAGTTACCCCTTTCTATACCTCTTGACAACCCCTTCCTCCTTTGTTAGATATGTCTAACAAAGGAGGAAGGGAGATGGAGACTCTCTCCCATAGTGCGGAGGATTATTTAGAGGCTATCCTGGTCTTGAGCCTGGAAAAGGGCAAGGCAAGGGTGAAGGAGGTGGCAGATCACTTGGGAGTGAAAAAGCCTAGTGTGGTGGCTGCTGTGAAGGCACTGGTAGATAAGGGTTTGGTGCATCATGAGTATTACGGTTATTTGGAACTTACCCCAAAAGGTATGGCAATCGCCCAGGCGGTTTACCATAGGCATCAGACCCTCTTCAGGTTTCTTTATAGGATCTTAGGGGTAGAGGTCCAGACCGCCGAACGAGATGCATGCAACATAGAACACTACATCAGTCCAAATACCTTGGAGAGATTGGTGAAATTCGTGGAATTTGTGGAGAGCTTCCCCAACAAGGAGCGGGATCCTAAGTGGCTATCCCACTTCAAGAAGTATGCAGAAACGGGTGAGCCACCTCCATGTGTTGGAGGTGAGAGAGGAGGTGAAAAGGTGAAAACTTTAGATCAGTTGAAAGTCGGGGAAAAGGCTGTGGTTAGGGCGGTAAAGGGGGATCCATCATTAAAAAAAAGAATACTGGTCATGGGATTGGTTCCTGGAACAGAGTTGGAAGTGGAGAAGGTAGCACCTTTGGGGGACCCCGTTGACTTTAAGCTAAAAGGGTTTCACCTTTCTTTGAGGAAGGAGGAGGCTAAGTTAGTGGAAGTGGAGGTGGAGTGAAGTATGTGGCCCTTGGCGCTGTGCAAACCCGGAGAGAAGGTGGTGGTGAGGGATGTCATTGGAGGTATAGGTGTCAGGAGGCGCTTGGAAGCCATGGGACTCTATCCGGGCGAGGAGGTTGAAGTGATATTGGCCAGTGGTGGCCCTGTCATCTTAAGTGTCAAGGGTTGCAGGGTAGGGATTGGTCGTGGAATGGCCTTTAAGATCATTGTTTCCAACAACGGCATCGGAAGGAGGTAAAGGGGATGAGGGACAGTGAAGTGGTTATCGCCCTGGCTGGGAATCCCAATTCTGGTAAGACCACTGTTTTCAATGCCCTTACAGGGGCAAGGCAAAAGGTGGGTAACTGGCCAGGGGTGACGGTGGAGAGAAAAGAGGGGAAGGCAAAGCTGGGAGACACAGAAGTGACAGTCGTGGATCTGCCTGGTATTTACAGCCTCACAGCTAATTCTATTGACGAGCGGATTGCCAGAGACTTTTTGCTGAAGGAGAGGCCTTTATTAGTGGCTGTAGTGTTAGATGCTTCTAACTTAGAGAGGAACCTCTACTTACCGCTTCAGCTCATGGAATTGGGTGTGAGCCGCTTGGTCCTCGTATGCAACATGATGGATCAAGCCCGAACCAAAGGGCTGGAGATAGATACAGGTGGCCTCTCCCAGGCCCTGGGGGTACCTATTGTCCCCACAGTGGCTAACAAGGGCATCGGCATAGAGAGACTCAAGAGTGTACTGGCCATGGAGATAGCCAGAAGGGAGCCCCCCCCACCATGTCCTCTAAAATACAGTGAGTCGGTGGAGGAGGCCATCAATGAGCTGGAAGAGGCTATTAAGAGGGACAAGGCCTTTTCCCAGATGTATCCTACGAGATGGTTGGCCATAAAGCTTTTAGAAGGGGACCAGGAGTACTTGGGCCGGTTGGGGGAAGGGAACCCATCAGGAGGGGAAATCCTGGCTCGCCTTACCACACTTAGGGACAAACTGGAGAGTGAGATAAGATACGACCTGGAAACGGCACTGGTGGAGAGGAGATATGGGTATCTCAAGGGGCTGGTAAGCAGATTTGCTAAGAGGAAGTGGGACTGGGCAGAGAGGCTCTCCGTTTCTGACAAGATAGACAGGGTTATTACCAACAGGTTTTTGGGGATTCCCATATTCCTGGTGCTCATGTGGATCACATTCAAGCTTACCTTTAACGTCGGTGGGCCCATAGCCGATCTCATAGATGGAGTCTTTGGATACTTAGGGGAGCATGTAGCGGCTCTAATTGCCAGTGCACATGGCCCTGCATGGTTGGCTTCTCTCGTCTCCGACGGCATCATCGGAGGTGTAGGCTCTGTGCTGGTCTTCTTCCCCAACATCTTTATCCTCTTTCTGGCCATTGCCGTGTTGGAAGACTCTGGATACATGGCACGAGGGGCGTTTGTGATGGACCGGTTTATGCACGCCATAGGGCTTCATGGCAAATCCTTCATTCCTATGGTCCTGGGTTTTGGGTGCAACATCCCAGGAATCATGGCTACCAGGACCATGGAGAACGAAAAGGACAGAATTCTCACTATTTTAGTGAATCCACTCATGTCCTGCTCTGCAAGACTGCCTGTTTATATACTCTTTGCCGGGGCGCTTTTTGCCCACCACCAAGGAACGATCATCTTCTCTTTATATATGTTGGGGGTTGTGCTGGCCATTATACTGGCTCGAGTGTTCAAAAGCCTATTCTTCAAAGGGGAACCAGCCCCCTTGGTTATGGAACTGCCGCCATATCGCTTGCCTACATGGAAGGGCGTCTTTTTGCTGGCCTGGCAAAGGAGTGCCATCTTTATAAAAAAAGCAGGTACCATCATCTTTGCAGCTGTGGTGCTGGTTTGGTTCCTGGCCCATCTACCTACAGGTGTACCGTATGCAAGCCAACAGACCTTCATTGGAAGACTGGGGACAATCCTGGCGCCTATTATGAAGCCGGCAGGTTTTGGTTTTTGGCAAGCAGCTGTGGCCCTGTTCTTTGGCGTTCTGGCCAAGGAGGTGGTGGTGGGAACGCTTGGCACCCTTTATCACACCCAAGAGGAAAAGCTGGGGGCCGTGATTGCCCAGCATTTCACGCCCCTCACCGCCTACGCCTTCATGGTCATGACCCTTATCTATATCCCCTGCATCGCCTCTATCGGCATAATCAAGAGGGAAACCAACTCGTGGAAATGGACAGGATTTGCGGTGGGGTATAGCCTGGTACTGGGCTGGGTGTTGTCAGTCCTCGTTTATCAGGGAGGTAGACTCCTGGGTCTGGGTTAATCTGGAGTGGCCGAGAAAGGGGGTGATAGCCTTAGAAGGAATTATTTGCGCAAATTGTTAGCCTTACTTAACAAATTATGGGGGGGTAGAGAAATGGCAAGGAGAGCATTCATATGGCTGATGGTGTTTGTATTCGCCCTTGGAAATGGATTGGCAGGTGCAGGAACTACCATTAGCAATGCCCAGCTCCAACAACTCATCCAGACTATCCAGCAGTTGAAGCAGAAGGTGGATGCCTTGGAGCAGAAGGTGAAGCAATACGAAGAGAAGCAGAAGGAGCTTACTCATGAGACTGAGGAATTGAAAGAGGCCAAGTCAAGGTTAGAGGGGCTGCAAAAGGCCCTGGGTGGCATATCCATCAAGGCTGACGCTACCTTTGTAGGCCAGGGCACCATCAATAACGATGACAATAACAACGAGGAACACGACGAAGGTGATGTCCAGGATGCTACCTTCTCTTACGATCTGGAGATCGCAGACCAAATCTGGGACAAGGGATTGGCATATATGCTTATAGAAGGTGGCAATGGTAATGGGGTAGATGAAGAGGCGCCTACCGTTTCAGGCTTCAACGATGATGCCCCGGGTAATACCAACGCCGAGGTAACGGAGGCCTGGTACGAGCAAGAGGTCCCCTTAGGCAAATTTGGCACTTTCACCTTCACCCTGGGCAAGGTGGATCTGACCAACTATTTCGATTGCAACGAGGTAGCCAATGACGAAACGGAGATGTTCCTTTCTTCAGGTTTTGTCAACAATTTGGCTGTAGAGTGGCCCGATGACAATGGCTTAGGCGCAAGGGTTACATGGAGTCCTACAGGATGGCTGGACATAAGCGCTGGCGCTGCCGAGGCTGACGCCGATTGGGAAGATATCTTCGACGACGGATTTGGCATCTTTGAGCTGGACTTTAAGCCGACACTTATGGGCCTCCCCGGCAATTACCGCTTCTATGCCTGGGTTAATGCCAAGGATCACTTGGATGTGGACGACCTGGAAGACGTGGGCAAAGGGAAGAAGGACTGGTCAGATGTAGATGACGACAAGACCAACTGGGGCGCGGGCTTCTCTTTTGATCAGAAGATTCACAAAGGCATCACTCTCTTTGCCAGGGGTGGCATTATGGACGATGACGTGGTGATGGGATCGAAGCATGATGAATCCTTGGATACAGTGCCTATGAGGGGGGCCTACAGCTTGGGCTTTCAAATAGAGGGCGGTTACTGGGGTAGGGAGAACGACGTCTTTGCCGTGGCCTTTGGTGGGGTTGTAGTCAACGACGACGCTGAAAGACTCTATAGAACTGATGCCTTTTATGGTGACTACTATGATCATCCCGAAGATGTGGATATGGAAAATGAGTACCACTTAGAAACTTACTACAAGCTCTCTTTCTTCGATGGCAAGCTGGAATTCAGTCCCGACTTACAGGTGGTCTGGAATCCCAATTGTAATGATGACGCAGATACAATATGGGTAGTGGGTACCAGGATGCAGGTGAACTTCACAAAGCACAGCTTACATCACCCCAGGTGACCAAGGTCAAGCCCGTAACAAACCCTCCTACCTCTGGTCGTGGTGGGGGTGGGGTAGGTCCCATCCCCCACCATTAAAAACAAGGATAAGGGGTTATTTTTGGAGCGGGAGTTAGTTTAATCTAACTTTCATTATAAACAAACCTAAGAAGAGTATGTGGGAGGTATAGCATGAGCGTACTTGTCATTGGTGCAGACTACATAGAGAGCATAAGGAAAGAGCTTCAAAAAAGAGGTGTTGGGGAGATCTATCACGTGTCGGGTAGGAAGGCATCTGAAGAAAGGAGGAAAGGGATACCCAAGAGAGTGGAACTTATCCTTGTCCTGGGCGACTACCTGAATCACAACACCCTTAATGCGTTGAAGAAAGAAGCCAAGAGGGATGGCATCCCACTGATCTTTTCCAGAAGGAGCTTGGGCCATGTGATAAGAGCGTTCGAGCAGTGGAAGGCCAAAGATCACCGCACAAGTCGTGAAAAAGCAAGAATCTGATAGGGGAAGGGACGGATCAGTAGTAGATGGGGCGATGGCCCTTTTGATAAGGGTTCTGGCGTTAAGTCCGCTTAAGAGTGATGGGAGGTATTGACCTTTTGAAGAGCGGGAGTATAAATACCCTTTATCCTGGATAAGGTGCTGGCGTAGCTCAGTTAGGTAGAGCAGCTGATTTGTAATCAGCGGGTCGGGGGTTCAAGTCCCTCCGCCAGCTTGAAGAGGTTTTGGGGAGGGGTTCCCGAGAGGCCAAAGGGGGTGGACTGTAAATCCACTGGCGCAGCCTTCGGAGGTTCGAATCCTCCCCCCTCCACCATGGGCGGGAATAGCTCAGGTGGTAGAGCATCAGCCTTCCAAGCTGAGGGTCGCGGGTTCGAGTCCCGTTTCCCGCTCCAGAGGTGGGCCCACGTAGCTCAGGTGGTAGAGCACACCCTTGGTAAGGGTGAGGTCGGCGGTTCAAATCCGCCCGTGGGCTTTTATTGACGAATGGATGGGCAGTGGGTATATGTCAAATCGTTTCTCGAGCATACAATCTTTAGGGAGGTAAGGGATGGGGAAGGCGAAGTTTGAGCGTAAGAAGCCGCACGTGAACATAGGGACGATAGGGCATGTGGATCATGGCAAGACGATGTTGACTACGGCGATAACGAAGGTATTGTCTACGAAGGGG
>WFSL01000038.1 GCA_015486015.1 Aquificota bacterium | reverse complement strand
GGGCCTACAGCAGGAACAATCAGATACCCCAGGTATGAGGTGTAGAAGGCCAGGAGCACCACTGTAGCTGAGAGGCGAAATCCTTGGTAGTTCTTATTCTTGTAGAGCACGATACCCAGAATCACTGGAATAAAGAAATAGGACATGTATGCCCATTGGAGATACTCTGTGAGCCAGGGATTTATAATGCGTTGCATCCATTGGGTAGGGTTAACACCAAACATCCAATGATCTATCTTGATGAGCAGCGGATCAAGGTTCCGGGGGTTTATGCCATGTATCACCCCCTTCAGGTTCAAGAAGTTAAGGGGAACGACAATCAGGATGTACCAGTGGCGCAGATGGAAGGAGAGCCCATTGGTTCTGCCTGCTGTGGCCCAGGGTATGGCGATGCACACTAAGGCAGTGAAGAGATTCAAGGCCACATGTATTTGCCAGTGGGGTATCCTGTTAGTGTGGATCATGGTGAGTAGTGTCATGATGCCACAAAAGGCCACTGTAATAAGATCCTCTATGCGAACTTTCTCCTTCATCAAGGGGCCATCCTTATCCATAGGGGCTGATTTGGTCAAGAAAAGGGGGAAAATAAAATATAGTTTAGGCTTGAAAAGTGATGGTAGGTATGGTTAATAGATGCGAAGATGGAGGTGTGGATGGGTTTGTTAAAGAGGTGGTGTAGAAGGCGATATACAATTCTACTCTTTTCTACCTATGAGAAAAAGAAGGAAGTCACCTTCACTCTTCTCTCACTGTTGGTGGTGTTTTCTCTTATGATGGGTGTTGGCATTGTGAATACCATTCTCGTGTTTGGGTATATGCATAAGAGTGCAAGGGCGAGGGAGGCGGAAAGGTTGGAGCAGAGGGTGGCTTACTATCAGCTGGAGTTCAGGAAGCTTGCCGTGGAGCTTAAGGATTTAGAGGAGGGCCTTGTACGTCTCCAAATCATGGACAATCGGATAAGAAGGCTGGCTCATCTGGATTCAGGCGGCAAGGCCTTGGCCCTGGGGGGGCCTGAGGAGTTTGTCTTGAGGAAGGGGATGAAGGGGCTACGTGAGAACACCAGGAGCCTTATAAGGGACTTCAAACGGGATCTCTTTGAGCTCCACAGGTCGGCGGAGGTTCAGGAAGCGAGTTTCCGACTCTTGGAGGAATTTCTGAGGAGCAGGGAAGCCCTTTTGGCCCACACACCCTTAGGTTACCCTGTGAGGGGGTGGATTACCTCTCCATTTGGCTATAGAAAAAGCCCCTTTACTGGCAGGAGGGAGTTTCACGAGGGGGTAGATATTGCTGCCCCTGTAGGGGCCCCCATAAGGGCACCAGCAGATGGTGTGGTTGTCTTCGCAGGGTGGAACGGGGGATATGGTAAGATGGTGGTAGTAGACCATGGGTATGGTTTCTTCACCCGCTACGGCCACTGCTCCAAGATACTGGTGAAGGTGGGGGAAAGGGTGAGGAGGGGGGAGATCATTGCTAAGGTGGGTAACACCGGTAGGAGTACAGCACCTCACCTCCATTATGAGGTGCGGGTGGGTAAGGTGGCAGTTAATCCATATTACTATTTGAGGCTGGGGCGGACATTATTTGCCTTTAGAAATTGATATTCCTGGCTTTGGCTATCTGAAGCTTTTTCACCTCGTTTCCGATTTTAATGGGACGTTGGCCTTGGATGGGAGGCTACTTCCAGGGGTGAGGGAGCGCATTTTTAAGGTTTCTGCCCTACTGGAGGTGCATGTAGTCACTGCCGATACATTTGGATTGGCGGCGAAGGAGCTTCAGGGGCTACCCGTGGACCTCTTCGTGCTCAGGCATGGTGACGAGAGGAGTGCCAAGGCCCATTTTGTTGCATCGCTTGATGGGGGGGCGGTAATACTGGGTAACGGTTCCAATGATCTTTCTATGATGGAGAAGGGGATGCTTTCCATCGCCGTTCTTGGAAAGGAAGGGCTCTATCTTCCACTGATTACCAAGGCCCATGTGTTGGTAAGTGGACCGGTGGAGGCCTTGGAGCTCCTTCTAAGACCCGATAGGCTGAAAGCTACCCTAAGGAGTTAGTAGAATATTACACCGCCGTACCCTACCACCTGTGAGTAATCTCCTGTGATGTCGCCAGAGGTCATGTAGCGGATAAGCTGTGCCTCCTGGCATCCAAGTATAAGACTCGCTGTCATCATCGCTATAGTGGGAATGACACCACACATGGAGATGCGAAGCTGGGTCACTCTCTCGTAAAGGCCCCGAGGGTCCAGTGACAGCATGGCCTCTAAAGCAGTGTGGTCCTTTTCTGCTGCTGCCTTTTGGGATTCGTAGTGGGTCATGTCAGAGCTCGCGATAATAAGTGCCTTCGTGTAGGATAGTGCCTTGGCTATTGCTTTGCCTACCTCTTGGCCCATTTCATAAGAAGTGCCCATTAGGAGAATGGGTACAATCTTCACCTGGGGTCTAAAGTACTGAAGGAAGGGGAGCTGAACCTCAATGGAGTGTTCTGCCAAGTGTGCTTGGGTATCTTCCTTGAGGTGCTTGGAGTTTTCGAGGATGTGGGAGGCTAAGGGGGCGTCCACCTCCACCTCTCCTAAGGGGGTAAGCCAAGTGCCCTCGGTCATGATGGATGCTCGGGGCCCTAATCCGGTGTGATTTGGTCCCAAAATGACCACCCTTTCTGGAATTTGGATATGTGAATAGACCGCTCCTGCCACTGCTCCAGAGTACATGTAACCTGCATGAGGACACATAGCTCCTATAGCCCTAACCCCTGTGACCTTAGGATCCAAGTACTGCCCAATCATTTCCCTCAGCCTGATGGGGTCCCTTGGATAGAAGTATCCTGCCACTGCGGGTTTTCTAATCATGCCTTCCCTCCTTTTCTCTGATTCCATACCACCTGTTCAGGAATTTATGCTTCAGTTCGGGAGGCGCAAATTTGAGTATCGCCGTTGTAACCTGCTGGGTGGTCATTGCCAGTGTTGATCTTTTGACCAGTCTTTCACCGTGGGGGGTGAAGGCTACTATGAAGACTACAATGAGAGCATTTATGAGGAATGCCTTGATGAGGCCGAAGACGCCGCCGAGAAACCTGTCTGTTGCCCGAAGATCTGCAATGATAACAAGCCTTTTGAAGATAACACCTGATATGGCAGTCACTGACAGGGCGGCAATGAATATAGACAGGAAGGAGGAAATACTCACAAGGGTAGGTAAGGAGGGGAACCATTGGACAGCCCAGTGAGCCAAAGGATTGTAAAATCGTATGGCCAAGTAGAGGCTTAAGATAAATCCCAGAAGCGAGAGAAGCTCTCTGAAGAGCCCCCTGTAGATACCTAAGAGTATGAAAAAGATCATCACGAGTCCTAAGAAGACGTCCAGCGGATTCATCTTTTTGTTTCCTTCAGAAGAGTATAAATCTTTTTCTCTTCTTTTTTTCGCTCTTCAGTTCCTGGAGGGCATCTTCTGCCTTGTCCACATCACCCCACATCCCATACTCCTTTACCACTTTTTGATAGCACTCTATGGCCTTCTCCTTTTTCCCAAGGACTTGGTAGGTCTTGCCCAGCCAGTAGAGGGCTTCTGCGGCGGCCTCACCTGTTTTTATCTGATCGAATGCATGCTGGAATCGGAGCTTGGCTGCCTTGTACTCCTTCACCTTGTAATAGAACTTGCCCACATAAATGTCGTGGAAGGCCAGGCGTTCTTTACACTCCTTCAGCATCTGGGCTCCCCTTATGGCCCATGGGCTGGTAGGATAGATCCTTATCAACTTTTCAAAGGCCGTGATAGCCTGTCGAGTGTATTTTTGGTCCCTGTCTGGTGGAAGCATGAGTTTATAGTAACACATCCCCAGCTTGTATTGGACATAGTCGGAGTTTGGGCTTAAAGGATGGAGATTAAGGTAGTCTGTATATGCCTGGGCTGCCTCCTCGTAATCGCCATCCCTGTAATAAGCCTCGGCTAATCCAAGCCTGGCGGTGCGTGAAAATTCACTTTCCGGGGATTCCTCTAACAGTTTTTTGAATCGCTCCTTGGCTGTACCAAATTTCCTATTGAACAGGGCCTCCTCTCCAGTGGTGTAGAGTTTTTCAGGTGATTGGGCATTGTCCTTTTTCTCATTACCCCAGAAAAGGCACCCTGTCAGGAAGGGGAGGATGAGGGCAAGGGCTATTCCCTTTTTCATAGCCGCAGCCTCCTCTTCCATTCCTCGTCGAAGAACCGCTCATAAAGGGCCTTCCATTCTCCGCTTCCCTCTGCGATGGGCTTGCTCATGTGCTCTATTTTCGCCCTTACCTCTTGATCTATAGTCTCCAGAACCCTGAGCTCGTCGCTAAAGACCTTGGTAAGGCGGCCCCTGAGCCTTTCAGGATCTGTGAGGATAATGCCCTCCTCTTTTAGCGCCTCTATGATAAGGCCCACTAAATGGAATATCCTTTCCCTACTATAGCTCATAGGATAAGTCCCCTCTCTTTGGCCAGCTTTTCCTTCACCCTTTGAAACATTTTGTGATAGCTGATGCTGTGGGCCTCTATGTCCTTTATGTGTTCCTTGAGCAGTCTGTGTGCCTCTTGATCTATAGCCCTTTCCTTCTCTGCGTCTGCCTTGATCACCTTGAATATTACCTTTTGAACCTTCTCTTCTAAGGGTTCACTCCCCTGGACCAATCCATCTCTTATGGCCCTCTTGGACATGGCCTTAGAGATCTGGCGAATATGTTCCTCTTTTAACTTCATCACCACCTCCTGAGGTGGTTGACCTTACCCTTCTCTTTGGGATGTTTCAAGGAAGCTTCTCCCTTGCATCAGCCGTTTAGGTATCCTATACGAAAAAAGCGTTTAGTCGGCAACTGGGGGTGTGACCATCAGGTTAGTGGTGGCAACGAAGAATCCTGGAAAGATGAGGGAGCTTGAGGCCCTGCTGAAGGGTGAGGGATGGGAAATATTTCCCCTGACGGCTTTTACCTCGATGCCACCGGTGAGCGAGGATGGGGAGACCTTTGTGGAGAATGCCTTAAAAAAGGCCAGGGCAGCAGCTTGCTTTACAGGCATGGCAGCGCTGGCCGATGATTCTGGTTTGGAGGTGGATGCCCTGGGCGGGGCACCAGGCGTGCATTCTGCGAGGTTTGGGGGTGAAGGCCTGAGTGACTCTGAGAGGTATCTCCTCCTCTTGAAGATGCTTGAGGGTGTGCCCTGGCGTGAAAGGACTGCCAGATTTAAATGTGTCATGGCATTGGTGGTGCCTGATGATAAGGAGTACGTAGTGGAGGGTGTATGTGAGGGTATAATTGCAATGGAGCCCAAGGGTGAAGGGGGTTTTGGGTATGATCCAGTGTTTTATCTCCCTTCATATGGGAAGACCATGGCGCAACTCCCTGCCGGGGAGAAGAACAGGATAAGCCACCGGGCCAAGGCCTTACATCGAATGAGAGAGATCTTGAGGCGGTTGGGAGGAAGGCTGTGAGGCTGGGTCTCTTTTGCGGCGCTGTTTTGGCGTTTGTTGTGTTAGCTGCCTTTAGTAAGGGGCCTGTCTTGGTGAGATCGGAGGGGGAGGCCCGTGTCAATGTGGAAGGAGAAAATAGGGTCAATGCATTTAATCAGGCCTTGCATGAGGCCATCTTCCAAGCCTTAAAGAAGGAGGTGTCGCTTTTGGAAGAGGATCCGGCGACTGTGCAGGCCTTTATGGGCACCGTACAGGACAGGTGGATGGAGTTTGTTGTGAAGTACAGGGTCATAGAAGCTACATATACGCCTGGGACTGAGGATAGTGGGGCATGGCATGTGAAGGTAGAGGTTTACATAGACTCTGAAGAGCTTCAGGATGCCCTCAAGGGTGAGGGTAGCATGATTGGAGGTTGAATGTGGTCCTTACCATTCCCAATATGCTTACGCTCTTGCGGTTGTGTTCTGTGCCTTTTTTCGTGACGGCGCTGGTGTATAAGAGGGTGGGTGTGGGGTTAGTGATCTTTGCTATTGCTGCCTTTACAGATGTCCTGGACGGCTACATAGCGAAACGGTTCGATCAGAAAAGCTACTTGGGCACGCTACTGGATCCCTTGGCTGACAAGGCCCTCTTGGATGGTGCGTTTGTTACCATGGCCCTTATGGATTACACGCCCCCCTGGTTAACCATTACTGTGGTCTCCCGGGACTTTCTGTTGGTGGGTGGTGTGGTCTTGACCGCCCTCTTCTTTGGAGGAGTGGCCGAGGTTAGTCCCTCCATCTTGGGGAAGGGCACCACCTTTTTACAGGTGGTAACTGTGCTTTTCACATTGCTCTTTCACGGCCTGGGATTCTCTACGGATCATGCCCTTGTTGCTTTAGAGTATGTCACCTTTGGGGCTACATGCTTGTCAGGTCTGGACTATATCTCCAGGGGTATCAGGTCACTTTCTGAGGAGCTCTGATGTCTGTTTTAATCCAAGGGGTGTCCCCTACTTCTGTCTCCTATGCCATGGGTTTAGAACCAGGGGATCGGCTTCTTCAGGTAAACGGCAGACAGGTGCGCGATAGGCTTGATTTTCTCTTTTATGCCTCTGGTGAGGAGGAATTGTCCCTTCTGGTGGAGAAGGCCTGTGGAGAGGTGTGGGAAGTAGAGATTGAGCGTATCCCGGGCGAGGATCTGGGTCTCACATTGGAAGAGATTAGGCCCAGGAGGTGTACATGTAAGTGCATCTTCTGTTTCGTGGATCAGTTGCCTCCTGGAATGAGGCCCTCTCTCTATCTCAAAGACGATGACTACCGCCTTTCATTCCTGCATGGCAACTACATTACCCTTACCAACCTGAGAGATGAGGATTGGAGCCGCATACGGGAGCAGCGTCTTTCTCCCCTCTATGTATCTTTACACGCCACAGATCCCCAGGTGAGGGCTTACATGATGGGCACACCGGAGGCGGCCTCAGGGTTTCAGGATTTGCAGCGGTTGGTTTCCATAGGCATAGAGGTGCATCTTCAGGTGGTAATTTGTCCTGGGATCAATGATGGAGAGGTGTTCTATCGGACTGTATACGATGTCATGGAGTTGTACCCTTCTGTTCGCTCGATAGCTGTTGTCCCGGTAGGAGTAACCCGCCATCGCCGGGGACTCCCATCTATAACGCCTGTAACAGAAAGATATGCTAAGTCCTTTATAAATCGAGCACTTTTGCTCCAGAATGAGGTGTGTGCCAAGATAGGATCCCCATTCTTCTATCTCTCTGATGAGTGGTATATAAAGGCCCGCGTGTCTTTTCCTATCTTAGACCATTATGGGGACTTGGCTCAATTGGAGGACGGGGTAGGAATGGTGCCTTTTTTTCTTTATAAATGGAAATCTCTCTCTTTCCCTGTTTACCACCAAGTCAAAAATCCCCTCCTCTTTGTAACGGGTGAGGCCTTCGCCCCTTTTCTAAGGGAGTGTCTCAGTGCCTCGCCCATTGGGGGTCGCAGCATTGTAATTCCAGTGAAGAACAGGCTATTTGGCCCTCATGTTACGGTGGCTGGCCTCCTTTCTGGAGGTGACATTATAGAGGCGCTTAGTGGTGCCCCACCTGGAGATGTGGTGCTTCCTTCGGTGTTGCTCAACGATGATGGTCTCTTCTTGGATGACCTCTCTCCTGAGGATGTGGCTGACGCCCTTGGCAGGTGTATAAAGATAATAGAACCTACCCCTCAAGGAGTGCTAAACCTGCTTCTTGAAGCACCTTCCTCCAAAGTACCTGGCCCTATCCGGGTATAACTTAGGCCATTTTGCAGTTACCCCGTCTTGGAGAGGTGCCTAAACAATTTCTCCAACCAATTTCTCAATCTTTTTCCCTATATGATAGCCTAAGCGCTGGGAAAGTTCCTTGCCTGCCGCAGTAGCTATTGGAATGATCTCGTTTTCTAACCGCTCTTCTGAGAACCGGGTGATGGGGCCTGAGATGGAGAGTCCCCCTATTACCTTCAAGGTATAGTCGAAGATGGGTACACCCACGCATCTCACACCTTCTTCCTGTTCTTCCAAATCTAAGGCGTAACCCCTCTCCCTTATCTCCCTTAGCTGATCGACGAGTAAGGATTTAGTGCTGATGGTATGCGGTGTGCAGGTGGGTAGTTCCTCTTGGGGGTATAAGGTTTCTATTTGCTCATCTGGAAGAAATGCCAGTATAGCTTTTCCCAAGGCAGTGGCGTGGGGGTAGAAGCGGGTGCCCACCCGGGAGATCACCCTAACAGATCTCGTAGTCTCCTCTGACATGAGATAGACCACATACCCGCCTCTCAAATCTCCCACATAGGCGGTTTCGTTGCACTGCTCTTGGACCTTCTCGAGGATGGTTCTTGCCTGTTTCAGGAGATGAAGGTGCTTTGTGTACTCTTGGCTCAACTCAAAGACTTTAAGCCCTAACCTATAGTTTCCTGAGATCTTAGACTGTTCCACATAACCCCTGTATTCCAGAGTGGCTAAAAGCCTTTGAACATTGTTCTTGTGGAAGCCCAGTCTTCTGGCAAGCTCAGTTGCACCCAGTTCGTCTTCTTCTATGGAGAAGCATTCCATGATATCGCATGCATTGGAGACGGACTGGATGAGGTAATCCGATTTTGCTCTCTTTCCCATGCTCCTCTCCTTACAGATGTAATTTGTTTTCATGTTCTAATACCTGGTTTTCCTTTTTTGTGTCAAGGGAGAATTTTTGTATCTCCCAGGCTTTGGAGTACTTGACCATTACATAGTATGCTGATAGCAGGGCTATGATCAATCCGGGGAAACCATCCAGTAAACCGAGTTTCATAATGTAGAGCCTCAGGAAGTCCCCCAATGGTCTAAGGGTAACATGGTACCATCTCACAGGCCTTTTTGCCTTTACAATGTCCATAGCAGCCCATTGGGTGTATCTATCCATCTTTTTGAAGTACTGGCTCAGGGTGCGGTAAGAATGATGTATAAGGGGATGGAATAGGTTTCCTACGGTGCCCTGGACCAACACATCAGCGTGCACTTCCTTATCTTCGTATCGTCCCCTATCCCTCATAAAGAGGCGGATGTTCCTGTCCTCCTTGGGGCTCCATCCACCATGGCGTAGGGGATGCCCCAGAAAGTAGTTGAGCCTTCCTATATAGTATCCTTGGTGCATAGGATTCTGGAGGACCTTTTCAATCTCCTCCCTGAGCTGAGGGGTTACCCTCTCGTCAGCGTCCACAATCATGACCCAAGGGTGAGTAGCCTGGGGAATGGCCCAGTTTTTCTGGGTGGCAGAGTTGATGTACTCATGTTGGAGGATCCGATTCGTGAATTGTTTGGCGATTTTTAGGGTAGCGTCGGTACTCCCAGAATCTACCACCATGATCTCGTCAGCCCACTCGACGCTCCTCAGGCAATGAGGAAGCGTCTCTTCCTCATTGCAAGTTGGGACGATTACTGTCAGCCTTTCCCGCATGGGCCCTCCTTATACCATCCATTTGGGTCCAACGCCACAGGGGTTCTTTGAACAAGCCGCTCAATTTAGATAAAAATTTTTGTGTTTTTATGGGCTTAACGTTTGGCCTTTTCAATAGGGCCTTTCCAAAGAGATCTTGGGGTTGACATCCTCAATGGAGTGTGTTCCTATGCCTCCCAGCAGGGAGAAAGGAGGGGTACCTGGAAGGTCTTAGGTCTTTCAGGGCAGATAAGAGAAGCTTTGAGCACCGGAAGCACATTTTGACGTTCCCCAAAACATTAAGGAGGGGAAAGTCTGCACTGGAGCAAGGAGGAGAGAAGTAGCATGAGGTACACAGGTACGGTGAAGTGGTTCAACGACAGTAAGGGGTATGGGTTCATTACCCGGGATGACACGGGCACAGACGTATTTGTCCACTACACGGCCATTCAGGAGAACGGTTTCCGTTCCCTCACAGAAGGCCAGAAGGTGGAATTTGAGATAGTGGAAGGGGCGAAAGGGCCTCAGGCCGCTAATGTAGAGAAAGTTTAAGGGAGGTGGAAGGAGACAGTTCTACCCGGTGAGATCTCTTTCCTCTCCTTTCTCCCTTAGAAAAAGAGGGGTCAAGGGCGTTCAGTAATACCATCTCTCTTTTATCCCTCAGGGGATTTTCTGGTTTGTACGCCAATATCTTGAGTGAGGAGAAAAGTAGCATGAGGTACACAGGTACGGTGAAGTGGTTCAACGACAGTAAGGGGTATGGGTTCATTACCCGGGATGACACGGGCACAGACGTATTTGTCCACTACACGTCCATCCGTGAGGATGGTTTTCGCTCTCTCTCCGAAGGTGAGAGGGTGGAGTTTGAGGTGGTGGATGGCTCTAAAGGACCCCAGGCATCTGAGGTGGTCAAGTTGTAGAGGCGATTTCGTAAGCAGGAGGCGGACCTAAAAGGGGTTCGCCTCTTTTCATGTTGCTCTCTGGGCTTGCGTTCTCCATTTGGGTCCTTTAATACCTCACTTGCTGGGGGTCAGACATATTGGGAATCCTTGTATCCCTCATCCTCTTAGGGGTGCTCATATTTGTCCATGAGTTGGGCCACTTCGTGGTGGCTAAGGCCTGTGGTGTGGGTGTAATGCGCTTTTCCATTGGCTTTGGCCCGAGGCTTTGGGCTATCCATAAGGGGGAGACAGAGTATGCCCTTTCTCTGGTGCCTCTGGGTGGGTATGTGAAGATGGTGGGAGAGGACCCTGATGAGGAAGTACCAGAGGATAAAAAGGGGTGGTCCTTTTACGAAAAGCCCCTTCCTGTCCGGGTGGCAGTAGTGGGGGCCGGTCCACTTTTCAACCTACTATTTGCCTTTGTGGTTATGACAGGTCTCTACCTCTGGGGCGTGCCTGTCTTAGAGCCGGTTTTGGGGAAGGTGATGCCGGGCTCTCCCGCTCAGGTGGCAGGGCTCTTGCCGGGGGACAGGATACTTTCTATCCAAGGTCATGGGGTGAGTTCCTGGGAGGCTATGGCTAAGTGGATTAGGCAAGGTTCTGGAAAGCGGTTAAAGCTGTTGGTGGATCGGGAAGGGAAAAGGCTAGAGCTCACCATAGTCCCTACTCCTCGGAAGGTAAAAGACATCTTTGGGGAGACTAAGGTGGTGGGGAGGATAGGAGTGGTGGCTGCAGGGGTCTATCGGATCGAGAGATCCGATCCCTTGCGGGCAGTGGTGAGAGGCTGGGAATATACCTGCCGCATGGTATATCTCACTTTGTTGGGTATAATCAAGATCCTCCAGAGGGTAGTGCCTGCTAGAAGCGTTGGAGGACCCATACTCATAGTGCAGATAGCATCTCAGCAAGTGAAAGCAGGCCTGGTGAGCCTCTGTACATTCATGGCCTTCATTAGCATCAATTTAGGGATCATAAACCTCTTTCCCATTCCCATCCTTGATGGTGGTCACCTCCTTTTCTTTGGTGTAGAAGCCATTAGGAGGAGACCCTTGAGCGGCAGGGCCAAGGAGTTGGCCCAACAGGTGGGGTTGGCCATTATTATAGCCATTATGGCCTTGGCCTTTTACAATGATATTATGCGTATCTTGGGTGGGGGGAAGTGAACCCTAAGGAAAGGCTTTATTCCTTCTTTCCCATATTGCAACGTCCCGGCCGCTATCTTGATCATGAGTTGAATGCATACAGGAAACCCTGGGGGAAATGCGCACTGCGGATCCTTCTTGTCTATCCAGATACATATGAAGTAGGGATGTCCCATTTAGGGCACCGCCTCATCTACCATATACTCAACAAGATAGAAGGGGTGCTGGCTGACAGGGCTTATCTGCCTTGGGTAGACGCCTTGGAGGTGATGAGTAAGGAGGGGATTCCCCTTTGGGGGCTGGAGACGGGCAGGCCCGCTGCTGATTTTCATATCCTGGAGGTTTCCCTTCAGCACGAACTCCTCTATACTAACCTCCTCCATGTGCTTAGGCACTCTTTCATTCCCACAAGGGCACGGGATCGGAGAGAAGGGGATCCCATCGTAATAGCGGGTGGGGCGGCTATGGTGAACCCCGTTCCTGTTGCACCTTTTGTGGATCTTGTGTTTGTGGGGGAGTCTGAGGATGCCCAGGTGGAGATAGCCCAGGTGATGCTTAGTGCCTTAAATGATGGTGTCAGTCGGGAAGAGGTGGTTGAACGCCTCGCCAAGATCGAGGGGATGTGGGCCCCTTCCTTGGGCGGTAAAGTGAAGAGGCGCATTGTGCTTGATCTTGATAAGGCATTTTCCCCTGGAAAGGTACTCATGCCCTGGATCTCTGTCGTTCACGAGAGGTTGACGGTAGAGATCATGAGGGGATGTAGCAGGGGATGTCGCTTTTGTCAGGCTGGGTATCAGTATCGCCCTGTAAGGGAAAGGAGCGTATCCGCTATCCTCAGGTTGGCTCAGGAGGGCCTTGAATCCACAGGATATGATGAGATTTCTCTACTTTCTCTCTCTGCTACGGATCACTCACGCATACAGGACATTATAAAGGCGCTTATGAAGGCTGGAGGGAAGTCTTTTGTCTCCTTGTCTCTTCCCTCGCTTCGTTCCGGCACCTTAACAGGGGAGCTCCTTGAAGAGATTGCAAGGGTAAGAAAGACGGGGTTTACCATGGCACCAGAGGCAGGGACACAGCGTCTTAGAGACGTGATTAACAAGAATGTTACCGAGGACGAGATCATGGAGACAGTGGACAAGGTGTTTTCTGCTGGTTGGGATCTCATGAAGCTCTACTTTATGATAGGTCTACCCACAGAGACCCAGGAGGACGTGGAAGCCATCGCTCATCTGGTGCGCAGGGTGATGGAGAGAGCCAGGAGGGCTTCTTACCGCAGACCCCGACTCCGCGTCTCTGTGTCTCCCTTTGTGCCTAAACCCCATACCCCATTTCAATGGGAGCCTCAGGATACCTTAGAGTCCCTTAGGCAAAAGATTACCATTTTAAGGAGGCTTATCCCAAAGAAGGGAATAGAGTTGAGTATTCACAATCCCTACCAGAGCCTGATAGAGGCCCTGTTGTCCAGAGGTGGGGAGGAGACCCAGGGACTTCTGGAGGCCGTGCATAGGAGAGGAGCCGTGTTTGACCAATGGAGAGAGTGTTTTAACTATTTCCTGTGGCAAGAGGCTATAAGGGAGGTGGGCATAGACATCGGTCATACACTGCATAGGGCTCGCGAGTGGGATGAGCCTTTGCCCTGGGACTTTGTGGAGATGGGCTTCTCAAAGGAGTTTCTCTGGGCTGAGAGGGAGAAGGCTATGAAGGGCATCACCACACCGGACTGTCGAGAGGTCTGCGCAGGGTGCGGTGTTTGTAAGGGAGGTATTGGCCACCTCTCTTCAAGGGATGACACAGGCACCATTACCCTTTACCCCTTTAGCAGGGAGGTACACTGCAGGCTTCGGGTTTGGCTCCGCTTTAGAGGTGATGGGGCCCTTGTGGGGCATAATCACTTTATGCAAGCCTTCATATATTTGTTGAGGAGGTCAGGGGTGCCCTTGGCGTACCGTGGCAGGTTTAACCCTCGGGCCAGGGTGTCTTTTGCCTTGGCCTTGCCTTTGGGGATGGAAAGCGAGGCCGAGCCATGCGAACTCTTCCTCACTACCCATGTAAAAAAGGGCCTTGTGGCTGAGCGCCTCAATTCCCTGTTGCCCCGGGGCATCAGGGTGGTAAGGGAGGAAGAGGTCCCCTTGGATGCCCCCTCCCTCTCCAAAGCGGTGAAGGCCATAGAGTATCGGGTCCAGGTACCAAAGGAGATTCTGACGGCACCCTTCCCCAAAGATTTGGCCTCGGAGCTGGCCTGCATTGAGGGCATGGCAGGCCTGGAGGTCTATCCTGAGGAGAGGGCCTTCTCTTTTGTGGCCTTGCCTGTCAAGGGTGACTTCGTCAAGCCCTATCAACTGGTGAAGGATCACCTTCCCGTGGAAAAGGGGAAGGAGAGGGCCGCGAAGGTGGTCCGCCGGGTGGTACTGGCAGAGGGTAGCGCTTGATGAGGTGCCCCTTTGAGAGTTTGATACCGCTATCTATGAGTTTTACTTCCTTTGCCAGTGTAAAGTGGGGACTATGCCTCGGGGTCAGGTCTTGAAATTGGTAATTCTGTGGAGCTGACAAAATATACATCTGGAAAAATTACTAAAATCAAGATCTGATTCCAACCTTTTTTCTATAATTCCCATTGCCGCTTCCAGCAAAAATAATCCCTTGTATTAAATGCTGTTACATTGTATGGAGGTCAATGTCAAGTCCCAATTATTTATTACCCATCTTTGAAAACCCGATTAAGTTAACTCCCTGATTGTACTACACTTATTTAGTTTCCCCCAGGTGCATGCCATTATGTCTCTTGGGGGTAGGAAGTTATACTACCTCCAGAGGGACAAGGGTCCCATACTCCGCCTCCAGCAGCCTTTTAGGGTCCTTTGGCAATGGACTCCAGGTTCCCGCTGGCTATCATCTTGCCCGGGTTGCACAGGATCTTATCGGAATCCATACTCTTTGGCTATCTTCGTGGCCTCTGCAAGATCGTTGGTGAAGATGCCGTCTACTCCCCATGAGAAGAGCTTCTTTATCTCAGAGGGGTCATCCGTGGTAAAGGTGAATACCTTAAGCCCCAGGCGATGGGCCATCTTCACCGTATTCTCCTTGAGGTGGCGATGGTCCACGTGAATAGAGAAGCGGTGGTTTTTGGCATCTCTGGCTATGTCCCTTTCAGAGGTACGGGTATAGATTCTGGCCACGGGCACCTGGGGAAAGAAGCGGTGAAACTCTTCCACCTCCCTGGCCTTGTAAGATGAGACCAGGAGCCCATCTGCGTAAGCTCTTTTCATAAGGAACCTGGCCAGTGCTCCCCCTGTACCCTTGGCCTTGAGTTCTATGTTGAGGGGGATGCGCTGAGCCACCAGATCCAGGACCTCTTCTAAGGTAGGCACCCGATGGCCTCCCTTTAGCTCTACCTCCCGAAGCCTTGAAAGCTCTGTTTGCCTCACCTTTACCCTTTCCATGGAGACCCGATCCGTAGTGTGATCGTGGATCACCACTAATTCCTTATCTCTGGTGAGATGAAGGTCCATCTCGATCATATCGGCCCCGGTATCCATAGCCCCTTGAAAAGCCGCCAGGGTATTCTCCAGGTACCGGGCCGAAAATCCCCTATGGGCAATAATAAGAGGGGAGCTTTCGGGTATCTTTAGGTTTAGTCTATTTTGAAGTTCCAATGTCAACCCCCTTTAAGGCCTATGTGTAGCAGTTAAAGGTTTTATTTGCCATAGTAATGATTTAAGCTACACCCAAAAGTGAAGGGGAAGGCGAAGATGGCCAAAATGGAGTTTATACCCAAGTGGATTGCTTGGGAGATCACGGGCAGGTGCAACCTGAACTGTATCCACTGTCGTTCCGCCTCCAGTATCTCATCCGATGAAGGGGAGTTCACCTTAGAGAGGGCTAAGTGGTTCATAGACGAGATGGTCGGTTTTTGCAGCCCCGTTGTGGTTCTTACCGGTGGTGAGCCGCTGCTCAGACCCGATATCTTCGATATTGCCAGGTATGGCACGGAAAAGGGACTACGTATGTGCTTGGCTACTAATGGCACTCTGGTAACACCCGAGGTGTGCAAGAAGATAAAAGAGTCGGGCATCAAGATGGTCTCTCTGAGCTTGGATGGATCCACCCCTGAGATTCACGATAATTTCAGGAGACAGCCCGGGGCCTTCGAGGCCTCAGTGAAGGCTGCCCGCCTTTTCAAGGAGCATGGGATTGAATTTCTTATCAACTCCTCCTTTACTAAGCGTAACATCCGCGATGTGGAAAACGTCTATCGTCTGGCCAAGTCCTTAGGTGCCACGGCATGGTACCTCTTTATGATTGTGCCTGTGGGAAGGGGGGAGGAGGTCTTGGCGGAGCTCATAGATGCTGCCCAATACGAGGAGATCCTCCGCTGGCATTATCACCTTGAGAAAAAGGAGAGGGAGATGCTGGTTCGCCCCACCTGTGCGCCCCACTATTACCGGATACTCGCCCAGATGGCTAAGGAGGAAGGGGAGTCTCTGAAGCGCAGGAGTCTAAAGTTCTCTACAGGGGGGGCCAAGGGATGCGTTGCGGCCCAGCTTATAGCCTTTGTAGACTGTCATGGTGATGTGAAACCCTGCAGTTACTTCCCACTTGCAGCGGGAAACGTGTTCGAAAAGGGTTTCAAGGACATCTGGTTCAATTCTAAGCTCTTTAACGAGTTGAGGGACTTTAAGGCTTACAAGGGGCGCTGTGGTCAGTGTGAATACATCAACGTTTGTGGTGGTTGCCGGGCTAGGGCATATGCGTACTATGGAGACTACATGGCTGAGGATCCCCACTGTAGCTATGTACCCCTGAGAATGAGAAAGGGTCTGGCCAGAAAGGTCAAGGATTAGAGGATGACGGGTGGGGGGTTAAAGGGTAGGCATCTCAGATCCAGCCTGAAGAGATCCTTACTCCTGAAGGGTGGTCTAAAAGGATCGAGAGGCCTTTAAAGGAGGGAGATAGTGGATAACCATGTCTTTATCAGGGCCTGTAGGGGTCAAGATGTCCCCTATACGCCTATATGGCTAATGCGCCAGGCGGGTCGTTATCTACCTGAATACATGGAAATTCGAAGATCCGTTTCCGGTGTTTTGGAGCTATGCAAGAGCCCGGAGCTGGCTGCGCGGGTGACTATTCAGCCTGTAGAACGCTTAGGGGTGGATGCGGCTATCCTCTTCTCTGACATTCTGGTGCCCGTGGAGGCCATGGGGGTGCCCGTTGAGTTCAAAGAGGGGGAGGGTCCCAAGCTCGGCTATACCGTGGAGTCTCTCCAGGATGTGGATGCCCTGAGGGTGCCTGATCCTGCCATTGCCATGGATTTCGTCCTGGAGACAGTGAGACAGGTAAAGGATCTCCTTGCAGGCCAGGTACCCCTCATAGGCTTCTCAGGAGGCCCTTTCACTCTGGCCAGCTATATCTTGGAGGGTGGGGGAAGCCGTTATTACTTGAGGACCAAGACCCTTATGTACCGCCAGCCCAGGGTGTGGCATGCCCTCATGGAGAAGCTCGCAGAGACGGTGGTGGCTTTCCTTAAGGCCCAGGTGGAGGCGGGGGTTGACGCTGTCCAGCTCTTTGATTCCTGGGTAGGGGCTTTATCTCCAAGGGATTTCAGGGAGTATGTGGCCCCTTATACGCAATGGATAGTTAAGGGGGTGACTGGAATCGCCTCCCTTTGGGACTTGGCAAAGAAAGACCCTTCTCAAATCGGGCAAAGCACAGGGCCCACAGGGGTACCCTTTATCCTCTTTGGTACCAATACTGCCACACTCCTTGAGGATCTTGCTTCTATGGGAGCAGATGTGGTTGGCGTTGACTGGCGCATTGAGCTGAAGGACGCTATAAGGGTTTTGGATGGAAGGGTTTCCGTTCAGGGGAATCTGGATCCTTGTGCCCTTTTTATGCCCAAGGATGTTTTGGAGAAGCGGGTAGCGGCTATAATCGAGCAGGGGCGACTTGCCCGGGGTTACATCTTCAACCTGGGCCATGGCATCCTGCCCCAGACAGACCCAGGCATGGCCAAATTCCTGGTGGACACCGTTCACCGGTTGAGCAAGAGGTGAGGCATGAAGCTCAAAGATTTGAAGGAGAAATATGCCATTGTAGGAGTAGGCTACACCCCTCAGGGGAGAGTGCCGGGAAGAACAGCCCTGAGCTTTCATCTGGAGGCTTGTGCCAATGCCATAGCTGACGCAGGTCTGAAGAAGAATGACATAGACGGGCTTATCTGTTACCGCCGTTTTCGTTCCCTTCTGGGGGAGCCCGAAGTTACTCCTTATTTTTTGGCCCAGATGCTGGGCATTACCCCCCGGTACCTCACCCAGGAAGCCAACTGTGCCAGGACCCATCTTTTCCATGCTATGGCTGCTCTGGAAATGGGCTTATGCAACTATGTGCTCATATCCTATGCTGACAATGCCCTCTCCGGCAGGCGCACCTTTACTGAGGAGGACACCCATGGGGAGCCCCCAGGGGACCTTCTCCTTTACGGCCAGACAGGATTTACTGCCGATTACGCCATGGCGGCCCGTCGGGCCATGGCCACCTTTAGGACGGGACCCGAGACCTGGAAAGAGATTGCTGTGGCCCAGAGGAGGTGGGCGTCACTCAATCCCCGGGCAGCCTTGCGAAACAAACCTCTCACTTACGAAGATTATTACAGGTCTCCCATGGTGACTGAGCCCTTCCGCCTTTGTGATGCTTGCCTCATATCCGATGGTGGGCGGGCCATTGTGGTCACCTCCGTGGAGCGGGCCAGGGATCTGAAGCACCCAGTGGTAGCCATCATGGGCTTGGGGTTGGCTAATCCCTCTTACGATGTACACCAGTCTCCTTCCTTGGCAGGACCCACGGGGGCCAAGGAAGCGGGGAGACAGGCCTTCCAAATGGCAGGTATTACCCTGGAGGACATAGATGCCTGTCAAATTTACGACTGCTTCACCTATACTGTGGAGATCACCCTTCAAGAGTATGGCTTTTTTGGACCTGGGGAAGGAGAAAGCTGGTTCAAGGATGGGGCCACGGCACCAGGGGGTAAAATGCCCGTAAACACTTCGGGAGGGCTTTTAGCTGAGGCCTATTTCATGGGACTTACACCCCTCTCTGAGGGAGTGATGCAGCTCATGGGTAGGTGCCAAGACCGACAGCTGGGGGTCAAGACGGGCCACAAGGAGCCCGAGATTATCTTGGTGAGTGATAATGGGGGGGTGTTGCAGTCCCACTGTTGCACTATCTTGAGGAGGCTGTGAGATGAGTGGAGAGGTACTGGTTCCTCATCCCACTGGGGACACTAAGGAATTCTGGGAAGGTTGCAAGGAGAAGAGGCTTCGGTTCCAGCAGTGCACTGCCTGTGGTCACGTTCGCTGGCCCCCCTCCAACTTGTGCCCCAACTGCCATTCCTTTGATTTCCGGTGGATAGAAGCCTCGGGCAGGGGAAAGATCTATACCTTCACTGTCTATCACATGGCCTTTTATCCCTTTTGGGAGGACAAGGTGCCCTACATCACCGCCGTAGTGGAGCTGGAGGAAGGCCCCAAATTCCTTTCCAACATCGTAGGCGCCGGTTTTCAAAACCTCTCCTGCGGTACGCCTGTGGAAGTGGTCTGGGATAAGGCTGGAGAATACTTTGTGCCCAGGTTTAGGGTGGTGGGTTAGTTCCTTTCGCTAAAAATTGGACTTGAGCTTATAGCTTTTAGGGGGCATGTTGAGGGGAAGGGGTGTATGGGGATTTCTGTTTATCCAGTGGGGCTAACGATCATGGGTCCTACCTTGATACAACGCGCTTCCCCCTTTAGCACCCACCTTGTCCATGCCTCGGCTGTCCCCTTCTTTTGATCCACATCTCCGATCCATGAGATGCCCAGGGTGCGGAAGGCACCGTCCAGGAGGCCCACCACTCTGCCTCGCAGGTCACCCCCCTGTTGCGGGTTTTTTATAATCATGAAGGACTTAAGCTCCAATGTACCTCTTTCTCCTTTTGAGAAGTATGATCTCACCCTTTGGAGCCTGAAATGCCTTCTTGCCTCGGCATTTCGGGCTCTGGCCGAAGGGGAAGGCCGGAGGGCCAATAGTGGGAAAGTGGAGTGTTTCAGTACCTCAAGGAGAGGCGCTTCTTCTTTGGAAATGGCTATAACCAGATCAGGGTTTATCAGGTTGCATTTGGCCATTTTTAAAGAGATAGCCCCTCCCCATACCCAGCCTGTGGTATCTATTAGGAGCCTATCAGGTTTAATAGAGAGGGCCAGGCGGAAGAGCCATTCTATCCCCCATAGGAACTGGGCCAGGTCTTCTGGGGGGCTCAGAACACCGGCAAAGTGAAGTGCTACTTCCTGGAGTTGGGCCAGCTCCCCTATAAAGTGTCTACCTGTACCCAAGCCCAGGGCCCCTGGAGGGCCAATGTTCGATTGTCCCACGTCGGTATCGAGCACCAAGACCTTCTCTTTCGAGCACCAGGAGTTGTACAATCTTTTAATCAAGGTGGTTTTCCCTGCATCGGTGGCCCCTATTACGAGAATACGCCTGGCCTTGATGTCCTCAGGCTTCAGTTGATCTACGGAGGGTAGCTGCTCCATGTCTCATATGCAGAGCCTAAAGATCTCCTCTATCACCTCCGGGGTATAGGAGTCACTTAGTTCCCATACCTGTGCCAGCGCGTATGCGTTTTGGGCCAGCTTGGGAATTTCCGAGGCACCTATTCCTACCTGAGATAGTCTCACGGGGCAATTTATGGAGCTCAGCCACTTTTCTAAGGCCTCGATCCCTTCCCGGACGGTATCAACGCCAAAGACCCCTTGGGCAAGCTTCTTCATTGCCTCTTCTTTTTTACTGGCCATGTAACGCATCCAGCCAGGCATTATGATGGCCAACCCTTCTCCATGGGCCATGTCATGGATGGCACTTAAGGCGTGCTCTATCATGTGGCATGGTAAAGACAAGGGGCCGGCTCCAGAGAATGTGATGCCACACAGTGCCAAGGATGAGACCCACATGAGATCAGCCCGGGCATTGTAGTCTCTGGGGTGCTCAATGGCCTGAGGGGCTCTGGCAATCACGGTCTTCATCAGTGTCTCCATGATCCCTTCTTGGATGGGGGTATCCAGGTCTTCCCTGGCCATGTAAGCCTCAAAGACGTGGGAGAAGGCATCCACAGCCCCATAGGCTGTCTGGTCTGGTGGTACCGTGAAGGTGACCGTGGGGTCCAGGATAGAGATTTTGGGGAACAAGGGGGGTGCCCTAAGGCCAAACTTGGCCAGTTTCTCCTCGTTGGTAAGGACCATCCCGCTGTTCATCTCTGATCCTGAGCCACAGATGGTGAGGAGGGTCACAATAGGTAAGGCATCTTCAATCTCCGTGTGAAACTCAAAGAACTCCCAAATGTCTGCCTCTGTAACCGCCCCGGCGGCTATGGCCTTTGCTTCATCTATCACTGAACCGCCACCCACGGCTACGATAACGTCCACCTTTTCCCTTTTAGCAAGTTTCACCCCGGCCCGGGCATGGGACAGGACGGGATTGGCCTTTACTCCTGGGTGCTCCACTACCACCATGTCTGCCTTCCTCAAGGAATCCATCACCCGGTTATAGAGCCCGGTCTCCTTTATGGCCCGCCTGCCATAGACGAAAAGGGCCTTTTTCCCATAGGCCCTTGCGGCTGGTCCAATCTGGGGTACTGTGCCTTTTCCAAAGATGACCTGGGTGGGGTTATGGTACTCAAATCCTATCATGGCATCCCTCCTTTACTCTATACCCAGCTCCCGGGCCAACTCTTCATACATAGGGGGAAACTGGGCCTGGTGGAGCATGTAAGGGATGAAGGGATACCGGTTTCCTCCAATCTTTTTACCAGCCACCTTCATGCCTTCAAGGGTCTTACTAAGCATAGAGAACGGAAGGGAAAAAGTGATTTCCGTGTCCTGGGTGGCGGGAAAAACCCGGTCCCCTGTGCCGGGGATGGAGACTACAGGTTCACCTAAGATGAATGGAGCAATGAGGTACTCACAGCAGGCCATCCTTCCGGACGTCTGGATCTTTACCCTCTTTCCTGTTGTGTACCCGTACCCGTGGATGAGTTTAAGGATTTGGGAGGGATCTCCATAGACTATTACCACATGAGGCTCCATCGTGGCCCTCTCCAATGGCTCTATGAGGATGCACCTACAAGGTCTATCCATGATAAGCCAATCCTGAGGGTTTTCCAATGAGGAACACCACCCCGCCTCCACCATGTACCGGGAGAGGGCCTGGGCATTGCTCATCCTGGTGCTCTTTAAGAATCCAAAGGCCAGTCCAGCAGGGATGCAGAGGTTATCCTCCTTCTCCATTGCCACACTCCACCCATAGGTCCTGGCCCAGGTCATGGCCTGGCATACAGTAAGGGTGAGTCCCCTATCTCGGGGTCTTCTGGTCTTGGGCGGAGGTTCCCTTCCATCTTCCAAAAGAGACACTCCTACAGGCCTACTCTTGAGTCGCAAGAAAGACTGGAGCTCTCTGCCCATTTCTCTTAATACTTCCATGTTTCACCTCCTAAAACATTTTTACATTATCTTAAATGTTTATCAAATCGCCACCTACCTAAACACCTATTGGGGTACATATATCTTGTAAAGGGGATAGCTATGGGTTGGGATTGGAAGAGCCTCATAACAGAGGATCCTAAGATCTGTGCCCAGTGTGGGGGCCTTTGCTGCCAGTCTCATCCTGGTATGTACTTGGATCCTATCCAGTTTCAGGAGGCATGGGGCCTTCCCCTTGGTCCGTGGGATATGGAGGAGGTACTTTCGGTTAACTCCTTGGCGTTAAAGGTATGCATGGGGGTCCCTATACCTGTTCCCTGTTATGCCGAGCGCGGATGCATCTTCTGGAGCCGGAATGGATGCACCCTCCCAAGGCCTCAGCGCCCCTTGGGATGCCTGATTCTTCAGCCTAAGATAGAGACTCTTATAGAAGGCGAGATTCGCTGTACATTTCCCCCGGGTTTTAGTTATCTCACCTGCTTTTCTCTTTGGGAGAGGCACTATAAAGCGATGGGGATCTGGAATAGGGTGAGAGCGCTGGCCCGACATTTTCACCCTTACCGGCTCCTAACTTGAGTGTTTGAGGAGTCCAAGCTTTTCCTTGACTTGCCCCTAATGGGAACCTATCTTTATCCACGATATGAAAGTCTTTATGAAGACATATGGCTGTCAAATGAATGTCCACGACTCGGAGAAGATTCTGGGGGTGTTATCTACTCTGGGATATCGGCCCACGGAAAAAGAAGACGAGGCTGAGCTTATTCTATTAAATACCTGCGCTGTTAGGGAAAAGGCGGAGCACAAGGTTTACAGTGAACTGGGACGCTTCAAGAAGAGGAAAGGGGAAGGGGTTTTTATAGGGGTGTGCGGATGTGTGGCTCAGAAAGAGGGGATGGGGCTTATTAGACGCATGCCCTTTGTGGACTTTGTGCTGGGTCCAAGAAGTATCTATGCGCTTCCTGATGTATTAAGGGAGGTGAAGAGAGGGAAGAAGGTGGTGAAGGCAGATCTTGATGGCTCGTGTATCACCTCTCTTACCGTGCCTATACTTAGGCAGGAACCCTATCGGGCCTATGTGACTGTGATGGAGGGATGCAATAATTTCTGTTCATATTGCATTGTCCCCTACACAAGGGGGAGAGAAGTGAGCAGACCCAGCAGTGAGATATTGGAGGAGGTGAGGAGGCTGGCAGACACTGGATACAGGGAGGTGACTTTGCTGGGCCAGAATGTGAACTCTTATGGAAGGGGACTTTCTGAAGGAATAGATTTTCCTATGCTTCTTGAAATGGTACACGAGGTGGATGGGATTTCGTGGATCCGTTTCATTACCTCCCATCCCAAGGACTTTTCTGAAAGGTTGGTGAAGGCCATTGCTGCCTTACCCAAGGTATGTGAGTATATCCACCTTCCTGCACAGGCGGGTTCCAATCGAATACTGAAGAAGATGAGGCGGGGTTACAGCAGGGAAGAATATTTGGAAAAGGTGGCAATGATTAAGGAATATATTCCAACTGCTGCTATCACCTCCGATTTTATCGTGGGTTTCCCGGGGGAACAAGAGGGTGACTTTGAACTCACCTTGGATCTGGTGGAGAAGGTGAGGTATCAAGGGATATTTGCCTTTAGGTATTCGGTTAGGCCAGGTACAGAGGCCGCATCTTGGGATGATGATGTGCCCCTTCATGTGAAAAGGGATAGATTAATTAGATTACTGGAACTGCAGAATACCATAACTCAGGAGATAAGCTCATCATACAAGGGGAAAACCCTGGATGTGCTCTTTAATCGCTGGGGAGATGGTAAGCTGGAGGGCAGGAGCCGGGACAACAAGATTGTCATTGCGCCTGGACCTCAGAGTTATGTGGGTGCCATCTTACAAGTGAGGATAGAGCGTGCGAGGATGTATGAGCTTGAAGGTACCATAATTAAAGGAGGTGATGCCTGATGATCCGCATGAAGGTGGCCAAGATCATCCTTGATCCGGTCACAAATTCGCCAATTATCATCTTGAAGGATTTGGAAGAGCGGAGGGCCTTGCCCATTTGGGTAGGTCTATTTGAGGCCAATGCCATTGCCATGGAGATGGAGAAGGTTGTTACCCCCAGGCCCATGACTCACGATCTCATTAAGGGGATCTTAGAATCCCTGTCTGTGGAAGTGCAGAAGATAGTAGTGGACAATCTGGTTGAAAATACGTTTTATGCTACCATTCATCTTGCTACACCTGAGGGTAAAGAGGTGCAGGTGGATTCCAGGCCCAGTGACGCTATAGCCCTTGCCTTGAGGGTGAGCGCCCCTATTTATGTGAGCCAGGAGGTGATAAGCCGCGCCAAGAGTTTTGACCTCACTCAGGAAAGTGACCTGCTGAAGGAGTGGTTGGAGAGCTTGGATCCTGAGGACTTTGGCAAATACAAGGTGTGAAATGGGTGATTCCCCTTTGGGGGCCAAGGATATAAAAAAACATAACTTTATAGAAATCTTGGCCCACCTCCAAGAGCCCTCTTCTCCGCAAGGGATTCTCTCTGTTCTTCTCAGGCGGGTGGTGAACGATTACGGGTTTCGGTGGGGTTGTGTATGCCTTATAGGAGAGGGGGCTGATCTGGTCGAGAGTTATCCTTCTTCCAGACCTCAGGAGGAAGAAAGGTTCTTGTCCTTGGCTTCCCAATATCCAATAGACAATCTATACGCTCTGGAAGCCCCCCTTGCACCATATCTTGTGATACCCATTCAGGCCAGAAGGGGAAGCATGGGTTTTATGATCCTGGAAAAGGGAGAGACAGCTCATGAGGCTGTTGTAGATGAGCTGAAGGTATTGGGTACGGTGGCAGGTGGTGCCGTCTATCGAGCTATGCGTTACAACCGGAAGATCCGTAGGATGGGCATGGCTCTTAGGGCGAGGAGGGCAGCGAGTGGGGCTTTGCCTCTCGGTGACCCGAGGGAGTTGGAGGACTATATCACGCGGGATCTCAATGCCATTTTGGGGTGTAAGAGGGCATGGTTGGTATTGTCAGAAGATTTGGATTCTGACTGTATCCCTGAAAAGGTGAAGGCCGTTGTGAGGAGGGCAAGGAGGTCACAGGCTCTATGTTTTAGGGGTGGGGTTATTGTCCTTCCCTTGAGATGGGAGGGGGTGACATTGGGGTATCTTGCCCTGCGGAGGGATACAAGGTCTATTAAAGATATCTTCCCTGCACTTTCCGCTTACGCTGGTGCCTTGGCACGTCATCTAAGCGAGATGTTACCCATTATTGCACGGTACAGTGGTATCTTGGCCAGTCCATTTCTGGGCGTCTTCCAGATAGATAGAGAAGGGATTATCACGTTCGTTAACGCCTCTTTTGTCCTTACTTTAGGGTACCCACTCAGTGCATTAGAGGGTTTTATAGGGAAGGAGATTTGGGAGCTTCTTCCACCCTCGCATGCAAAGGTGGTGAGGGAAACGGTTGCCTCTCTCTTTAATGGGGAGAGGATGATGGGGATACATAGAGTGGAGTTTCTGGACAATGCGGGAAATACCCTTCCGGCACTAATGAGTCTCTCGCTCATTAGGCACTGCCAGGGTGTGTTAGGCGTCTCCATTGATCTTGCCGATGAGGAGAAACTGCTGAAAGAGCTTGAGCAGAGGAATCAGGAGCTCCAATCCTTTGCCTATTCTGCTGCCCACGAATTGAAAGGTCCCTTAGTTTATCTTAAGAAGGTGGTTTCCCAACCTTCCTTAGAGGGATTTCCTATCCAAGAGCTGAGATGGGCTGTGGGTAGGTTGGAGTCTGCCTTGAAACACCTGACGGCATACTCTCTTCTGGATAACAGGGAAGTAGTCTTAGAGAGTCTTTCTCCCCATGTGATTGTGCAAGAGATATGGTCGGACTTGGCCAAGGAGGTGGGGATCACCATGGAGATTAATATAGGCGTTCCCCCGTTGATGAAAAGCGACCCCTTCCTTTTAGAACTTGTCCTCAGGAACTTGCTAAGCAATGCCCAGAAGTTTGGCATTAAGGGTGATCCTCCCCGGGTGGATGTGACATGTGTGAGAATGGGCAGAGAGTACCTCTTTTCAGTGAGGGACTATGGTGAAGGGTTTGAGCAGGATAGGGCCCGGGAGATATTCGAGCCCTTTGTACGCCTTCATCCAGGGAAGAAGGGGACGGGTTTGGGGCTTACCATTGCGAAAAAGGCGGTAGAAAAGCTGGGAGGAAAGATATGGGCAGAGGGTGCCGTGGGGAAGGGGGCCACCTTCTATTTTACCCATCCTTTACTGTAAGGGGGTTGAGATGGACTTAGATACAGGGTTGCTAAGGAGGCTGTTAGAAACGCCTTCACCTTCGGGCTTTGAAGGTAGCATCAGGGGCATAATAAAGGGGGAAATGGCCCAGGTCTGCCAGGAGGTGAGGGTGGATCTTCATGGGAACGTTATAGGGGTGGTGAATCCCGAGGCCCCCATGAGGGTGATGCTTGCGGGTCATTGCGATGAGGTAGGCCTCATGGTGAGGTATGTGGATGAAGGGGGATACATCTATTTTTCTGCCATTGGAGGGGTAGATCCTGGGGTTTTGGACGGGCAAAGGGTGAAGATTTTTACAAGCGCTGGCCCAGTAGCGGGAGTGATAGGCAAGAAACCCATTCACCTCATGGAGGAGGATGAGAAGGGTAAACCCTTAAAGATACATCAGCTCTGGATCGACATCGGCGCATCCAGTAGGGAAGAGGCCATGGAGAGGGTGAGTCCTGGAGATCCCATAGTGGTGGACGTCCCTGTGGTGGAGCTGCTCAATGATATGCTTGTGGCCAGGGGAACGGATGATAGGATCGGCGCTTTTACGGTGATCGAGGTGTTGAGACACATTGCCCATTTTCCCCTCGGGGTAGCAGTTTACGGTGTGGCTACGGTGCAGGAGGAGCTTGGGCTGAGGGGGGCGAGGACCAGTGCCTTCTCCATAGATCCTCAGGTAGGAATAGCGGTGGATGTGGGTTTCGCCACTGACTATCCAGAGGTGGACAAGAAGAGAGTAGGGGATGTAAAGGTAGGGTCGGGCCCCATACTCCACAGGGGTGCCAACATCAATCCTATTCTTTCCCGTCTTATGGAGGAGAAGGCAAAGGAGAAGGGTCTTCCCTACCAGCTCTCGGGGGAACCCAGGGCCACTGGTACCGATGCCAATGCCATACAGATTAGCAGGGGTGGAGTGGCTACAGCTCTAATCTCTATCCCCAACAGGTATATGCATACCCCAGTGGAAGTGATCTCTCTCCGGGATGTGGAAGTGGCTGTGGATCTCCTTACGGAGGTGATAACCTCCTTGGATCCTGAGATGGACTTTACTCCTCCAGCATAGGGAATTAGCCTTTCATGTTGCATTGAACGTGAAATCCTTTGCTTATTCTCCTTCTTGGAGGATCTCTTTCAGCTCTTGGGGAGTACGGAGGACCTCCCGGGGCCTGCTCCCTTGTGCCGGACCTACAATGCCCTCTGTCTCCATGCGCTCTATGAGTCTTGCTGCCCTGTTGTACCCGATCTTCAGGTACCTCTGGATCATGGAGGCCGAGGCATGGCCTGTCCTCACTACAAGCTCTACCGCCTGAGGATATAGCTCATCGTGCAGGTCACCTATCCCTTCGCCGTCCTCTACTATGGGGCGCGCCACCACCTCTTCATCGAAGGTGGGTTCTCCCTGGGTTCTCCAGAATTCCGCAATCCTGTAAATTTCGTCATCGGAGATGTAAGCCCCATGGAGCCTGATAAGCTCTGAGGTCCCTGGGGGTAGAAACAGCATGTCCCCCAGGCCCAGTAGTTTTTCTGCTCCCATGGTGTCCAGAATAGTCCTGGAGTCTACCTTCGAGCTTACCTTGTAGGATATTCTGCTGGGGAAATTGGCCTTGATAAGGCCTGTGATTACGTCAACTGAGGGTCTTTGGGTAGCCACCACCAAGTGGATCCCCGCAGCTCTGGCCTTCTGGGCGAGACGTGCTATGAGGGTCTCTACCTCCCTCGCAGCGATCATCATGAGGTCTGCCAGCTCGTCGATGAGTATAACGATATATGGAAGGCGCTCTTCTGCCTGTTTGTTGTAGCTCTGGATGTTCCTCACCCCTACCTCTGTGAGCATCACGTATCTCTTCTCCATTTCGGATACTGCCCAACTCAGGGCAGAGGCCGCCTTTCTGGGGTCTGTAATCACCGGAGTGATGAGATGGGGGATCCCATTGTAGACGGAGAACTCTAACATCTTTGGGTCCACCATAATGAACTTCACCACCTCGGGGGTGGCCTTATAGAGAATAGAAGAAATTATAGTGTTGAGTCCAATGCTCTTGCCTGAGCCCGTGGCCCCTGCCACGAGGAGATGAGGCATCTTCTTGAGATCCGAGACAAAGGACCTCCCAAATATATCCTTTCCCAAGGCCATGGTAAGGGGAGAGGGGGACTTATTGAATCTCTCCGAGCCTACAATCTCTCTGAAGTAAACGGTCTCCCTCTGCTCATTAGGTATCTCTATACCCACTACATCCTTCCCGGGTATAGGGGCCACTATCCTCACCCCCATGGCCTTCATGGCCATAGCTATGTCGTCTGCCAGATTGGCTATTCTGCTCACCTTTACTCCTGGGGCAGGTTGAAACTCGAACATGGTAACCACAGGTCCATGATGGATGCTTACCACTTTGCCGAGTACACCGTAGTTGCTCAGCCTATCCTCAAGTTGAAGGGCCTTCTTCTCTAAGAGGGTGTGGTTGATTTTGTCCTTGATGGGAGGATGATAGTCCAGGAGGTCCAAGGGGGGCAGTTTATATCTGCCCACTTTCCCTTTCTTTGGGCGTACCAGCGTTTCCTTGATATAGACGGGTTCCTCTGCAGTATCTCTATCCATTGCCTCGATGTCTGTTGGAGGGGTCACCTCCACTTCATCCTCTTTCTTAGGGATGATCGTCTCTAAGGTGGGAATACCCCTCTCTCCATTCTTGGGGGTACATAGGGATGCCCGCTTAAGAGGTTTGGTACCCCAGGTTAGCTGCCAGGCCTTTGCCACGCCTTTGGACAAGTAAATGATTAGTTTATGAAAGCCAACAGTAAACAGAAGTCCCACGGAGAAAAGGCATACAAGTACGAAAAGTCCATAAGATCCTATATAGGATGTGATCTCTGATGCAAGCCATGTCCCTATCCGCCCTGCTGTTACCTTGCCAAGAAGGTATAGGATTAAATCCAGAAGCAGGGAGCCTAATCCTAAGAAGCATAGATAGGGAATGACGCCAGGCCCTACCTTAAGGATAATGGCCGCTCCAAGGAGGAGAAGGAAAGCTGAAAGTGGGTATGCCCCCCATCCCATCCATGTAGTAGAGAGCGTGAAGACCCACCTGACAGCACTTCCGATGGGAGGGGGAAGGGCAGTAGACCAGAAGTGGAGGACGAGGCATATAAAGACAACAAAACCCACCGTAGTGAGCAGAAGAAGGGGTGATCGGTACAGCAACCTCTTCTTCAACCCTTCACCCCTTCTCTCTGTTGGAAGCCACTCGGGCCAGGCTTTAATCGAGTGACTCGAATCTACCCTTTAGCTTCTCCATTACTGAGGGGAGTGTAGTATACTCCATCTCCTCTAATCCCAGCCTGTGAGGTTCAAATGGGCCGTGTCTCCTCATATATTCGGCGATCTCCAAGGCCTTCTGGCGGGCATAGTCGAAGCTGGGATCATCAAACATGTCCACTGGGCCTACCAGCATCCCTCCACATAGTTGGAATCCAGCAGCAATTACCCTGGGGGGACCATCAAATCGTGTGGGATTTGCATCCTTGAAGGAGACAGGCATAAATGGACCGTTGTGAGACCCCCTCATCCACCCCTCTACTAAGTGGGGGAAGGAAAAGGGCTCCAAGACCTCTCCAACTGCTGGAAATCCGCTTTGTGACCTGACGATGAGTACAGGATCATCCTTTCCTACATACCGGCCAGCCATGATGTTGAGGCGCTGGACAGAAGCCTTAGCAGCTACTTCCCCGTCGCTCTTTCTGTACACGCCTCTTACCATATACCTGGAGGAGGCTCCTAAGAAGACCAACAAGTCATACATCTCCTCGGGGCAACTCAGCTCTATCCTCTTGTTGTCTATTACATCGAGCACATCGAACCTGAATCCCCCGTGCATGGATGGATCAATGACCAAGCCTGCAGTGCAGAAGGGGTCAGCAAACATCCTGAAGAGCGGCTTGTTCCAAGCTCCCGGTGAGGTCTTGTCTGCCATGAATATGATCACAGGCTCGCTCTTTCTCTCCTCAAACTCCATCTCCGCTACACCTGGTCCCATGCCTTTCACATTGCCACTGAAGGCATCTGCAAGAAGATCCTGCCCTGCACCATAGAGCTTCATCTCCTTGGCCACTTCAGTGCATCTCAAAAACGTATCCCAGCTCAGTTTGTGAATGTCTGGGTCTTCTTCACCCTTGGTGTGGGTCATAATGAGTTCCAGGTCATCGCCACAGTGGAGTACCTTAAAATCTACGAGTAACCCACTGGCCTTGGCACCATCCAAGGTCTCACTGGCTACCTCCATCAATCTGGGGTGCATGTGACTGTGCCCTACATACCCGCCGATGTCGGCCTTGATGACACTCAGTGTCAGCTTCATGATTTTCCTCCTTCAGTTTTATTAAGGGCCAGCAGAGCAGCTCCCAGGACCCCTCCCAATTTTCCCAAGGAGGCCTGCTTTATCTCTACAAGCTCCCTTTGTAAGTAAAGGGCCCGCTTTCTGAACTCCTCCACGGCTGGCCGCAATAATAACATTCCTGCGGTGGATAGTCCACCTCCCAATACTATGACCTTGGGATCGAAGATATTGGCCAGTGATGCCAGCCCTACGCCCAAGTTCTTGCCCGCCCATTGGAAGGCCTCTATAGCGAGGGGATCTCCATCACAGGCGGCCTCGAATATCTCCTTGGCCTTGGCGTCTTGGGGCGCTAAGGAGGACCTCCCGGATTTCAAGGCTGTCCGAAACCACCTTTCCAAGGCCGTTGCTGAGGCCATGGCCTCCAAACACCCTCTGTTTCCACAGTTGCAAGAGGGGCCGTTCATGTCTACGGTGATATGACCCAGTTCACCCCCTGTACCATGGCTGCCGTGCCAGATGGCGCCGTTGTCATAAATGATACCCCCTCCAATCCCAGTTCCCAATGTGAGACAGACCAGAGGACTCTTTCTCTCTCCTGCCCCCCATCGCCATTCCCCCAAGGCAAAGAGGTTGGCGTCATTGTCTATGTAAATAGGGAGGGATATCCTCTTTTGCAGGTATGGGAGCAGAGGG
>WFSL01000037.1 GCA_015486015.1 Aquificota bacterium | reverse complement strand
ATCGTTTACTGGATAGATGAGAACCTTGCCGATTCTATTCCACTTTGTAGGTGGCATATGTAAAGAGGTAGGGGAATAGAGGATTAAGGATTGAAGGGGTGAAGTTAATCTCGCTTTTCTCGCGCGTCTTGCATTTCTCGCCCAGATTTACCCGACCGACCAGATGTCCTTTGCCCATTACCGTGGCTTTATGTTATTGTGAAATAGCATAGAAAGCGTAAGGGGGTTATGGTGGCTGCCTTGAAAGAACTTATTGAACAGTTGCCTCCTGAACTTCAGCGAGAAGTGGAAGATTTTGCTCGCTTTCTCTTAGAGAGAAGGAAGAAAAAAGAGGGATATATAATGCGTCAGGATTGGGCTGGGGCTTTGAGCAAATATAAGGCTCGATATTCCTCACTTGAATTACAGAAGAAGGCACTGGAATGGCGAGGCGATTGAGGTGTATTTGGTTGACACAAATGTTTGGCTGGAGAGGTTATTAGATCAGGAGAGATCCGAAGAGTGAAAAGCCCTCAGTTCCACTTCGTAGGTGGTCCAAACCCAGCGCTGGAGCGCCTTTGCACCACTTCGTAGGTGGTGTAAATGAAAGAAATGAGGGGAGATAGTGGAGTCAATTTTCTGCGTTGTTCCGCACTGAGGTATACGTGGGATTTTTCGTGGGCAGATAGACAGATGATTCCGGTTTAATCGTTTAAGTCTGGCACAATGCCGGGGAAATCTTGCATAAACTTTATAAGTTGACTATGGTATTTTTATGCGAACCTATAAGCATAAGCACGATCTGGAAGAGCGGAAGCTCCATTTACCTTTTGGGCCTGAGGAGCAAGAGGCTGTTCTCACAGCCTTGCGGGAGAGGCTGCTTCAGGAGAGTACCTTAGCCTTCGCTTATGTGCATGGTTCGTTCCTCACCGGTGGGCCCTTTCACGACGTTGATCTCGCTGTCTATTCGAGCGCAGAGGGAACCTCGAGTTTGAGCTATGAACTTAGGTTGGAGGTGGAGTTGGAGCAAGTCCTCGAAGAAGCCGGATACCTCCTTCCGGTGGATGTTCGACTTCTCAACCGAGCGCCTCTTGCCTTTCGCTATAGGGTGATCCGAGAAGGGCTGTTGCTTTTCTCTCGGGAGGAGACCCTCAGAGTTGATTTTGAGACACGGGCCTTTTCTCAATACTTTGACTTTGCGCCCTTTCAGCAAGCTTATCTTATGGAGGTGTTGGGCCTTGGCAGTGGCGTACGATGAGGAACGGGTCCGCCGCTTTATCTCGGAGATTCTCAAGGCTCGTGCTCGACTCGCTGAACTGCAAGCTCTCCCACGAAAGGAATTCCTTCAGGATCCTCACAAGGTCGGTAGTGCCAAATATCACTTCATCGTAGCCATCGAGGCAGCAATCGATCTTTGTCATCACCTTATAAGCAAGAACCGCTTTCGGGCACCGGAAGACTATGCCGACACATTTCGCGTTTTAAGAGAAGCTGGGGCTTTCTCCTCCGATTTCCTCCCCCAGCTCATTCGTATGGCAAAGTTCCGTAATCGCCTGGTCCACCTTTACTGGGAAGCAGATGATGAGGAGGTCCATCGGATCCTACGAGAGAACCTTTCGGATCTCGATCGATTCCTTAAGGAGGTCGGCTGCTTCCTTGGCTTACCTGCTGACTATACGCGTAGCAGAGATGCATCACAGGGTGATGAGTAACCCTGGAGTTTACCATTGGATTTGGCAGTTTCCCATATTGACCTTAGGTTGTTCCGGGTTTTTGAGATTTACCCAAGCTAAATTCCACTTCGTAGGTGGTTCAAACTCAGAACTGGAGCGCCTTTGAACCACTTCGTAGGTGGAACTGTGTGCTTTTCTCGCCCATATCGACCAGATAGACAAGACGGACCAGAAAGACCAGATAGACCAAATGGACCAAATAGTTAACCGGTAAAATGGGTGAGTGGAAGTAGGGGAACAGTGGCAGTGAGTCTCTTCCTATTCCATAGGAATGACCGGGAGCGTGCAGCGAGGTGAAATCTGGCAGGTTGACCGGTTTCCAGGAAGGGGGTTAGAGCGGTTGCTCATAGCCAATGCCATCAAGTTGGAGGATGTTTGTATGCAATCTTGACAGGTATGAATTCATGCTTCAGAATACATACCAAGGAGGTTGTCATGAGAGTAAAAGTGGCTGAACGGGGGCAGGTTACCATACCCAAGGCACTGCGGGATCGGTTGGGTATCCGTCCTGGAACGGTTCTGGAGTTTGTAGAGGAAGGGGGGCGGCTGATAGCGGTGAAGGTGGATAATATGGATCCTGTAGATCAGGCTTATGGAAAGTTTGGCCGCAGGAGGCGTACGGATGATATCCTGAGGGAGCTCAGGGAAGGATAGGTGATTACCGCCGTTGATACAAACGTATTAATAGACATCCTTGAGCCAGATCCGGTTTACGGGCTCATGTCCAAGGAAGCCTTGAAAAGGAGCTTGCGTGAGGGAGTGGTGGTGGCTTGCGAGGTTGTATGGGCTGAGGTGTCGGTGGCCTATGCTGGGGTTCAGGATGTTCTTGTTAACACGTTGGAGCGGATGGGGATCCAGTTTTTGGCGATAAGCCGTGAGGCAGCCTTGATGGCCGCTAAATGTTGGGCTGAGTACCTCGAGAGGGGACGGGGGCAGGGGAAGAGGCGGATAGCGGCCGATTTTCTGATAGGTGGACATGCACTGGTGCAGTGTGACTGTCTGCTGACGAGGGATAGAGGGTTTTATCGCGAGTACTTCAGGGACCTTAGGGTTATATCCCCCCAGGAGGTTCTTCAGGGGGGATAATCTCTGAAGAGTTTTGGGTTACTGCACACGAAAATGTCTATAAGAAACCGATCCAGACTTTGGCTCACTTTACTGGAGGTGTAAATGCCTTGGGGGTCAGGTCTTGAATTTGGTAATTTCCCCTGCCCCTTTATAAGGAACCTGCCACCCCCTCAAAACCAGCACCCTATTTTCTACTATCCCACTTCGTAGGTGGTATTGCGCGCTTTTCCCACCTTACCACCTTTCTCGCCTGTTTTAACCAGATCAACCAGATAGATGCAATAAATCACCTATCCCTGTTTTTAGTTCGATAGGTGTATTTGGCACAATTAGCCTGTTATTATAGTGTACGAGTTCCTTTACACTACTTTGTAGGTGAAGTATCCTAACAAATTGGTCAGAAAGTGGCGAAGAAGCCTGGTTAAATAACGAAGACCTGGGCTTTGCAGGGTGGATAAGTTAAATGGATTGTAAAGAGATTAGGTTTAGTTCTCACGCTATAAGAAGGGTGTTTGAGAGGGGTATTGTGGGAGGTGATGTTGTAAGAGTCGTGCTGGTAGGTGAGGTAATTGCAGAATATTTGGAGGATAAGCCATATCCCAGTTTTTTGATGTTGGGCTGGGTCGACAATGAGCCTCTTCATGTAGTGGTGGCTGTTGAGAGCGAAAGCAGGCTTTGCATTGTGGTTACGGTATACTCACCGGATCCGGATTTATGGGAGGACGGTTTTAGGAAGAGGAGGGAGTTATGAAATGCGTTATCTGCAAGCAGGGGGAAACGAAGCCTGGTTGGGTGACAGTTACCCTTACCAGGGGAGATGCTACTGTGATTTTCAAAGGGGTTCCAGCCGAGGTTTGTGAGAACTGCGGGGAGTACTACCTATCGGACGAAGTGACCGATGAACTTCTGAAAAGGGCCGATGCGTCCATTCGGAGCGGCTCAGAGTTAGAGGTTCTCCGGTATGCGTCTGCAACTGGAGTGGGATCCTGAGTTGTGGCCTCTTTTCCGCTTACGGAGTGGAGTGGAGTTATAGGGCGCCCAGCTTTTCCATCACCCCCTGGGCTGTGGAGATCATAAAGGAGGTGGGTTACCAGTACGACTCCAGCCTCATGCCCGCCTCGGTTTCGGTGAATAAAAGGTATGGGAGCTTGAAAAGGATAGAGAGACTCATGGAGACCAGAAGGCCAAGACTTATCAGGCCGATACCAGCTTTATCGAGCTTGCAGGCAAGGTCAACAGCCAGATGCCTGCTTATGTGGTGGAGCGAGTAGCTGACCTTCTAAATCAACAGGGTAAGCCGCTCAAGGGCGCTAAGATCCTAATTCTGGGCGTGGCTTATAAACGCGATGTTAACGATATCCGTGAATCGCCGGCGCTGGACATCATCGGGCTACTCCTGCAGAAAGGTGCAGGAGTGGCTTATAATGATTCTTATGTGCCGCGGTTGGAATATCTGAACCAAGAATGGCGGTCTCAAGAGTTGAACGAGGGGTTACTGACTGTACAGGATTGTGTGCTTGTCCTTACAGATCATTCTAACTACAACTGAGACTTTATCGCCAAGCATGCGAAGCTGATCTTCGATACGCGGAATGCCACCAAGGACATCCAAGGCAAATATAAGAACATTTATTTACTATGAATGAGCGCTAAGAAGCAGCGGGGAAGGAGAGCCGGAGGGGCTAATTTGACTTAGTCCGTGACTTAGTCTATAATGAAAAGTGGCAGTAGATGGAGGTGAATACAATGCCAGTGCAGGTGAACATTCACGAGGCGAAGACCCACTTCTCCAAGCTCTTAGCGCGGGTGAAAGAGGGGGAGGAGGTCATCATCGCCAAGGCCGGTAAGCCCATCGCCAGGCTGGTCCCGGTGGTGGAGCGGCCGGCGCGGCGTCTTCCCGGAAGCGCGAAAGGGAAAGTGACCATCGCCCCTGATTTCGATGCGCCGCTGCCTGAAGCCATTCTCAGGGAATTCGAGGGATGAGGGCTCTATTAGATACCCATACATTCCTGTGGTGGATTACCGGCGATCCCCGGCTGTCCAGGAAAGTTCGCGAGATCATCAGTGATGGGGAGAATGAGCTGTTCCTCAGCGCTGCCAGCGGTTGGGAGATAGCGATTAAGGCCAAGCTTGGTAGATTACAGTTGCCCGATGCTCCTGAGCGCTTTATTCCCGAGCAGATGGCCCTCAACGCCATTGAGAGCTTGCCTATCCAGATGAGCCATGCCCTGCATGTTTACAATCTTCCGGATCACCATCGAGATCCCTTTGACCGTTTGCTCATCGTTCAGGCTCAATTGGAAAACTTTCCAATCCTAACTGCCGATCCGCGGATCGCCCGATACTCAGTGAAGGTCATCTGGTAAGGGAGCAAGACAGGCGTTTCAGAGCTTGTGGAGGAAGGGAAAGCGGGTTTTCTCCTTGGGGGTCAGATCTTGAATTTGGTAATTTCCCCTTTTGAGGGAATCTGCCACCTCCTCAAAACCCACCAACACCCCCCAATGCCCACCTATTCCACCTCGTAGGTAGAACAAACCCAGCACTGGAGCGCCTTTACACCACTTCGTAGGTGGTGTAAATGACGCTATAAACGCAACAGACTCAAAACCAGTTTCAGGTGGGAGATAAGGTTTGGGTAAGTGGATCACATGAGAGGGGGGTAGATTTAGACGACATTTTGAACTATATTGATAGTGCAAAAACAGGGAGGTGTTTATGAAAACCCGGGCCAGGTCAAGAATAAAAGAGCCTAAAACGACACTCACAATAAGGATCCCCGTGGAGGAAAAGAAGGCTTTGATGGAAGAGGCTGAGAAGAGGGGAACTACTGTTACCGATCTTATTAGGAAATCTCTGGTGAAGGCTTCCATTCTAAAGGAAAGAGCCAAGGAGGAGTGGCCCAAGCCCAGGGCTATTGGGGTGAAGGATTTCAGCCGCCAGGATCTGTATGACTGAGGTTTTCCTGGATGCCAATGTTTTGGTTACCTGCATCGATACAACCCGTAGGTTTCATGCGGAAGCCCTGGCTCTTATTGGTGGTGTAAAAAGAGGCAAACTCAAGGCCTTCATTTCTACCCAAGTACTGGGGGAGTTCTATGTGTCTATTACCCGGTCGGTAGGTGGTTTATGTGCTCCTTTGAATCCTAAAGAGGCCGGAGAGGAGATAGGCTCCCTTCTTGGATCTGGCTTGTTTGATGTTTTGGTTGTGACTCCTGGTATCGTTAAAAGGGCGGTGGAGCTTTCTACCTCAAGGGGAATAACTGGGATAAGGTTCTGGGACGTGGTGCTGGTAGCTACGCTCCTTGAGAATGGATTGGGCATCCTCTGCACTGAGAATTTGAAGGATTTTAGGAAGTTTAGAGGTTTGGTTGAGGTGGCAGGGCCTGAATCCTGGGGGAAATTGGGATCGGTGGGCAGTGAGTGATTCACTTCCTGCAAGTTCTGTTATCCCACTTCTCAGGTGGCACTGGGCTTTCCGCTTTTCCTAATAGTCTTGCTCTTGCTTTTCTCGCTTTTCCCGCCCAACCCAACAAACCCAATCAACGCAACAACCCAATAGACTAAACGGACCAGATAGACCAAAGAAACCAGATAGACTAGATAGACCAGACCGACCAAATAAGCCAGATGGACCGTGCACAAGTTGATCTGAAAGGTTTTCCTGAAAGTATTGTTTTGTAGGAGTAGAGGGCATGGGAAATAGGGTTAAGGTTATAAAGAGAACGTATTCCCTTACCGAGCCTTTATGGAGGCGATTTGAGGAGATTGTACCTAAGAGGGAGAGGAGTAGGGTGATCACTGAGCTTGTTTCAAGGTGGATTGAGGAAAAAGAAAGGGAGAGGCTCAGGAAGGAAATCCTGGAGGGGTGCCAGGAGATGGCCGAGGTTTATATGGAGGTGGAGAAGGAGTTTCATCCCCTGGAAGAAGAGGTAGAGGGGACGTTGTGTGGGTTCGGCTGGATCCTGTGGAAGGATCTGAGCAGGCTGGTAAAAGACCGGCTGTGGTAATCTCTCCAGATATCATAAATAAGTATAGCCCTGTGGTGATCGTGGCCGCTCTAACTACTAAAAAACGGATAGGGTTTACCCCTTTGAGGTTTTGATAAAACCCCCTGAAGCTGGATTAACCCGGAAATCTAAAGTTCTACTCCTTCAGATAAGGGCTATAGACAAAAGAAGGTCCTTGGGAAACTCGGTGTACTGCCCGAAGATACGATGTTGAGATTGGACGAGGCTTTAAAAATAGCAGTGGGGTTAAAGGAGATCTGAGGCCCATACCTGTTCTGCTTCGCAGGCGCGGTGTTAAAGCCAGTATTGGAGCGCTTTTGAGCCACTTAGTCGGTGGTGTATGTAGGGGTAAGGATTAGAGGATTAAGGATTGAAGGGGTAAAGTTAATCTCGCTTTTCCCGCGTGTCTCGCATTTCTCGCCCATGTTCTATTATCCCGCTTCGTAGGTGGCATTGCGCGCTTTTCCCGCCTTACCACCTTTCTCGCTTTCCCACTTTTCTCGCTTGTCTTGCTTTTCGCGCTTGTTTCGCCTTTCTCACATAGATCAACCAAACAGACCAAATAGACCAAATAGGTTGACAGATCAGGGTATGATGTATATGTATACTGTATACAGCTAATGGAGGTGAAAATGTCCAAAAGGACTCAGCTTTATTTTCCTGAGGAGCTTCTCCAAAAGGTGAAAGAGGAGGCAGAGAAGGAAGGGGTCAGTATGGCCGAGGTGGTGCGGGTGGCCGTGATGGAATACCTGGAACGTAAGAAGAGGGTGGATTGGGATAAGGATCCGGTGTGGAGCTTAATTGGCAAAGCAGAGAGCACCTGGGGAGATCTCTCATCGAGGCATGATTACTACCTTTACAAGGTGGAAGGGAAGTGATCTTTGTGGATACCAGTGCCTGGCTTGCTCTGTACGATAGGAGGGATCAGAATCACCAGACGGCCAGGGAAGTGGCTGAGTATTTGAGGAAAGAGAGGATTCCCCTGGTCACCACAGATTATGTATTCGATGAGACGGTGACCATTGTGAGGATGAGGGTGGGGCATGGGGAGGCTGTGATTTTGGGAGAATCGTTACTAAAAAGCTCAGTGGTTGATCTGGTAGAGGTGGACAGGAACCTTAGGAGAAGGGCATGGGAGATCTTTGTAAGGTATGATGACCACCGCTTCAGCTACACCGATTGCACAAGCTTTGCTGTAATGAGGCAGATGGGCATTGACAGGGTTTTCGGGTACGACAGGGACTTTGAAGTATTGGGTTTTTCCCTTGTGCCTTGAGGGAGGGCATACCCTGGGGGTCGGATTTTGAATTTGGTAATTTCCCCTGCCCCTTTATAAGGAACCTGCCACCCCCTCAAAACCAGCACCCTATTTTCTACTATTCCACTTCGTAGGTCGCATTGCGCGCTTTTCCCGCCTGCCTCGCCCAGCCCGACAAAATAGACCAGAACTTTTAATGTCCTTGATAGGTATCAGTTTATGGTATATTCTAAGGACACTAGAAAATGAATCGTGAGGTGGGTGCAGATGAAGAAGGTGGCTTTAACTCTCCGTCTCCCTCCAGAGATATACCAAGGGGCGAAAGAAATGGCCAAGGAGAAAGGGAAAAGCTTCTCCTGCTACATGCGTGAGCTTTTGGAGGAAAAGTTGAAGGAAGAGAGAAGAAAAAGGTTGTTTGACTGCTTCTCTCTGGTGGCTGATGATGCAGAAGAGGTGGATGTGAAGTATGCCTTTGAGGCTCAGAGACGTGTGGTGCTTGGGGAATGAGCAGGGATGTTCGGCGGGGAGAGATCTGGTGGGTTGATTGGTCCCCTGGAAGAGGATCAGAGCAGCAGGGGCTCAGGCCTGCCTTGGTCGTTCAAACGGATGCTGCCAGCTCTAACCCCAGATATCCCAATACGATAGTGGTTGCAGTAAGCACCAGAGGTAAGCCCGTTCCCTTTCACGTGCCTGTGGAACCCTCGCCCAGGAATGGATTGAAGAGGAGATCTTATGTAAAAGCCGAGCAGTTGCTCACCATATCCAAGGGGAGGTTTGTTGAACGAATCGGGACGTTGGAGAGGGAAGTTATGGCCCAGGTGGAAGAGGCGGTTAAGCTGGTTTTAGAGTTTGCTTAAGTGCTAAAAGATGTCAAAGACACCCTTTTTACAAATGGAAAAGAGGGATGAGACGGGCAGAAGGGGGCAGGCAGTATGCAGAGCGGAATCTCTCCCTCACCGTAGCCGCCCAGCACCATCTTGAACTGATTGGTAGGATTAAGGAGTAAGGAGTAAGGATTAAGGGATTGAAGGCATAGGCGTTGAGTGTGAAATTAGAAATCACTAAAATCAGTGGAGTTAGCGAAATGAGGCTTTCCCTGCCTGTCTCGCATTTCCCGCATTTCTCGCCTTTCCTGCCTCAACCCAACAAACCCAATAAACGGTATAAACCCTTTCTCACCCATGCCGACCAGATAGACCAAATAGACCAGATGCCAGGAAAAACCTGGAGAAAGTAGGTTGCTTTACTTCTTCAGTACTTTTGACTATACTTTTACAAACTTCTGGTCTCTTTAGTGGGTGGGGTGTATGGGTGGGCTGGATCATACTTCACTTTTGAAGCGCATTTTTGACATATTTTTTTCTGGCATTGGTCTTATCGCTTCTCTCCCTCTGTGGCTGTTGATTGCTGCTGCCATAAAGCTGGAGGATGGGGGACCTGTCTTTTACAGCCAGGAGAGGGTGGGAAAAGGGGGCAGAGTTTTTAAGGTCTACAAGTTTCGTTCCATGATCCCCGATGCGGAAAAACGCACTGGAGCGGTCTGGGCTTCCGAGAATGATCACCGGGTGACCAGGGTGGGCAGAGTCCTGAGGGCCACGGCCATGGACGAGCTGCCTCAGCTCTGGAGCATCTTTAAGGGTGATATGAGCTTTGTGGGACCGAGGCCTGAAAGGCCGGAGCTGGTGGAGGAGTTCACCAGGGAGATCCCCGGGTTTATGGAGAGATTCCAGGTTCAGCCTGGACTCACAGGGGTAGCTCAGGTTTATGGGAAATACGACACTCCCCCCAGGCACAAGCTGAGGTATGATTTGTTCTATATAGAAAACCAGTCTTTTCCCCTGGATGTCCAGCTTATACTCTTCTCCTTCCTCATCACTTTTATGGGCAAGTGGGAGGACAGGGGAAAACCCCAGATGCTCAGGAAATGGAGGAGGGCGCTAAGAGGGATCAGGATTGTGCAAGGAGCTTTGGGGGTCAGGTCTTGAATTTGGTAATTCCACTCACGAATAAAAACTCCTATGATGCCTACAAAAATGAAACGGCCATCCAATCACTTCTTGTTTTCACGAGCGTAGAACCTTTCCTTCACCCTGGCAGCCTTACCCATACGCTCCCTGAGATAGTAGAGCTTGGCCCTCCTCACCTTACCCCTGCGGAGAACCTCTATCTTCTCCAACCTGGGAGAGTGGTAAGGGAAGGTCCTTTCTACCCCCAAACCACCGGTTATGCGTCTCACAGTAAACGTTCTCCTGTTCATGGCCCCTTGAAAGCGTATAACTACCCCCTCAAAGGGCTGTATCCTCTCCTTGTCCCCCTCTCTAATCTTGAAGTACACACGTACAGTGTCACCCACTTTAAAGTCGGGGAGATCATCCCTCAGGTACCTGGACTCAATGGACCTGATGATTTCCTCGCTCATGGTCTACTCCTCCTTGAAAAATAGCCTGTCCAACACAATAGCAGCTGCACACCTCACAGAAAGGTGATTGTAACGACTCATCCCTTTTATAGGCCTCAGCAAGTAATGGCAACCCCTTATCACTTCCTGGGTTAATCCCCATCCTGTACCAAAAAGGATGACCACAGGATCGTCGCCCTTAAGGATCATTTCCCCTAACTCACTATAACCAATAAGGCTTCCTTCCCATTCCCTTGCAGATGTGGCCACCAGGATGGGAGGTTCTCCCTCCTCCTTTGTGATTTCATTTGCCATATCCTCTAAGGAAGGGATGACCCTCACCAGCTCCAGCGCCTCACCCCTGTTGGGGTTGTAAGTCGCGCCAAAACCACTTTTCCAATGGGCACATATTCGCTCTATCATAGCCCTCTGGTTCTCCAAAGGGGTTATCATATAAAGGGCCCGACCATTATAAGTTTTCACTAACCTGGAGAGGTCATGGATGTCCAGGTTTGTTATAGATGAAACCACCACCCACCCCTCCTTGTTATAGACAGGGTAGTGAAGTAGGGCCAGGTAATACCTCAATGCTCCCATGGGTCTTTACCCCTAAGGAGCAGCTCCAGGAATGCTTTGTCTTCGGCTGTCAAGGCAGCACGGGATAGGAGATCGGGCCTCCTTTCCCATGTGACTTTGATCCTTTGAAACCGACGCCATCTGGAGACCTCATGGTGATCCCCGGAGCGCAATACAGCTGGCACCTCCATGCCCCTGTAAAGGGAAGGCCTGGTATACTGAGGATACTCTAAAAGATGATCTACAAAGCTTTCTTCCTCCAAGGACTCCTGAGCACCCAGCACTCCGGGAACAAGCCTGGCAACGGCCTCTATGATTACCATAGATGCCAATTCCCCACCAGCCATGACAAAGTCCCCCAGGGATATCTCGCCATCTACATAAGACCTTACCCTTTCATCTACCCCCTCGTAACGACCACAAACCAGAACTACAGAGTGCATATGGGCCAGGTTCTGGGCCATAGATTGGTTGAAGGGAAGACCCCGAGGAGAGAGAAGGTACACCTGAACCCCAGGGTCGCAACGTCTCACCTCCTCTATGGCGGCTACCAAAGGCTCAGGTTTCAACACCATCCCCACCCCCCCACCGTAAGGCTCATCGTCCACAGTCCTATGCTTATCCTGAGCAAAGTCCCGAGGATTGACAGGCACTACCTCTAACAGGCCCTTCTGCTGGGCCAGCCTTAAGATGCTAAAGTCCAGGGCCTCCAATACATTGGGAAAGATAGTAACCACATAGAACCTCACCTGAGCCCCTCCAGCAGACTAACGACTATACGCCCCTCCTCCAATGAGACCTGCCTCACCACCTCCCTCACAGCGGGGATCAGTATCTCCTCATTCCCCTTCCTTACTACATACACATCATGACCCGCAGTCTCCATGATCTCCTCCAGGACACCCAGATGCTCGCCTTCTAAGGTATATACATCTAATCCGAGAAGTTGATACCAATAGAATTCCCCGGGCGGCAGAGGAACCAACTCATTCACAGGGATCTCCAGATGCCCACCAACCAACTCCTGAGCAGCCTCTCTGTCTTCCACACCCCTAAACTTGAAGACGATGAATAGACCCTGCAGACGAGCAAATTCTATTTCTAACCTTCGACGTATACTGCCCTGAACCCAGTAAATCCATTCCCTCCCCAATAGGTTCTCCACAACATCGGTAAGTGAGACACCCTTCACTTCTCCCCTTACACCATGGGGTCTTACCAGCCTGCATATAGCAACCCACTCATCCTCCATAGATACCTTACCATAAGGGAGAAAAAAGAACGGGCAGTCACCCGTTCTTTCCACCCCAGAGACCCAGCCTATGACCTACTGCTATTCCAAGATCTCCAGTACCGCCCTCTTGTTCCCCTTGGTTGCAGCCGCGGAAAGAATGGTCCTCATGGCCCTGGCCGTCCTCCCCTGCCGGCCTATCACCTTTCCAAGATCGTCCGGGGCCACCCTCAACTCTACCACGGTAGTCTTCTCCCCCTCTACCTCTACCACCTCCACCTTGTCCGGATTATCTACCAGCGCCTTGGCCATCTTCTCAACCAGTTCCTTCAACATGGAAACCACCTCCGTATAAAGTCTTCCATCTCCTGAGAGGGCGGGATTATACACTACATGCCAGAAAGCCTAAGTATGGCCCTGGCTTGGGCCGTCGGCTGGGCCCCTCTATCAATCCAGAACTTGGCACGATCCAAGTCTACCCTTACCTCAGGGGGATCGGTGAGGGGATTATAATAGCCCAGAATCTCCAAGGCCCTTCCATCGGCAGGAGCCCTGGAATCGGCCACCACAATCCGATAAAAAGGCCTCTTTTTAGCACCCATGCGCATCAGCCTGATCTTTACCACTCCCTTCACCTCCTCCTTAGTGGATCATGTTCATGATGTCTGGGCCAAAGGGCATATCCCTCATCCTCTTTGCCATCTTCCCCCTGCTCCCCTTCTTGGCCCCCCTCATCACCTTCTGCATCTGGGCATACTGCTTCAATACCCGATTCACCTCTTGAACAGTGGTGCCACTCCCACGAGCGATCCGCCTCTTACGACTGGAGTTGATGATCGCTGGCCTGGCCCTTTCCTGGGGTGTCATAGAGTTGATCACGGCCTCCATCCTAGCAATCTGCCTATCGTCTATCTTAATCTGCTTTAAGGCAGTTTTCATACCCCCTATCCCGGGCAACATCTTCAGGATCTGATCAATAGAACCCATCTTCCTAAGGCCCCTTAAATGCTCCCTGAAGTCCTCCAAGGTAAAGGTACCCTTTATTAGCCTCTCCTGAAGCTGCTGGGCCTCCTGCTCAGTGAATGCACGCTCTGCCCTCTCGATGAGGCTCAGCACATCCCCCATACCGAGGATCCTCGATGCCATGCGGTCTGGGTGGAAGGGTTCCAGTTGCTCCACCTTCTCCCCCATACCCACAAACTTCACAGGACAGCCCGTTACAGCCTTAATAGAGAGAGCAGCGCCACCCCTTGCATCACCATCCATCTTGGTAAGCACTACACCAGTAAGCCCCAACCGCTCATGGAATGTCCTGGCCACATTGGCTGCCTCCTGACCTGTCATGGCATCGGCCACGAGAAGGATCTCCTGGGGAAGGGTCCTCTCCCTTATCTGCTCCAGCTCCCTCATAAGTGTCTCGTTTATGTGAAGCCGGCCCGCAGTATCCATAATCACCACATCCATGCCCCGACTCCTGGCCTCCTCCATAGCATGAGCACAGATAGCCACGGGATCGCTATCCTCATAGAAGACCTCCACTCCAATCCCTTTCCCCAAGGTGATCAACTGCTCAACGGCGGCTGGGCGATATACATCTGCCGCCACCATCAGTGGCCATTTACCCTCCCTCTTCATCATCACTGCCAGCTTTGCAGCAGTGGTAGTCTTCCCGGAACCCTGAAGCCCTACAAGCATAATGCCAGTAGGTGGGCGCGAAGAAAAGCTCAGGCCTTGATGATACCCGCCCAAGAGGCCCTGAAGCTCCTCGGAGACCACCTTGACCACCTCTTGTGAAGGGGTAAGGGCCCCCCGCACCTCCCTACCAACAAGCCTCTCCCTGAGGGAACCGGTAAACTGACGCACCACCTCAATATGAACGTCGGCCTCCAAAAGGGCCACACGTATCTCTCTCAGGCTGGCCTCCACCTCCTTCTCTGTGAGCCTCGATCTCCCCTTGAACCGCCCTAAGATCCCCTGAATCCTGTCTGAGAGGGCCTCAAACATTTACACCTCCATCACCAAGTAGGCACCTGTTATCCTATGAAAATACCCCTGTCAAGCGAAGATCACAACGCCATCCCGGGTATAAGGCATAAGACTTCCCCATAGAGCACCCAGGTGCTATAAGGTGGGGCCGCAGTGAAGGTGATGAGGACAGGAATGCAAGGGATAGGGAAGAGTGAGGCCTTAGAAATTCTGGGGTGCACTTGGGATGAAATCCTACCCCTGGTAGACAGGGCGAGAGGAGTGAAGGAGACCGTATGGAAGAAGGACTTCTCCTTTTGCTCTATCATCAATGCCAAGAGCGGACTGTGCGATGCGGGGTGTACCTTTTGTGCCCAGGCTTATCCCCAAAAGACCCATGCCCCTGTCTATCCCTTGGTACCTGTGGAGGAGATGCTAAGGGGAGCATACAAGGCCCACAAGGCTGGGTCCAGCAGGTACAGTATAGTCACCAGTGGAAGAAGACCCACAAACGGAGAGATAAAGAGGATTATCAAGGGCGTTAGGGCCATAAGGGAGGCCGTGCCTTTAAAGGTAGATGTCTCCCTGGGCATGATGCCCACCCATCAGCTTGAATCCCTGAAGGATGCAGGGGTAGATCGCATCCACCACAACCTTGAGACCTCCGAAAGGTTCTATCCTTATGTAACCAGCAAGATATCCTGGAAGGAGAAACGCGCCTTTGTGGAGAGGGCCAAGGATATGGGGTTCTCCGTCTGCTGTGGGGGCCTTTTTGGTATAGGGGAGTTGGACGAGGACAGGGTGGATTTGGCGTTCACTCTGAGGGACATAGGGGTAGATTCCGTACCCATTAACTTCCTTATCCCCATTCCTGGCACCCCATTGGAGGATCGCAGGGATCTAAACCCTATCCACTGTTTAAAGATCATCGCCATGTTCAGGATGGTGCTCCCCCACAGCGAGATACGCATATGCGGTGGGAGAGAGGCCAATCTTCGGGATCTTCAATCCTTAGCCGCAATGATGGTAAACGGATTTATGGTAGGGGGGTATCTCACCAGAGCAGGCAGAGACCCTACGGAGGACAAGCAACTTGTGGACGACTTGGGTTTGGTACTCGTGTAACTCAGAGCACAAGTCTCTTCTTCCTAATCACCTCCAAGGCCCTCTCCACCACCTTCCTCTCCGTAGGGAAGGTAAGCAACTTCAAGGCCTGATCAGCTGGAAAGAAGGCAGCTTCATCCACCTCCCAGTCATGCTCGCGGGGGTCACCCCTGAGATAGCGGAAGAGAAAGAAATCCACCAGTTTCCTGTGTCTCTTCCCCTCCCAACGGTACCAATAGGAGATGGTGTCCAAGGGACAAACCACCTCACCCTCCACACCCCCTTCCTCCTTCACTTCCCTCTGAGCCGCTTCTAACGGCCCTTCTTTATCCTCCACCCTGCCCTTTGGGAGCTGCCAGCGTGACTTCCCCTTTGTGGCGACAATGAGGATCTCCACCTCCCCATCGCCCCCTCTGAAGACCACTCCCCCGGCCGAATGATCCTTCACAAATCCCATAAAAACGCCCACCTTTACCTCACTGAAACCACGAGACCTTTGTAAAACAAATTGTCTCGAATGGCCAGCTTACCCTTCGATCCGACCTTTGACCCTTATCTCTGGGAATCTTTATTCCCCCAGTGGCGGCACTTGGGGGATAGACCACACGGATCCCCTCCCTTTGCACCTGGACCACTAAGACCTTGACCATGTTTTGATGCGTATATCCACTCCCGCTTTGGAACTTCACACTCCCCAAGGGGGTATCAAAAGACCCCTTCTCTAAGGACTTCCTGATCTGCCTCCTCAGCCCAGGGGCATTTGTATCCCCCACCTTTTCAAGCACCCCACCAAGAAGGTATAAAGCAGAGTAAGCCTCTGCAGCATGATAGTCTGGACTCTCGTCATAGGTGGCCCGGTATTTTTTTACAAACCCTTCGGCATAGGGGACATAAGGGATCCAAATGGTAGGGAACACAAGCCCCATGGCCTGCCCAATATCATCCTCCATAAACGATGGGAGGGAGAGGGCCAGATTCAACCCTGCCACTACCCTTAAGGATAGGCCCTTACGAGAGAGATGATGGGTCAGTTGAAGGGTGTCTGATGGAGAGGAGAGCAGCAATACCCCTTCAGGGGCCTTCACCTCCAAACGATGGACAATAACCTCGTACGTAGAGGCACCAGGGGTGTATCCCCACGAGGATATGGTAAGATATGCCTGGCGCCTCAAGAGATGCTCTACCTTTTTGCACAGCGTCCTCCCCCAAGGGGTATCCTCATATAAGAGGGCTATGGAGGAGAGATTAAGATGGGCGAGGAAGGAGAGAAATCCTCTTATGAAGAGCCGCCCCGATGGACAGATACGAAACACCCACCTGAACCCCTGACGTGTGAGCCGGTCTGCCATGGCAGAAGATATAATGAAAGGGATCCTGCACTTTTGAGCTAAAACGGAAAGCCTGTAAGTCACTTCACTGGAGTACCCACCAACCATGGCCAAAAGGTTAGGGTCTTGAAGGACGCCTTCCACCTTCTCTCCAGGATCACTGAGCGAAATGGAAGCCTCATCTATCCATACAGGCTCAAGGTGAATCCCCTCCCCTTCCAAATCCTTGAGGGCAAGCTGAAACCCCTTCTTCATGCGCTCCCCCACAGGCCCCTTGGCCCCTCTCATTGGGAGCACCAATGCCACCTTCCAAGGACCCCCACCTGCAATGGCAACATAGGGCAAAAAGAGACAAAAAAGTGCAACGACCATCAAACGGTGAAGAAAGGTTCGGCACATCCCTACTTAGACACCCAAATAGGCCCTCCTCACTTCCTCAGACTCCTCAAGCTCATCTCCCCTACCCTCCATCACCACCTTCCCCTCTGCAAGGACATAGGCATAGTCCGTAATAGCTAAAGAAAGACGGACGTTCTGTTCCACCAGGAGCATGGTAATCCCTTCTTCTTTCAATTTCTGAATGGTCTCGAAAACCTCAATCACCAATTTAGGTGCCAATCCCAGACTGGGCTCATCAAAGATCAGCAACTCGGGGGAGGCCATAAGCCCCCTCGCCACAGCCAGCATCTGCTGTTCTCCACCACTGAGGGTACCAGCCCTCTGAGAGAGACGCTCCTTGAGCCTGGGAAAGAGAGAAAGGGCATAATCCATCTGTTCAGCCATCCTGGTCCTGGCCCTCTTGGTAAAGGCGCCCATCTCCAGATTTTCCAGGACCGTCATCCCTGGAAAGATGAGCCTACCTTCCGGCACCATAATGAGCCCCATCGAAGCACGAACATGGGGAGAGACCTTTGTAATCTCCTCCCCATTGAAGAAGACCTTTCCTTTCCAAGGGGTAATGATCCCAGTTATCGCCCTCAAGAGCGTGCTCTTGCCCGCCCCATTAGCCCCTAAGATGGTGGTGAGGGTGCCATAGGGCACATTTATATCAATACCCCAGAGGATCTGGACCTCCCCATAGCCCGTTTCTAAACCCTCGACCTGCAGTGCAGGCCCTGTCATCCCCGCCCCCTTTTATCTTTAAGGAGGCCAATGGCCAGTTCCGGATCGCCCAGATAAGCCTCCACCACCTGAGGGTCGTTGGCCACTTCTTTGGGGGTCCCCTCGGAGATTTTTCTCCCATACACCAAGGCCATGACCCTGTCAGACACATTCATGATGGCATGCATGAGGTGCTCAATCATGAGAATGGTTATCCCCTTGTTTCTGATGGCTTTGACGACTTCCAACATGTTAGAGATCTCCGCGGGGTTTAGTCCCGCCAAGACCTCATCTAAAAGGAGGAGGTCGGGGTCCGAGGCCAGGGCCCTGGCCATTTCCAACCTCTTTTTTTCTGGAACATTCAGCTTTCCAGCCAGGACATCGCCCTTGCCCTCGAGCCCCACAAACTCCAAGACCTCTCCCGCCTTCCTTCTGGCGGAAGCGAGCCCAGCATTCCCTTTCCCAAAGCACGCCCCCACCATTACATTCTCCACTACACTCAAATCATCTAAGGGCTTCACAATCTGGTGGGTCCGGGCTATGCCCAGCTGGGCCCTCTGGTTAGGAGGCAACTTGGTAATCTCTTTACCCTTGAAGATCACCTTGCCCTTATCTATCTTAAAGACCCCGCTAATGGCGTTGAACAGAGTAGTCTTGCCTGCACCGTTGGGTCCTATGATGCCCAGGATCTCTCCCTCTTCCACCTGGAAGGTGACGTCGCTCAAGGCCACAAGGCCTCCAAAGGTCTTGGTCACATCCTCCACCTGGAGGATCACTCCAGCACCCCCCTGAGTTTTTTGGATTTTTCTCTGATAAATCCGATAATGCCCTGGGGCATAAAGAGAACGATGAGGAGCAATACCACACCCGAGATGGCCATGTGGAGGTTCTTAAAGAGCGGATTCACCAGCAAAAACCCCTTAAGCCTCTCGTACACCAAGGCCCCTGTAAAGGCCCCAGCCACGTTACCATAACCCCCCAGCATCACCATAAAGATCATCTCGATGGACTTGATAAGATGAAAGGCATCGTGGGGCTCAATATTGCCCGCCTTGAAAAAGAAGACGGCCCCCGCCATCCCAGGGAAGAAGGCAGAAGCCGCATAGGCCAGGCTTTTATACCGCTTCGCATTGACACCAAGGATGATGGCAGCGTCTTCATCCTCCCTGATAGCCCTGAGACCCAGGCCAAACTTGGACATCTTTATGAGATAGCTTGCTACCACGGTGATCAAGGTAACAGCGGCCATGGTATAATAAGAAAACCAGATGGCCCTGGCGGCTCCTCCATAGGCCTTATATACGCTGAAGTTGAAAAAGAGACCCTCTGCTCCTCCGATGAAGTTCAGGTTGTTCACCAGGGCCTTCACCGCCTCATTCACTCCGATGGTGGCGATAGCAAAGAAGGCCCCCCTCAGTCTCAGCACTGCCTCGCCCAAAGCAAAAGCTGCCAAGGCAGCCCCTATGCCTCCCAAGATCATGGCAGGAATGAGGTGCATCCCATCGCGAAGCATGAGGTAAAAAGAGATATATCCGCCTATTCCATAAAAGACGATATGTCCAAAGCTCACATACCCTGTATATCCCATTATGACATTGAGACTGCTGGCCAGGGTCACATACATAAGGATAAGAAATATCCCCTCTCTCAACGTAACGGACCCCGTAACAGGAGGCAGGGCCACAATAAAAACGAGAAAGGGGATAAGCCAAAAGAGCGTCTTCCCCCTCTCCAAGGTCTACCTCCTGGCCAGGAGCCCTGTAGGCCTCACCACCAGAATGAAGACCAAGATAGCAAACTCCAAGAAGGGCACGTAACTCGTGGGGATCTGAAGGGTAATGAGGTTCTCTATAAGCCCCAAGATGAGCCCTCCTATCATGGCACCCAATGGACTCCCCAGTCCACCCAGGACGCAGATGACAAAGCTCTTGAGCTCATAGCCCCCACCTGAGAGGATGGTAAAAGGGAAAATGGTAGCGGCGAGGACCCCAGCCGTCATGGCCAGGGCCACGCCGATGCCAAAGGCCAATGCGAGGGTTATGGTGGTGTTTATGCCCATGAGCTCTGCCGCATCCCTGTTCATTGAGACTGCCCTAATGGCCTTGCCAGACCAGGTCCTATAAAGGAAATAGTAGAGCCACAGGATGAATCCCACAGAAAATAGACCGGTAAGGACCCTGGTCATAGGCAACACCGTACCCCCGATGCTGAGAGCACCCATCCTGACGTCTATAGCCCTGGGATTGGTGGTGAAGATAAAGGTGCCCAATCCAATGATCACAAGGCTCACAGAATAGGTTGCCAAAAGGGTGGAGAGCTCAGGGGCAGAAATAATACGATGAAGTGACACGAAGTAGGTGGCCATACCCAAGAACACCCCCATCACCAGCACAGCAAAGACCCCAATGAAGGGAGAAAGGTGAAAGGAATGCACCATGAAGTAAGCAGCGAACATCCCCAAAGCAATAAATGCCCCATGCGAGAGGTTTATGACGTTCATCACCCCCCAGATGAGATTGAGGCCTATGGCGGCTAAACCATAGAGCAATCCCAACAGCGTGCCGTTCAAAACAGCCCCCAGCCAGGTGGCAAGCACTATAACCCCCCTACGGCCGATGAGGGATCAATATTTCTTGGAAAATGGATATACCAAGTCGGCAGATTTAGCCTCCAAGGGCCACACCACCTCTTTGACCATCTTGCCGCCCTTCTCCTGCCACTGAAGATAGACCATGGAGTGGCCAATTTGACGGCCATAGTACTTGCCCGTGTCAAACTTGATCCTTCCATAGAAGGTGGTAATGGCCATTCTCTCTAAGGCCCTTTTTACCAAATCTGCCTTGATGGATCCCGCATCCTCAATGGCCTTTTGAAGCACCAGCCCCGCTACGTAGCCGCCAGCACCATGGTACCCAGGCACATACCCATAGGCCTTTTTATAGGCCTTAATGAACTCTTGAGAGCTGGGGCCATACCAACCCTTACTACCTGCAGCCTCCTTCCTAAACCTGGCCAAAGGTTCCCATTGAGAAGGACCGGTGACGTAAAGGGCAGCCTTGCCCAGCTCGGCAAACTCGGGAACGGCAGGGGCCACCAGGAGAGAGACCAGCTTCACTTTCACCCTCTGCTCGAAGAGCTGCTTGGCGAAGGTCTCTCCATCGGCGAAGTGGCCACCACCAATGATGGCGTCGGGGTTTGTGGCCTTGATCTTACTGATGAAACTGGTGAAGTCAGTAGTCCCCGAATCATAGGCCTCGAAGAGGACAACGTTAAAGCCCTTCTCTTCGGCATACTCCTTGGCGGAGGTACATACAGCCTTAGCGAACTTGGAGTTTTCATAGACAATGGCGATCTTCTTGGCCTTGGGATCCACCTTAGAAAGTATATCCATAGCATCGGTGAGGTACCGGCTGGCGGGGGTATAGATCTGAAAGACATGGGTATAGCCCTTGTTGAAGATGCTATCAGAGGCCGCACCTGCGGCCATCATCACCTTGCCATACTGCTCAGCGATGATGGCGGCGGAGGCTGTGAGGCCGCTGGAGTAAGGGCTGATGAGGAAGTCCGCCTTGTCAGAGTTGATGAGCCGTACATAAAGCTGCTGGACCCTGTCCTTGCTGCTCTCGTCGTCATAGTACTTGAAGACCACGGGCAGCCTTTTCCCTATGGCCTTCACATAGATCCCACCCTTGGCATTCACCTGCTCAGCCCAAAGCTTTAGTCCCTGGAACTGTTCTTTGGACTCGGAGTTGAACTTGCCCGTCTGGGACATGGTGAAGCCAATCACGATGCCCTTTTTGGCAGAAAAACCGGCGCTGGGCATCAGGCCCACCAACAAGAAGGCCAAACCCACTAACAACGCACCAAACTTCTTCATGATACACCTCCTGATAGAAATCCATTCACAACAGCAGTAATACGTAGTTCCTCAAGGTATAAACTGTCAAGTGTGCCTTAGGATCCAGAGGTACTCCAATGCTTGGGCTTGCTAAATAAGGCATTAAATGATAAAATTTATTTTTAAGGAGGGGTGAGTGGCCAGAAGGATAGCCTCTATCTTCATTGCAGAAGAGAAGGCCTATATCGCCCTTCTTTACAAGAAGAAAAGGCTCAGCATAGAGTCTGTGTCATCCAGACCCCTAAAGGGGCTAACATCAGCGCTTGATGATCTTCCCACCCCCATCCTGGTCTGTTTCATTACCAGGGATGCACTCTTTGGGACAGGGGAGTTCCCCACAGGTAAAACCACCTTCATGGAACTTAACATCAGGAAAAGCGTGATAGATACCGGGATCCTACACGGTCCCTTCCTCCTGCGCTTCCGCACCCAGGAGAAGAGGGAGAGGTTCTCCCAGGTAAGTTACCTGGCAATCCCATTCCAAGAGAGGGAAAGGGTCCTCCAAATCATAGTGCCCCAGGACCATCCCATTGGAGGGCTGTTCACCCTCCAAACCTCCCTTTCTGCCTTAGCCTCCCAATGGACCAATGAACCGGCAGGTGTGATCTACCCCACCAAATATGGATACGAGTGCACCTTCTTTCAGAGGGGGAGCGCAATCTATAGTCGAATCATACCCCCTACCACTGCCCAGGAGCCCGATGCTTTCCGATCCTTCATGGAAGAGACCTTGAGGTTCCTCAAGCAAAGCCAAGGATTCACCCCGTCCTCCCTCTATGCCTTCAACGAAGAAGCCTTATCGCTCCTCTCTCCATTCAAGGATTCATACACTATCTCCATGGCCCCTATCCAAGAGATCCTGCCCCCTGGCCTCCATGAGGCACCAGAGGTGCTCGCACCGCTAATAGGAAACCTGCTTGCCCCTCCAGAGTTTAACCTTATGGAAGAAGAGTATACCGCAGAGCTCAAAGCCACCCACTGGAGCAAGAGGATCTATTGGGGTGCTTTAGGAATGTCCCTCGCAGTGCTCCTGCTCACGCTGGAGCAAGGTGTAGACCTTGTGATGCTGAGGCACCGGTACATTAGCGCTCACAATGCCCTCCAGAAGGAGATCGCCCAGATCCTAAGGGTCCAACCCACCCAAAAGGAGATACAGGATATGATTAAGTTCTTAAAGCTCTATCAGGCCTTTCAGAATCAACCTAAACTGGACAGGTTCCTCGTCTGGTTATCCACCCATACCCCGCCCAGGGCCACTATTACACAAATGAAGGCAAAGCCCGAAGGTGCCCAAACTACCAATGCTTCTCCAAAAGAGGCCTTCCCTCAAGCAAATGGCCTACAAATAGAGATTGAAGGGAAACTGATAGGTGGATATTATGAAGTAAAAGGGGATTTTTATACTTTTGTGGGGGAAATGGAGAAGATCGCCGACGTGAGGGAATCCCAGTTCGATTATGGCCAGGGGGAAGGGGAGTTTACTATCAAGGCCCTGTACCCTAAAAAGCAGGGGCTGCTATGAAGAGGAGAAAGAAGGGACTGGTGCCTGCCATATTGATTTCCCTATTGCTCATCTTCTCCATAGGACTTCTGGCCCACGTGATAAAGGAGAGGTCAGCCGTGAAAGAGGCCCTCAGAGAGTTAACCAACTATAAAATGAGGCTCGCCAAATACAAGAAAACCCTCGAAAAGATGGCCCGCATAAGGGAAAAGATGGCAGAGGCAGGATTCACCGGAGAGGAAAAGGGGATTGACTTAGAGGCCTCCTTCTCAGTGATAGACTTCAACAGTTTTGTCAAGCACATAACCGACATCTATTACAGCGGGGGGTTCTTCTTTTTGGACGCCTTCGAGGAGAAAAGTGGGAGCCCCCAAGGTGAAGCCTTGCCTTCCAAAGGGAAAGCTCCACCTTTCCCCATGGCCATCGCCTCCATCACGGGGAAGAAGATAGTGGGTTACAGGAGATGAAGGCCGTCTTTGTCAAGGCACTGTTTTTCGAGATCTTGCCACTCCTGGTGGCTGTAAGCGTGGGCCTCTACCTCCTCTCTCACCCACCTGGTAAGCCCATCGTCAGGGGGCAACTCCCCACCATCCAGGAGATAGAGTTCCCCCCCGTAACCTTAAAAAAGGAAAAGCCCCTGCTCACCTCCATGCCCTTGAGGAACCCCTTCCTTCCCAGTACCTATGCCATGAGAATAAAAAGGACCGCCCCCCAAAAGGAAGGAGGACATATATTAACCATGGTTTTGCTTGGCAAGGGTAAAAGTTGTATTATAGATAATAAGATGGTGAAGGAAGGGGAGTTGGTGACAAAGGGGTTTAGGGTAATTAGGATATTGGAAAATGGGGTTTGGGTAGAGGAAAATGGGAGGAAGGTCTTTATTGCCCTGTCGCCTTATAGGTAGTCTGGCGGTACTCTTGCTCCTCTTGCTCATGGGGGCGGGGTGCAGAACCGCTGCTCCACCTCCAAAAAAGGAGGCCCTCTTTCCACCGCCTAAGCCCCCAGCCCAGAAGCCCATCTTCAAGCCGATAATCAAGACCCCCTCTCCCTTTGAGGGAAAGTTCGTTTCTCTCACAGTAAAAGATGCCCCCGCCCAAGAAGTCCTGTACGCCTTAGCCCAGGATGCTGGACTGAACCTGGTTTTCAGTAAGGAGGTGGACTTATCAAAGTCCAGGATCACCGTCGCATTTCACCGGATGCCCCTTGAGGATGCCCTGAACAATGTCTTAGATTCCCTTGATCTCTTTTACAAGATCAAGAGAAACTCTCTATTTATCAGTGCATTCGACGAGAGGATCTTCAATCTCAATTACCTGGCCACCATCAGAGAGTCCAAGTTCAATGTGGGGGGTGACGTCTTAGGGGGCATCACCTCTGGAGGTGCTGGAGGAGAAGAGGTAACCACACCCCTCAAAGGGGATTACCAAGTGAAGGGCAAGACCGAGGGCAAGAGCACCGACATTTATGCCCAAGTGGAGGCCACCGTTAAGGCCCTTCTATCCCCTCAGGGAAAGTACTCCCTCAATCGGCTTACAGGTGTCCTCTTTGTGAGAGACAGAAGGCCTAACATAGAGAGGATCCAGGAGTACATAGACGCCCTCAAGTCCACACAGAGGAAACAGGTCCTCATAGAGGCCAGGGTAATCGAGGTAAACCTCAATAGGGACAGTAGGTACGGGATAAACTGGTCAGAACTCAACAGAAAGATGGGGGACTACAGGGTGAGTATCACCCAAAGTTTGGCCTTGGAAAATCCATTTCTCACAGCCACAATCGCTGGAGCACACTTCTCATCTGTAATCAACTTCTTAGAGACCTTTGGCAAGGTGAGGATCGTTTCAAGCCCCAGAATTCGGGCACTTACAGGTCAATCGGCCATGATCAGTGTGGGGAAGTCCATCTCGTATCTCAAAAAGGTGGAAGTGACCACTGAGACCACAGAAGGGGGCACGACCATCGTCTCCCCCACGGTAGAGATCAGTTCCATCTTCGATGGCATCCTCTTAGGCATCACCCCTTACGTGGCCTCGGACAACTCCATCACCATCAGCATTGTGCCTATAAAAAGCGATGTGACGGAGCTCTTGCAGAGGCAGATAGGCGAGAATACCTACACACTCCCCCAGGTGAATCTGAGGGAGGCCTCCACCGTGGTAAGGGCCAGAAGTGGAGATCTGATAGTATTGGGTGGGCTTATCAGCCGGGAGAAAAGGGAAGAAAACAAACAGGTCCCAGGGGTAAGCAAGATACCCCTTGCAGGTGCCCTCTTCAGACAGCACCGGAGGTACACCAATACGGTCGAGCTGGTGATCCTCTTAAAACCCACCTTGATAGAAGAATGAGCGAACTTTTTGAGGCATTAAAGAGGATCGAGAGGGGACAGAAGAAGGATCGACAAGGCCCAATTCCCCCCTTCATCCCTTTCTCCAAGAAGAGGGCAACCCTCGGAAGGGCCATAATCATAGGGGTGGTAGTACTGCTGTTGGCATTGGCAGGTGGCCTGGAACTCCTCCATAATGTCCCTACTAAGCAGACAACCTCAAACATTCCCCATGAGGCAAAGGCCCCCACCAAGGTAGCCCAACTCCAGAAAGAGGTGAAGGAACAAGTGGCCTCTGTGCAGAAGGAGCCCATAAAGGTGCAAAAGCCCCTCAAACCCTTGCAAGCATTCACATTTCCCCAAAACCTGCACCACACAGCGAGACAGATACCTCCCAAACCCTTACCTCAACAGAAAGCCCATCCCCCCGAGATCCGAAGCCCCCTGACGAAGTCAAGCAATGAAAAGGTGAGGCCACCTCAACCCCCCTTAGAGAGCACTGAGAACTATAAGTATACCTACCTCCTCATGAGTGCCAATGAGGCACTAAAAGGAGGCGACCTGGAGAGGGCCCTCAGGCTCTATCAGGAGTATGCAGTGAACAACCCCAAAAACAGCAAGGTGTGGAACAACATAGGGGTCATCTACCTGCGAATGAGTGAGCCCAAACTGGCCCTCTCTGCGCTTGAGAAGGCCCACTCCATCAATCCTGAGGACCCCGAGATCGGTGTGAACAGGGCCATGGCCCTCTGGGCATCCGGGAAGAAGGGAGAGAGCCTAAGAGAGGTTGAGGGCCTGAAGGTGAGGAACGACCTTCCTCCCTTGGCCGTATATAACCTGGCCGCCCTTATGATCCGCATGGGACTCACAAGTGACGCCTACTCCTTGGTCCAGAAGGCAGAGGGCCGTTTAGGGCATATCCCCCTGCTAATCTCCCTCCACCCATACTTCAGAGGGCTGGAAAACAGGGGAACCGAGGAACACATGTAACCCTTGTTGCACTGATGAATAAAAGGGGCTAAAACTTTAAAAGTGAGGGAGAAAGAAATGGGTGTGAGAGAGGGCATCCTCAAATTGGGCATACCCAAAGGAAGCCTGGAGAAGGCTACTATAGACCTCTTTCGCCAGGCGGGCTGGCGCATCACCGTGCGTGAGAGGAGCTACTTTCCCTCCATTGACGACGATGAGATCTCCTGTGCCCTGGTACGGGCACAAGAGATGCCTCGCTTTGTGGAGATGGGGATCCTCGATGCCGGCATCACCGGCAAGGACTGGATCATGGAGAACGGCTCCGATGTGGAGATCATCCAAGATCTGATCTATTCCAAAACCACCAAAAGGCCCGCCCGATGGGTCCTGGTAGTGGCCAAGGACTCCCCCATCAACTCTCCAGAAGGGTGCAGGGGCAAAAAGGTATATACGGAGTTGGTAAACTTTACCCGCAGATACTTTCAGAAATTGGGCATACCGGTAGACGTCGAGTTCTCTTGGGGGGCTACAGAGGCCAAGATCGCCGAGGGGCTCGCAGATGCCATTGTCGAAGTAACAGAGACAGGCTCCACCATCAGGGCAAATGGGCTGAGAATAGTAGAGGAACTCATGATCACATATCCCCAGCTCATTGCCAATAGGAATGCTTGGAGAGATCCATGGAAGAGGGAAAAGATTGGGTGCATATCCCTCATGCTCAAGTCGGCCCTCAATGCCCACGGGATGGTGGGGATCAAGATGAACGTGCCCAGGGATAAGCTGGAGGCGATCACCCAACTGTTACCCAGCATCACAGCCCCCACCGTGGCTCCCCTATATCAGTCGGACTGGTACTCAGTAGAGACCATCACCACTGAGAAAGAGGTCCGCATCTTGGTGCCAAAACTCCAGAAATTGGGGGCTGTAGGTATCATCGAATACCCACTAAATAAGGTGATCTGATGCTACATGAGCGGATTCAAACCCTCAATTATCGGACTTCACCTCCTTCTGTACCACCATCTCCCAAACCCCCGAATCCCGTCGAGAGAAATGCATCAGGGGGAGACTTGATCTCCTCGAGGATATAACGAATCGCTTCCTTGGCAAGGATCTTTAAGGCCTTCTCCTTTTGTGTACGGGGGCACTGGCAAAAGACAGAGGTAGTCCGGCAGTTCTTCTCACCTGTATCATACTCAAAGAATTCCATTTTTAAGGTAAGACTGGCTTGAGGTGGGGGCTTAAACTCTATACCCTTAATGAGTAAGAGGGTGTCCCCCACATCTTTGAGAGACTCGGGCTTATCCTTGAGCTGGAGAGGGGAAGCAAAGAAAGGTGTAAACACCTGATTTTCAAACTCCATCACCTCCTTCATCTCTCGAAGCACCACCCTTGTGGTCTCATCAGGTGGATAGCTGGTAGCAATGACAAGGGCATATGTATGCTTCAGTCGAAGAGGTGCCATGCTCTTTACCGAGATACGCTGCCCACACCCTACCAAGAATAGGGCCAACACCACCAACCATGCAGTCCGTCGCATTGCTACACCTCCCAAGCCGGGATGGCTAATTCGATCCTATATCACCCCCAGTGCTTTGCCCACCTTCTCAAATTTCTCCAATGAGAAGTACATCTGCTCTGGGGTGTGGGTGGCCATGCAACTCACCCGGATGAGAGAACGACCAGGGGGTACACCTGGAGGTACTACAGGATTTACAAAGATCCCCTCATCATGGAGCATCATGCACATCTGGAAGACCTTCATCACATCACCCACGTAGACAGGAATCACAGGGGTTTGACTGGTCCCAATATTGAATCCCAGGGACCTGAGCCCATCATGGAGTATTTTAGTGTTTCTCCAAAGCCACTCCCTCCTCTCCGGCTCACCCTTCAGTATCCTCAGGGCCTCAAGGGCCGCAGCCGTATTGGGAGGCGAGATGCTGGCGCTAAAGATAAGGGGCCGAGAGTGGTGCTTCAGATACTCAATCACCTCCTTGCAGGAAGCGGCAAAGCCCCCCAAGGAGGCCAAGGATTTGCTGAAGGTACCCATGATAACATCCACATCCTGGGTCACCCCATAGTGCTCACAGGTTCCAGCCCCAGTCTTACCCAACACCCCCAATCCATGAGCATCATCCACCATTACCTGGGCGTTGTAGCGGCGTGCAAGCTTGATAATCTCGGGGACAGGAGCAATGTCCCCCTCCATGCTATAGACACCGTCTACAACGATGAGTTTACCCGCATCTTGGGGCAAACGCTCCAAGACCTTCCTGAGGCTCTCCATATCATTGTGGCGGAAACGCTTGGTCTCACCAAAGGAAAGCTTGCAACCCTCCAGTATGGAAGCATGATCCGATTTGTCTGTGATGGCATAGTTCCCTTTCTCCACCAATCCAGATATTATACCTAAATTAGCTTGAAAACCTGTGGAATATAGAAGTACCGCCTCCTTCCCCAAGAACTCCCCCAGTTCATGCTCCAACTGCAAGTGCAAATCCAGGGTCCCATTGAGGAAGCGGGAGCCAGCACATCCCGTCCCATACCTCTCAACGGCCTTTACAGCCGCCTCCTTCACCCGAGGGTGGTTGGTAAGACCCAAATAACTGTTCGACCCCAACATTAAAACCCGTTTTCCATTAATGACCACCTCCGTATCCTGTTCGGTAGAGATGGGGCGGAAGTACGGATACAGACCAAGCCTCCTAATTTTATCAGCGTCCGTGAACTGGAAGCACTTCTCGAACAGACCCAAGATACCCTCCTTTCACGGGTTAAACCTAAAGTACATCAAATCGCCGTCCTGAACAATATAATCTCTTCCTTCAACACGCAGTAGCCCCTTCTCCCTGGCCTGGATAAGAGAAGAGATCTTCAGCAGGTCTTCATATGAGATTACCTCGGCTTTTATAAACCCCTTTTCCATATCCGTATGTACCTTCCCTGCCGCCTGGGGGGCCCGTGTACCCCCTCGTACTGTCCAGGCCCTGGCCTCTTTCTCGTTTGCAGTGAAGAAGGTGATTAGGGAGAGGAGGCGATACCCTGCCCGCACCAACCTCTCAAGTCCAGACTCCAGGAGATTCAAAGACTCCCTAAACTCTCTGGCATCCTCAGAATCCAGTTGTGCAAGCTCCGCCTCCACCTTGCCACAGAGCACTACCACCGGAACACCATCCTGCTCCGCCTTTTCCTCGAGCATGGCCACGTACGGGGTCTCTCCCGCCAAACCCTCCTCGTCCGTGTTGGCCACGTAAAGCATAGGCTTAAGGGTAAGGAGCTGGTATGGGATAAAAACCCTCCTCTCCTTATCAGTCCATTCCACCCTCCGCAGGGGCACTTCTTCAAGGAGGACCTCCTTAGCCCTCCTGAGGACCTTGACCTCGAAGTCCCTCTTCTTGTCCCCACCTCTAAAGGCCTTCTCTGCTCTCGCCAACTGGCGCTCCACCAACTCCAGATCAGCCAGGATAAGCTCCGTGTTCACCTCGTCCACATCCCTTGGGGGGATAATGGACCCAGACACATGGGCCACATTGGGGTCTTTAAAGCAACGTACCACCTGAACAATGGCATCTACCCCCCTGATATGGGAGAGGAACTGATTCCCCAACCCCTCCCCCTTGCTGGCCCCTTTTACCAGACCTGCAATATCCACAAACTCCATCACAGTAGGAACGGCCTTAGGAGAACCCACCCTTTCCTTCACCACTCCTATCCGCTCATCGGGAACAGGGACCATCCCTACATTGGGATCTATGGTGCAGAAGGGGTATATCTCCGCAGGAACAGATGCAGCGGTAAGGGCGTTAAAAACCGTAGATTTCCCCGCATTGGGGAGCCCCACTATGCCACAAGAGAAACCCATTTATGCCTCTGCCTCCTTATGGACCACCGAGGACTTCTTGGCATGTAGCAGAGAGAAGAGGGGCCCTGAGGAAACATAGCCCATGACAAAGAGAAAGAGGGTGATGTGTGGCTCGGCAGCAATTACAAAGAGGAGACCCACTGCAAGAAAGAGGGTGCCAAAGGGATGCCTCTTGGCAGGATCCACTTCCTTGAATGCCCTGTACTCCACATTGCTCACCATCAGGAAGGCCAAGGAAACCATCATGAAGGCGGTCCACGCCAGGATCAGGCGATGGGGCAATGTCAGGCCCACCCGGGCAATGAAGAGATAAGTGGTGGCCACGGCAGCTGCTGCAGCAGGAATGGGAAGTCCCACAAACACCCTCTTTGTCTGAGGATTCTCAGCCTGAATGTTGAAACGGGCTAACCTAAGGGCACCACAGGTAAGAAACAGGAAGGAGATCAGCCAGCCTATCCTCCCCAAAGGAGAGAGGATCCAGTTATAGGCCAATACGCCTGATGCCACTCCAAAGGAGACCAGATCCGCTAAGGAATCGTACTGAACCCCAAAACTCGAGGTGGCCTTCATAAGCCTGGCCACCCTCCCATCCAACATATCAAAAAACATGGCCCCCAGGATTGCCCAGGCAGCCAAATGGAGCTCTCCTTTCAAGGAGGCCACTATAGAATAAAAGCCCATGAAAAGGTTCCCCGTGGTAAAGAGGTTAGGAAGGAGATATACACCCCGTTTCAATTCGATACCTCCCGTGCCACAATGGTCTCCCCTGCTTTCACCTTGCCCCCCGGGGGCACCAGAAACCTCCAACTCTGGGGAGGCACTTCTATCTCTACCCTGGAACCAAACAGTATCATCCCCACCTTTTCCCCCTGCTTGACCCTCTGCCCAGGCTTCACCCAACAGAGGATGCGCCTGGCTACCATCCCTGCAACCTGGCTCATCTTCACCTCCCCCTTAGGGGTACTAAAGGTGATGGTACTCCTCTCGTTCTCCTTAGCCTGAGGGCTATTAGCGGGGCGGTATCCTCCTGGGGTATGGGTGATCCCCACCACCTCTCCGTCCACTGGAGCCCGGTTCACATGACAGTCGAAGAGACTCATGAAGATGGCTAAGTGTCCATCCCCCACCTCCACAACCCGACCATCGGCAGGGGAAATGAGAAGGCCATCCCCTCTGGGCCCTTCCCTCTGAGGATCACCAAAGAACTTCAAAAGAAAAACGACTGCCAGGGCCACAAGGGCAGCCAAAGCGGGCAACCCAAGAAGGCCCATCACCATCACCAAAACCAAACCCCCGCCAATGAAAGGGGAACCCTCTGGCCTCACGCTCATGATTCTCTCCCTTAGGCTAAACTCCCCTTAATCCAGGACATCATAGACCGAAGTTGCTTCCCCACCTCCTCTATGGGGTGCTGCGCATCCCTCTTGAGAAGGGCATTAAACACAGGCCTGCCCGCCTGGTTCTCAAGGATCCACTCCCTGGCAAACTCCCCAGATCGAATCTCATCTAAGATGCCCCACATCTCTTTTCTCACCTCCTCATCGATCACCCTGGGGCCCCTGGTAACATCCCCATACTTAGCCGTGTCGGAGATGGAGTAGCGCATCCCGGAGATGCCGCCCTCATAGATGAGATCTACAATGAGCTTAAGCTCATGAAGACACTCGAAATATGCCACCTCAGGTTGGTACCCTGCTTCCACTAAGGTTTCAAAACCGGCCTTGATAAGTGATGTGACGCCCCCGCAAAGCACCACCTGCTCCCCGAAAAGATCCGTCTCCGTCTCCTCGGCAAATGAGGTCTCTATCACCCCTGCACGGGTACCGCCGATACCCTTGGCATAGGCCAGGGCTATATCCATGGCCCTACCAGATGCATTCTGCTCCACGGCCACCAAGCATGGCACACCCTTCCCCTCGGTGAAAGTCCGGCGTACCAAGTGCCCCGGACCTTTAGGGGCCACCATAAATACATCCACATGGGGCGGAGGGACTATCTGGCCATAGTGGATGTTGAAGCCATGGGCAAAGGCCAAGGCATCCCCCTCATGGAGATGGGGAGCCACTGATTCCCTATAAACTCTGGGCTGAAGCGTATCTGGGATGAGCATCATCACCACATTGCTCTCCGCCACTGCCAGAGGCACCTCCTTCACCTGGAGGCCTGCCTCTTGGGCCATCGCCCAGGATCGACCCCCCTTACGGAGACCCACCACCACGTCAATCCCACTGTCCTTCAAGTTTAAGGCATGGGCATGCCCCTGACTCCCATACCCTATGACGGCCACCTTCTTTCCCTTCAGTAGCTCGAGATCTGCATCCTTATCGTAATAAATCTTTGCCATCGTCACACCTCCTTAATCCCTTGGTACTGCCTCCCAAGTAGCATCCTAAACCAACTTCAGGCTCTTCGGTCCCCTCATTACCGCCACCTTCCCCGTCCTTACCACCTCGCGGATTCCACAGGGTTTCAGGAGCTCAACTGCCGCCTTAATCTTGCCCTCATCCCCCGTGATCTCTATGACAAAGGTTTCGGGACTCACATCTACAATCTTCCCCCTGAAGATCTCTGTAATACGCATGGCCTCAGCCCTGGCATCCCCCTTCGCATTTACCTTCATTAAGATCATCTCCCTATCCACAAACTTCTCCCCTGTGGCAGTGAGATCCACTACCTTAATCACGTCAATGAGTCGCCTCAACTGCTTCACAATCTGCTCTAATACCAAGGGGTGCCCAGAAGTCACAATGGTCATCCTGGAAACAGAGGGATCCATGGTCTCCCCAACCGAAAGGGAATGAATGTTGTAACCCTTGGAACTGAAAAGCCCCGCTATCCGAGCCATCACACCGGGTCTGTTTTCCACCAAAAGGGATATGGTGTGCCTCCTTATCTCATCCATTGTTACCTCTCAAGAGGGGAAGTTAAGGGGCAAAAGCCTCTTCAGCCTCTCCCCGTTCTTAGCAGAGGCGGGTTTGTCCAAGAGCATCTCAGAGGTCGCAGCCCCTGCCGGCACCATAGGAAAGACGCCCTCCTCCCTCTCTACTATCACGTCTACAATGACCGCCTCCTTCATCTTCACCAGATTCTCAAAGAAGGGACCCACCTCTTTGGGATCCTCAATCCTATACCCTTTAATCCCATAAGCCTCTGCCACCTTCACAAAGTCCGGCTGCACAGAGATATCGGTTTGGGAATACTTCTTATCAAAGAAGAGCTCCTGCCATTGGCGTACCATACCTAAGTACCTATTGTTGAGTATCACCACCTTCACAGGTATCCGGTACTCGGCCACTGTGGCCAACTCCTGGATGTTCATCTGAAAGGAGCCATCCCCTGCAATATCTATAACCAAGGCCTCAGGATTGCCCAACTGAGCGCCAATGGCAGCAGGGAAGCCGAATCCCATGGTCCCCAATCCACCAGAGGTGATAAACTGCCTGGGCCTCTTATACCTATAAAAGAGGGCCGCCCACATCTGATTTTGCCCTACCTCGGTCGTGATAATGGCCTCCCCCTGCGTGACCTCCCAAAGCTTCTCCACTACATATTGGGGCTTAATCACCTCATCGGAGTACTCATACTGGAGGGGATGTTGGCTGTCCCACCCCTTCAACTGGGCAAGCCAATCCCGATGCCTACCCTCCCAATCCACCTCCATGGTCCGAATCACATCAATAAGCTGTTCCAGGATATTTTTCGCATCCCCCACAATAGGGACGTCCACCTCTACGTTCTTACTGATGGATGTAGGGTCTATGTCTATGTGAATGATCCCCAATCCGCCCACCGCCTTGTTTCTTGCCATAGGGGCAAAGGCATCGAGCTTCCCCGTAACCCTATCATCGAAACGGGCCCCAATGGCTATGATGAGATCGCAATTCGAAATCCCCATATTGGCTACATATGTCCCATGCATACCCAGCATCCCCAAAAAGAGGGGATGATCCCCCGGAAACGCTCCACATCCCATGAGGGTAAGGGTAACGGGTGTATGGATAAGCTCCGCCAATTCCCTCAGTTCCCGAGATGCACCAGATATGATCACCCCTCCCCCTGCATAGATGATAGGCCTCCGGGCCTGGGCAATGAGCTGGGCGGCCTTCTTCACCTGCTGGGGATGCCCCCGGGTACTGGGATGATAGCCCCTTATGCTGATCTTCTCCGGGTACTCAAACTCTGCCTCTCCAGTGAGTACGTCCTTAGGGATATCCACCAATACAGGACCCGGCCTACCGGTGGTGGCAATGTAGAATGCCTTCTTTATGGTTTCAGCCAATTCCTGGGTAGACTTCACCAAGAAATTGTGCTTGGTACAGGGCCTGGTGATACCCACAATATCCGCCTCCTGAAAGGCATCGTTCCCTATGAGTCCTGTGGGCACCTGGCCTGTGAAAACCACAACTGGGCTGGAGTCCATGTATGCCGTTGCTATACCCGTCACCGTATTTGTAGCCCCTGGACCTGAGGTAACAATGGCTACCCCCGCCCTTCCAGTGGAACGTGCATAACCATCGGCTGCGTGAACTGCCCCCTGCTCGTGCCGGGTGAGGATATGGCGGATCTGAGGATAGTTCACCAACTCATCATAGATGTTAATGACAGCTCCACCTGGAAAACCAAAGACCAGATCCACCCCCTCCTTCAACAGGGATTCCCAAAATATCTGATAACCCTTCAGCTTTGCCAAACCGCTTACCCCCTCATCCTCCTTTATACACTGCCCCTGTGCTGGCAGAAGTGACCAGCTGGGCGTAACGTGCCAAATAACCCCCAGTAACTTTGGGCTCAGGTGGAACCCATGCCGCCCTCCTCCTGGCCAACTCTTCCTCATCCACCAGGAGCTCCAAGCGCCTACCAGGGATATCCACCCTTATTCTGTCCCCATCCCGGATTAGGGCGATAGGACCACCCTCCATTGCCTCAGGAGAGACATGCCCAATGCATGGACCCTTCGTCCCCCCTGAGAAGCGTCCATCTGTGATAAGGGCAACAGAATCGGAGAGTCCCATCCCCACAATGGCAGAGGTAGGGGCCAACATCTCCCGCATGCCAGGCCCACCCTTGGGGCCCTCATACCGAATAACCACCACATCCCCAGGCCCCACACCCCCAGAAGTGATGGCAGCCATCGCTGCCTCCTCTGAGTCGAAGCAACGGGCCTTACCTTCAAACCGCATCATCCCATCACTCACAGCAGACTGCTTCACCACAGCACCCCCAGGGGCGAGGTTGCCCCAGAGTACGGCCAGCCCCCCCTCGGGATGATACGCATTCTCCAAGGGACGAATCACATCCTCATCAATGATGCGCGCCCCCTGGGCGATCTCCTTGATCCCCACACCCGCCACCGTAGGGTTGTCCTGAATGCTCTCCAAGAGGCGTTTCAAAACCCCTGGGATCCCACCTGCAGCATCCAGGTCTTCCATCATGTAGTCCCCGGCCGGCCTTAGCCTGGCGATGTTCGGGGTCTCCCGACTGATTCTGTCAAAGGTGTCCAGACCAAGGTCTACCCGGGCATCATGGGCAATGGCCATGAGGTGAAGGAGGGTGTTGGTAGACCCCCCCAAGGCCATATCCACCCTTATAGCATTCTCAAAAGCAGCCCTATTCATGATGGCCCTGGCAGTAACCCCATTGCGCACCAGCTCCATGAGGGCAACACCACTGTCAAATGCAATGCGCCTCTTCTTGGCCATCACGGCGGGGGCTGTGGCGCACCCCGGCAGGGACATCCCAAGGGCCTCCGTCATACAGGCCATGGTGTTGGCTGTATAGAGACCTTGGCATGAGCCCGGACCAGGACAGGCCTCCATCTCATAAAGGGAGAGCTCCTCCTGGGTGATCTCCCCCGCCTGGAACCTACCCACTGCCTCAAAGGTATCCCTCACCAAGCTCAAGCGTCTATTCCCAATCCTCCCCCCCAACATAGGGCCTGCCGTCACCACCACTGTGGGGAGGTCAAGCCTACCTGCCGCCATGAGCATCCCAGGGGTGATCTTATCGCAATTGGTAAGCATCACCAGCCCATCCAATTGGTGGGCCTCCACAATGGCCTCTATCATGTCCGCTATGAGCTCGCGGGAAGGGAGAGAGTACTTCATCCCCCCATGACCCATAGCCACACCATCACATATCCCGGGAACAGAGAAGAAAAAGGCGTATCCCCCTCCCGTATGGACACCTTTCTCTATCCAGCGCTCCAGATCCCTCATGGCTACATGACCAGGCACCAGGTCGGTAAAGCTGCTTACTACCCCAATGAAGGGCATGTCCAATGCCTTGGTAGGCATCCCCGTGGCATAAAGAAGGGCCCTATGGGGCGCCCTCTCCACCCCTTTCTTCACCAAATCACTCCTGTACATCGCCCTACCTCCGTTGACCTTACCTTCTACTCCCCCCATCCTCGATAGGCAATGGGAATCTACAGGGGGATCTCTCCCCTCTTCACCTGGTTCACTATAGCGTTCATCCTATCCTTTAACTGGAGTTTGCGCCTCTTAATCCCCTTAATCTCCACCTCCTCCTCGGTGGTGAAGAATCGCCTATTGGAGTAAAGCTCCTCCAAACGCGACTCCAGTTGGGCGTGCTCACTCTTCAGCCTCCTAAACTCCTCATGGCTTTCCATAAGCTTCTCTATAATCTCCTGATCTGTCATGAAATACCTCCTTAAGCCTTAGTCTCATCACCCAGGCATCCTCCCCATCTTCGTAATGCCTGGGTCTCTTACCCACCACCTTGAAACCCAGTGACCGATACAGAGAAAGGGCAGCCCCATTGCCTCGCCTCACCTCTAACACCACCTGGGTCACCCCTTCCTTTGCAAGCCTCCCCAAGGACCCCTCAAGAAGCCTCCGTCCAAACCCTTGCCGCCGCCAGGAAGGATCTAAGGCAATATTCGCTAAATAGGCCTCATCTGCCACTACCCAGTAGCAGGCATAGCCCACCACCGCTTCAGCTTCTTCCCATACGAAGAACCTGGAGGCTGGATTCTCCAGCTCTCGAAGAAAGAGATAAAAAGACCAGGGAAACCTGAAGGATGCCTGTTCTATCTCCACCACCTTTTTCAAATCTTCAGGCCCTGCCCTTCTCAATCCCACGAAGACACCTTTATCCCTGTGCTGGCCTCCGCATCCGAAGGCCTGATGTAAAGAGGGCTCAAGGAGAAAGGATCCGCACCCTCATCTCCAGACTCTATCCTCTCTTGGGCAAGAAGAGCCGCTCCCAATGCCGCTAAAGGCGTGGGATACAGACCCTTTAAACCCAAGGCCCTCACCCCTGGACCTACGAAGAGCACCTTCCCCTCCGCTTCCCTCCACCTCTCTACGTCCATGGCCATATCGGCAGTGAGACGCTCCAGTCTCCCCTCACTCCACCGAAAAAGGGCCCCATAACCCTGTCCCCTCCTTGCATCTAAGATGGGGGCAATGATCTGGCCCTTCAGGGGCACCACCTTAGCAATAGCCTCAGTGGTTGTGCATGGATAGATGGGGAGGTTCAAGGCCAGGGCCAAACCCTTGGCTGCAGAGACAGCAAGGCGAATACCCGTGAAGGAGCCCGGTCCCCTCACAAGGCCCATGGCCCCTATAGCTTCCCTCTCTTTCCCTATCATCTTCAGCAACGCATCCAAGGCCACAAAGACCTTCCCTGTGGAGAATCTGTCTAAGTGGATATCCAGGGCAGCGAGAACCTCTTCCCCCTCCATCAACACCAAACCGCTGCTGGGGGTCGCCGTATCCCATCCCAAAAGGAGCCGTCTGTTGGACATAACCGATGTTTGAGTTAGTATTCCCTCAGGTCTCATTTGTCAATTTCATTTACCTTGAGTGGATCTCGGGACTTATGGTATAGATTCTCCCCATGACAGAGAGGGATCTCCAAATGGTCATCACAGGTCGAGGAGGTCAGGGGGTGATTCTTCTCACTCGGATACTGGGGGAATGGGCAATGCTCAAGGGTTACCGGGTCTTAGCCACGGAGACCCATGGTATGGCCGCACGAGGGGGAACTGTCACCTCTCATGTGAAAATAGGGGACTACTACTTCCCACTGGTCACAAAGGGGAAGGCCCACGCGGCCTTGGCCCTGCATGCCGCAGAGGAGGAAAGGGCCAAAAGGTACCTTGCCCCACAAGGAATCCTCCTTACCAACAGAGAAGGAAGGGGGGAGGAGATTCTCGCCATAAACGCCAGTAGAATGGCTATTGAGAAACTGGGTTCCCCCGTTTACGCAAACCTCATCATGTTGGGGGTGATGGGAGTGCGGGTGCTCAACACCCCTAAGGACTCCTTACTCACTGCGGTAATGAGGGTGGTTGGCAACCGCCATCTCAATGAAAACGTTAGGGCCTTGGAGTTGGGCTATGAGGAGGCCTGCCATGTTACAACCTGAACTGGAAGGGATGGCCAGAGGGGAATTGGAGATGCTCCAGGTGGAGCGCTTAAGGGGCACTATCCAAAGGATCATGGAGAACAACCCCACTTACCACGCACAGATAGGAAAGGTTAATCCCAGAGATATCAAGAGTTTAGATGACCTACGACATCTCCCCTTCCTCACCAAGGACCACCTGAGGGAAGGATACCCCTATGGATACATCTGTGCCCCCAAAGAGAGCTTCCTCCGCTTTCACATGTCCTCGGGTACCACAGGCACACCTATCATTAATTTCTACACCAGGAGCGACATAAGGCAGTGGGCAGAAGTGATGGCACGGTGTTACACCGCAGCAGGGGTAGGCAGAAGGGATGTGATCCAGATCACCCCCTCCTTTGGGCTTTTCAATGGAGGCTTTGGTTTTCACTACGGCGCAGAGAGGCTGGGGGCTATGGTCATACCCATAGGGGCTGGCAGAAGTATGCTGCAGCTTAAACTTATGAAGGAGCTTGGGGCCACGGTCCTTTGCGCCATAGCCTCCTATCCCTTACGCCTCATAGAGGTAGCAAAGGAAGAGGGTTTTCTCTTTAGCGACACAGAGCTCCGAGTGGGGATATTTGGTGCAGAGGTATGGAGCGACGAGATGCGCCACCGTATAGAGGAGGCCATGGGCATAGAGACATTCGACATCATTGGTATGACGGAGACAGGGGGGG
>WFSL01000036.1 GCA_015486015.1 Aquificota bacterium | reverse complement strand
TTCCCAGCCAGGCCAGGGCTATGGCCAAGGTGATGAAAAGGGTCAGGACCATATCGAAGATGACTATGTGGGCGTATATGGCATATATGAAGGATGTGGCCAGGATAATTCCTGCCCAATAAGCCTTCTCCCTTCCCCAGAGTCTTACTCCCAGGGCCACAGTGACCAACACACCAAGCAGGGCGGCTATAGCTGATGGGAGTCTGGCAGCAAATTCTCTTACCCCCCATGTCTTGAAGGAGAGGGCTACCAGCCAGTAGTAAAGGGGAGGTTTCTCGTATCGTACCTCTCCGTTAATGGTTGGGGGGAGCCAATGGCCGTTTACTACCACTTCCCGGGCAACCTCGGCGTTTCTCCCTTCATCAGGGTCCATCAGGGGATAGGCGTTTAGACCTACAAAAAACACGGCTGAACATAGCAAGAGGACCCAAAAAGGGCGTAGAGCGAGCCTTCCCAAAGGGGAAGGCCGCTTTTGAAGGAGGCTGGAGGGGAGTCTATCTTTCATGGTGCTATAAGCTAAGGGCAGGTACCGGAAGGAGCAATGATACAAATTGGTAATTCCTTCAAGAGCCTGTTCTCATAAGATTTTATGTTGTTGGGCTTAAGGCTCATTGTACCAAAGAGTAGCTCCTGTCCATTTTTGTGCCATGCTTTTAGTGATATTTGCCAGGTGATATCAAAATTGTAAAGTGCAGATGATCCGAGAGGTGCAGTGAATCCTGATAATAGGAGAAGCTTTGTTTTTAGTGTGAGTGGGCTGAAGATCAAGCTCATTTTGGCCTTTCTATTGGTGGGCTTAGCTCCCCTTTTGGGGGCCATGTGGGTGGCCACTGAGACCGTTTCAGACATGATGGAGCGGGATATTGTGTCCAGGCTATACCAGGCCGTTGCCCTGACGGAGAGATACATGGAAAGGGAGGAAGGGCACCTGAGTATGGTGGCTTATGGGGTTTTTAAAGATCCTTTCTTGCGAAGTTCCAGTCCGAGGATTTCCAAGCAAGAGGCTCTGAGGATTCGCAAGAGCCAGAGAGTGGACTTTGTGTGCCTCTGCCATGGGAATAAGATGAAGGGAGACCCAGATGTGGCCTTTCCCCAAGGGGAAGAGCATCTTCCTCCGGATTCAGGGATAGTAACCGTGATGCTCAGAGGCCAACCCATCCCCGCCTTGGTAGGGGTTTACAGGGAGGGAGGATGGGTAGGGGTGGCCGGTAAGTCGGTGTTTGTCACCTTTCCGGAAGATGTGGAGGAGCTCACCGGGGTAGAGGTGGGGGTGTATCTGAAGGGAGGCAGAAGTTGGGGAATTCCCCCTAATCTGTCCGGAGCGGAATTAAAGAGGTTGAGAAAGTGGATGAGGAAGGTGAGTAAAAAGGGTGCTCCCCTGTATGACGAGAATATGGTGATGGGGGGCCAAGAGTACAAGACCGTCTTCTTTCCTTTGAGGGATTGGAAGGGAAATCCCTTAGGTATGCTGACTTTTAGCATCTCTGACAAACAGACCTTTGAGTCTTTGGTGGCGGGCAGGAGGTATTTTGCTATTATTATGGGGCTGGGGGTGTTGCTTTCCGTGGTGCTGGGGTGGTGGATGGCTGGGCGCATTACCGAGCCTGTCCGGAGATTTGCTATCTCCGCTGAACACATTGCCCAGGGCGACTACTCTTTGGAGGTGCCTCTCACCCAGAGGAGAGACGAGATTGGGGATCTGGCCCGGTCCTTCGAGAGGATGAGAATGGGCTTGAAGGAGGCCCAGATGAGGGAGAAGCTGGCCTCTCTGGGAGAGCTCTCCGCCGGATTGGCCCATGAGATCAGGAACCCTTTGGGTATCATCAAGAACGCTGCCGAAGGGCTCCTCAATAAAGAGAGGGGCAGGGAAGAGCAAATGTTTCTGCTGAATATCATTGTCCAGGAGTCTAAGAGGCTCAACAAGCTGGTGACGGATTTTCTCCAGTTTGCCAGGCCAAGGCCCCCTGAAAAGGTGAGAGCCTCTCTGAAAGAGTTGGTGGAAGAGGTGGTCTTTTCTCTGGAGGGTGAGGCCAAAGAGAGGGGTGTCTCTTTTCGTTTGTCTCTGGAAGATGTGGTTCTATCCCTGGACAGGGATCAGATGCGTCAGGTGCTCCTCAACCTAATTTTTAATGCTTTAGAGGCCATGCCCCAAGGGGGAGGGATTAGCATAGTCCTGTCTGAGGGTGGGGAGGTGGCCTGTCTTAGGATTGAGGATACAGGGGTTGGGATCCCTCAAGAGTATCTGGACAGGATTTTTGACCCCTTTTTCACTACTAAAGAAAAGGGGACAGGCCTGGGGTTGGCCTTGGCATACCGGATAGTGGAGGCCCATGGGGGCACCATCGGGGTGGAGAGTGGCCAGGGGGGTACTACATTCACAGTGAGGCTGCCCCTATTTTGAGAAGAGAGAATACCTTCTGAGGATATACCGAGGTATCCTGCTCCCCTCTCTTTCTCCTCCAACTTGTCTTGTTAGTGGACCACCTTTCAAGGGAGCAGGATAAAATGAACCAGACAGGCCAGATCAACCAGACATATGTCAAATGTTGAGACCTGACACCTTCACCTTTTTTCAAAATTGCAGGTCTAAATTCGATGGTTTTTCTGAGAAAGTAGGATCGTAATCCTAGACATAAGGCTGTCGAGATCCATAGTGTTGTCCAGAGAGCAGCTCTGCGACCGAATACAGATTGGCTTAGGAGATATACAACCAGCAGCATGGATAGAAATATAGGTAACAAGAAGAATCTCATGACTACTATAATATCCGGATGCGAACCTAAAAACGCCATGATTGGCACCATGAGTAAATGGAAAAGAGGCGTATGGTTATCGAATACATCACGGTACTGAACAAGACCCTGAGTCCAGCTCCAGATGACATGTAAGTGCTGGGGCTCATCGCCATCTATGGGAGTGTAGAAGATACAACTGATTCTTAAGATCAAGATTACAGAGAATAATACTACAAATAAGCCTTTCTCTCTTTGTTCTATTAATCTGTTAATTTCTAAAAAACCTGATTTTAAGATTTGAGGCTTATATTTTATAACAGGTATAATGCCATTCTCAATTGGCAGGGACCTTTTGAGTTTTTCTTTGGTGGTGCATTTTCTTATCTGTTGGTGTAGCATATGTGTTTTGAACTGTTGACATTGAACCTTGCATTTTCTGTCTTCTTTTTCACCCAGTTTTCGAAGAACCTATCCAGTGCATGGGTTGCTCCAACAGGTATGTGGCCGTATCTAATACTGAGCTCTTTTCTGGCCCTGGATGGGGGTATGGAGTCTATCTCTACCAACCAGATGGCCGCTGCCAGGCCAGATCTGTCTGCTCCAGCTTTGCAGTGGATGAGGACCGGCCTGGGGGCGGTTTTAAATATGGAGATCAATTTTCCTATCTTGGCTTCTGAAGGTGCACTCTGTGAGGGAAGTTTAACATCGTAGTGGGCAACCTTAAGTTCTTTGCATGTACAGATCTCTTCTCTATACCACTTGGCCTTTTCGTCTTTTCCCAGTAGGTTGATCACAGAACGTATTTTATATTTTCGGATGTAGTGCTCCAGCTCGTCACGGTCCAGTTGGGCTGAGCGGTAGGCCTCTCCTGGTGTAATGGCATGGAAGTTCCCCTGCTCCTCCAGATACCAAAGGCAAACGCCACCTATCACAGCCACTATGCTCAAGAGGAGGGCGCCAGATTTCATTAGTTTCCTGGGAAGAGGTTTCATCCCTTCTACTCTCCCTTTGTCACCTTGGCCATTCTCTTCTTTTCCGGGTAGTTGTGAGCCGAAGGGGGTTCTAAGAGCTCAATATCGAGTCCGTGTTTCCTGGCCAATTCCTGGAAAAACCGGAATGAATACCGGAAGTTGAACCTCATCTCTCTGCCTATATCTCTTCGCCCGTCGGCGGGTTTGAAGGTAAAGAAGAAGACAGAGTTTTTCCCCATGATTTCCCCTATGTTTTGGAAGGTCTCCTCTATCTCTTCGGGGGGAAGGTGGGAGAACACCGAGTAGGCGAACAGGAAGTCGAAGGTCTCTCCCGAAAACTCCTTAAACTGGGAATCCGCGGTCAGTAATAACCTGGGTCTTAAGTCTGCCATTCCTTCTTCCTTTACCAATTGCTTGGCCACCTTGATGGCCTCTGGGGATATGTCGATACCTGTGTAGTTGCCTGGTTGGAGGTATCTGATGAAGTGGATGCCCCCTCTTAATGTACCACAGCCGATGTCTAAGAGGGTGTGCTCTGGCTTTAACCCATGTTGGACCAGGAACCGAAACTGCATCTTTCCTATTCTGGTCCAACGAGGGGTTCTTGGTCTCCATCTACTATCCTGAGGGCCCAGCTTGATCTGTTTGTCCATGCGTTCCCGGTATGTCTGGATGTATCTTGCGTGCCCTTTCAAATATAGATTGTAGAGGTGATGGATCTTGATAGGTTTTACTGTTCCCAAATACATTCTTTTCAAAAAAGACATTGTTTTTGCCTTTTTCCTTTTTGTTAAGGTAGTGGCTGTGGTTGGCAGATACAATTGTACATTTTGGTCCCATTTCTTTTACAAGATCGGGACCTTTAAGGCTTGGATTGTTCTTTTTCTTGGCTGGTACAAAATCGTGGGATGGGGGAAAATTTTGTGACGTCTCTTTATTGGTGCTCTATCTCTGACACGCTGAATACCCCTTCTCTTTGGGCCTGGAGGAACCTCTCAGTGTTCTTGTAGGCCACCCTAAGTGCCACCACAGTAACCAAAGGTAAGGGAAGGAAGTATAGACCTGAAGGGACCCACAGGCAGAAGAGGAGGTAGAGCAGAAGGAGGGCAAGACCTGTGGTGAAGCATGCTTTCAGGCAAAAGTCGCTGCCCGGGCTCCCCTTTAGGATGAATGGTATGGTGATGAGTTCCCTCAGCACCTCCAGGGTGCGGGTGAGACCATAGTGGGAGCTCCCCCATCTCCTGGGCCTGTCCTTGATTTTCACCTCAGCCACTTCTTGGTTCTTCACCCCAAAGATGGCAGGTATAAACCTATGGAAGCCATGGGGTATCTGGATTTCCTTCACTATCTCTCCCCGATAAGCCTTTAGACTGCATCCGTTGTCATGGACCTTAACGCCAGTAACCAGACCTATGACCCAATTGGCAACCTTGGATGGCAATACCCGGGCCAAGTATGGCTCCTTTCTCTTTTCTCTCCATCCTGAGACAGCCTTGTAACCCTCCCTCAGTTTTTCCAGTAATTGGGGAATGTAGGCAGGATCGTTCTGTCCGTCTCCGTCCATGCTCACCACTATGTCTCCTCTGGCATGGTGGAAGCCTGCTGTGAGGGCTGCCGCCTCTCCCCGGTTTTTATCCATTTCCAAGACCCTTACCTTGGGGTCTTGGGCCTTGATACGGCGGAGAATCTCACCACTGTCATCAGTGCTACCGTCGTTTACATAGATGATCTCGTATTCTTCCCCTAAGGAGTCCATGACCCCTTTTATCTCCTTGTACAGGGGCTCAATGTTCCCTTCTTCGTTGTGGACGGGGATCACCAGGGAGATCATGTCCTCTCTCCGAAGAATTCTCTCACGGCCTGGATAACCTCATCAATTTCTTCATCTCTCATCTCCGGGAAGATGGGGATGGCCAGACTCTCCTTTGTTAGCCTTTCACTCACAGGGAAAGGGCCTGCGGGATACCCTTCCATATGCCACGCCTTCTGGAGATGGAGGGGAACAGGATAGTAGATACCCGTGCCTATACCCCTTTCTTTTAGATAAGCCATCAGCCGGTCCCTTTCAGGCGTCCTGATGATATAACGGTGGTAGACGCTCTTCTTCTCGGGGCCATCCTGGGGGGGTAAAGCGAGGCCTTCTATTTCCCTGAAGGCCTGGGAGTAAATCTGGGCGATCTCCCTCCTCCTTTGGTTTTTTTCCTCCAGTCTTTTGAGCCTGATCCTGAGGATCACGGCCTGAAGTTCGTCCAGCCGGCTGTTGAATCCATAGAAGTGGTGATCGTTCTTCTTTACCTGGCCATGGACCCTCAGATAATTGAGCCTGTGAGCCACCTCTGGATCGTTGGTGACGGCAAAGCCTGCATCTCCTAAGGCGTTGAGGTTCTTCACCACCCCACAGCTAAAGCATCCTACCTTGCCGAATGTGCCCACCTTTTTGCCTCTAAATTCTGCTCCATGGGCATGGGAGGCATCTTCTATAAGTGCCAGTCCCCTTTTCTCACAGATCTCCAGTAGCGGTTCCATCTCCACAGGATGGCCGTACATGTGGACCACCATGAGGGCCTTTGTTTGAGGGGTGATGGCCTTTTCCACCTGATTAGGGTCTGGGCCGAAGTCTGATTCTTTGGCATCTACCAGAATGGGCTGGGCTCCTGCCCATTTAATGGCCTCTACATCGGCGGCGAATGCATTGGCGTGGAGGATCACCTGGTCTCCTGGGCCTATCCTGCATGCTATTAGGCCCAGCAAAAGGGCATCGGAGCCAGAGCCCACGCCGTATGCGAATTGGCTGCCCAGGTACTCTGCTACCTCCTTCTCGAAGGCCAGGAGGTTCTCCCCATTAAAGAGGCGCATGGTGGAGAAAACCTTTTCCCATTTCTCCTTGACCTCCAGGGCTACCTCTTCCCATTCCCTTTTGAGATCCAGTAAAGATACACTCAAGTCCTATCCTCCTTCGAATTCTTTGTTAGAAAACAGGGTAAACCTATGGCCGCATGGCTGTTGGGCCAATGGTTTTAACTGGAGCTTTTTGCAGTAACGGTTGAAGTACTTTCCCTTGGTGATGAAATACACTTTCCCCCTTGCCTCCAAGACTTTACGGAGGTTTCTCTCCCCCCTTCGTACCACAGGCAAGGGGGCCATGCCAGTATAGAAGTTGAACTCCCCAGCGTGGGGGGTAGTGATGCCAAAGAGCATGATGGGGGCTTTATCCCTTTTGGAAAGCTCCAAAGCCTTCTGGCATATGGCCTTCACCGATTTGCAGGGGTCGGCTCTGGGTATTACAAAGAGGAAGGAGAAGAGGAGGGTGACCACCACCATGGCAGTGATATACTCCTTCACAAGGTAGGGCTTCTTTCTCATCCCTACAAAGCCCAGAAGGGCGAAGGCCAGCAGCAGACACCCCAGGATTAACATGGGAGTGAAGAGCATCCTCAGTTTCAGATAGGTTACTAAAGGTGCGCCTATCGCCGCTATGGGGAGGGCCACGAGAATCAGGTAGAAGGGGTACCTCACTCCCCTTTCCATATCGGGTAGGTCCAGACTTTTGTCCTGACCTATGGTTTCTTGGATGTATAGTGCCACCATGAGGGCCAGGGCAGGATAGAGGGGTAGGAGGTAAGTGCTCCTCTTGGTTTTGGCTATGGAGAAGAAGACGAAGTTGGCCACCAACCACCAAAATAAGAGGAGAAAGGGTCTTCGCTTCTCTTCTGGTAGCCTGAAACCGTGGATAAGGGCGCCGGGGATGAAGAAAATCCAGGGAAAGGTGTCGAGGGGGAGCTGATAGAGGTAAAAGAATGGACCGTGGCGGTGGACTTTGGTGTGAAGAAACAATGCCGATGTCCTGTAGTAGATCTGGTCCAGGGCATAGCCACCCCCCAGCTTGATGCAGACAGGTATCAGCCAGGCAAAATAAAATATGAAGGCCAGGGGAAAAGCCAGCCAGAACTCCTTTTCTTTTAGGATGTGCAGGTCTTTAGTGTGGATATGGTAGCAGGCCAGGGTTAGCCCGGGTACGGAGAAGGCCACTGGGCCTTTGCCCAAAGCCCCTATTCCCACGGCGCTGAACCCTAAGGCATAGTGGATGAACTTCTTCCTTTTTTCTCTCCTGTCCACCATATTCCCCAGATAAAAGGCTATTATGGCTAGTAAGACCAGGAGAGTGAGGGGTATGTCCATTTTGGCCCTTCTGGCTTCCCAGGTGAACCAGGGGCTGGTGACCAGGATGAGGCTGCCCCATAGGCCTACAGTAGGGGAGAAGAGACGGGTGCCGAAGTACATGGTGGCCAGAACAGCCAGGAGACCCATGATAGCCACGGGGAGTCTGGTTGCCCACTCCTTAACGCCAAAGATCTTGTAAGACAAGGCATCTAACCAAAAAAGGAGGGGAGGCTTTTTGGTGTAGACTTCTCCGTTCAGGTGAGGCACCAGGTAGTCCCCCGTCACTACCATTTCCCTGGCTACCTCGGCGTAACGGGGCTCGTCAGGAGACCAAAGCCCCCAGCCTCCCAGGTTTAGGAATAATAGTAGCCCCGATACCGCAGCTACCAGGGTCCAGGAGATCAAGTTTTTCACCCTCAGCCTACCCCCAATCTGGATTTTTCTGGAATGAAGGGGAAGGTGACTTCTTCTCCCCTTTCCACCGATTCGTAGGCTGCTTGGATGATCTCCAGAGACTTTATGCCTTCCTCATAGAGGGCTAGGCCATAAGGCTTGGTGCTCCCGTTGCTTATGATGTACTCCACCACCCTTTGGAGATACTGGTGATGGCCGAAGCCGTAGACGTCCGGGGGATTCTCGCGATACTTTTTTTTCACTATTTCATCTTCGGATAAGGGATCTTCGAAGTTCCAGAGGTTGATTTTGTTCATGGCGAAACCCCCCAGCTCTACCGTTCCATGCTCACCAATTATGGTGAGGGAGCCCTCCAGATCTTTGGGCCTGGCACATACTGTGGCCTCTATGGTGCCCAAGGCCCCACTTTGAAACTTGAGGACGGCCACTATGGTATCTTCTGCTTCCATGTTGATGAGGCTTTTATTAGACATGGCAAACACGCTTTTCACCGGGCCCATCATCCATTGGAGCATGTCCACATAGTGACATGCCTGATTTGCTAAAACACCCCCATCCATGGCCCATGTACCCCTCCAGGGGTCGGCATCATAGTAGTCTTGTCTTCTGCACCAGTAAAGGCGGGCAGAGCCCAGGATGAGTTTCCCAAATCTTCCTCCTTCCAGGGCTTCCCTGAGCTTTACCACAGGAAGGTTGAAGCGATTCTGGACCACAGTGATGAGGTACAGGTCCCTTCTCTTGGCCTCTTCCACCATCTCATGGGCCTCAGAGAGGAGGAGGGCAATGGGTTTCTCCACCAAGACATGCTTGTTGAAGCTCCTTATCACCTCCAGGGCCACTTTGCCGTGGATACCAGAGGGGATGAGGATATCCACTACGTCTGTCTCCTCTTTCTCCAGCATCTCTTGAAAGTTGGTGTACCATGGAACCCCAAACTCTTGGCCCAGGGCTTGGGCCTTCTCTGGGTATAGGTCACATACGGCCACCAGTTGGGCTTGAGGGATGGAGGCCAGGATCCTGGCGTGCCGGGATGCAATACGTCCGCAGCCTATAAGGCTGAATTTCAATGCGCTCATACTTATCCTCCTGATTTGATGGGATCTCTGTTTGTTCTCCTGAAAAAGGCTATAGCGTAGGCAGGAACCCCAATGATGAGGGAAAAAAGAAGCATAGTGAGATGAAGGGAGAATCCTAAGGTGACGGCCTTTTTCCTGGCCATTCCCATGAAGATGAAGGCCCCTGTCCATCCAGCCTCGAACATACCCAGTTCAGCAAAGGTTTGGAGGGGGAGGGCAGCTACCAGCTCCGATGCCGTGCTACCCAGGACTACCTTCCAGTATGTGAGGTGGAAGGTGGTGGAAGTGAGGAACTTTTTTGCTATGAGAGAGAAGGCCCCAAACTTCACCGTCCATATGGCCAGGGATAGGATGATGAGGCCCGCCAGTTTCTCCCCGTGCCATAGGCTCTTATACTGCTCCTGGGCCTGGGAGAGGTATTTGGTGATCTTTTTTCCTATGAAAAGGTCTTTCAGGATCCATTGTAGGATAGAGAGGGCATATGGGATGGTGAAGGCCACCCCTATGAGGATGAGGACCACCAGGAAGATCAAGGAGAATTTTTTTAAGGCCAAGTTGAGGAAGAGGAGGGAGAGGAGGAAAAGGGGGCCCAGACTGCAGAGATCGGCCATACGTGCACTCACCAGAGTGGATGTGGAGATGGCCACAGGAATGTCGTGAAACCTTTTACAGAAGTATGGGAAGGTAAGCTCACCGCTCCTAAAGGGAAAGACATTGTTGGATACAGTATGCAGGGCCACGATGTGAAAGATGGAAGGGAGGGAGATTCCATGACCCAGGAGGAACTGCCATCTCACGGCTCGAAGGAGATAGGATGCGAGGTAGATGAGGAAGGCTAAGAAAAGCTGACCGGAGAAGAGGGAGGAGAGGTTTTCTTTGAGGGCGTTGATGTCCAATTGCCAGAGGATGAGAAGTAGCAGGACGAAGGTGAGAAGGAAGATCCCGTAACCTTTAATGCTTCTGCTTTGCAAGTTTTCCTCCGGATTCCCTATGGACCGGGTGGTGAGTGGGGGACAAGAGGGCGAGCACCAGCCTCCCATGGGGGTAAAGGCTGTAGCCTGCCTCCATCACCTTCACCCTTCCCTTCCACACATGATTAATAAATTCCAGCTTCCGGGGTTTAGTTATCACAAAAATCCTATAAGATCTATGAGAGATAAGGAAGGCTTTCAGGGCAGACCTTTTTTTCTCTCGAATTACCTTGTGGTTCGTGTAAAAGACTAAGCTGGGAATGGAGAAGGGGTGGGTGACAATGAGGTCTTTTTCTTTTATTTCAGCACGGATTTCCTTAGCAAAGGCGGGAGAGAGCTTCTTTTGCTCCAGTCGAGGTGTCGCAAGATAGGGTGTGACCACCAGGAGAACCAACATGAAGCCAGCGATCAGATAGAAGCCCTTGAGTGGTACCCTTAGGGGCCCAAGGACTTCCCCCCCATATCTATGGAGCGCGTAAGCCATTGAAAGGGCAAGTGCTGGGTATATCGGCAGTATATAATTGGGGAGTTTTGTTTTGGCCAATGAGAAGAGGGCAAAGGGAAAGAGGATCCAGAGATAGATAAAGAGATACACACCCTCCTCTTTCTCTGCCTTCTGGAAGAGGGTGAGGCATGCCTTGGGAAGAAGGATGGACCAGGGAATGAAGGCCAAAGGAAGGACTAAGAGGTAGTAAAATACAGGGCCCCTGTGCCCTCCTATGGGCTTAATGAATCTGGTGAGGTTATGATAGAGAATAAATCCCTTGTAAAATTGATGATGGGTCTTGATGTCTACCACTACATACCACGGAAGGGCAATGACAAGGAACAGAAAGATGCCTTTCAATGAGAAGGCCTTCCTCAATCCTTTCCATCCTTCTGAAAAGAGGAGGTAAAGTGACAAAGTGCCCAACGGAATTATTATGCCTAATGGGCCCTTTGCCAGCGTTGCAAGTGCTGAGGCAGTGTACCCTAAGGTGATGCGACCTCTGAGAAACAGAAAGAGGGCAAAGGTGAGGAAGAAGATAAAAGCTGGATCCGGGGTGGCGGCCCTGGCTACTATGGGGAAGTGGATGCTGGAGAGCATAATGAGTGAGGCCAGAAGCCCCACCTCTTTGCCCCATAGCTGGCCTCCGAAGATGAAGACAAGGAGGATGGTTCCTACTGAGAAGAGGACTGAAGGGAGTCTGGCAGCAAACTCGTTGATCCCCAGGAGGCTGTAAGATGCCATCATGGCCCAGTATTCCAGGGGGGGTTTGTCGGTGCGCAATCTAGAATTGAAGGTGGGCACAATGAAATCCTTTCTCTGGAGCATCTCCCGGGCACACTGGGCATTGCAGGCCTCATCTCTGTCCCAGAGGGACATGCTGGCCGTGCCTGGTAGGAGAACCACGAAGGATAAGATACCCACAAAGAGAGCGGTGACCAGGTTACTCCTCAACATGCCTCCTCGCAAACCTGGGTAACCTCAACCCGGCCATCCATTCTCCTATTGTGGATCCAAGGTAAATGGAGACCACTATATCCGAGGGATAGTGATAGAGAAGAAAGACTCTGGATATCCCTATGAGAAGGGCCATTCCCATCAGAAGTGGTTTCCACTTGCGAAACCAACTGGAGAAGAGAGAGGCCAGGGCAAAGGCCTCTACGGTGTGGCCGGATGGCGTAGAGAAGAAGTCGTTTGTAAGAGAGGGGCCATGAGGCCAGTAATGGCCTGACAGTAGCAGAGATGGCCTTGGTCTGCCCAGTAGCACCTTAATCAGCAGACAAACGATGCCAGCCACGATGAGGGTGAGTACGCCCCTCCAGAATACCTCCCTCCGATTAAGGTGCACCTTGGGTAAAAGACACAGTAGTACAACGAAAAAGACCAGCACCTCTCCACGACCCAGGGTGCTGATAAAAGAGAAGAGATACCTGAGCAAGCCCGTCTTGTAAGGTTTGAGCCACAAGTAGGCATATGCATCAATCCTGCTCACATACAGGAAGAGATAGACCAACAATGCCATAAGAGCCGTAATGACCCTCTTCTGATTCATCCAAGCCCATTCTAAGGCGCTGCTCAAGGCCTCAATCCCTTCCTTCCAAGAGGACGAACCTCTTTTCCCTGCTAATAGCAGTGAATACCACACGAAGCCTGAGCTTATACTTACTGCTCAACCTTCTCCAGTGCCTTTCCCGGGTTATTATGTAAAATTCTTTCCCACTGTTCCTTAGGACCTTATCCAGGTCCCTTGGAGAAACCTTGGGAAGATACAGCCTATTGAGATAGAACTCCAGTGCAGCATCGAAGGAGCCCATTCTGTAAAGGGGGGCATCATTAACTATGCTTTTTATCTCTCTCGCCAGGGGCTTTGCCGATCGGTATAGCCGATCATACTGGGGCTGGAAGTGGAGAAAGTAAAAGCTGTAGGCGAAGAAGAAGAGGAGGCTTAGAGAGACCAGGCTCCTGGTCCAGGCCTCCTTTTTAAAGGAAAGGACGAGGCAGAAGATGGGGAGGACTGCTAAGGCCAGACACAAGGGATTGGTGGGTAGTTTGTAGTAGATAGTTAACAAGGGGGATATGGCTATGGATAGAAATCCCAGCACGGTGCCCAGATTTGTGAAAGTAACAAAGGTCTTGTCCCTTTCCCCTCCAAGGAGCCTGTCTATGGAGAGTCCAGCTGTAAGGGCCAGGGCAGGGGCTATGGGCAATAGATAGATCACCCTCTTGGCTGCTGCCAGGGAGAAGAGGAGAAAGGTGAAGGAGGTCCAGATGAGGGGTAAAAGCATAGGAGATTGGATCTTCTCTTCTTCTTTCTTCCACAGCCAGACCCCAGCAGGAAGAAAAAAGATAGCGGGGGCATAGGGGATAGGGCTGGCCTCAAGGTAAAAGTACCAGGGTTTCTGGTGGTCCAGGCCCTTTAAACCGTGCTTGAGATTGTGGAGAAGGAAAAACTCCTTGGAGAATTCAGGGGTAACGGCAAGAAACCAGGGAAGGACGATGGCCAAAAAAACGATGAGTCCAGATAATATGTGCAGATTTTTTATCTCCTTCAAGTCCCGACGGAAGGCCAGATATATAAGTGCCACACCCACTGGGATCACCAAAGCCACTGGTCCCTTGGTGAGAAAGCCCAGACCGGCTGGGATGTAGGCCAAGAGATAGAAGAGCCCCTTTTTCTCCTTGGCCGTGTATCCCCTGTGAAAGAGAAAGAGGGTGAGGGTGATGAAAAAGCAAAGGGCCATGTCCGGCAGGCACCTCCTGGCAGTGCTGATGTATTCTAAGGTGAAGAGGAGGGTCAGACCCGATATAAACCCTGTCCTGGGCCCTCTTAGCGATATGCCAAAAAAGAAGATCACAATGACCCCCAGGATGCCCAGGATGGCAAAAGGGAAGCGGGCGATGAATTCGTTTACTTTCCTGTGATTCAAGAGTTTGGCGGAGGCCATGATGAGCCAGTAGGTGAGGATAGGTTTGTCTGCTCTGAGTTTCCCCTTGTAGACAGGGGTGATCCAGTCTCTCGACTCTAACATATTCCGAGCGGTGTGCGCGTAACGGGGTTCATTGTTGTTCCAAAGAGAGATGTTGCCCAGGTTCACTAAGCACAGGAAGCTGCTGGCCAGGATAAGGAGGGCCAAATAGGTCTTTGTGGATCTCAGGGCCATTGACTGAAGATCTTTATGAAGAAGTCTGGTTTGGCTAAAAAGGAGAAGATACCCACCCCTATCCCTGCCAGGAAGCTCAGGAGATAAGCTTTCCATGTTCCTTTGAATGATGCTCTTATCCTCATGTTTTCCACTCCTTAACAAGGATACAATTCTCTATAAGGGGCGATCAACCCCCCATAATGGAAGGAGGGTTTGGAGTTTAAGGATGGGAGGAGGCCTTGTAATGGGAGTTGAAGGTGAGATGCACAGAATTTTCCCTCCTGTTCAATTTGGTGCACCCCTGGGGGCGATGGGTCTTATCGTGGGGGCAAGCCATGTCTGCTGCCAATTGGGGGGACTACCAAATTGGGCATTGAAACCCAGGAGAATGGCCTTTATAACAAAAAACCATGATAAAGAGAGTCTTTATAGTCTTCTCTTTTGTGGTAGGGGTTTTGGTGGGCCTCTATCTTATGTTTTATCTCTGCGACGAATTTCTGGGGGGCCATCTTGATAGAAGCAGGACCACCGTTGCCACCTCCAGGTATGAGTTGAAGGTAAAGGGGGGAATCATTACCCAGGCCAAGCCCTTTAGGGTCCACGTCAGGGCTACAGGTTTGAAAGTCGATCTTCTCTTCCGCGGATGGGAAAAGCTTCCCGGGGAGTCAGTGGTGGTGGAGGTGGACAATCTCCCCAGGGGGTTCAAGGTAGACTATCAGGGCCCTGGATTCCCTTTTCGGGGAGATGGCACCTTTACCGTGGTGGTCCCATTGAGGAAGAGGCCTGTGGTTTCCGGACTCTCTATTTACCCATCTTTCACCAAGGTACCCTTCACCTTCTGGGTAGGGGGAGACAACAGGAAGAGGCTGGATATTCTTTTGAGCCTCTTTAAAGAAGCCCGTCGCAAGAGGCCCCTGTTTCTTGTCATTGGTGGCGATGTGGTAGGCCATGGCCTCTATTGGGAGTATAAAAGGTTTATGGACGTATTGGAGGAATCCCCCATTCCAGTCTTCCTTGTGCCAGGCAACCACGATCTGGAGTTTTGTGGCAAAAGGATCTTCACCCGCTACCTGGCCCCCGACCATTATTCTTTTAGCTACGGCAAAAGCCTATTTGTGGTTCTGGACACCAATGGCAAAGAGGAGGGTCAACTTCCATGGCTGGATAGGCTCTTGAGGAATCCCTACTATCAACATCGGTTTGTCTTTGTCCATAAACCCCCCATCGATCCCAGGCCGGGCCATCACCATACCATGCATAGGGAATTTGCCCGAAGGCTTTTGGACTTGTTGGTCAAGAGAAAGGTTGATGTCCTATTTTGTTCCCATATCCACAGCTACTTGGAGGCCAATTATAAAGGTTTAAAGGTCATCATCACCGGAGGTCTGGGGGCCCATAGAAAGAAGCCCATCAAGCCATTTCACTATGTGAGGGTTGAAGTCTTTGACGGTGAGGTGGTCACAGAGATGGTGCCCCTTTCGTAAGGGATATGGCCTTTCTCAATAGGCTAAGCTATCTTTTGAACCCCTCTTATTGAGTAGGGGAATCACTTCATCCAGGACGGCTTTTGCCACATCCTCCTTAGGAAGGAGGGGGAGTGACTGGATAGAGCCATCCTTCCTTAGGATGGTCACCCTATTGGTATCCATTGCAAACCCCTCAGACACCTCGTTTACCACGATGAGATCCAACCCCTTTTCTTTTAGTTTCTTTTCGGCGTTTTGCAGGAGGTCCCTACTCTCTGCTGCAAACCCCACCAGTATCTGATGCTTCTTCTCTCTTCCAAGGTGCGCCAGGATATCAGGGTTTGTCTCTAAGGTAAGGGTAAGCTGACCTATCCCCTCCTTCTTGAGTTTCACCCCCTTTGTCAGCGGCACGGGGCTGAAGTCTGCTACAGCAGCGGCCTTTATCACCACATCCACCTCAGGGAAGAGGGAGGTCACTCGCTCATGCATCTCTCTGGCAGTTGTTACAGGGATAAAATCCACTCCCCATGGGGGGGTGAGGTGGGTTGGACCAGAGATTAGGTATACACGTGCACCCCTCATTCTTGCCTCTCTCGCTATGGCAAAGCCCATCTTTCCTGTGGAGGGGTTGCTTACGAACCGGATGGCATCGAAGAACTCCCTGGTCGGTCCCGCGGTCACAAGGAAGGTTTTGCCCTCTAAATCCTTCTCGTATGCGAGATCCATAATCCTCTCCATGATATAGGCGGGTTCTGGGAAACGTCCCGGTCCTGTCTCTCCGCAGGCCAACTCCCCTTCCTGGGGGTCCACTACTACCACCCCCCTCTCAGCTAATGTCCTCAGGTTCTCCTGGGTGGCAGGGTGGAGGTACATCTGGGTATTCATGGCGGGTGCCACGATGGTTATCCCGCTGTATGCGAGGTAGAATGTGGAGAGCATGTCGTCGGCGATTCCATGGGCCATTTTTGCCAGGATATTTGCCGTTGCAGGGGCAACGGCAAATATGTCTGTCTCTTGGGCCAATGCTACGTGCTCTACCCTTTGGGGATGGTGACTTTCAAAGGTATCGGTTCGCACCCACTGTTGGGAAAGGGTCTGGAATGTGATAGGGGTTACAAAACGGGTGGCGTTGGTGGTCATGATTACCCTCACCTCGAATCCCCTTTTTACCATTAGCCGCACAAGCTCTGCAGCCTTATAAGCGGCTATTCCTCCTGCCACCCCTAAGGTGATCCTGTTACCCTTAATCCCCACCCTTCCACCTCCTGAAGAGGGCATGTTCCACGCCTAAGTGATCCAGAATCTTGCCCAGTATAAAATTCTCCATCTCTTCTATCATCTTTGGAGAATGGTAGTAGGTCAAGACAGGTGGAAGTATCACGGCCCCTGCCTGACACAGACTCAGCATATTCTTCAGGTGAATGGCGTTGAGGGGGGTCTCTCTTGGGACCAAGATCAGGGGCCATCTCTCCTTAAGGGCTACATCGGCGGCCCTCTCTACAAGGTTGGAGGAGACCCCGCTGGCCATTCTTCCCATGGTTCCCATGGAGCAGGGGACGATGGCGCATCCCTTCAATCTGAATGAACCTGAACTCACAGGTGCATCCAGCGCCTCTTCCGGCCAAAGGAACACCCCTTCCGAGAAAGAGAGCTCCACCCCTTCGGACATTGCTACCTGGTAGGCACTGCGGGTTATGCATAGATGGACATCTGCAATAGGTATCAGCGTCTCCACCAACCGGACGCCGAGCCTGACCCCACTTGCTCCAGTTATTCCCACGAAGTAGGCCACAGTAACCCTCAATCCCAGAGTGGATACATCACCAGTCCGGTGAGGAGCTTGGGGTAGAAGAATGTACTCTTTTGGGGCATGGTCTCTCCTTCACGTGCTACCTTCTCGATCCTGGCAATACTTGGAGCCTTGAGGAAGAGGGCTAACGTACCTCTCCCCTCTTGCACATCCCTAAGGGCTTGTCCTGGGTCTTTTTGATAGATCAATCTCCCCTCTTTTTCAATCTCTTGCGGGGCAATGTTCAGTACCCTTTCGATGAACAGGGAGTGCAGGATTACTATATCCAGATCTCTTAGCGAAGGGGCAAGGTATGCCAGTTCAACGTCCAGGTCTATATCGTTCTTCAATACCAAGAGGGAGAAGGGGCCGCCTTGGGGATAGAGCCCAAAGGCGTAATGGGGTGCATTCTCAAGGGCCTTTAGCAGGTTGCTTAGGGTCGTAAAGTCCCCTTTACGTTCGAAGTAACGCCTTGCCCTCTCCCAGAGTGTGGTGGTGGGAAGGTCCAAACCTGATATCACCCTGTGGGTGGGGAGTACCAGAAGCCCAGGGTCCTCCATGCTCACCAAGGCCATGAAGACAAAGTTATATGGTTTCTGGGGATGGTGTTCTGGATCTGACATAGAGCACTCGTCCCTGTACATCAGGGCCGTCTCGTACCGGTGATGCCCATCTGCTATGAGGATCGTCCGGTCTGCAAGGCCCTTGGATATGGTATTGGCCCTCTCATTATACCTCATAGGCCAAAAGGTGTGGCTTATTCCCTTCTCATCAGTGAATTGAAAGAGAGGTTCGGGTAAAGTAGACCTTTTTATAAACCTATACAGCTCTCCACCCCTATCTGGAAACAATCCGAAGACAGGACTGAACTGCATCTTACACTCTCTCATGAGCTTCAGTCTGTCTTCCTTAGGGGCGGATAAGGTCATTTCGTGAGGTAGGATCACCCCTTTTGAAAATTCTTCAATCTTTACCCTACAGAGAAAAGCCCACCTCTCGTATTTTTCCCCAGAGAATACGAAGGTTTGCCTGTACAGATAGAACCTCTCCAGAGTATCCCACTTTAAGATGCCTTGTTCCAACCAGTGGTGCAAATACTCCCTGGCACGTGTGTATCTATCATTCCCGTTCTTATTCAATATGAGCCTTACTATATTGTAAGGATGTCGGGTATAGAGTCTCTCTTGTTCCTCGGGGGAGATTACGTCGTAAGGGGGTGCCACTACATCCTTTATGGCCACCTTGTCTCTATTATATAGAACGCCTTTGAAGGGCAACACTTCGGCCATTGCCTTCTCCTCGATGGAGATTGCATACTATAGCATCCCCTCTCGTTCAACGAAATTCCTCAAGCGATTTAACCGTTTGGCTCAAGGAGATAGAAAAGGGACAGAGTTTTCGGTCTGCCCCCTTCTCTGTGTTGGACCCTTTACTCTGCCTTAGATTCTAACTCTGCTTCTTCCTTCCTCCTTCTGCGAGGAGTTGTACCTGCCAGCTCCATTAAATCATTAACCTGTTTCCCCTTGATAGCTTCCGATACCAGGGCTCTTATGACTCGTCCTATCTTCCTCTGGTCTCCTCCACATACTGCATTTATGACCCTGTAGTGCTTCTTCTCCAGCTTCAGACATACCTCTTCAAATCTTGCTCCGCCCCTTTTCCTTTCCATAATTTCCAACCCCCTACACTGGTTTTTTTATTTTTTATATACATCTGAAGGTAAGGAGTCAAGGATTTGATCAAAAAATTTTGACCCTGGTGCCAAAGAAATCTCAGATTGCTTAAAGAAAACTTTAATATTGAATCCAGCATGAGGGGGATTGGATAGCTTTTCTTCAGATACAAGAAGGTTTTTATTCCCATGCCAAGGAAGGATATTCGTTGGAGATATTTAAGTTGGCTTCTTCATAGAATTGAGGATGGCGTCGGGAGCACTGGGGTGATGGAGTGCCTCTGCTCATATAACAGGTAAGACCTATATGCTGTGCTTGTGGCTTTCCGATCATCCCGGCTGCCGTTTCTCTTTCGTCCATCTCAGCAAGGCTAAAGTCGATAATATTTATCCTTTTTTCTCAGCAGTTGACTTACTTTGGAAAGCATACCTGGTACATTCTACAGCCGGAAACTGATTTGCTAATTATGACTATTCATCCTCTATTCTATGAGCATGTATCCTCAGCAGCATTTTTTTACTGGTTTCTGCATCCTTTAGCCTTCCTCGACGAGTGTCTTTTTATGGCCTTCTGTGTGGTTTCTAAGGAAGCCCACGGTGTTGCCCATTGTTATAGCCAACAGATCCAGATGTGGCGTAGCTTCTTGGGCGAAGTAGATAAGGTGCCCAGTGCACCGGCAATCTGAGGCGCCAAAGTGGAGGGGATGGGGTTTACCACCCATCTTTACCAACTGCTTTGCTAAGGTGCACTCAGTGGCGCTGCTTAGCGGTAAAAGTATAACGGCCTGTATCTCCACATGGGGCAGGAGATAATCTATGTGCCATCTCGTGGGCTTGCTTTTCATAGAGTGGCGGGCCAGTCTTTGCCTCAGGTGTCTCTTTGCCCGACCTATGTAGCAGTAGGTGCCGGAGGGGAATGGGATGATGCCCAGCTTGCCTACAGGGATAAAGGCCTTTTCCCTTAGGGTGAGGATCAGTATATAGAGACCTTTATTTTGAGTCCAAGGCATCCCTTATCTGCCTCCAAAGCCTCCTGTCAGCAGGGGAGAGGGGGTAGTTTTCCACTTCCCTGGGGTGGACCCAGTGGCATATGCCCTCCGTGCTGTTAAGCACTACGCCCTTTGGTATGGCTTTATAGGCTGTGAGGCGTATGTAAATGTGAGGATACCTGTGAACCACCTCACCCATCCTTTCCATTACCGCTATCTCCAGCCCGATCTCCTCTTTGATCTCTCTCTTCAGAGCGCCTTCGGGGGTTTCGCCTTTTTCCACCTTGCCCCCTGGAAACTCCCAGGTCCCCTCCAAGGCGTCTCCCTTTTTCCTTTGATGTAAGAGGATGCGGCCATTAAAGAGGATCACAGCAGCCACTACGGGAACAGGTAACACAAAGGGATTTCCATGGCTCAATTTCGACGGTCTCGATGCCCCCTTTTGTTGGGATTCTTCCCACTGCCTGGCTTTTTGCAGGTCCCTTTTGGACAACGCCTTCCTCAGTCCGTTTGGTTGAAATTACTTGGTCTGATTCTGTGTTTCCCCGTTTGCCCCTTATAGTATTTAGATTTATAAGTTACACCACAGAAATGATAAAATGAAGAGGGGTTTTTAATGGACGAAGAGATGTCGCACGAGCCCGTGATGGTAGAGGAGGTGATAGAGTTTTTGGGGCCCTGTAAGGGGGGAGTATTTGTGGATGGAACCGTAGGTTGCGGAGGCCATGCCAGGGCCATATTAGAGAGATTAGAGCCTTCCTTGTACGTGGGGATAGACAGAGATATGGATGCCCTGAAGATAGCGACGATGAGGCTGAATCCGTACTCACAGAAGGTAAGGCTTTATCATGGCCTTTATAGTGGGGTGAGGGAGATATTACGGGATGCAGGGGTAAAAGAGGTGGGCGCCTTTCTCCTTGATTTGGGTCTCTCTTCCCTTCAGCTCGATTCCCAAGGCAGGGGGTTTTCGTTCCAGAAGGATGAGCCCCTGGATATGAGGATGGATAGGGGGCAAGAGCTTACTGCTGCTGGTGTAGTGAACACGTACTCTGCCAGCGAGCTTGAGCGTATCTTTAGGGAGTATGGGGAAGAACGGTGGGCTAAGAAAATAGCCCGGAACATCGTGAGCACCAGGAAGAGGTTCCCCATCCTCACCACTTCTGCCTTAGCGCAGGTGGTGGAATGGTCCATACCCAAGAAGTTTCATCCCAAGAAGATTCATCCTGCCACTCGGGTCTTTCAGGCATTAAGGATCGAGGTGAATAGGGAACTGGAGGAGTTAGGAGAGGGCCTTAATGTGGGGATAGAGGTGCTGGCCCATGATGGCAGATTTCTTGTGATATCGTTTCACTCTTTGGAGGATTCCATGGTTAAGAAAGCCTTTAGAGAGTGGGAGGGAAGGGGTTTGGGGGAGGTGGTTACGAGGAAGCCTGTGACCCCATCGGCTGCGGAGGTGGAGCGGAACATTCGCTCCAGGAGTGGGAAATTGAGGGTCTTTCAGAAGGGCTAAGGATGAAGTTAGTGGAACTCTTTCGAGGGCTTGACGTCCCTATTCCTGGGGGGGTGGGTGAGATTGAGGTGGTGGGTTTGACTGAGGACTCCAGGGAGGTGGAACCTGGGTATCTGTTTGTGTGTATCAGGGGATTCACAACAGATGGTCACCTACATGCATCCCAGGCGGTAGAGAATGGGGCCTCTGCCTTGGTAGTGGAGGAGGAGCTCCCCCTTTGTGTTCCCCAAGTTAAGGTGGCGAATACCCGGATGATTCTCCCTTATCTGGCCAGGAACTTCTTTGGAAATCCCCACAATTCCCTCACATTCATTGGCATTACGGGTACAAATGGGAAGACCACCGTGACCCACTTGGTCTCCCATGTTTTGGAAGGGATAGGGGAGAGGGTCTTGTTGCTGGGCACTGTGGACTACAGGCTGGGGGAAAAGAGATTCAAGGCGGAGCGTACTACCCCTCCACCGCTTCTCTTGTGGAGTCTTTTGAGAGAAGCAGTGGATGAGGGGATATCCCACGTAGTGATGGAAGTCTCTTCACATGCCCTCTCACTGGGAAGGGTGGAGGGACTCCAGTTTCACACTTCTACCTTTACGAATCTGACCCGGGATCATTTGGACTTCCATGGGAGCATGGACCACTATTACTGGGCAAAGGCCCATCTTTTCACCCATTATACCTCTGGGGTCTCGGTATTAAACCTGGATGACCCTTACGGGAGGTTACTTTCTTCCCATCTGGAGGGAGAAACCGTAGGCTTTGCACTTGATGGGGAGGCCCCATTGAGGGGCACCATAGAGGAGATGGGCCTTGATGGCATGGTGATGCGGGTGGAGGACTCCAAGGGGGTATTCACCGTGAGGTCCCCACTTGTGGGTCCTCACAATGCCAGGAACATCTTGGCTGCGTGGGGCACATTGAGCTCTCTTGGCTTGGGGCCTGCGGAGGTGCTTACCCACCTTCGCACTTTTAAGGGGGTAAAGGGAAGGCTGCAGTCGATACCCAACAGAAGGGGAGTAGGGGTATTTGTCGACTATGCCCACACCCCTGATGCCCTTCAGGCAGTGCTTCAAGCGTTGAGGCAGGTGGTTCGGGGTAGACTGATTGTGGTGTTTGGCTGTGGGGGTGACAGGGACAAGGGAAAGAGGCCCTTAATGGGTGCCGTGGCATCTAAGCTTGCCCATAGGGTGGTGGTCACCTCGGATAATCCTCGCACAGAGGATCCCCTCTCTATTATCCAGGGGATCTTAGCAGGGGTTGAAGGGGGGGCTTTGGTGGAGCCTGATAGGAGAGAGGCCATAAGGGTGGCACTCTCAGAGGCACAGCCAGGTGATGTGGTGCTCATAGCAGGGAAGGGGCATGAGGACTACCAGATTGTGGGTGATGAGGTGTTTCCTTTTAACGATGTAGAGGTAGCTAAGGGGATCATGGAGGAGATGGGGTGGTTTTGACCTTGCAGCACTTTCTTGTAGGGGTCGAGGGAGTATATTTTGGTCCTTCTCCATTGTTGAAACTACCGTATAGGGGTGTATCTCTGGACAGCCGTAAGGACTGCAATGGAAAGGTGTTTTTCGCCCTTAAGGGGAAGAGGTTTGATGGTCATGTATTTGCAGTAGAGGCCTGGCAGAAGGGGAGCCCATTGGTGGTAGTGGAACGGAAGTGTGGGGCCCCATGTGTGGTAGTACCCGATACCCTGGGGGCTTTGCAGAGGTGGGCCTCTTCTCTCTTGGGCACGCTGGCCCCTAAGGTGGTGGCTGTGACGGGTTCCTCGGGCAAGACCACTACGAAGGAGCTCATTGCCCACATTTTGCGGTCGAGATTTAGGGTGCATAAGACGGAAATGAACTATAACAACCAGGTGGGTCTTCCCTATACGGTGGCCAATATGCCGGAGGAGACCCAGGTGTTGGTCCTGGAGATGGGTACCAGTTCTTTGGGAGAGATTGAGCGATTGAGCCTTATAGCTCGGCCCCATGTAGGAGTACTTACTAATGTGGGGAGGGCCCATCTTGGCCCCTTAGGGGGTGTAGAAGGGGTAAGGCGGGCAAAGGGGGAGCTCTTGAGGGGTTTGAGGAGGGATGGGCTGCTGGTCTACAACGCAGATGACCCCCTTTGTAACCGGATTTCTCAAGGTTTTCCAAGGACCTTCACTTTTGGGCTTGAGAAGGGCGATGTGAGAGGAAAGGATATCCAGATTTCCCAAGAAAGGGGGAAATGGTACACCTACTTTACAGCCATTGGCCCCTGGGGGAGGATCCAGGTCGGTCTTCCACTCTTGGGGGTGCATCATGTGTTGAATGCCCTTGCTGCCTTAGGGGTGGCCTATAGGATGGGGGTATCCCCCGATGAGGCGGTTTCCGTGCTCCCCTCTTTTCAGGGGGTGCAGGGTAGGATGAGCGTCAGGTATTGGCGCGGCGTGCTCATCCTTGATGATTCTTATAATGCAAACCCCGATTCCACCTTCTGGGCACTGAAGACCCTTGCGTCTCTTCCTGTCCATAGGAGATTGGCCCTACTGGGCTCCATGTTGGAACTGGGGGAGGAGAGTGCATACTGGCACAGGTGGATTGGGGAGAGGGCCAAATCCCTGGGAATAGATTGGATCGGTACCCTTGGTGATGAAGCTATGGGGATTGCGGAGGGTGCAGGTAATGCTTGTTGGTTCGCTGACCATTCGGAGGCAGCCTGGTCGTTGGCTAACGAGTTGAGAGAGGGGGACGCACTTTTGATTAAGGGATCCAGGGGGGTTCAGATGGAGAGGGTCTTGGAGGCCCTCGGGGTGGAGTGATGCTCTGGAAGTTTCTCTATGGGCTTCATACGTACTACTTTCCATTCAATGTTTTTAGATACATCACATTCAGGACCATCTATGCTACAGTCACGGCCCTGTTTGTATCTCTCCTGCTTGGTCCATGGCTCATAGAGAGGTTAAAGGAACATAGGGTGGGTCAGATTATCAGGGAGGACGGTCCCAGGAGCCATTTTCAGAAGAAGGGTACCCCTACCATGGGTGGGATCCTTATACTTTTGTCGGTCTTGTTTTCTGTCCTTCTCTGGGCAGATCTCTCCAATCCATTGGTTTGGGTGGCCCTTATCGCCCTGTTAGGCTATGGGGCCATTGGATGCTGGGATGACTATATGAAGGTAAAGTTGGGGAACCCCAAGGGAATAGGGGCCAAGAGGAAGTTCATCCTTCAAGTGGCACTGGCTTTGGTATTGGCCATTTTCCTCTATGGGAGGCTGGGTCCCCACTCTTCAGATCTCTTAGTCCCCTTTTTTAAGAGGATATCTCCCCACTTAGGGCTCTTGTATATACCCTTTGCCCTCTTGGTGATAGTAGGCTCCTCCAATGCCGTCAACCTTACAGATGGCATGGATGGTTTGGCCATTGTGCCTGCCACTATCTGCTTTGCCACGTATGCCACCATCTCATACTTGGTGGGACATGCACGCTTTGCCCACTATCTCAGGATATTCCATGTGTCTGGTGCAGGCGAGGTGGCCATCTTTTGTGGTGCCCTCGTGGGTGCAAGTCTGGGTTTCCTTTGGTTCAACTCCTACCCTGCCCAGATGTTTATGGGCGACACAGGTTCCTTGGCTTTGGGAGGGGCCTTGGGTGTCGTTGCCCTCATCACCAAGCATGAGCTCTTGTTGGCCATTGTGGGTGGGGTGTTTGTGGTGGAGACCCTCTCGGTAATTATCCAGGTGGCGTACTTTAAGATGACAGGTGGAAAGAGGGTGTTTCGGATGGCCCCTATACACCACCACTTTGAGCAGAAGGGTTTGCCTGAACCCAAGATTATAGTGCGCTTTTGGATCATTTCCCTTGTCTTTGCCCTCTTTGCCCTTTCTACCTTAAAACTGAGGTGACAATCCATGGCTCATCTGGTCCTGGGCTTGGGTGACTCGGGATACTGGGCCACCCGTTTAGTGATGGAGTGTCTCAAGGGCTCTGTGGTAGTGGTGGACGATGCCACAAGGCCCTATGGTGTGGTAAGGGAGCTTAGGGAAAGGGCAGAATCCCTGGGTCTCTCTTTCCAAGCCTTTCTCGGCGGATGCCCTTCTCTCCCTCCTGAGGTTTCTACGGTAGTGGTGAGCCCAGGGGTCCATGCAGGGCATCCCCTTATCCGGCAGGCCCTGGACAATGGGATAGAAGTGGTAGGGGAGATGGAGCTTGCCTGGAGGCAGATTAATTCTCCCGCCCCTTTTGTAATGGCCGTTACAGGTACCAACGGGAAGACCACTGTGGCCTCTATGATAGGCCATATATTTAGCACCCTGGGGGAAGATGTTTGGGTGGGGGGTAATATAGGCACTCCCCTTTCTCGGCTGATAGTGGGTGGAGCGGTGCCTCCCTGGCTGGTTTTGGAGGTGAGCAGCTTTCAGCTGGAATGGGTGGAGACGTTCAACCCTTCTCTTGGCGTTCTCCTCAATCTTGGAGAGGACCACCTTGACCGCCATGGCACCATGGATGTCTATAGGGCGCTAAAGGCCAGGATATTCCCTCGGCAGGGAAAGTCCCTCTTAAATGCTGAGGATCCCTGGCTTAGTCCGTTGAAGTCGGATGGAATGTATTTTTTCTCCTTCTCTGGGCCAGTGGAGAGGGGCCTTGGGCTGAGGAGAGGGACGCTTTGGTGGGTGGATGGATCAGGGCGAGAACGTGTATCAGGGCTCCAAGAGATAGGGCATCCCCTTTTTCTCCACATAGACAACGTTGTTGCTGCCGTGGCGGCTGGAAGGCTGGCCGGCCTTGCCTTTCCTTCCATTCTCACCGCACTTAAGAGCTTTACCTTCCCTCCCCATCGTCTGGAGCTCGTGGCTGTGAAGGGGGGCATCAGGTTTTACGATGATTCTAAGGCCACCAACCCCTCGGCGGTGAGGAGGGCACTTTCATTGGTCAAGGGCCCATTGATCCTGTTGATGGGGGGCCACAATAAAGGCCTAAGTTTTTCCTCACTGAGATCAACCATCAACCAAAGGGCTAAGGGTCTTGTGGTCTTTGGTGAGGCTAAGGGGGAAATCCTTTCTCACCTTTCCGGGTTGACTGTACCGGTGGCTGAAGCTGTGGACATGGAAGAGGCCTTTAGGAAGGCGTTGGTATGGGCGGGGCCTGGCGATGCTGTTTTGCTCTCTCCAGGTTGTGCCAGCTTTGATGAGTTCTCTTCCTATGCAGAGAGGGGGGAAGCCTTTAGCAGGTTGGTTTCCTCTCTTGATTTTTTGTGAAATTTGGCTCATTAAATACACCAAATCTCTAAAGGAGGTGGAACATGGCGGTTGTTAAAGTGGATGAGGAGTTGTGTACAGCCTGTGGCGTGTGTTCAGACCTGTGTCCGGACGTGTTTGAGTTGAATGATGTGGCACAGGTGAAGGTCTCAGAAGTAGAAGGGGAGATGTTGGACTGTGCCAAAGAGGCTGCGGAGTCGTGCCCGGGTGAGGCTATCCTAATAGAGGAGTAACATTTGAGGATCTACAAGTGGGGACTTTGGCTAAATGCCCCTTCTAAGACGGTGTTTTTTGATATAACGCCACAAGTAAAGGGGTGTATGGCGGAAAGCGGGGTCCGTGATGGGCTCTGCTTAGATAGTGCCATGCACATTACTTCGGTATCCATCAACAATGAGGAAGAGGGCCTTCGCCATGATCTTGTAGGGTGGCTGGGGGCCCTCGCCCCCATGACCTCTTTCCAGGAACCGCCACAATCTTATAGGGGAGAATGGGGGTGCGCACCTCAAAAGGCAGGTCTTGACTAGAGAGGAGGTGGCCATCACAGGCGGCAAGTTGGCCTTTGGCCCATGGGAGCAGATATTATTAATATGAGAAGGAGAAAGAGGGTCTTGGTGAAGATCATTGGCGAGTGAAACCCCTTTTCTATCTTCTTCGAAGGTTGCCTCCCCTAAGGTTGTTCCAAGGAGTGAGCATCCACTCTCGAGGCGAAATATATGGTTAGAGCCTTTAGAGGTGATAGCCCTTTTGATGAGGGATACTCTATGGTCTTCATCCCAATTCCTCTTCCTCTTGCTGTGGCTGAAGCCTTTAATTAGGGGTGGATCCGTTGTGTATCATGAGGGGAGATGGGAGCCGTGAGGTTTATGCTGGTTCGGTTCGAGGAGATCCCAAAGCCGCTTGTTTCCTCCTCGGTAATCACCCTGGGCAACTTTGATGGAGTTCACTTGGGTCACCAGGAATTGTTCAGAAGAACTGTAGATCGGGCGCAGGAATTGGGTGTTGCTTCTGTTGCACTCTCTTTCTTTCCGCATCCACTTAGGGTATTGAACCCTTCAAAGGCCCCACTTATGCTCTTGCCAATAGATGAAAAGGTGAGGCTCATAGGATCTTCTGGATTGGATTATTTTCTCTGTATTCGTTTCACCCCGGAGTTTGCATCGTTAAGGGCATCTGTGTTTGTGAAAGAGGTGCTTGTGGATGGCCTGTCTGCTAAGGAGATTTATATTGGGAGGGATTTTCGTTTTGGTAGAGGTAGGGAAGGGGATGTCCGGTATTTGAAGGAAATGGGGGATCAATTTCAGTTTTCAGTAAAGGTTGTAGATCCAGTGGTGGTGGAAGGGCACCTTGTGAGTAGCACGAGGATAAGGAGATTAATAATGGAGGGGGATGTTTTTGGCGCGTGGAAGCTGTTAGGCAGACCATATAAGTTGATTGGCAGGGTTGTTAGAGGGGCTGGGAGGGGAAAGAAGTTGGGGTTTCCTACGGCGAATATAGATCCAGAGAACGAGGTTATTCCTAAGAATGGGGTATATGCTGCCGCTGTTGAGATAGGGGATAGTATCTATCCTTCGGTGGTGAGTATAGGCTATAACCCCACATTTGGTGAGGAGAAGGTTAAAAAAATTGAGGCGTACATAATTGACTTTTGTGAAGATCTATATGATAAGAGAATAGGGATTTTGTTTTTTGATAGAATTAGGGAGGAGGAAAAGTTTCCTACACCTCGGATGTTAGTGGAACAGATAGGTAGAGATGTGCGGGAGGCAAAGCGCAAATGGGTAAGGTACTCGTCAGGATATGGATAATTGGTGTTTTGATTTTTATGATGGTCTCCTCTGCTTTGGCGCTTCCCCATCTCAGAGGGGTTCGATATTGGTCTGCTCCAGATCATACCAGGGTGGTTTTAGATGTTAGCGGATCAGGGAAAGCGAAGGTGTATAAGTTGCTAAATCCTCCGAGGGTAGTGGTAGATATTAAGGGTCTTATTGGGCTACCTTCGGGAAAGAAGATTGTAGGAGATGGAGTGATAAGAGAGATCCGTTGGGCCCCAAAGGGTACTGGTGTAAGGGTGGTTTTGGTATTGGAAAAGGATCTAACATACTCTTTCTTTTATTTGAAACCCTTCAGGAGTGTAGGAGCCCGGTATGTGCTGGATGTGCAGAAGCCTAAAAGTGTAGTGGCTAAGGAGAGGATGGAACGAATCCAGGAGGCGGAAAAGGAGAAGCGGGAGCGGCACTTCATCGTGGTGGTTGATCCCGGACATGGGGGGGATGATCCAGGTGCCGTACACAATGGCCTCATGGAGAAACGGGTGGTGTTTTCCATTGCTAAGAAGCTGGTGGATCTCCTCAATTCCACGCCTGGATTCCGGGGTTATCTCACCAGGAAGGGGGATTACTACCTTCCATTAAGGAAGAGGGTGGAGATAGCCCATGAATATAAGGCAGATCTCTTTATCAGTATCCATTGCAACGCTGCTCCCAGCAGAAGGGCCAAGGGGGTGATGGTCTTTGCGCTCTCTTCAAGAGGGGCCACGGACAATGTTTCCAGGATGCTGGCGAGGATAGAGAATACGGCGGACCTCATGGAGGTAAGCTTTAGCAAGAAGAGGGAAATAAACTATATACTCCTGGATATGGCTCAGGACTATTCCCGGTTAGAGAGTGAAAAGTTTGCCAGGTTGGCCCTGAGGAGTCTGGTAAGGCACACAGGGCTTCGCAGGGGAGGTGTGAGGCGGGCGCGGTTTATCGTACTCCAAAATCCAGGGATACCATCGGTGTTGGTAGAGGTAGGGTTCCTTACTAATCCTAAGGAGGCAAGACTTTTGAGGTCTGCCTCTTTTCGTACCAGGGTAGCTGAGGCCCTGTTGGATGCGGTAAAGGATTATTTCAAGGGTAAGAGAAAGGCCCCTCCACCCAAGGCGATTGTGGCCAGCGCCAAGTCCCATAAGGGTATGGCCCATTCGAAGAAGAGAGGGCACAGAAAGAGGTGGCTTGTCCATGTGGTGAAGAAGGGCGATACCTTATGGGAGCTCTCAAGGAGGTATGGGGTAAAGGTAAAGACCATAATTACCGTTAACGGTCTGCGCAAATCAGTTATCTATCCCGGTCAGCGGCTCGTCTTCCCAGTGGGCGTTACTTCCCTGTGAGGATTTGCCTTCTTCTTTTGTTTGACAAAGGGGAGGGCATCTTTTAGGGTCAAGTAAACCATAAAGGAGGCTGTTTTATGAAAGTTGGTAAGGACACGGTGGTTACAGTGGATTACGAGCTCCATCTTGATGATGGCCGACTCTTGGAGTCCACCCTGGAGACGAGGAGGCCTTTTATCTTCTATTTTGGGAGAAGTAGTGTGCTCCCAGCTATAGAAGAGGCCCTGGAGGGGAAGGAGGAGGGAGATGAAGTAGAAGTAGTTTTACCTCCAGAGAAGGCCTATGGCCCAGTCCTTGAGGAGGCCATTTATGATGTGCCCCGTTCCCAATTTCCTCCCGGTACCGAGCTGGAGGTGGGAAGCACCATGATGATGGAGACCCCTCAAGGGGAGCAGTATCCGTTCAGGATAGCTGATGTAACGGAGGATCAGGTGAAGGTGGACTTCAACCATCCCTTGGCTGGGAGGACACTGTACTTTAAGCTTCGTGTTAAGGGTGTTCGAGAGCTCACTCCTGATGAGCTTCTTAGCATGGCCTCTTCAGAGGGATCAGAGCGGGAAGGCTTGGCCTAAGGTGGTGGGTGGCCAGAATAGGGGGAAAGGGCTTTCCCTTTTATCCTTGCGCTTCGATGATCTTCTTTAATTGCAGGGCATTGGAGACGGCGTATCCACAGGCATCGTTGTCAAAGTAGACGAAGGCATTTACTCCCCAAGACTTGATTCTGTTCGCCCATTCAGAGAGTTCCTCAAGAGTGTAGTTGGAAGCATAGAGTAGTCTGGAGCCATGGAGTCTGATGTAGGTGAAGTCTGCGGTTATCTCGTACGCGAGAGAGGGGTAGTGCCCTGCAGTGTCTGAGATGCAGAATGCCACTTGGTGGTTTCTCAAGAGGTCAAAAAACTCTTGCGTGATGAAGCTCTTGTGGCGTACTTCCACGGTAGTAGGAATGCTTGGGTCCAAGAGTCTCAGGAACTCTTCCATTCTTTCGTAGGAGAATGAAAGGCTTGGGGGTAACTGAAAGAGGAGCACCCCCAACTTTCCCTTCAGTGGGGCGAGGTCTCTGTAGAGCCTTTCCATAGCCTCCTTTACCTCTTTGAGCCGCTTTATATGAGTGATGTAGCGATTGGCCTTTACAGAGAAGGTGAAGTTTGGTGGGGTACGTTTGTACCACCTTTCCAATGTTGAGTTTTTGGGGCGTCCATAGAAGGTGGCGTTTATCTCTACAGTCTCAAAGTGTTGGGCGTAAAATCCCAACCATTGGGAGGAAGAGAGCCCACGAGGGTAGAAGGCCTCACGCCAATGGGGATAGTTCCATCCTGAGGTCCCAATCTTTATTGACGTTAAACCTTTAGTCTTTTCTCCCATATATAAAAGGATAATCCAGTCTCCCAAAAACAAAAGGGGTGGCCTGTTTTTCTGGGTTGTTTGAACTATTGGAGTCTCATTGATAATATTTAAAAACATGAGGGTGGATGCTCACGTCCATATTTTGCCCAGATATAGGATGGCGGGGCTCATACGTTGGATGAGGAGGACCTTTCCTCATCACCCTGTATCTCCAGACTACACCTGGGTGAATGTGGTGGAAGATCTCAGGGGAGAGGGGGTAGAGCACTTCTTTGCCTTCCATTTTCCCCTTGCACCCTCTGAAACGGGGCATCTAAACAGGTTTGCCCTTAAGGTTGCGACCCAGGTGAGGGGAATGGTCCCGTTCCTCTCCTTCCATGTGGAGAACTCCAACCTGTTGGACCTGGTATCCTGGTGGTTAGGGGAGAAAAAGGGATTCTGGGGTGTGAAGCTCCATCCTTTTGTGCAGGGTTTTGAGCCATGGGATGAGAGGCTTTTCCCTGTTTACGAGTGGTTGGAGGAGCATGGGTACCCCCTCTTTCTTCACACAGGCTTTGACGAGCTTTATGGGAAAAGCATGCCACCTAAGAGGGTGATGCCTCTTTTGAAGCGCTACCCAAGGCTAAGGCTGGTGGTGATTCATATGTTCTATCCCAGATTTGAAGATGCCTTTTCCTTTTTGGAGGAGAGTGAGAATGTGTATCTTGATGCCACCAATGTGTTTTCATACATACAGATGGATTGGCCCTCTGGTGTAAGGGGGTCCCTAAATCTTGATTGGTTTGGGGAGAGGGTGGAGCAATGGAGCCACCGCATTATGTTCGGTTCTGACCATCCTGCGGGTGCAGGGACCCTCCAGCAGGTTTATGATGTGCTTTCCCATTGGGGATTTTCCAAAGGTACTGTGGCCAATCTCACAGGAGAAACGGCCCTGAAATTTTTGAAGGGGCTGGGCTACACCTTTTAGGAGGTCATCGTTGACACCTGGCGGAGAGTGAGGATAATGAAATTTCTCGTGGAAAAGCGTGTTTTTATAGCAGGGATCATTCAAGGCTCATGTAGAGGAAAGGACGTCTGGAGCCAGGATTATCGTCCCAGGCTTAAGGAGATATTGGCTAAGGCGTTTCCAAGGTGGGAGATTTATTGCCCTGTGGAGAATCATCCTGGGAGTGTGGAGTACACGGATGAGGAGGCTAAGGAGACCTTTATCCATCACATAGAGCTCGTAAGGAGTTCCTCCTTGCTGGTGGCCTATTTGCCATCCGCTTCTATGGGTACAGCAGTCGAAATGTGGGAGGCCTATCTGAAGGGCATCCCTGTCTGGGCCATTACCCCTATGGTGGAAAACTGGCTTGTGAGGATCACCTCCTCGCGTGTGTTCCCTTCTATTGATGCATTAGAGGCCTTTCTTATGGGTCCCTTCCGCCGGGAATTTATGCCTCAGGAGACGCGCCATTCCCTATAAATGTCTTCCCGTGTATTTGGTAAGGGGTGTCTCCCCTCGCTGTCTGTTTTGATCAGGAGGGCTTGGTAGACACCTTGTCTGTTTGTAGCAAATCCATGTGATGCACCTGCCATGTAAAGGTGCCAGACCCTGTAAGTGACGGGATCTACTATCCTTAAGGCCTCCTCCTGATGTGCTTCCAAATTCTTCACCCAGTGGCGGAGTGTAAGGGCATAGTGCTCCCTTAGAGACTCTACATCCCTCACCTCAAACCCGGCTTTTTCAGCAATAGAGAGAGTCTTGCTGATAGGTACGAGTTGACCGTCTGGAAAGACATAGTGCTCTGTGAATGACCACTTCCTGAAGCGAATGGGTCCCCAATCTGAGGCGATTCCATGGTTGAGGAATGCCCCACCAGGCTTCAGGAGCCTCCATGCCTGCCGAAAGTAGGTCTTGAGCATAGAACCACCTACATGTTCAAACATTCCAATGCTTACTAGTTTGTGGAAGGCCTCAAGTTCCTGCATTTCCCTGTAGTCCTTGAGCTCTACCTTGGCCAGGTCCTGGAGCCCCTCCCTCTTTATCCACTCTTGGGCATACTGGGCCTGCTTTTCGCTGAGGGTGATGCCTGTGACCCGGACCCGATGGTGCTTTGCTGCATATACTACAAAGCCTCCCCACCCACATCCGATGTCCAGCACCCGTTCCCCTGGTTTGAGTCTGAGCTTACGACAAATGAGCTCTAATTTATTTTTTTGGGCGGTAGCCAAGTCCTCTTGGGGATCGCGGAAATAAGCGCAGGAGTAATTCATCATAGGGTCTAAGTAGAGGGCATAGAACTCTGGGGGCAGGTCGTAATGGTATGATATGGCCTGGCGGTCCCTCTCTATGGTATGCATCTTTCCCTTCAAGGAGGCCTTGCGCCGACCCTCAAGCCTTTCGAAGTCCCGTATGCTCCTTTTTAGCTTGTGTACCTTTCTCCAGAAGAGGGGGTTTGTTACAAGTCTCTTGTATTTCTGCCTTAGGTATCTCTCTACTGGAAAGACCGCGTAGATGTCCCCTTCTATATCAATGTCACCATAGATATAGGCCTCGCCCATCCTCAATTCTGTGGGGAAGGCAAGGATATGGGCCATTATCCTGGGGTTATTGATCACAACGGTGGCCTTGGCCTCTTTTAGCCCTGGAGGTGCCCATTCTTCCCCATTCCAGAGTCTGAATTTAAAATAGGCGGGCTCGTATTCTGAAAAGACCTCCTTTAGCAGTGACAAATTATCTTGAACCATCTTCACTTCCAACCTCTTTTTTTATTACCTTAAATTTGCTTAATTTTGGGAAATTGTCAATCACCTCTATGGAGGGCATGGGGGCTGTGCAGAGCCGGGAAGGGATTCCGATAATAGATGCGAGGGGGCTGAGGGCGGAGGGTGAAGGTGGTTTTCTCTTTCCAGGCCTGTGGGATATTCATGTGCATGGTGGAGGAGGATATGCTTTCGCCTCCCTTCAGGAGGAGGAGGTGAGGGGGGCTCTAAGGGCCCAGTTTGTGAGGGGAACATCGGCACTCCTGGCCACCTTACCCCTATTGGCTCCTGAAGCACTTGAGGCGAGCCTCTCTGTCTTGGGGGATGTGCAAATGTCTCCCAGGGAGGGTGAGGCAAGGCTCCTTGGTGTGTATCTGGAGGGCCCATTTATCAATCCCGAGATGGTGGGTGGTATGGAAGGTGTCGGTGATTGGAGCGTTGAGGGTTTTCTTTCTATTCTGGATAGGTTCGGGCCCTTGGTCAGGGTGGTGACCGTGGCCCCTGAATTGCCTGAAGCCAAGAGGATTATCCCTGCCTTGGTGGAGCGTGGCGTGGTAGTCTCGCTGGGTCACACTCAGGCCACGGAAGAGGAGGCCCTCTGTGCATTTGCCTGGGGGGCTCGGCTGGTTACTCACCTTTTCAATGCCATGTCTCCCCTGCACCATCGGGCACCTGGTGTGGCCCTCGCTGCCCTACTCCACCCCATGGTTACAGTAGAGTTCATTCCAGAGGTTGGGCATCTGCACCCCATGGTGCAAAGGATGATAGTGAAGCTGAAAGGACCGGATGGGCTGTTGCCCATCTCTGATGGCTCACCACTGGCTGCAGGGGGACCGGAATGTATGTCATGGATGGGGGTGGAGATAGTGAAGAGGGGAGGGGCTACAGTGCGGCGAGATGGGAGGCTGTTCGGCACTGCGATCACCCTATTTGATGCCCTTCTCTTTCTTGATCAGGAGGGGATATGGCCATTTTCAGTGTCTATTCCTGCCTTGCTTAGAAACGCTGCGCGCCTCCTTGGTGAGCAGCCTGCCGTAGTTACTGCTCAGGGGGGAACCATCTACAGGTTCTCCCCTGGGGAAGGGCTGGATTTGATTTCTGGGGGTTCATCGTAGCGGCGTACCTGGGGTGGCGATAATAGCGGTGCTTCCCCTGGAATCTGTTAGGGGTATGAGCTTCTGGAGTGAAAATCCCCCCTTGCGAAGACAGCGCTCGTACGTCTCTTGGTCATGTACTCCCCCCTGCTCAGTGGCCAGTAACATGTTGAGGGCAAAGATGCTGGAAAAGGTGCCCTCTGGTGTGGGAAAGAAGTCTATGATGATCAAGATGCCTTGGGGGGCTAAGGCTTTCCTGGCCTTCTCTATCAGGACCACTATTCCGTCTTCACCCAAGGCATGGCAGATGTGGCCCAGTATCACACATGCGTACCCTTCCCCCCAAGGGGTTTCGAACATGTCGCCTGGAATGAACGTGTATCGGGATAGCAGGCCTATCCTTTTTAGGGTAGGTTTAGCAGCCTCTTCCACTACAGGTGGAAGGTCCAAGAGGGTCCCCTTGAGTTCAGGGCGATGGATGAGTATGCCACTGCTCCATACTCCAGATCCCCCAGCTACATCCAGGACGTTACCCCTCTCAGGAAGTTCTTTTTGTTTTCCAAGCATTAATGCCTGGAACCAGTTAAGGGGGAAGAGGCCCTTGGCAATGTTTACAGGAAACTTGGGATCCCTTTTCCTCTCCACCGGCCTGCCGGAGATCACTGACTGTGGAAGGTGGCTCCACAGCTTGTGCAGTGCCTGAAGGTGGAGGAAGTAGGAGCCCATGTAGAGGGGTGACTCTGGCAGAAAGAGCTCCCTGAGTTGGGGTTCAATCTTATAGCTTCCTTCGGTCTCGATGAGAATGCCAAGTGCCCTTAGGGCATCGAGTAGGCGCCTTACCCCCTTGATGGACATTCCCCTCTCTCTGGCCACTTCCTCGGGGGTTTTGGCCTGTTCAATCAATGGAAAGATTTCGAGTTGGATGGCCGCTGCTATGATCTGACCGGGAGCAAATGAAAACCCGTATCTCTGGAGTTCTTCTATCTTCTTGGCCAGGTCCGCCTCCATTACCCATTCTCCTCGAAGGGCCTGATAAAGTAAGTGGCTGAGGCTGTGGAAATGATGTTGCCTTCCTCATCCCTCATTTTAGAGGAGGCGAATGCTACCCTGGTCTTCTTTTCAGAGACCCGTGCTTCGCAGTGAACCTTGCCTATGCCTGCAGGGTTGATGAATTCCACCCTTAGGTCCAGGCTTACCCCAGTGAATCCTGGCGTAAGGAGGGTATTTACGGCAATGCCACAAGCCACATCGTTTAGGGAGGCTATTACTCCACCATGGAGGGTACCCAAGCTATTAAGGTGCCTTTCTTTCACGTTTAGGGCCACAAGTGCATATCCACTTGCAGCTTTCACGATCTCTATCCCCAATAGCCTCACCAAGGGGCTGGAGGATATCCTCAGCAAAATTTTATCCAATGATGGCCTGCTCATCAAATAATCCTTCTCATAATGGGGCCTATGTTGGCAATACCATGAGGTTCCTTTTCCTTGACATCCAGGGGTGGGGATGTGGATATTTGAATAGTGGAGGTTAAGGCATCCTGGTATACTAATAAAGATTGGCAATCTCTCAGGGCAGAAAAAGGGGGTGCATATGGATCGTGAGTCGCTTCTTAGAGGGCTATCTGTAGAGACAGAGAGCAGGATGCTCCTTGTGGTATTGGACGGGCTGGGTGGGCTACCTGGCGAAGGTGGAGAAACGGAGCTTGAGGTAGCCCATACCCCCAACATGGATAGGTTAGCAAGGCGCTCGGCTTTGGGGCTCACCTATCCCGTATCATACGGGATTACGCCTGGCTCAGGCCCTGCTCACCTTGCCCTCTTTGGGTATGATCCGCTGAGGTATGAGATTGGAAGGGGTGTGCTGGAGAATCTCGGTCTCGATGTAGAGCTGCAAAAGGGGGATGTGGCGATAAGGGGCAACTTTTGTACCGTGGAGGAGAGGAAAGGGCAGTTGGTGGTGATGGACCGTCGGGCGGGCAGGATCCCCACGGAGAAGAACCGGGAGCTCTGCGTCAGGCTTCAAGAAGCCATAGGTGAGATTCAGGATGTAGAGGTGCTTTTCACTCCTGGGATGGAGCATCGCTTTGCCCTCCGCTTACGGGGTGAGGGGCTTTGTGGATGTATAGCGGACACAGACCCTCAGCACGAGGGTGTGGAACCATATCCGCCTGTGGCAACCTGCCAAGAGGGTGAGAGGACAGTGCAGGTGGTGGAGGAGCTCCTCACCCGTGTGAGAGAGGTCCTTAGCAAGGAGGAGAGGGCCAACTTTGTGCTCTTGAGGGGCTTCTCGGAGGTGCCCCACATACCATCCATGGAAGAACTTTTCAAGTTGAAGGCTGGTGCCATAGCCACGTACCCCATGTATCGTGGATTGGCAAGACTCGTGGGTATGGAGGTCCTCTCCATAGGGGGGATGGAATTGGAGCAAGAGGTGGAGACCCTTGAGAGGCACTGGGATAAGTATACATTCTTTTACTTCCATGTGAAGAAGACAGACTCTTATGGGGAGGATGGGAACTTTCCTGCAAAGGTGGGGGTGATAGAGGAGTTTGACGAGATGCTTCCCCGCATCCTTGCCTTGAAGCCCGACGTATTGGTAATCACAGGGGATCATTCCACACCCGCCCTGCTCAAAGGGCATAGCTGGCATCCTAATCCCTTTCTCCTATCTTCTCCCTATGTGAGGAGGATGCCTCATCAGGCCTTTTCTGAGAGGGCATGTGCAGAGGGGTGTCTCGGACGTTTCCCAGCGATGGAGGCCTTACCACTGATGATGGCCCATGCGCTGAAGCTGAGAAAATTCGGCGCCTAATAGGAGGTGGGAATGGGGAGGATCGTTGAGGAGTATCATCTGCCACCTAAGCATCTGTGGCCGGAGATTGTAATTCCCAGCGAGATGGTTTTCCCTCCGAAAGCCAATCTGGCCTATGCACTCCTGGACCGCCATGTGGAAGGTGGAGATAGGGAACAGGTGGCGGTTTATTTCCGCGATACTCGATATACCTATGGGGAGATATACTCTGGCTCCTTAAGAATAGCGAATGCCTTGGCAGAGAGGGGCATAGGGAAGGAAAGTAGGGTAGCATATATGCTGTTCAACTCCCCAGAGGCCATCATGGTGAACTTTGCCATCTCTCGTCTGGGGGCTATACCGGTACCCACCTCGCCCTTCTGGACCCAGGAGAATATGCTCTCCATTCTGAATAATGTGGAGGCCCGTTGCTTAGTGGTGAGCCACTCCTTTTATAGAAATATCCAACCCATTTTGGGGAAACTCGAACGCATTGAGCACGTGGTTCTGGTAAGGGCACCTGCTCAGGTGGTTCGGGAGGAGGGCTGCCTCTCCTTAGAGGAGATGCTGGAAAGGGGTAGCGATGTCTATATCTTGGAAGATGTAGCCCTGGACGATGTGGGCGTAATCCTGCACACCTCTGGTACTACTGGTAGGCCCAAGGGGTGCGTTCACCTGGTCAAAAGCATCTTAACGGAGTGTTACTTAGTCAATAAATATGTCTGGCGCCTGGTCAAAGGCGATGTCATTGGTGGTTCTGCTCCCGTTACCTTTGCAGCAGGCTATGGCACATTTTGCCTTATCCCTTTCTGGGCTGGGGCGGCGGTTTCCCTTGTCCCCAGATTTGTTCCGGAGGAGATGCTCACGAAGCTGGAAGAGCACAGGGTTACAGTACTTACGGGGTTGAGTAGTACATATCAAAGGCTCGTGGAGACGCCGGATTTTGAGGCATTTGACTTGTCCAGTTTGAGGCTGTGCACCACAGGGGGGAGTACTTTGGGGGTGAGGGTTTACCAGGAGTGGCTGAGGAGGACAGGCCTCCCCCTTATGGAGGGGTTAGGTGCCACGGAGTTTTTGCATTTGGTAGCTTCCAATGCTGTCAGTATGAAGCCAAGAGCGGCATCGGTGGGTGTGCCTATCCCAGGGTTCGAGGTGAGGTTGGTTAGGGATGATGGGATGGAGTGCAGGCCTGGTGAAATGGGGAGAAAGTTGGTGAAAGGGCCAACCGGGGCCATTTACTGGAAGCCACATGCAGACGATGGGAGGTTGCTTCGTGCACAGGAGAGGGCTGTTATAGATGGGTATACCTCCTTAGGGGATGTGATGGTTAAAAACAAGGATGGGTATCTATACTTCATTTCTCGGGAGGAGGATCTCCTCTTCAAGGAGGGCCATAAGATAGGCCCCTTAGAAATAGAGGACGCCTTGAAGGACCACCCCTTGGTGGATGATGCGGGGGTAGTGGAGGAGGAGATAGAGGGGAGAAACAGGATTTTGGCCTTTGTTTCTCTCAGACCCCGCATAAGTCCAAACCCTGGGCTCAAGGAGGAGCTCTTCCACGTGTGTAAAAAGCGTTTGCCCTCTTATGAGGTCCCAGATGATATACTCTTTGTGGACTTCATTCCCAGGACCCCTGCAGGGAAGCCCCTTCGGTGGATGTTGAGAAAGTGGGAGTTGGAAAAAAGGAATGAACCATCAGGGTAAAGCGTTCCTATCCTACAAGGTCTCGTATCACCTCCTTGCCCCCTTGGGCCAAAAGCTCCTGGGCCAAGCGATTCCCTATGTCCCTGGCCACTTGAGGATCCCCTCTTAAATTCCCCCTGAGGACCATCTTCCCGTCGGGGGTGGCGATGAGACCTTCAAGCACAAGAATACCATTCTTCATTCTCCCTAAGGCTGCTACTGGAACCTGGCATGAGCCCCCAATGCACTTAAGGAAGGCCCTCTCGGCCTCTATACACACGGCTGTGGAGGGGTGATGGAGGGCTTGTAGTGTCTCCCTCCACATCCCCTGCCGTACCTCTATAGCCAGGGCCCCTTGCCCTATGGCGGGGAGGCACTCTTGGGGGGAAAGGACCCTGTGGGGGAGATCGTTAATGCCCAGTCTCTTCACCCCAGCCAGGGCAACCACAATGGCATCCAGGTCTCCTTCTCTCAGCTTCCTGTATCTGGTGTCCAGGTTGCCCCTTAGCGGTCTAATTTGCAGATCGGGTCTCTGAGCCAAGAGCTGAGCCTGCCTGCGAAGGCTGGAGGTTCCCACCTTGGCCCCCTTTGGGAGTTTCTGTAAGTGCTCTCGCTCCTTCACCACTAATAGATCCCAAGGTTCTTCCCTTTGTGGGATGGCACCTATCTCTAATCCTCCTGGCAACTCGACGGGTACATCCTTCATAGAGTGGACGGCCATGTCTATCCTGTTTTCAAGGAGGGCTTTTTCTATTTCCTTGACAAATAAACCTTTACCTCCAATCCTGGCCAGGGGTGTATCCTGTATCTTGTCCCCCTTTGTCTTGATTATTACCAGCTCTGCCTGATGGTGGGAACGTTCCTCGATCATCTCTTTCACATGTTGGGCTTGCCACAAAGCGAGTTTGCTACCTCTGGTCCCTATGCGTATCCGCATCCTTCTCCTCCAGTGAGAAGAGTTCCCTCACCAATTTGGCTATCTTTTCCCCTTCTCCCCGTGCAGATGCGTCCTTCAGGTAAGAGAGGGGTGGGTGGAGTATTTTATTTACAATGGCTGCAGTAAGGGCCTCTAAGGCTTTTGCCTCCTTTCCGTTGAGACGGAGGCGGGCCTTTGCCTTTTCCAGTTCTCTTAGGCGTATCTCCTCACACCAGTTCCTCAGGGACACAATCACAGGTACCACCTCTTGGCCCCTGAGCCATTGGAAGAAGCGTTCTACCTCTTGTTCCACAATGGCTTCTGCCTTGGCAGCCTCTTTTTCCCTGCGCTTCCGGTTTTCCTCCACCACCTGTTCTAAGTCATCAATGTCATAGAGATAAACGTTCTCCACCCGCTGTACCTCTGAATCCACATCCCTGGGTACGGCAATATCTATAAAGAAGATGGGGCGCCTCTTTCTCTCCTTCATGGCCCTCTGCACTGTCTCTCGACTGATAATCGTTTGAGGTGCCCCCGTGGAGGTGATCACTATGTCCACCTCTATGAGTTTTGCCTCCAGTAGGTCCATACCTGCTGCCTCACCCTTGAGCCTCTGGGCCAGCTCATGTGCCTTGGAGGGGGTCCTGTTCACCACGATAAGGTGGGAAACTCCCTGGTGCACTAAATGCTGTGCTGCCAGCTCTGCCATCTCCCCTGCTCCCACCAGCATGGCCCTTCTGTTGGCAAGGTCTCCGAAGATCTTTTTTGCCAGCTCTACTGCGGCATAGCTCACGGATACAGCGCTTTCCCCTATCCCCGTCTCTGTCCTTACCCTCTTTGAGACGGAGAGGGCCTTCTTCATAAGCTGATTCAGAATAACACCTGTGGCATTGGATGTGAGGGCGCTCTCAAATGCGTCTTTCACTTGTCCAACTATCTGTGGTTCTCCTATCACCATGGAGTCCAAGCTGGAGGCTACCATAAAAACATGTTTTACTGCCTCTTCTCCCCTGTAGATGTAAAGGCATGGCATGATCTCCTGGGCAGGCACCCCCTTCACCTCTTCCAGCGTGGATATAATGTGGTCTTCTCCTCCCTTGTTGGCCCAGGAGTATACCTCTACCCGGTTGCAGGTGGAGAGGATGAGGGCCTCTCGGACCCTTTGATAGTCCAAGAGCTTACTGTAAAACCCCTTGGCTTCCCCTTGGCTGATAGCCAACTTCTCCCTCAGCTCCACCGGGCCCGTACGGTGATTTATCCCTACGACCAGGATGTCCATGTCCCCCTCACATGGCAGAGTAGCTGTGGAGCCCTGGAAGAAGGAGGTTCACGCCCAAAAATGTGAAGAGCACGGCCCCGAACCCTATCACTGAGAGGATAGCAGCCCTCCTTCCCCGCCATCCCACAGTCATGCGCCCATGGAGGATGGCAGCGTAAATGAGCCAGGTGATCAGGGACCAGGTCTCTTTTGGGTCCCAGCTCCAGTACGATCCCCATGCATACTGGGCCCATATGGCTCCGGTAATGATGCCCAAGGTGAGAAAGGGGAATCCTAAGGTGAGAAGTTTATAGTTTAAGTCGTCTAGTTGGCTGAGTGAGGGGAGCTTCTGGAACAGTCCCCCTAATCTCTTTCTTCGGATGTGGCGCTCCTGCAGCAGATATACAAAACTCACCACGAATGCCAATGCAAAGGCCCCCTCCCCCAAGAAGGAGGCAGCAGCATGGACGTAAAGCCAGGCGCTTTTCAAGGCAGGAGGCAGGGGGGTAATGGCCTGGGGATTAAAGGTAGCGGCTATCACCCCTAAGCAGTTGAGGGGCGCAACGAAAGAGCCCAAGATAGGGATCCTGTAACGCCATTCCAGTAGGAGGTATCCCCCAGCTACCATCCAGCAGAAGAGGGATAGGGATTCGAAGAGGTTGGTGGCGGGAAAGTGATGGGCTGTTACTCCCCTCACCGTGAGCGCTGTGGTGTGTACTACAAATCCCGACAAGAGCAGGAGGTATCCCTTTTTGGCTGTGGATGGCCTTGTATGGTAAAGATAGTATACATAAAATACCGCTGAGGCTAAATATAAAACAGCAGCGATTCTGAAAATGATAATATCCACAGATACCTCTTTTCCCCAACCCTCTTTGTGGGAAGATAGCCTATGCCCCTGTAATTAATCAAGCATTGGCCTGTATTTTACCCTCCATAGGAAAAGGCCTTGAGGTGGAGCTGGAGGGGAAGGGAAGCGGAATCCATGGGGATACTCGACCGCCCTCTTCACCTCTTCTAAGCTCGACCCGCCAGAGGCCACTTTTACTGCTGCGCCTACCATGTGCCTTACCATCCTCCTTAAGAAAGAGTTCGCCTCTATGGTGATTATTACGAGGCCCTTGAAAGCCTTGGCTTCTGCCCTGAATACTTCCCTTATCGTTGTCCCCCCTTCCTTTGCGGGAGAACCGAACGCAGCGAAGTCGTGGATGCCCTTAAAAAGGGCCAGCGTTTCTGTTAATCTCTCTATGTCCATCCTCCTCTCTATTACCCAACAATAGCGATGTAGGAAGGGGAGTGAGTGCCGGGAGATAAAGTACCGGTACGTCCGGCTGATGGCAGAAAATCGGGCGTGGAAGCTCCGTGGGGCCTCTGTTACCCTCCTGACCCGAATGCTCGTGGGCAAAAGGGCGTTGAAGGCCCTTTTGAGTACCTCTGGAGAGAGGTGGCTTTCGGTTTTGAAGTGGACTACCTGGCCCAGGGCATGGACCCCTGTGTCTGTTCTTCCTGCTGCCACCACGCGGAGGGGATGATGTACTACCTTCTCCATGGCCTCCTCGAGGGTGGCCTGTAGCGTCCTTACTTGGGGCTGATACTGCCAACCCGAAAAACCGGTACCATCGTAGGCCAGGACCATCTTTATTCGCCGCACTCCAAACTTATGAGCCTTCTCTTCCAATGCAAACCTCCACTGAAGCCAACAAGTCCCCTTTGCCCTACTACCCGATGGCAGGGGATAATGATGGGGACAGGGTTTTTCCTTAGGGCCTGGCCCACTGCCCTACTCCCTTTCGGTAGCCCAAGCCTGGCTGCTAACTGGCCATAGGTAAGGGTGGTGCCAAATGGGATGAGCTGGGTCTCTCTCCAGACCCTTAGCGAGAAGGGGGTAGCTCCGGAGAGATCCAGTGGGATGGGTGTGAAATCTACTTTCCTACCAGAGAGATAGAGGTTAAGGAGCCTCTCCATGAGCCTTTCCGTCTCTTCACTTGGGCCTCTGCCTCTCTGCTGGGGCGGAAACAAGAGTCTTTTCAGCCCACTGTTTCCCCAGAGGGTTAGAAAGTGCCCCCACCGTGTTGTCAATAGGACCTTTTTCATGATCTTTGAGCATAAGTTCTCAGATAAGGCAAGGCAAGGAGGTGATCCGTGGATTGTATGAAAGCGCTTTTGGGCAGGAGGAGCGTTCGCCATTATTTGGATCGTCCCGTGGAGATGGATAAGGTGATCAGAGCTTTGGAGGCTGCGCATTGGGCGCCCTCGGGCAAAAACAACCAGCCTTGGCGCTTTGTGGTGATCTGTGAGATGGACATCAGAGAAGAGCTTGCCAAGCTCACTATTTCAGGACGCATCATAAGGGAGGCACCTATAGCTGTAGCCGTCTTCATGGATAGGGATGTTTCTTATCACAGGGAGAAGGATTTGCAAGCCATAGGAGCTTGCATAGAAAATATGCTCTTGGCATTTCACTGTCAGGGTTTGGGGTCCGTTTGGCTTGGGGAGATATTGAAGAACAAGGAGAAGGTTGAGGCCATTCTCAAGGTTCCTGCCTCCTGGGAGTTTGTGGCATTGGTCTCTGCGGGTTATCCAGCCTCAGAAGGCTCATCCGATAGGAGGCCTCTGGAAGAGGTGACGATTTGGCGCTGATGCTTGATCAGGGGATCCACAAATAGGCGGCCTCCCCCGAGTTGAGGAGGTCTATCCAACCCTTAGGGGCCCGGGGAGGGCCAGAATAGATAGTTGCCTCTGCTTTACCAGGAGGCAGATAGGCCACGAGTTTGGCCTTCTCGACACCAGCGAGTTTCTTTGCCAGGTTGAAGGCATCCTCCAAATAACCTAATCTATCTACGAGCCCCAGTTTCTTGGCCAGCTCAGCGGCAAAGACCTCCCCACTCTCAATTCGCTCCATATTAACATTAGAAAGCTTACGCCTCTCCTGCACCAGCTCAAAGAACCTTTGGCTAAATGACCGGATCATCTCCTGGATATGTTTTTTCTCATCTGGCGTAGAGGGCCTGAACGGGAACCAGGTGTCCTTCTCCTTCCCTGACTTGTAGACTTCAACTTTTACACCTACCTTGCGCAGGAGTCCCTGGATGTCCAGTTTGAGAGCAATCACACCTACAGCACCGGTAAGGGAAGTGGGATGAGCTACGATACTGTCAGCAGAGAGGGCCACATAGTATCCCCCAGAAGCAGCTACACCCATGAGGCAGGCCACCACGGGCCAATGATGCCTCTCGGCGCTCTGAGATACCTCATGAAAGATGATGTCACTGGCAGTGACCGTGCCTCCAGGGCTGTTTATGCGAAGCAACAGGGCCCTTACATGAGAGTCCTTTGAGGCTCTATCGAGCACCCTCCTGACACGCTCCACTACAGAGGCCCTGCTGCCCAGGCCTAAAAGGGATGTGGCAGAGCTGGTAGAGAGGAAGCCCGAAATGTCCAACAAGACCACCTTCTCTCTCCCTTCTCCCATGAGCACTGTTTCTCTTAGAGGCGCCTCTTTTGGGAACAGATTGAGCTCTACGAAAGTGCAACTGTTGGAAAATACCAATAGAAAAACCATGAGAGAGATGGTCCACATCTTTCTGCCGATAGCCTTGGTCATTCTCTGCCTCCTCGATGTACTCCTTTACTCTCTACTGTCACAACGGTGTGCACGTTGCCCCGTGGGTTGAAATCCCCCACTACCTTTAGATGTTGGGGGTTCAGAAGGGCATGAAGGTCTTCGTAGATCCGGTTGACGGCCTCTTCATGGGAGATGTACCGGCTGCGATACTGATTGAGATAGAGCTTTAGAGATTTAAGCTCTACTATCCATCTATCGGGAACATAGGTAATTTTGATAGTGGCAAAATCGGGATACCCAGATCTGGGGCACAGACAGGTGAACTCAGGGAAGGTGATATCAATGGTATAACCCCTTTCAGGACATGGATTCTCCCATCGCTCCAGTTTGGCCTTGGTGATTTCCTCTTCACCGTACTTCATTACTCACCTCAAGGTTGATCCTGCCATTCAAAGCAGATGCTCCTTTACCAGGGCTGGCCTATCGATGCAAGTAAGTATAGATTAAGTGCTTGGGCATTGCCCTTCTTTCTTTTGGGCTTTAGATTTATAAGCACATGGCACTTTGGAGTAGAGGATGGATATTGGGGATACAGTAAGGGAGGTCTTCTGGGAGAGAGATAGTACTTGAGCTTATAAACTGGGAGCACGGTGGTCAAATTGGTGGACCGGAGCAGGCATATGGGTGGGGCAAGGGTTGAGCTCAAATTCCACGGGTACCTTTTGCGCGGGGTATCTTTACAACTGAGGTAAAGCGGCGGATGGATTGTGGCCAAATCATGGTTTGTGACAGTTGGTGTTTATCCCTTTAAGGCTGCAAAAGGGGTCAGGGGGGAAGTTCCTGACCCTTGTATTTATTCCGTTAACCTTTTAGATAATAATCGATATACCTCTTTCTCAGAGTCTTTTTGTCAAATTTACCCACACTGGTCTTGGGGATCTCATTTATGAAAAGGATCTCATTAGGAAGCCACCACTTGGGAAATCTTTGAGAGAGCAACTCCAGAATCTCTTCTTTTTTGCCTTGGGGATCTTCCCCTTCCTTAAGAACCACACAGGCCAAGGGACGCTCATCCCACAGGGAAACCAGGAGTCCCTGCTTCACCCGATGCCGGCATTGCTCATCTGGATAAGAGGTCCCTGGCCCTGGAGAGAAGAGCATTGACATTCAAGGGAAAATCATAGTCGAACCTCTCTTCCCTTCCTTAGGGGAAAAACCAGAATATCCCCCACCCCTCTATATTCAAACCACCCCCTGGGCTTTTAGCCTGTTCAGCTCCTCTTCGTCGTAACCCAGGAGTTCCCTGTAAATGAGGCTGTTGTCGGCACCCACGGGTCGGCATACCCACTTGAGCACGGGAGGAGTACCGCTCATCTTGGAGGTGATGCCTTGGACCAGAAGCTCTCCATAATCCTTATCCTTGATCTTCATGAGAGCCTTTCTCTCATGCCAGTGCTCCAGCTTCATGGACTCCAAGGGTTTCAAAACCTCCCCGGCCACCGTCACCCCCGGCCCCCTATAGTCCAGCCATATCTTGAGGATCTCCTCTCTGGTGTACCTCTTGGTGAACTTCTCTATCTCTTGGGTCATGGGAATAAAGTTCTTGGGGTTGGTCCTGTCCTTCACTGTGGGATACTTCTCCACCAGATCAGACCGGTTGATAATGGAACAAAGGGCCTTCCAGTTGGGATCGGCGTAGCCCGCCAGAAAGACCATGCCATCCTTTGCCTGGACATAGTGGTAGGCATAGGCCGCCGGTTCAAAATTGGCCACCCTGCCTATGACCAGGCCCGTCAGGTAATACACATGGAAGGCATAGTTATTTACGGTGGCGAGGGCCTCGGCTGGGCTGATGTCAATGAACTGGCCTTCCCCTGTGGCCTCGGCAAAAATAAGGGCCGACATGATGGAGAAGGCGGCCATGGCTCCTCCCATGTACCAGCCCATCCAGTTGCCCATGCGGGTGGGCACCCGGGTATACTCGGGGAACTCGGTGTAGTCTTCGGGGAGCCCTACCGTCCAGGCAAAGCCCCCCAGAGCCTGGGCCACTACGTCGTAGTCCAGGGTCCCCTGACCCATGCCCTCGTCCACGGCAGGCCCCTCCTGGCCCCAGCTGTTGATGGCACAGTAGATGAGAGAGGGATTCCTCTCTCTGAGGACCTCCCAGCCCAGGCCCAAATTTTCCATGTATCTGGGAGGGAAGGTCTCTATAAGGACCTGCACCTTGGGCAGCATCTTTAAGAAGATCTCCCTTCCTTTAGGGATGTTGATATCCAGAGTGATGTGATGCTTGTTGCGCCCCTCCACTATGTAGGCCAGGCCTGTATCTTTCACCTTCATGGCCTGGGGAGTCATATTCCGGGCAATGTCCCCCTCGGGGGGCTCCACCCTGATGACCCTGGCCCCCATCTCCGCCATGAGAGAAGAGGCAAAGAGGCCGGCGAAGCTACCATAACTGAGATCCAACACTGTCACACCGTCCAGGGCCTGAGGCTTGTCCTTGGCCCTGCCGGGTTCCGTATTCAATCGGGCCCAATCGGTCCATTCATAGACTTCCATGGTCTCCACCTCTCTACATCAGTAGAAAAGTCCCTTCTTGCCGTCCCAGTCCTTGGGAGGAGCCGTGGCGGGGAAATTCTCATCCCACTTGCCCAGAACCCCCTTCTCGTAGAGCTCCTCCACCTCCCCTTGGGTGTATCCTAGAATCCTGATCATCACATGCTCATTGTCGAACCCCACGGGCCTCATAGACCAGCGCACCCGACCCGGGGTTTCCGAGAGGTGCCAGGGTCTGGGATAAGCCAGGTCTCCCCAGAGGGGATCCAGGAATTTCCACACCATCTTCCTGGCATTGAAATGGGGGTTCTTGTGGATGGTCTCCGAGTTGTTCACAGGGGCTGCAGCAAAGCTGTACTCCCTGGAGAGGGCTAGGATCTCCTGGGTGGTCTTGCCTGCCGCCCACTCATCGATAGGCCTATAGACCTTTTCATACTCTTTCTGCCTCTTCTCCACATCCCTGAACTCCTCGTAGAGGTCCGCCCTTCCCATGGCCTGGCACAGACCTTGAAACTCCTTCTTGGGAAAGGCACCAATGGCCACGAAGCCGTCTTTGGTTTTGGCGATCGTGGATGGTACCACGGCGGGATCCCAGTTGCCCGTCCTCTCCCTTCCTTCACCGGTGATGGACTGGTAAAGCCAGGTCCAGTCCATGGCCCTTAGAAGGACCTCGGCCTGGGAGAGATCGATGAACTGACCTTCCCCCATCCTGTTCCTGTGACGCAGGGCTGCCAGGGTATAGAAGGCCGCCAGGGTCCCAGAGAGGAAATCCCCAATCCATGTCTGGGCCTTAACAGCCAGGCCATCGGGAAAGCCTGTGATCTCTGCCAGGCCCGTTATACCCTGGGCATAGGCGTCATAACTGGGACGGGTCCAGTAGGGACCCCAATTCCCAAAACCCTGCATGCTTACGTAGATGATGTCCGGGTTGATCTCTTTGAGCTGACGGTAGCCAATTCCCCAGCGGTCAAAAGTCCCGGGCTTGAAGTTCTCCATAATGACATCGCACCGGGCCGCCAGCTCCTTGATGATTTTCAGTCCCTCTTCTTTATGCATATCCACAGCCAGGTAGTACTTGTTGGAGTTGCAGCACATCATTCCCGGAGACAATCCTCTGGGGAAAACTCCCCCAGGAGACACGGCCCTGATGAGGAGATCCCCCGAACCGGGAATCTCCACATGGATCACCTCCGCCCCCATGACGGCCAGAAGGTTAGCTGCCCAGGGTCCGTAGATGATTCTGGTGATGTCCAGCACCCTTATGCCCTTCAGGGCTTCTCTCTTCGCCATGATTTCCAATGCCTTGGCGTCCAGCATACTGTCCTCCCGTAAGGATTTTGTGTCATTCACCCACTATGGCCACACTCACCACACTATGGGGTGGGAATCCTCCCAGGTTATGGGTGAGCCCCAGCTTGGGATCCTTCACCTGCCTCTCCCCTGCCTTGCCTTGAAGCTGTTTGTACACCTCGTACATCATGCGCAGACCCGAGGCCCCTATGGGATGGCCAAAACACTTCAGGCCACCATCGGGCTGGCAGGGAATCTGCCCATCCAGATCAAAGAAACCGTTGTTTACATCGTCGCTCGCCTTTCCCCTGGGAGAAATCCCCAGATCCTCATAGGTGACCAATTCGGTGATGGAGAAGCAATCATGGATTTCCATCACCCCGATCTCCTCTCGAGGATTCTTAATCCCTGCCTCCTCATAGGCCCTCACCGCTGCCCTCACCGTGGACTCCACGTGGGTCCCGTCCCAAGCCTGATACATGAGCTCCTCCCCCGATGTGACTGCCACCTGAAGGGCCTTCACCCTCACGAAATCCTGACGCAATCCCTTGGCGATCTCCGGCGTGGTGATGATGGCGGCCGCTGCACCGTCGCTTACACCGCAGCAATCGTATAAGCCCAGAGGCCAGGCCACTATAGGGGCCTTGAGGACATCCTCTATAGTGATCTCCCGCCTCAGGTGGGCCTTGGGATTGAGGGCCCCATTGTGGTGGCTCTTCACAGAGATCCTAGCCAGGGTCCTTTTGCCCTCCTCAGGATCTATCCCGTACCTGGCAAAATACCTGGTGGCCATCATGGCAAAGGCCCCTGGGGCTGTAACATTGGGAAAGATCATCCTGTTTCTGGTACCGAAGGTGAAGGAGAGCTCGGGCAATCCGCCGTAACCTGTGTCCTTCAGCTTCTCCACTCCCAGGGCCAACACCATGTCGTAGGCCCCAGAGGCCACGGCATAGCATGCCGCCCTGAAGGCCTCGGTACCCGAAGCACACAGGTTCTCTACCCGGGTTACAGGTATGAAAGGAAGCTTCAGGGTGGTAGAAAGGGGCATGGCACTTTTTCCTATATTGATCTCCTCGTAACAGGTGGCCAGCCAGGCCGCCTGAATCTCCTTGGGCTCAATCCCGGCATCCTCGATGGCCTCCTTATAGGCCTCCACCATGAGATCCTCCGCCCCCTTGTCCCATAGCTCCCCAAATTTGGTACATCCCATACCCACTATGGCCACCTTATCCCTTATCCCCGTTGCCATCACTCACCCCCCTCAATGACAGGTACGGCCTTCCAGAAGTAGCCAAATATGGAACGGTTCTTATCCACGTATTTTCTCCTGAAGGTCATCTTTACCTCCATGCCCACCTTGAGTTCTTCCAGGGCGCAGTCTGTGAGGTCGAACCAGTATCTACCTCCACCTTCAAAGTCCACCACACCATACAGGGCTGGCGGGTTCATGGAGAAGGCCAGATTGTCTGCCGTAAAGGTAAAGAGTTTTCCCTTCCTCTCGGCAAAGGGATAGTCTTCCATTTCGTCCATGGCTTTACATTGTGGGTTTACGCACACCCTCTGGGGTGGATAGACGGGCGTGCCACACCTCTTGCACCGGGAACCCACAAGGCCCAAAACGGCCTTTCTCTCCCTCCAGAGCACCGAAAGGGCTGTGGGGGCCACCTCCTCTCCCCTGATGCCCAACTCCAGGGGTACCAGCTCCTTGAAGGCCAGGTACTTCTCGTAAGACATTTCGGCACGTCTGGAGAGGGCCCTCTGCCAAAGCCCCTTTTTATAGACTCCTATCCCCTTCTCTACCTTCAGAAGGAGGGCCTGGGCCCCGTTGCCATAACTGGCGACGGCTATGAGATCACCAGGCTTCGATTCTTCCAACGCAGAGACCAATAGGAGCATGGGCATGGCCACCCCCGCATCCCCAATGAGCTGGTGTACATTCTCCTGGACCTTGGTAGGGTCGATCCCCATTCTTGCAGCAATCTTTTTCCTTACGGCAGAGTAAGGACAGGGGAATGCTACTTTGGCTAACAGTTTGGGAGAGATACCCTGCTGTTTCAGAAGTCCAGAGAGGGCCTCTTGGATGAGCCTTCCATACCCTATATCCCTGATCCACCTTTCTTCCCATGCCTTGCCAAAGTCGTTCTTGGTACTCCTCCGATAATCCACGAAGTCGCAACTCACCGTGTAGCTGCCCAGGAGGCTGGCCAAAGGATCCCCATTCCCCACTAATAAGGCCGCAGCGGCGTCCCCAAAGAGGTGCTCCTGGGCAGAGGCTACCTTAGCCAGCCGGGCATCTGCGGCCACAGCCATCGCAGCAGGAGCGCGTCCACTCTTGACTGAGTCAAAGGCCGCCAAAAGCGCTGCTGTGCCTGCCTTCATAGAACCTGTCAGGTCTACGGCTTCCACAGAGTCAGGCAGGTTCAGTGCATGAGCCACAATAGCCGAGTTCTGCCTCTCCATGTAAGGGGGCGTGGTGCTGGCAAAGTAGAGCGCATAAACGCTTTCTTTAGATCGCAGGCAAGCTCTGGCAGCCTCCACTCCCATGGAGAGACTGTCCTCGTCATAATTGGCAACGGCCTTCTCCCCCCTTGCATACCCCCGGGTGGCAGGGGCAAACCAGCCTACAGCATCAAAGATGGCCTTTCTGGATAGCCTATAGCGAGGAACATAAGCACCATACGAGAGTATACCTACCATCATAAACCCCCTTCAAACCAGAAGCCTTCTGGCTATAGTCAGTTTTTCTGCCTCGGTTGTGCCTTCGTAAATCTCCAGAATCTTTGCATCCCTGTAAAAGCGCTGGACATCGTATTCATCTATGTAGCCATATCCTCCATGGAGCTGTAAGGCCTGATTGGCTACCCAAACCGCTGTCTCACCGGCAAAGTACTTGGCCATGGCACTCAAGGTAGGATCCAGTTCCCCCCGATCCAGCTTCCAAGCAGCCTTATAAACGGCATTTCTGGCGAGCTCCACCTTGGTGGCCATTTCGGCAATCTTGAACTGGGTGGCCTGAAAGGCGGCCAGGGGCTGGCCGAAGGCCTTGCGTTCCTTCACATAAGAGATGGCCAGATCCAGGGCGCCTTGGGCACAGCCTACCCCCTGAGCTGCCACAAAGGTCCTAGTCACGTCAAAGAAGTGCATCACCTCATAGAAACCTTCCCCCTCTTTGCCTATGAGGTTACTCACTGGAACACGGACATTCTCAAAGGTGATCTCCCCCGTATCACTGGCCCTGATGCCCATCTTTCCATGGATTTTGGTACGGGTAATGCCGGGCCTATCGGCCTCTACTAAGATGAGGCTGTGGCGCTTGTGGCGCTTCTCAGCATCGGGATTGGTGACACACAGGACCACCATGAAGTCACATATGGTACCATTAGTGATAAACATTTTACTGCCGTTAATCACATACTCGTTGCCGTCTTTCACCGCCCTTGTCCTGATACCTGCCACGTCCGTTCCTGCATCGGGCTCAGTAAAGGCCCCGGCACAGATGGCCTCACCCCTCACAAGAGGAGGTAGGTATTGCTTTTTCTGCTCCTCCGTCCCATAGAGGCTAATGGCCTCAGATCCGAAAGTGGAGGCCAATATAAGGCTAAGTCCCATGTCAACGCGGGCAAACTGCTCCATGATCACGGCCAAACCCAGCTGCCCTACGCCGCCCCCACCATACTCTTCAGGTATCCAGGCCCCTATGAATCCCAGCTCGCAGGCCTTTTTCCAAAGCTCATGGGGAAACTTTTCCTCCCGGTCACACTCTTTGGCCAAGGGCGGAAATTCGTTCTGGGCAAACTTGTAGGCTGTGTCTCTAAGCATCTTCAACTCTTCAGGTAACTCGAAGTCCATCGTTTCCTCCTGAGTGATTTTTCGAACGTCTTTAAATACCATACATTGCTATCCATTATCTATGGATTGTCTAACAAGCAGGATAGCACCTCTTTAAGGGCCGATAGCCCTTTCTACAACCTCTGCCACATCCAAAATCTCCAACTCCTCATCAACACCTATCGCCTTGGCAGCATCCTCCAGCATTTTTGCGCATTGGGGACAGGTTACAGCCAAAATGGAAACCCCAGATTCAAGGGCCTCTTTTATCCGAATGCGACTTGGATGGTTTTCTCCACCTCCTAAGATGTCGGTAAAAAAGTTCCCCCCGCCTCCCCCGCAGCAGAGGGCATTCTCACTATTGCGCTCCAGCTCTACCAGTTCCACCCCAGGAATGGCCCTGAGGATGGCCCTTGGACTTTGATATTCCCCATTGTGCCTACCCAAGTAACAGGAATCATGAAAGGCCACCCTTGCCTCAAGCCGACCCAGGGGGAAAACGCCAGAATTCACCAATGGAGCAAGTATCTGTGAATAGTGGTGAACCTGAAAATTGCCCCCCAGTTCCTTATAATGGTTTTTGAAGGCATTGAAGGCATGGGGGTCCAAGGTGACAATCTTCTTTACCCCTCTTTCTTTGAAAAGCCTGATGTTTCGTTGTGCCAGGTGTCTAAATAGCTCTAAATCACCCAATGCCCGCACTTCGTTTCCATCGCATATCTCCTGGTTTCGCATTATGCCCATGGAGAGTCCGGCTTTTATGAGTAGATTAGCTACTGCTTTGGCAATTTTTCTTCCCCTCTCGTCATAGGAACCTACACATCCAACATAAAACAGATACTCGTGCCCTTCGTAAGTCTCTATGGGAAGATCCTCTGCCCATCTATCCCTCTCATCCGCTGGTGCTTTATAGGGATTTCCATAAGTATAAATATTCTTTAGATAATCTCTCACCTGAGGAGGTACTATTCCACTGTTTACCATTTCTTCTTTGGCGGCGATGAAGATTTCTACAAGGTCTTCACTAAACTGGAAGGGGCAACATTCCACGCAATTGGCACAAGTTGCGCATGAGAAAAAGATTTCTTGCAAGCGGGGGCTATTTTTGATTTCTCCCTTAAGCCAGGCTCGTATCAGCCACATTCTTCCGCCTGGAGAAAATGTGTCGAACTTATACTTTAAGTAAGAGGGACAATTAAAATCATAGTAATTTCTGGTAAACTTACAGTAACCACATCTGAAACATCTGTGAATCACTTCTTCGTATCTCATTGTTTTAACCCCCTCTTTACATCTCACTACCTTAATTCCCAATTGCTGGGATTCATGATATTGTTAGGATCTAAGTGATTCTTGATCATCTTTAGTAGTTTAAGAGTGCCAGAATCTATATGCTCTATTGTCAATTTCTGTTCTTCAACTGTGGGTTTCCAGAAAACTCCTCCTACTTCTATGATGAATTTGCTTACTTCTGCCATGGCTCTTCTTGCCCTTTCTACCATATCTTCATCTGCTCTATTGAAAGCAAAAGCAAAGGCAAACATCATGCAATGAGCTGTATCGATTATTCTCGCCATAGCTGAATAGGCCAAGTTGTACTTTGTAGATAATTCCCTCAATTTTCTCATGCATTCAGGATATTTTTCTACCAACAGGATAGGACCAGAATATTCAAATCCCCCTCCTCTCTTCACATCTGCAAACCTGGCTACGCTCCTTTGTGGCATATCTAAAAATGTGGGTTTCATGGATGGTTGGACCCACATGAATCCTCCTTCTTTAGACTCTATAAACTTTTCTAATGCTTTCCATATCACTCTTCTCTTGAACTCTAACTCTTCCTCTGTATCTCCAGTGAAGTATATACATATGTGGGAGTTGTCCTTGAAAAACAAAGGCCATGGTTGGGCAAAAATTGTAATGTCCTCTACCATTTCTGTATGAGTGACTTCATATATGATGTCCGAAATAAGGTTTTCATTGTCAGTTACAAAAATCTCCAAATCTCTCATCTTCTTTCTGGGATAGAGCTTAATGGCCAGTTTAGTAATGATACCCGTGGTGCCGAACCATCCAAGAAATAGCCCTGATATATCTGGAAGGGGAGGTCCCTTTGAAAACCAATAGGGGGATACGGCACAAGAGCCTACCTTACAAATCTCGCCACTTGGCAAAACCACCTCCATACCTGCTACTAAGTCGGAGTTGAACCCATACTGCTGACTCAGCCTGCCTTGCCCGTGAATGACCACATTCGCCGCTATAGTAGCGGTTGGAGGCGCATCAGGGATACTATGTCTCAATCTCGGGTAATGCTTCTCCAAGTAGGCTTGGAGCTTACCCTGAGAGGTACCCCCTTCAACAATAACAAACCTGGCCTTTTCATTAACCTCTAAGATCCTGTCCATCCTCTTCATGTCAATAACGATTCCTCCTCTCCGAGGAATAGCCAGGCCTGTTAAGGAGAGTCCAGCCCCCAATGGCACTATGGGTATTCCTTCTTTGTTTGCCAATCTCACTATTTGTTGAATCTCTTCTGTATTTTCAGGCAGCACTACATAGTGGGGATTGGAGGGAAAACTTAGTCCAGGATCTCGCCCATAGAAATATAATTCCTCCTCAAATGTAGAGACATATTCTTCTCCTGCTATCTCTATCAAAGCGGATTTTATACTTTCTTTCATTATTACACCTCCTCTCCTAAGGCCATTCTGCAGAGTTCAATAATGTGAATAGGCTTGACCCCTTTCTTGATTAGCTTGTGGCCAAGAGCAGCGTAACAGTATGGGCAGTTAAAAACACAGTACTCTGCTCCGCTTTTTACAATATCTTCTATGTTTTCTCTTTGCAACTCTTCTGCGAGATCGTATAGTCCCTGAAGCCTCACTACTTCACCACAACATAGGGCATTTTCATCCTGGTATACTCTATCAACAAGTTCCACCCCTATAGAAGTGAAGATTTCTCTGGCAAGGTAGTGCATAGGTGGAGACAGTCTGGATGAACATGGCCTTTGATAAGCCACCTTGATATTTAAGGGCCTTATTTTATCCTTTAGTTGCTCTAATCTCTTTAGAATATACTCATAATAATGAATAGGTTTAAAAGGGACTTCTATACCGAAAGCTGGCGCTAAAGAAGTGAAAGCTCCATAACACTCATCATGGAGGCAAATTACCTCTTTTATGCCCAGCTTGCTGAAATTATCCATTACGATGGGCAATCTCTGCTTTATCACTGAGGTCCTTCCAAAGTGCAGATAAGCTACATTGCAGAAGAATTCTTGTCCAAAAACATAGGATGGCATAACATCTTCGAATAGTTTACCTTTAACCCATTGTAGGAACTCTGGTACAAATCCAAAAGATAAAGTTTTTTCTCTAAGTTCTCCTACCTTGTATCTTCCAACTGGTTCTCCAAGATTAATCCACTGCTTTAGTATAGGCCTGGGCACTATATCTATTCCCTTTTCTTCTCTCTTTTCTGATATCAAGTAGAATGGGTGATTTCCTTTTTCACAATACTCCTCACAGGCATAACATGTAATGCAAGTTCTTAGCACTGTGGAATCTTCTCCTCGAGCTATTTTGAGCATTTCCAAATTTCCTTTAGCTCCATTCAGTTTAACAAATTTACACTTTTTGAGACAGTCGAATGTGGTGCAGTTTAGGCATAAATTTTCATTAAATCTGAGCTCACCCATATTTTCATCCTCCTACTCGTTTTAAACTTCATCTCCCGTTCCTTGTGCTCTTCGTCACATATCCCCATACTATCCCTTTTGGCTTTCCCCCTAATAAAGTTCATTTTCTTGCCATCTATTTAATTTATTTAATTTTAGTAACTTATAAAATCGGGAAAGGGTTATATCGCTTAATGACCATTTGCTTGATTTCAGAATATTGTATAGATTAGAATATATATGTGGATGTTTTCTCCCCTTTATCGATGATCATTTTTGAAAGATGTCCTAAAAAATAGAACAATTTGTTCTAAATGCCGAACACATAGTGATTATAAAGGAAGATTTAAACCCTCTATGGCGATCTTTTGGTGACTTGCTAAAGCTTGTTTTGGGGAAATTACTTTTTAAATGGGTTGAGCATGTCTGTAAAGAACTGGGGTAAGCGTGTTGCAATCAGGGAGTTTGCCAAATTGGTCTTCAAGGATGTGTTGAAGTCGCTGAGGAGTTTGGGCGGAAAAGCGTTTTTAATTGAAAAAGTGTGGAGGGTCAGCGTATCAGCCTCAGGAGGTGTTCCATAGGAAAGTCGTCGCGAATTCCCCATCTTGTCAGGACAAAATCGTAACGCGCCGGATCATAGGGAACCAGCCTTTTGAAGGCCTTCGTTACCTCCAAGGCCGTCTTCAAATCTGGCTGTCTCCTCTTTGTAAAACCCAGGAATAAGCTTATTTTGTGCATATGAGTATCTAAGGGAACGATCAGCTCGCTGCGAGGGATGCCTTCCCACCCACCAGGATCTACCTCATCCTTCCTCACCATCCACCTCAAAAACAGGTGGAGCCTTTTGCATGCACTTCCTCTCTCGGGAAGAGGGAGAAGGGTGCTTGGAGGTTCCCCTGCTTCCAGGGTGATGGCCTCCACAAAGTGGGTGACGGCAGGGACGAGGGAGCCATAATCTTTTCTGAAGCCAGCAACAAAAGCGTGATATAGTGAACCATACCTCTCTATCACCCCCTTTATACCCTTGAGGAGCAAGACCAACTCCCTATCGGTAGTGAATCTGTGTCTGAATCCTGAGAAGATGACCTTCAAATCTTTATGGGATACCCCTTTTAGAAAATCGGCCGGATTTGCCATCCTGTCCAGCACCCATGAAACAGCCTTTAGGATTTGACTCACCTTCCCGTAGGCCAGGGATGAGGCTATAAGGCCTACTACCTCTCTGTCTGTGGGGACATCGTAGTCGTACAGAAACTCCAAAGGATCGGGATGCACATACTGCCTTGTGTTGTAGCGGATGTACAAGTTTTCCAACTTTTTGAAGAGGTTGCTATTCATCTATTGAAGGCCTTTTCCTATATGCGTTGCCATATTATAACTCTGTTCTGACTATGTGGTCTGAAGTGTGTCTCATACTTTTTGATAGCATTTTCGGGTATGTTTGTTAAGTGGAGGTTTTAGGGTTTACGTCTTTGAGGGGCTTTTAGAAGATTAATGGTCCGTTGGGAACCTTCCATCAGATCGTGGCAGATCTTAGTAGACTGGCCAATAAACCGGATTAGCTCATTAAGGTTCGAGATGGGAGTAAGAGCCCCTTTTCTTAATAGATTTTGCTCTTTTTAAGTAGAAATTTGCTTTTTCCTTGTTCCCCATGATTTCATAAGTCTTAGCCAGATTATACAAAGCGTTCGGATTGTCTTTCTTCAACTTCAGGCTATGTAGATAGGCCCATTCAGCCATTTTATAGTTGCTAATCATGAAATAGGCATTCCCTAAGTTATAGTAAGTATTGGCCAGATTTTCAGAAGAGAAAATTGCCAATCTGAAGTAATATATGGCGGTCTTAAATCTCTTTAGCTTATAAGCTGTCAATCCTATCTTATAGAAGAGCTCAGAATCCGCGCCGCCCAGAGCGAGTCTTTTGTATTTGTTATAACATCTAAATGCCTCCTCAAAGTCTTCTAATCTGTAATATGCATCGCCCAGCTTGTACCAATAAATTCCCCTATTTTTATTGAGTTTGAGAGCTTTTTGCAGATATTCTACAGCATTTTGAGGCTTATTTAACTCTAAATACATCAGTCCTATGTCATAGGATATGTCGGGGTTATTTTTGGCAACAGACAGAGCATTCTGAAATGCTCTAAGGGCCAATGCCTTGTTTCCCAACCTCGAGTATGCAATGCCTAATAAGGATTTGTAATAAGAAGAGTATGGATAAATTCTATTGTAGAATTGAATTCTGGACGCAATTTTTTTCAGCTTGTCCAGCTCTAATTTCCTCACATCAAAGTCAAGAGGTATATCGGTAATCCCATAGGACTTGGCGATGGGCTTAAAGGCTTCCTTCCTTACATAAAGTACGTTCTCTCTATCAAAACATACGAGCACCCAATTTGGATCTCTCATGAGATACTTAGCAAGGGAATGGCCCTTCTTGATGAGCACAGAATCGATCTTGTATTGCCACACCAGCCTCCAAAAAGTTTTCAGATTCTTTAAAGCCCTGTTGTAGAGGAAATAATCTCTTTCAGTATGCAATGTGGGAGTCCTACCGTCAATGAAGACCTCAATATCAGGCCAGTTCTTCCAGATGACGAATCCTCCATATCCATAGAGGTTCAACATATTACCTTTTATGCCTGTGCGTTTGGCAAAGGTGCACAAAGCATTGGGATACCGGTTTCTCTCATAGCTAAAACCCACGTTAAGCCTCTTAGCAGAGCTGTAAAGGCATACTACTGTCAGAGGCAATAAAGATATGATAATACATTTAATAGCATTTTTCTTCCAAATTTTTCCTAATCCTTCGAAGGCGAACGGATAGGAAAATAGGAAGAAAAGGGGGATAAACCGTACATGGGAGAACATGAGGTAGACACCGGAGAGTAATAGAATAGGGGCTTCCCATCGAAAGCTAAGGAGGGCACCTAAAAGGAAGAGAAAAAAACCCATCTTCAAGATGGGATTGATCCCAAAGTTGATCAAGGAAGCGGGAGAGATTCTCATCCACTCATCAATCAGGTAAGCGATCTCCTTCATAGCCTGATGTCTGAAAGGCACCTTGTAAACGGCTGGCCCGAAAGGATTGATAAAAGAGGCGAAGACAACCAGGGTCATGAAGGTGATGAGCTGCTTAAAGGTCTTCCATTCTCTTCTGAGAAGGGAAGGAACCGCGTAAGCCCCTATAATAATAGGCGACAGGATAAAGCTACCGTGGGTGTTTACCCAGAGAAGTTCTAAGAGTACGAGAGGAACCAGCCAGAGGACTAAGCCTTTTTGGCGATAGAGCTCGAGCAGGAAAATGGCCAGAGCTATGTATACATATGAGAGAATATGGGGACGCACGTAGAATCTCCCCTTAACGACGAGGAGCATTACCAGGCTCAGGATAATGAATATCCACCGGTTGACACCCTTGATCCTGGCTATCCACCAGAAGACAGAGAAGAGAAGGGAAACTGCCACCGCCTTGAAGACTACAAGCCCGGCAAAGTGAAAATGCTTGTAAATCAGATAGATGAACCATTGAAATAACCAGGCGGTGTTGTACCACCTGTCACCATAATGGGTAAAAGAAAAGGGATCATGGGTAATAATGGTATGGTGCTGAAACATCCATCGTCCGCTGGCCAAGTGCCACCAGACGTCGAAGCTGCTGATCTTTTTTAAGCCAAAATAAGCATACAAACAGCTTGTTAAGAGGATTAGGGCAAAGGCTACATACTTTTGTGGATTTTTCCCAACCATGCCCCGGCTTCTTTGGCCTCCTTTCTCTCTGGTGCCCCCATGCCAAAACTTCGTGGTGTCTTGGTTATGCCCCTTCGGCCTTCTGCCTTTCTACGAGAGAGAATAAAGTGCAAGGAACCACAAAATAGATTGCAATGGAAAGTGGATAGAGGTAGCGCTCGGCCAGGAACAAGTGCGGTTTCGCATAAATGGGGATCAGAGGTGAGAGTAGCATTACCAAAAAGAGACACCGGTCAGAAGCTTATCCAGTCTCGCCAGGGCTAAGGCAATTAAGCGTGGCACAATTGATCCAGTAACATAGTTCTGAAGTCCCGGCATTTTCCCTGCAAAGACATTTCGGCGAAAAGGACCGGCCCCCAAATTACCAAATTCAAGACCTGACCCCCACGGATCTGGCCTAAAAGTCGTCGCCACCGTGGACTATCTCACCCTTCTCATCCGTAGCCCCGTAGTAAGAATCTTTTCCATCATTATCCAGATCGCCCTGAGCGAGTATAGCTATATCGGCAGTGACATCTCGGACGCCATTTTTCATTGCACCATCGGTAATGGCTCCTATACCATTAGGGCATGCCTTATTAACGTCTACAGAAGTATTGAAGTTGGTGCCATCCTTCCAGTTTTTGACCCCATAATTATAGTAGACCTTACCGGCTGGCTTAAAGCCAAGATCTGCAAAGTGAGCGCAGTTATCCTCATTTGTAATATCGAAGTCCCGGGTAGTAGAGGTAATGTTAGACTCGGGTGCTGGGCCTACCAGATAATATACGTTATGTTCAGCTGCGTATGCCTCCTCGCATGTTCTTATAGCTCCTATATTGGTCTTTGCCTCTGAGGTCTTGGAATTGAGCTGGAATTTCCTGTACTGGGGAATAGCTATGGCCGCCAAAATAGCGATAATGGCTACCACGATCATGAGCTCGATGAGGGTGAAACCCTTATCCCTTCTCCTCAACTTCCTGTGCCCAATGATCATTTTAACACCTCCTTTCTTCTGCTTTTTCCTTTTTCAGCTTTTTGCTTCTCTCATATTCCTTAAAGCGGCCCTGATTGTTTGGACCCTTCTGAGACTCAAATTAAGCTTTCTTTCTGATCTTTATTCTTACCCCATTAGACAGCATAATGTAAACCCCTCTCTCTTTCACGATTGCGTATTTGGTATCTTATATTTCAATACCTGATAAGACCTATTTTTGTTATATTACTAAAAACCTCTTTAACCGAGACAGCCCTGAAAAACTTGGCCGTGTGGGGGCTTATGTCCTTGGGTGGGAGAGAGAGTCAGTGATAACGCTCTGAAAATCTTTAGCAAGGGTGCCAGGGCAGACAAGGGTGCCCGGTCCAAGAAAGGGAAAGCAGCGTAACGCCGAGATGAGAGGCCCTCAAAAAGCTCGGTTAAAACTATATATGCTTGTAGAGTTCCTAAATCTTCAATCTCTCGGTACACTCTATGTTGGGTTTTGTCATAACTTTAGTAAAATTAAGCCATTCTGCGCTATTGACACCTTTTACCTTTGGGCTTATATAAAAAGTCGCTTACCGCGGGGTGGAGCAGTCCGGTAGCTCGTCGGGCTCATAACCCGAAGGTCCCAGGTTCAAATCCTGGCCCCGCTACCAGGTTTCCAGTTTTTATAGTTTTTAAGTGCGTGTCTTAACCCTGAGATGGAATGAGTTGTGCCTTGAGATATGCCTTTTAGCCCTTTCGGTTTATGGTGATAATATCCCTACAGCACAAAGCGCCATAGGTGAAAGACCATAGCTTATGGGGTTTTACCTTTCTTGCCTTTCCAGACTTTACGAGGATTCAGAGGACCTTTCTGGCAGTATAGGTTTATCTTTGGTGGAGGCGGCGGGAATCGAACCCGCGTCCGGAGATGGGTTGGTGAAGGTCTCTCCACGTTCAGCCTGTGTTTTAAGTCTCGCAACGGCATCCCCCACAGGCAGGGTATCCCGTTACCAGCCCAGAAACAACCTCGCCTTCACTTTTCTGGGCTTGTAAAGTGAAGGCCAGCCCGTTTGATATGACGTCCTTTACCTGCCCAACGGGCAAGGCAAGTAAGGGCGTGGCCGTCAATTAAGCGGCCAATGCGTAAGAAGGTTCGGCATTTGTGGAACTCGCCTGTTTAACGAGGTGGCGAACCTCGACGTGCTACCCTCACCTTCCTATCATCCCCGTCGAACCCAAATCGCCCCCATTTCAAAGACCACATTTTTTAATTTACCTCCAAGAAAAGGATTGTCAATGCCTCAAGGCAGGAGTTTATGGTCTTCTACAGTCCAGGCTATTCCATTTTTACAACGGTCATTTTGTGATGAGGATCTCTGCATCTTCCTTTCGTAGTACATTTACCACCACGTCTTCATGATAACGTCTGAGCAGCAGATCCACTGGTGAATCTCCTACCCTTAGGTTTTTGACATGTATCTCGTTTAGGAATTGGGGGAGGGCAGGTCGGTGGAGATAGAGCCTCTTTTCTCTGAGCGAGAGGCCTAAGCAGGCCTGAAGAAGGAGGAAGACTGCGCCCGAGGCCCAGGATTGGGGGTTGCAGGCCACTGGATACTGTATAGGGCCCTCATTTGGCCTTCTGGTGAGGCCACAGAAGAGTTCGGGCAGCCGGTGTAATGGAAAGAAGGTGCTGGCTTCAAACAGGCCTTTCATGATCTTGAGTGCCTCCTTCTCGAAGCCATATCTGCTGAGGCCTATCGCTATGATGGCATTGTCGTGGGGCCATATAGAGCCATTATGATAGGAAGCGGGGTTATAGGGGATCTCTAATGATGAGAGGGTCCTGACACCCCAGCCTGAGAACATGGCTTTCCCCATCAGGGTGGCTACCATCCTGTGTGCATGGTGTCGCAGTGCTATCCCCGAGAAGAGGGCGTGGCCTGCATTGGAACTCCTCACTTTGCAAGGGCGCTTCGCCCCGTCCAAGGCCAGGACGTAAGTTTGGAGAGCGTCATCCCAGAAGGCCTTGGCGAATCTCCTTTGTAGCTCTACTGCTTGCTCACGGAGCTTATGGGCAAAGTCCCTCTCTCCCATTACCTCTGCAAGGTAGGCCCCTTTAAGCTTTGCCTCGTACACATATCCCTGCACCTCTACTAAGGCTATGGGAGGTGTTGCCAAGGAGCCGTCTGCGTAAAAGATGCTATCGTGGGAGTCTTTCCATCCTTTATTCACGAGGCCATTAGGTGATGGCTGGTACTCCACAAATCCATCATCATCTACGTCCCCATATCTATCTATCCACTCGAGGGCCAGTCTGATGTTGGGCCATATCTTTTGTAAAAAGGCCGTGTCATTGGTTCTCTCATGGTAAAGGCCGGCTAAGATCACGAATAGAGGTGTGGCGTCAACGCTCCCATAGTATCTTCCAAAGGGTATCTCCCCAATGGCCGCCATCTCGCCTTCCCGGAGCTCATGGATGATCTTCCCGGGTTGTGCATCCACTTCTGGGTCTTCCTCCTGCGCCTGGGTGGCAGCGAGGTAAGTGAGGACCCCCTTGGCTATGGATGGATTAATCCAGAGGCACTCAATGGCTGTAATGATTCCATCTCTACCAAAGATTGTGCTGTACCAGGGGATACCTGCATAAGGGTAAAGCCCATGAGGTGTCTCAGTGAGCATCATGGAGATGTCGCTGTAGGAACGCTCCAGCCATGCATTGAACTGTTCATTGGATGTAGTAATGATGCAGCTCTCTTCCTTGAGGGCCTTGAGGGCCTTTCTGGTCTTGAGGAAGGCCCTTTTGTAGCTGGATCTTTGTGAGCCCTCTTCATTGCCATTCTGGCACTTTACGGTGAGAAAGATGATGGCGGTCTCTTTTGGTTTGAGGTGAATGTGAAAGGCTGCCCATTGAGGTCCTACTTCAAAGGGTTTGGGATAGAAGAAAAGCCATGTCTCCCTTTGGATGCCGTCTAAGCCTTGGTAGCGGAGGGCCACGTGGTCTTTATCTATTCTCTCATCGAGTCTTTTCCCTCTCTTTTCCCTTCTGACACCTCGCACCTCGAATATATCGGCAAAGTCACTGTCAAAGAGGATGGAAAATGGGAGGCTGACGCCGTGGCAGGCAAAGTTTTGTATCTTAATCTGTTCGTAATGGTGGTTCTCTGCTAAGAACTTTCCCCTATAGATATGTAGAGTGCCCCTGGGGATGAAGAGCTCCTTTTCTAAGAAGATGTCAGGGTTAGTCATATCCACGGTAAGGAGGAGATTGTCCCCCCTTACTGCTGAGTTTAATAGAAACAGCCTCGTGTCGCACAGGGTGAACTCTAATCTAGAGAGGAATCTGCAACCTCGATAGTAGAGCCCCTCTTCCCCTGAGCCTTGAGGGGCGATGTCTCCGTGCCGATTAAATACCCCAAAACAATCTCCGTGCTTGAGGACCAAGTGGTCCTGGAGGGTGTGGTGCCAAGTGGTGAGGATATAGTACCTGTATGGATGAAAGAGGCACTCTTTCAGCATTACACCGCCTTGAGCATCGGTTTCTTCTCCTCAATGAGCCGGGCATATATCTCCAAGTAGTCTTGGGCCATCCTTGTGACGTTGAATCGCTCTTCAAAGGTCCGGCGGCACGTGAGTCTACTCAATTTGCCTACCTCCTCTACCGCTTTGACTGCTTGATCCATATCATCCACTATGAGGCCTGTCACCCCGTGGTCAATAACCTCTGGGACAGAACCGTGCCTCCAGGCAATCACCGGAGTGCCGCAGGCCATGGCCTCTATCATGACCAGGCCAAAGGGCTCAGGCCAGTCAATGGGGAAGAGGAGTGCATATGCATTGCCCAAGAAATCATCCTTCTCCTTTTCTCCAATTTCCCCTAAGAACTCCACATATGGGTTCTTCAACATAGGCCTTATCACTTCTTCGTAGTATGCCTTGTCGGCCTTGTCCACTTTGGCGGCTATAAGGAGTGGCATGCTAGCTCTCTCTGCGATCTGAATAGCCCTATCGGGCCTCTTCTCTGGAGAGATGCGCCCAATGAAGGCTAAGTATTTTCCGGATGTTTCATGGAACGCATAGAGGCCTTCAGGGAGCCCGTGGTAAACTGTGCCTGCCCAGTTGAGCCATGGCACAGGTTTCCTTTGTGCGTTGGAGATAGAGACCACAGGCATCTCTTTAAATTCCCAGTAGAGGGGGAATTGGTCCTGGTGGTCGAGTCTGCCATGCAATGTGGTTACGTGAGGGGTGGAGCATCTCCTGAAGAGGGGATAATGGAGGTAGTCAATATTAAAATGGATAACATCAAACCCCTTGGCCATTTGGTAGACCTTCTCCACCATGAGAACGTGGTGCACGATATGATCCTTACTATCTTTCCAAAGGCGTAGAGAGGTGGGACATGGTGAAATTAATCTTGCTGTGGTCTGTGAATCTCCACTGGCAAATAGGGTAACATCATGGCCTAACCTTACCAGCTCTTCTGTGAGATAGGAGACCACCCTTTCCGTGCCTCCATAGAGTTTTGGTGGTACACTTTCATATAGAGGAGAGACCATAGCTATTCTCATAGCCTGACCTCCTTAGCGGTGTGACTGATTCCAGCAATATAATTTGTGGCCCTCTTTTCTAGTTGGCAAGGGGTAACAAGCAATTTTTGAACGGCAGGAGGGGGTGTTTGGGGCTCAGGTTTGCATAATTAAAGGCTGATTTCCACGTCTCCCCCGATGTAAAAGACCCGATCCCGGGGTATGAAGAACCTCCCAGTGAGGGGAGGCACTACCCTGTACATGAAGGCGAAATACCTTAGAAGTATGTTCCTCTTGGGGAGTAGAGAAACCCTCACGTGCCAATCACCAAATACGTAGCGCCTATCTCGGGGGAAGTCCAGGGAATCCAGCACATGAGGGATGTGCACGAAGGAGCGCATAAACCCCTTATCCACCATCACCTCGTAAAGCTCTATCTGGCTGTTGGCCAGGTGGCCGAGGAGTCGCTTCTCGTAAGTGACGCCCCAAGGGCTGTTTTGGGTTTGGACGGTGACGAGCACTATGGTCTTCCGCAATACACCCTGGCCAGCCTCTATAATGAGTGCCGAGGGAACCCTTTCAGGATCCCTGACCATGTAAACGCTCACACCAGGGAGTGCCACCATCTCGGCGTGCTCTAATCTATTGCAGAAGTTTTTCCTTTTCTCCTTTGGGATTTGGCTGTATAGGAGATAAGAGCCCTTGTGCCATGCAACCATGGTGACAATTAGGAAGGCGCACACCAAGAGAGGGAACCAACCCCCCGATGGAATCTTTCCCAAGTTCGAGGAGAAGAAGGCAAGGTCAAAGGCTAGGAAGAGTAGTATCAGGGGCGCGAATACTGCAAACCCCTTAGGTGTTTCGTAATGCCGAAGATACAGGCATGTACCCATGTTGATGGTGTTACCTATGAAGGCCCCCGTAACAGCGAGTCCATAGGCTGCCCCCAGGGCTGCAGAGCTCTTGAAGAACAGAACGGTGAAGAGACAAGCTGTCATCATAAGCCAGTTCACAGGGCCAATGTAGATCTGCCCTGGGTGCATAGGCGATGTCATCTTCACCTCAAGGCGGGGGAGGTGATGGAGCTCCATGGCTTGCTTATAAGTGGTATAGGATCCAGTGATGATGGCCTGGGATGCGATGATGGCCGCCATTGTAGCTAAAACCAGTATGCCAAAATAGGCCGCCTTTCCCTGGTTGTGACTCAGGGCAAAAAGGATATTTTGGTGTTGTCCTGTAATGGAGAGGAAGGCCCCTTGCCCAAAGTAATTGGAGAGGAGGGAGAAGGCAGCAAAACCCCATGCCAGGCGGATCCCACTTTTGGAGTAATGGGACATATCAGCGTACATGGCTTCTCCGCCTGTGATGCACAGGAAAACGATACCCATAACAGCAAATGTGGCAGTGATGGGCTCGCGCAAGAGGAGGTGCAATGCGTAGTAGGGGCTGAGGGCCATGATGATCCATGGGGCCTTGAGGATGTTTATCCATCCCAGCACGGCAATGGCCAGGAACCAGAGGATCATTACAGGAGAGAAAAGACTGGCCATACGTTCTGTGCCCCTCCTTTGTAGGGAGAACAGGAGCACAAGTACCGCTACTGTCATAGGAATCACCCAAGGGGTGAGATGGGGATAGGCCACCTGTACCCCCTCAAAGGCAGAGAGTACAGAGATGGAAGGGGTGATAATTCCGTCGCCCAATAGGAAGGCCCCACAGAGCAGGGAGAGGGCTGAAGCCAGCATTAGAAGATGGCTGATCTTCCGATCGTTATATCCCTTTTCTCTTAATGTGTTGGCTTGTTTTTTTATGAGGGCGAAGAGGGCGAAGGTGCCTCCCTCGCCTTCGTTATCGAGGGTGAGAGCTAAGTATGCATACTTCAGGGTAAGGAAGAGAAAAGAGAGAGTGATAAGCGAGAGGATACCCATAATATTATCCCTGTTGGCCTTTATTCGGCTGAAGACGATGGCCATCACGTATAGGGGTGACGTCCCTATATCTCCAAGGATGCCCCCCACTGCCATATATGCCATCCTGAGGGTGGATCCCCCATCTGGCAGACCAGGCCTACCCTTCATGCCCCTTCTTCTCCTGTGCTGAAATCCGCTTGGGGCATTGTTAGGACTGGGGCATGTTAGTATAGAGAATGGTGCCGTCGGGGAGGCGGATACGTCTGATGGGCCTGGGAAGAGCTTCAGGGGTAGGGGTATTCCCCGGTTCTACATTTCTAGTTGAATAGAGCGATAGGATTTCCATCACGTATTGCTGAGTCTCTGGGAAGGGTGGGATCCCATTATAGTCTTCTACTGCCTTTGGCCCTGCATTGTAGGCGGCCAGTGCCTTTACCAGGTCCCCGTTAAAGTGTTGAATGAGGTCTCTAAGGTAGGCTGTGCCTGCAAAGATATTCTGGACTGTGTCCCATGGATCATGTGCCCCATAGAGGCTTGCCGTCTCTGGGAGTAGCTGCATGAGCCCGATGGCCCCCTTAGGTGAGAGGGCACCAGGGTTGAACCCTGATTCTACCTGGATCACGGCCCTTACCAGTGCGGGATCCAGCCCCTCCCTCTGGGCTGCCTCTTGGATGATCTCATCAACAGAGGCAGGGGGCATTGGGCTTTCCCTTACCGGTGCGGATCCCCCCCTCCAGAGGTCTGTAATGTGCAAGACCCCGTTTCTATCAACGTAAGTATAAATGTGACCTGCAAAGAGGGGGGTGGCCCAGAGGAAAAGTCCTAAACTAATAAGAATCGAAGAGCGCTTCCACAAAGGCTTCTGCATCAAAGTCCTGCAGATCATCCATTCCCTCCCCTACACCTATGAGTTTAATGGGGATGGAAAATTCCCCTGCCACGCCAATAATTATACCTCCTTTGGCTGTGCCGTCCAGTTTGGTCAGCACAAGACCTGTGATGGGGATTGCCTGGGAAAAGAGCCTTGCCTGGGAAAGGGCGTTCTGGCCTGTAGTTGCGTCCAGTACCAGGAGGATCTCGTGGGGGGCATGTGGCAGTTCCTTAGAGGCAACCCTCACCATCTTTTTCAGCTCCTCCATAAGGTTTACCTTTGTATGGAGCCTCCCTGCTGTATCTATGATGACCACGTCCGTCCCCCTCGCCTTCGCGGCTTGGACAGCGTCGTAAACCACCCCGGATGGGTGGGAGCCTGGAAGTTGCTTCACCACAGGAACCCCCACCCTTTGGGCCCAGATCTCTAACTGCTCTGTGGCTGCTGCTCTAAAGGTGTCTCCGGCAGCCAAGAGGACCTTTTTGCCCTCATTGGTGAACCTCCTTGCAAGCTTGGCAATGGTGGTGGTCTTTCCAGTGCCATTTACCCCCACCATCATAATCACCCATGGGGGTGGGCCCACTTCTATCTTACCCTGGGCCTTTTTGAGCACCAAAAGGATCTCCTCCTTCAGGGCCGTGAGAAGCCCCTCTCTGCCTCTCACATCCCCTCTACTCATCTTCTTCTCCAAGGCATTTATGAGCCTGCTGGTGGTTTTTACCCCTACATCAGCAGAGATGAGGACCTCTTCTATTCTCTCTAACTGCTCTCTGCCCACTTCCTCCTTAATACCCAGTACCTCTTCAATCCGCCTGGTCATTCCCTGTCGACTCTTAAAGAGGCCCTCCTTGAGACGCTTGAAGAATGGGGGCTCTTTCAATGCTTCCTCTATATGAGAAAGCCATCTGTCTGCCTCTGGGCTTCCCTTCAAGGCAGCGCGCACCTTTTTTAGGACGGGCTTTACCTTTTTCCTCTCTCCTTGTTCTATATATTCGTATGCTTTTAAGGCCCACTGGGCAGCCTCTTCTATCCTATCCATTTCTAAGGCGCCCTGCGCCCTCAGGAGGGCAGCTTGAGGATGCTCTCTGCACCAGACTTCACTCAGGGATCTCAGCACGTTAAGAGAAGCCTCTTTCCTTCCTTCTTCCCAGAGTGCCTGGGCGAGGATATGAAGGCACTCCTCTTCTTTGCACCCTTCCAACACTTCCGCTGCCTCCTTAGGCTTGCCTATAGCCAGCAGGACCCTTCCCTTGCCCTTTATCCCCTTGATCCCGTTCACCCTCTTCCAGGCATCTAAGGCCCTTTGCCACTCTCTCTTTCTTTCTAATGTGCTGGCCAACATGATCCAAAGATCTTGGCTTTCTTCACTCTCCAGCCCTTCCAAGATACTGATAGCTTCCTTCACCTTTCCACCTTTGATAAGGGCTTCTACCAGTTCACCTGTGATGAGGTGGTGGGGATCTTCTGGAGTGGCCTTCAGGATTATCCTTAAAGCGGAAGCTACTTTGTCCCACTCTTCCCTCTGGCGAGCCAAGCGGGCTACCATGTGGGCTGCTTTGAGCCTTGTATCTCCCTGTCCCTTGTTCATAGCCTCTTCCAAATATCTCCTGGCTGCCAAGTCATTGCCCATCCGGTGGTAGATTTCTCCCACCAATAGCGATACCTGGGGATCCTTTTCGGGGCCCACGGAGATAAGGTGACCCAATGCTTCCTCCTCCTTTCCCCCTCGCAAGAGATGGTGCCCTATAAGGATCTTTATCTCCCTTGCCCAGGGGTGCTGGGGGTAAAGTCGGAGGGACTCCTGTAGGGCAGCAGAGTTTCCCCTTAGGCCTTTGAGTAGGGAAAGCCAGGAGGCCTCCTTTTTATCTCTTGTCTCTATACCCTCGATTAGACTGGCAACCTTTTCCTCTTCCCCTTGCAGATGTAGCCTGAGTGCCTCCATGACTGCCTTTAGGGCGTGAGTGGGGGCCTTGCGTATCAATTCTTCTTCCTTCTCTCTTTTCCCCTGTGAATGATACCACCTCAAGAGGGAGAGGTAAGGGTCCCAACCCCCCTTTCCCTTCTTCAGTTCCTTCTCCCACCTTCTGGCCTCTTTATCCTGTCCCTTATTCATTAAAAGTGTTGACAACCTGACACCTCCCTCTTAAAGCACCCTTATGCCTCATATCACGCTGCGCAAGCCCTTTAAAGAGGCCTTGGTTTCCCTTCCAGCGAGGTCTATGTATATGGGAAGGAAAGGGGCCCTCTTCTTAAAGAAAGAGGGGGGTCTCCTTTATCCCGTTTCCTTGGTCCCAGAGGGTGAGCTTCTCCTGATAAAGGTTGAGAGGGGGAGCCACTACCTGAATCAGGGGGACATTAGCGCCATTCTTCTCTCCCTGTCTCACGATATAGGTGGTGAGGTGGTCAACGCCGTGCTGTCAGGGGAGAGAGTTCAGCAGCCCCTTCTTTATCATTATGTTACCCCCAGGACCTGGGTGGAGCGAGGAGGTGTGGTGGGTCTGTTGGGACATGAAGGGCCCCTTATAGTGGAGTTGGGGTTCGGGAATGGGGAGTTTTTGGAAGGTGTTGTGGACTCCTATAGGAGGGTGGTGGGGGTAGAGATATCTAATTGGGCCATAAAAAAGACCCTTAGGCGGCTTTCAGATAGGGGGGCGTACGTTCTACTTAAGGCCCCGGGTGCATGGGCTCTCCGGTGGCTGTTCTCCCCCTCCTCTATTAGTGCGCTGTTTGTGCTTTTTCCATATCCCTGGCCTAAAAAACCGAGCAGGAGGATGATCCAGTCTGGTTTCATAGAAGCGGCAGCCTGTGCAATAAAGATGGAAGGCGAAGTAGTGCTTGCTACTGATCATAGTGAGTACGCATCTCAAATAGAGACCCTATTTAGGGGGTCCTCCTGTTTTTTGGAGGTGCCTTTCCCCCTGGAGCTGAACACCAAATACCTTAGAAAATGGAAGGCTCAAGGTCTTGATATCTATTGCATGGCGTATAGGAAGGTGAAAGAGCCCAAGGGATGTAGGGATCCTGAGGTATTGCTTTCTTGTTCCATGGATGTGCCAGGGCTTCCCGTTCGGGAGCTGTGGGAGGGCTTTTCCCCATGGGGATTCCCCCTGCCCTGGGGTGGATACTTCAAGGTGGAGGAGTGTTTTTACTGCCAGGCAACGGGTGCCTTGCTATTTCTCACGGTGTTACAGGATCCTGAGCTTTGTCTCCATCATTATCTCTTCCTATACAGAGGGGGACGTATGGACCTTCTCTCTACATGGGGGGAGGTAGTTACACCGCCTCTGGCCTGGGCCATGAGAAGGGTGAGGGATCGATTCTCTGGGGCATGATTAGACGGGGTTGCTAAGAACCGCTTGAATCAGGAATGAGTATCTTGCAACGCCTGGGCCAATCTCTGACATATCTCTCCTGCCTTTCCCCTCAAGGACCAATGCGCTATGGGGGTGATGGGGGTCTCTTCGGGGTTGATTTCCACCACCTGGGCCCCATGTGACTGGGCTATCTGAGGGAGAGAAGCTGCAGGATAAACCACTGCCGAGGTCCCCACTACCAAGAAAAGGTCGCAGTTTTCCGCTGCTTCCATGGCTTGGTGCAGGGCATCTGTGGGGAGAGGCTCTCCAAACCAAACCACATGGGGGCGCAGAAGGGCTCCACATCTGGAGCATAGGGGGGGGATTTGCGGTAGAGGTACCCTTTTATCCTCTTCTACGGTACCCTCTTTAGTGCATCTTACCTTCCATATGTTTCCGTGGAGCTCCACCAGCTTCTTACTCCCTGCCTTCTGATGCAGGCCGTCAATGTTTTGGGTGATGAGGAGGAAATGGGGGTATCGCTCCTCTAAGGTCGCTATGAACTTGTGGGCGGCATTGGGCTTTAGGGGAGCAATGAGACCCCTTCGCCAATCATACCATTCCCAGACAAGCCTTGGATCTTGGGCAAATGCCTGAGGTGTGGCAAGTTCTTGGGGGCTGTACTTCTTCCACAGTCCCTCTTTCCCCCGGAATGTGGGTACTCCACTCTCTGCAGAGACACCTGCCCCTGTGAGAACCGTGACCCTTTCCGCTTGACGGATGGCCTCAATCAGGCTCTTTGGTATGTTGCTCATGAGACCCCTCCTGCTCAATTTCTCTGAACTTTAGCATTCTTAATACAACAACATATGTGAGCAGGGCCAGGATTACACCTAAGAATAGGGAGCCTACAATTAAGGGGATACCCTCTTTTAGGATGAGGAGGGGGGCCTGGGAGAACCACTCCCTCCAGCTGAGGGACTTAAGACGGTGTGCCAGGATACAAAATGGGGTAGGGGAGTAGCACTGTGGAAAGATGGAGAGTATTAGCTCTCCTATTATGTAAGATGCACCGTAGATGGGGAAGAAAGTCCAAGGGTTGTTTACGAGTGATCCCAGGAGAATGATAGAGAACGGAAGCCCAAAAATCCAAGATGCCAAGATCGCTGTGGCTGTGTGGAGTCCATAAGTGGGGGTGAAGGCTATAAATACACCTATGGCAAAGGCCTTAGCCTTTGCTTGGGGGGTGCCTTCCAGGGCTAAGAGCGATTTAAAGGGTGCGGTGAAACCTTTGGGCTTCACTGACGATTTTACCCTCATTTTGTGGCCCTCATTTGTCTTTCTATGGGTCTTTTTCAAGCCGTTAACCTCCGATGGCCAGTCACCCGCCATCTCACTTGGGTCCTGACGGTGGATACCGCGAATTGTTCTTCAGGGGGTATACCTGATTACTTGCTAATCTGCTGCCGAGATCCTTCAAAGAGGTTTTGCTCACCTTGGGGGTAAGATTCCTTACTCAAAAGAGGGCCAGGCGTTTCAAGAACTCTGTGGAGGAGTGGTTCTTAGGATCGCCACATATGGCCACCCGGCCTCCGTAAGACAGGACAGTCTCCCTTTCGGGTACCGTTTCAGCTGTGTAATCTGTCCCCTTGGCATGGACATTGGGCTGGAGCCGTAATAGCACGCGGTCCAGTGTGGGGTCGTCGAACAGAAAGGCATAATCCACAGCCTCCACGGCGGCTACCAATTCGATTCGCTCTTCCTGCGGTATAAGTGGTCTTGAAGGGCCCTTGATGAGCCTCACAGATTCATCGGAATTGACCGCCACCACCAGGAGATCCCCTTCTCTCTTTGCTGCCTCTAAGTACCGGACGTGTCCCACATGGATGAGATCGAAACATCCATTGGCCATCACCACCTCTTTGCCCCTTGCCTTTTCTCTGCTGATAATTTTTTCCAGTTCTTCGATGGTCCTTATCTTACTTCTGGCCGTTCTCATACTGTTCTTCCACTGCTTCTATAAGTTCCCTTTGGGAGACGGTGGCAGTACCGCTCTTCATCACCACGATGCCCCCTGCATAGTTGGCCAGGCGGGCTGCCTCTAAGAAACCTGCCCCTGCAGCCAGCGCCAAGGAAAAGGTGGCTATGACTGTATCCCCAGCCCCTGTAACGTCTGCTACCTCGTCTGTACCAAAGATGGGGATGTGGTATATCTCACCCGTATTCAGGAAAAGTGCCATTCCCTTTTTACCCCTGGTGACAAGAATGGCCTTGTTCCCTGTGAGCTCCAAGAGGCGTTTCCCTGCCCATTCGACGTTACCATTTTCTATTTGGGGTACACCCAGGGCCATGGCTGTCTCAGGCTCGTTGGGGGTAGCGGCGGTTAACCCTTTAAAGTCCAGTACCCTATGCCGAGAGTCTACGCTCACCGGGCACCTCTCCATCCACGTTGGGAGTAGCCTTATTATTCTGGGACTCACTACGCCATAACCATAATCAGAGACCATGATGGCCTCTGACTCCTTAGCCATCTCTTGGAGTCGCTCTTCAATTTCGCGTGATGCCTCAGGAGGGAGTGGTCCTGCTGGCTCCCTGTCTATCCTTACTACCTGTTGTTTCACTGTGTGGTGTCCCCCTGCGAGGATGCGCGTCTTGGTTACCGTTCTCCACCCTGGGACTGTCACTACCCCCCAGGTTTCTATTCCCTTTTCCTTTAAGGTCTCAAGGAGCTTCTGGCCCATCTGGTCATCGCCCACCACGCCTACGGGTAAAGGGGTACCTCCCAAGGTGTGGATATTGTATAATGCATTGGCACCACCTCCCAGGAGCACTTTCTCAGAGTCGTAGCGTAGGATGAGGACTGGTGCTTCCCTGGAGACGCGTGATGTGTATCCAAGAATATACTGATCTGCCACTAAATCTCCAAGCACCAACACCTTCTTGCCTGTGAAGGAACGAATAATCCGTTTCAATAGCATGTCATCCCATTGCCATAGCGCAAGGAAAAAGGCAATGCATATGACCTTAGGTATCTTCAAAGGCGCTAAAGACCTTCCACTTGTGCTGAGAACTCTGTTTACTATTCCCTTCCATTGGGCCTTCGCCCTTGGTTTGAAGCTGTAAAGCTTGCTCGGTTAAGATTATCCTAAGGGTCTGTTTGGTGTTGATGCTGCTGTTTTTTACAAGAGGGGCAGATGCCATAGATATACAAAGTGACATCTGTGATCTCGTACTTTTCCTTGATCTTTTTGGGCATCTCAGGGAAAGGTATTTCTTCGGGTGATATGTCTTCTATTTTGCCACAAACCAGGCAACGAAAATGATGATGGGGGTGGGTGAAGGGATCATATCTCTTTTTGTGGGGATCAATGTTGATCTCCCGGACCTCTCCTGCTTCGCATAGGGTCTCTAAAGTCTTGTAAATAGTGGCGTAGGAGATGGTGGGATACCTGTCAGAGAGCATCTGGTAGATTTCATCTACTGAGGGATGAGAGGTACTTCCTTCTAATACATCTATGATAGCGATTCTTTGAGGAGTGATCTTTAGGCCCTTGCTCCTCAGTTTTTGAATAGTCTCCTCTCTTGTTTTCATCTTCTTCCCCTATTGTTTATTCAGTAACAGGTGTTAATACGAATAACTTTTAAAAACCTTGTTGTCAATTCCTTATTGAGTATTGTAAAGATGTAGAGCTCTGGTAGGCGAAGTCGCCTGAACTGGGGCGTCAGTTTCTACTTGGGTGTTTAGATGGGGAGGGGTGTAGATGTATAGGAAGGTGGATCACATTGGCATTGCGGTGAAGGACATGGAACGTGCCAAGGAGATCTTCAGAAACCTTGGCTTGGAGGTGGAGAGTGAGGAGGTGGTAGAGGACCAAAAGGTGAGGGTAGCCTTTATCCCTGTGGGTGATGCCAGGATGGAGCTCTTGGAGCCTACTGCTCCTGATTCCCCTGTGGCCAGGTTTATTGAGAAGAGGGGGGAAGGGGTACATCATGTAGCTTTAGGAGTAGAGGATGTAGAGGCTGTGTTAGAGAAGCTCAAGACTAAAGGTGTAAAACTGATAGATGAGAGACCTCGGGTGGGTGCCCATGGTACCCTTATTGCCTTCCTTCATCCCAAATCTACAGGTGGGATACTGTTGGAATTGTGCCAGGAGAAATAGGGAAATGGAGGATGGCGCAATGTAAAAATGCCCCAAGTAGCTAAGTCCCTATTGAAGTAAGCGACATAGAAAGACCTCTCAGCTTCTATCCTTTATGCGCCAATCTTCTCACCAGCAAATACCAATCTCCCTGCTGCACGGTATTTCCATCTTGGTTAATCACTGTTACCTCTAAGACCAGAATCCCATGTTGGGGCTGTTTTCCCTCCCTTTTCTCCTTAACCTTGAAGCCTACCCTCACGGTGTCCCCTATTTTGACAGGGGCTGTGAATCTCCAATTTAGGCCGAGAAAGGCCTCAACGGTACCCTCTACAAAGCCTAAGCGGCTCATGGCCCCTGTGGCTATGGAGAGGACGAGTAGCCCATGGGCAATGGGTTCACCAAAGAGGTTTGTACTGGCAAAGGTTCTATCGGAGTGGAGGGGATTAAAGTCACCTGACACACCGCTGAAGTTGACAATGTCCGTCTCTGTTACTGTCCGGCCTGGAGAGGAAAATTCTTCTCCAATTTGGAATTCCTCCCAGTACTTGGCAGCAGGATGGATAGTTACACTCATCGCTTAAAGGCCTCCTTTCCCCCAAAAGTTGCTGTGTCACCTAACTCCTCCTCTATACGTAAGAGCTGATTGTACTTGCATATCCGGTCTGTGCGGCATACCGACCCTGTCTTAATCTGCCCCGCATGTACTGCCACTGCCAGGTCGGCTATGGTTGTGTCTTCTGTTTCTCCGGATCTGTGGGATATCACAGTCCCGTATCCTGATTTCTTGGCCAATTCGATGGCCTCCATAGTCTCGGTCAGGGTGCCTATCTGATTCAGCTTTATAAGCACGGCGTTGGCGATCCCAGATTCTATTCCCTTCCTGATGAGGCTTGTATTCGTAACAAAAATATCATCCCCTATAAGTTGAATCTCACTACTAAGCGCATCTGTTAGGCACTTCCATCCTTTCCAGTCGTTCTCTGCCAGCCCGTCTTCAATGGCGACAATGGGGTACTTTTCCACAAGTTGGCTATAAAAGTCTATCATCTCTTCATATGTCTTCTCCTTCTTTTTCTCTGCCTGCATGATATAGAGGCCATTTCTGTAAAATTCGCTCGCTGCCGGGTCCAGGGCGATAGCCATGTCTTCACCTGGGGTATAGCCTGCCCTTGAGATGGCCTCTACTATTACCTCCAATGCCTCCTCATTAGAGGTGAGGTTTGGGGCAAAGCCCCCTTCATCCCCTACACTGGTACTGTAGCCTTTTGCCTTTAATACTGCTTTTAGGTTGTGGAAGACCTCAGCCCCCATCCTCAGCGCATCAGCAAAGGAAGGGGCACCCCATGGGACGATCATAAACTCCTGGATATCCACGTTGTTGTCGGCGTGGACGCCGCCATTGAGAACATTCATCATGGGGACGGGGAGCTGACAGGCATGGACACCTCCCAGATACCGGTATAGGGGTATGCCTAACTCTGCTGCTGCAGCCTTAGCCACTGAAAGGGATACTCCAAGGATGGCATTGGCACCGAGGCGGGATTTGTTGTCCGTGCCATCCAGTTCAATCATAGTCTTATCTATAAGCGCCTGGTCCAGGGCATCCATGCCTACAATCTCTGGACCTATCTGCTCGTTCACGTTCTCTACAGCTTTAAGAACACCTTTACCTAAGTACCTGCTCTTGTCTTGGTCCCTCAGCTCCAGTGCCTCCCTCTCCCCAGTGGATGCCCCAGATGGGACTGCAGCTCTTCCCATTACCCCCGAGTCCAGGAAAACATCCACCTCTATCGTGGGATTACCACGGGAGTCCAGGATCTCGCGTGCTGTAACCTCGATCACCTCACTCATTATGCCCTCCTTGTAAGTTGTTCCTCATCTCGATAGTTCCGTTGCCTCCTCTGGGATTTTCTCCTTGTGCCTCAGGTAGCACATGTGAATGGTTAAGGCCAGTAGGTGACTTTGCTGTTTAAAGTTTCGCCCTGTTCTGGTAATTGAGGGATCATGGAAAAGGGTGACACTTTTGAACTCAATTTGCCGTGTAACGAAGAGGCCTGGAGGATCTTCAGGATTATAAGGGATTTCGTGGAGGGCTTTGATGCACTACCTACTTTCCTACCTGCTGTAACGGTTTTTGGATCTGCGCGGGTAAAGGAGGGAGATGAAGTATACGATTTGGCGAGAAGGGTGGGGAGGGAACTCGCCAAAGAGGGTTTCTCTGTCTTTACAGGTGGAGGGCCTGGAGTCATGGAGGCGGCCAATAGGGGAGCCTTAGAGGTGGGGGGCAGATCTGTGGGGCTCAACATAGAGTTACCACATGAACAAAAGCCTAACCCCTACACCACTCTTACCCTTAACTTCCACTACTTCTTCGTGCGCAAGGTGATGCTGGTCCGCTACGCCACGGCTTTTGTCCTCCTTCCAGGGGGATTGGGTACCTTGGATGAGTTCTTTGAGACTATCCTCCTCATCCAGACCAACAAGATACACACCTTCCCTGTGATCCTTATGGGTTCAAAGTATTGGGAAGGTTTGATCCAGTGGGTAGCGAGGGAGGTGTTGGAAAGGGGCTATATCGGCCGAGAGGATATGGATATCTTCCAGGTGGAGGATTGCCCAGAGATGGTGGTAAAGCGGATCATCTCCTGGTACGATCAGCATCAGAGGGGGTTTGTGTTTTGAGGATACCCCTGCTGTTTTTGCTGTTGCTCTTGTTTGTGGTAGTGGATCCTGTCTTATCCCTCCTTACGGATCCACAGGCCCTCAAGGGGTATCCTTCGGACTATTTCCCACATGGACCCCATTGGGGGGTGGAAAGGGTGGAGGAGAATCTTTCACACTTCCCTGTATTTTGGGTGAAGCCGCCAAGACCCATATCCAGTCCTGGTAGCTTCTTTACGTGTGATGGCAATAGCGCTGCCACAAACCTCTTGGGTCATGGGGGTCCTTTTGGGCTGTATGGCCTTCTGTTGCCCTTGGTGGGGATAAGCACAGGAATCACCTTTATCACTGGATTATTTATCAATGTATACCACGAGTACATTGCGGAAGGGCTCTATTGTGATCCATCCTTTTGCGACCTATGGATTTCCACTGTTAGCCTTGTGGTAGGGCTCCTGATAGCGAGGTTTCTAAGGAGATACACAGAATGAGCAACGGTAAAGGGCTATTGCTGATAAAGGTGATCGCCTGGGTAAACGTTATCGCTGTGCTCCTCTGGTTCGCCCTGAGGTTCTTCAAAAGAAGACTGTAGCCCTTAGATTTCCTCAAAGGGATAGGATGATTCTCTCTATCTCCTTGTACCTGGCGATGGTCTTTTCAATGATCTCCTTGGGAAGGGGGGGAGGAGGTGGTTTCTTATCCCAATTCAAGGTTTCTAAGTAGTCCCTGATAAACTGTTTATCATAGTTGGGTGGGCTAATGCCCACCTGATAGGTTTCTCTGGACCAGAAGCGGCTGGAGTCGGGGGTAAGCACCTCGTCAATGAGATAGACCTGGCCTTCTCTATCAACACCGAACTCAAACTTTGTGTCTGATAGGATGATCCCTCTTTCCCATAGGAGGTTATGGGCCCATGTGTAGATCTCTAGTGTGGTCTCCTTGACTATCCTCGCAATCTCCCTGTCGCCCAGGATCCGGATGCACTCCTCAAAGGGCACGTTCTCGTCGTGTCCACTGGATGCTTTTGTGGCAGGGGTAAAGATAGGTCTCGGGAGGCGCTCTGCCTGACGCATTCCCGGGGGTAACTTCACCCCACACACCTCACACTTCTCCAGATACTCTTTCCATGCGCTACCAAATAGGTATCCCCTGGCCACACACTCTATATCTAATCTCCTGAGCCTCTTCACCAGCACAGCCCTCTCTTCAGTCTCTGGGTATCTGGATAAGAATGGCAGTTCCCTTTCGGGGTGGGTAGAGATGATGTGGTTGGGGATATGGGTGATCATGCTGAACCACTTGTTGGACGTCCTGGTTAGCACCTTTCCCTTTTCTGGTATCCCTTCAGAAAAGACCACATCAAAGGCTGATATTCTATCCGTTGCTACCAGAAGGAGGCGATCACTATCTACCTCGTAGACATCCCTAACCTTTCCCTTAAATAGCCTTGGAAGCTCCTCTATATGGGTCTCAGTTACTGCTTCCATCCCCTTCCTCCTGTTTTCAACCTTTCGGATTAACTTATTCCACTTTGGGGTTTCGGAGTCTACCCTTTACAAGGGTGGAATCTTCATTCTGTTTCTGGGTTTCCATAAAATTTCCTTGGCCTTGTCAAGGGCAGTGGGGGTGCCTATATTCCTCCATAGTCCAGGGGAAGAGAGATGGCATACTTTTATACCAGGCAATTGGAAGAGATAAAAGATTTAGTACTTTCTCATCACCCCAAAGGCGATGTGGGGGTGTTGGACAGGGCGTTTGTTTATGCCTCAAAGGCTCATAAGGGTCAGAGGAGAAAGTCAGGTGAGCCTTACATCTCTCATCCCCTCAGTGTAGCAGCTATCCTGGCCAAGATGAGGATGGATCCTTCCACTGTAGCCGCGGGACTTCTTCATGATGTCTTAGAGGATACACCTGTTACCTTTGATGATCTGGCCAAGGAATTCGGTGAGGATATCGCATTTATGGTGGAGGGGGTTTCCAAGATAGGGCAGGTGGAGTCCAGGACGGTGCTTCAGCAGCAAGCCGAGACCATTAGAAAGATGCTCCTTGCCATGGCTAAGGACATCCGGGTCATCCTCGTTAAGCTGGCGGACAGGCTTCATAACATGAAGACCCTTCAGTTTATTCCTCAGGAGGCCAAACGTAAGCGGATTGCCCAAGAGTCGTTGGATATCTACGTGCCCTTGGCCCACCGCTTGGGGATTGCTTGGTTGAAATGGGAGATGGAGGATCTGGCCTTTCATGAACTCAATCCCGAGATGTATGAGTATATAAAAGAGCGGGTAGCCAAGAAGCGGGAAGAAAGGGAGGCTTATATTAACAGAATGATCAGCCTCGTTCAGGAAAAGCTAAGGTCCCGGGGAATTGAGGCTACAGTAACGGGGAGGCCCAAGAGTTTTTATTCTATCTATAAGAAGATGCTGGAGCAGAATCTCACATTTGAAGAACTCTACGATCTTGTGGCACTACGCATCATAACAAATACCGTGGACGAATGCTATATGGTGCTTGGCATCATCCACTCCTCCTGGCCGTACATACCGGGGCGGTTCAAGGATTATATTGCCGTGCCCAAGCCCAACATGTACCAATCACTCCACACCACAGTAGTAGGGCCGGAGGGGGAGAAGGTGGAGTTCCAGATCCGCACTTGGGAGATGCACAGGGTGGCTGAGGAGGGTATTGCCGCTCACTGGAAGTACAAAGAGGGGCGAACAGACAAGGAAGAGGACCAGATTGTGCGCTGGGTCAGGCACCTGTTAGAGTGGCAACAGGAGATGGAGGACTCTAGGGAGTTCCTTCAGAACCTGAAGCTGGATTTGTTCCCTGAAAAGGTCTATGTCTTTACTCCCAAGGGTGAAGTGAAAACTCTCCCCAAGGGTGCCACGCCATTGGACTTCGCCTATGCTGTCCACACCGAGGTGGGCCATCACTGTATGGGCGCCCGGGTGGACGGCAGGCTCGTCCCATTGAGCTATCACCTAAAAACAGGAGAACAGGTAGAGATCCTCACCTCTAAAGATCGTCACCCTAGCAGGGACTGGCTTAAGCTGGTATGTACAACGAGAGCCAGGGCGAAGATCAGCACTTGGCTCAGAGCCCAAGAGAGGCTCAAGGCCCTGGAGGTGGGCAAGGATATTTGCCATAGGGAGTTTAAGAAGTTTAGGAAAAACTTTCTCAAGAAGCTGGAGCGTGGAGAGCTGGATCAGGTGGCTCAGGATATGGGATTCAATAACCCTAATGATTTGGTGGTCGCTGTAGGGTTTGGCAAGGTCTCCCCAAGGCAGATTTTAAAGAAGATACTCACCCCCGAGGAGGTCGAGCAACGAGAGAAGAAGAAGCTTGAGGGACCCTCTCTCCCTAAGAAGAGGAAGAGGGTAGCAGGTGTGGTGGTGAAAGGATTGGATGATATCTTGGTGAGGTTTGCCCGTTGCTGCAATCCCATCCCGGGGGATGAGATCGTGGGATACATTACCAGGGGTAAGGGGATTACCATCCATACTGCCGATTGTCCTAATCTTCTTCATCTCCAGATAGATCCTGCACGGAAGGTGGAGGCTGCCTGGGCTGTGGATGATAAGAGCGTGTTACCTGTGAAGCTGAAGGTGGAGACAGAGGACAAACTGGGACTTTTGGCTGAGATCTCTGGGGCCATAGCGAGGGAGGGCGCAAACGTGGAGAAGGCCCAAGTGTTGACCACTTTAGACAAGAAGGCTCACCTAAACTTCATTATAGATGTGAAGGATGTGGATCAGTTAGAGAGGGTTAAGAGGTCCATCCGCAGGATACCAGGGGTAGTGCGGGTGGGCAGAGTGATGCATTAAACCTTATTAGGCCCTAACCACCTTCCCTGCCTTGAGGCATCTTGTACATACCTTGATGGTTCTTACCGTACCGTTGGGGAACCTCACTTTCATTCTTTGGATGTTGGGAAGAAAACGCCTCTTGCTCACATTGTGGGCGTGGCTTATTTTGTGTCCGCTCATAGGGCCTTTTCCACAGATCTCACACCGCCTTGCCATTGCATCACCTCTTTCTTGGGATTCTCAAATTGACTTTCCCCATTAACACAGCCTCTTTTTCCTTGACAAGACCTGGGTTTGTGGGACTTCTCTGTTTTTTCCTCTCATCCTCTCTAAGACCGCCTTCAAATCTATCCTTCCGTCGTATAGGGCCTTGCCAACAATGACCCCTGTCACGCCCAAGGGTTCGAGTCTTGCTACCATCTGGAGATCCTCTATGCAGGAGACCCCTCCCGAAGCTATGAGTGGTATGGAGATGCCCCTTGCAATCCTTGCTGTCTCTTCCAGGTTGGGTCCACTCAAGGTACCATCCCTGAGGATGTCTGTGTATATGATCGCACTGTAGCCTTGGTCTTCACACCGGCGGGCCAGGGTCAAGGCATCCATAGGGATTTCTTCTTTCCAACCCCTAACCGCTACTTTCCCTGAGCGGGCGTCTACGCCGGCAATGAGATGGTCTCCAAACTGCCGTCCCGCCTCTTCAGCCATATCTTGATCTTTCACCAGGGCTGTACTCAAGATAACCCATCTCGCACCTGCCTGCAGGAGCAACTCAATAATCCTTAGTGACCTTACCCCTCCTCCTACCTCTACAGGGATGGATAGACGGGTACATATTTGCCTCACCACCTCCAGATTCATTGGCTTGCCCTGAAAGGCACCATCCAGGTCTACTACGTGGAGTCTCTTGGCCCCGATGGCTTGCCACTTGAGTGCCATCTCTACAGGATCACCATAGATAGTCTCTCTCTGCCTGTCCCCCCTGTAGAGCCTAACACATCTCCCGTGCCTGATGTCTACTGCTGGGATTATCTGCATTATTTCCTCCTTGGGGGCGCTTATTAAAGGATGAGACTAATAGGAAGAAACGCAAAATCGAAAGCTCCTTGGAATTAAAACAAAAAAACGACACCCTCTCTAAGGCTTGGCGCATCCATGGTTTGGAGACTCAGGCGGCTTCTTGTTTCCTTATCATAGGCCCCTCCTCCCAGAGCAATAGGTAACAACGCAACAGCACCTCCAAGGGGTCCCCCTCTATCTTACCTCCTACTTCCCTTTTGAGTTTGCCCCGAGAGAGGATAAGCCTATACCAGTTACCCTCTTTGGTAGTCTTGATTCCTTCAGCATTGAGTCTTTTCAAGGTGACCACTTCGTCCAATGGCATCATCCCCAAACGCCATGAAGCCTTCCTGATGAGCTCTTCACCGGTTATAGAGAATATCTCCTTCCACCCCAAGCCTTTTTCCTCCATTTTTTTATAGTTTATTGGGCTATTCCTAAAAAGTCAACCCATTTCAGAGCGTTAAACATGATTATTAGCACATCGTGCAAATGAGTGCTAAAATGGTTGACACCCCGCAAGGTGAGGCCTATAAATTTTCCCTGAAACAAAGAATTTATCCCTCGTGGAAGGTGGGGATTAGGTGCTGGATAGGAGGAGTAAAGAGGTTTTGCAAGCTGTGGTTCATGCCCACATACTGACGGGGGAGCCCGTTGGGTCTCGAACGATTGCGAAGAGGTACGGCCTGGGTGTTTCTCCTGCCACGGTGAGAAATGTGATGGCTGATCTGGAAGAGATGGGTTTTCTTACACATCCCCATACTTCGGCAGGGAGGCTGCCTACAGATAAGGGCTATCGGTTTTACGTTGACCGAATCATGGAACAGGGATGTACCTTGCCCCGTCTCTTCAAGCGTGATCTGGATCAGTTGAAGGCCCTGTTGGGTAGGAGGGATCTCAGCATCTCGGAGGTGCTGGTGGAGGCCAGTCGTGTGCTCTCCCGCATCTCTAATCAAATGGGCTTGGTGTTCATTCCGGTTCTTAGGTCCACCCGGTTCCAGCATATTCAGTTTATTTCTCTGGGTGCACAAAGAATGCTTGTCATCTTGGTGGCCGAAGGTGGTATTGTGCAGCATAGGACCGTGACCCTTGATGGGGAGATCTCAAGCAGAGAGCTGGAGAGGTACGGCCAACTTCTGAACTCTCAGTTTGCTGGTAGATCCTTGTTGGAGGTGAGGGAAGCACTTGTGAATGCCATGGAGCAAGATATAGCTGAGTATGATGCTCTATACTCCGAGGTTTTGAGGATGGCCAACAAGGCGTTGGAGTCCTTGGAGAGTGAAGAGGCTGTCTTTCATGTCGAGGGCACCAGCAATATACTCTCTCAAAAGGAGTTTGTGGAGAATGTGGAGAGGATGAAGAGGGTCTTTAGGGCCTTTGAAGAGAAGAGCAAAGTGGTAAAGCTGTTAGACCGGTGTATTCAGTCGGATGAGCTGGTGGTAGTGATTGGGGAAGAGGGGGGTATAGAGGAACTTCAGGATCTAAGCCTTGTGACCTCACGATGCTGGATAGGGGAGAGTATGATAGGGGGGCTGGGGATAATGGGGCCTAAGAGGATGGACTATGCTGCCCTGTTGCCTTTGTTGAGTGAGGCTTCTCAGCTTATAAATGGGATACTCACTGCGTGAGGAGAGGAAGATGGGAGAGGTAAAGAAGGAAGAAGAGGTTGCAATTGAAGAGGGGATGCCTGCTGGGGAGGTGGAGGCACCTTCCCTTGATGAGTTATCTGCCAAAGTGGAGGAGTTGGAAGAGGAGAGGGATGCCCTCAAGGATAGGCTCCTACGTTTACAAGCAGAGTTTGAGAATTATCGGAAGAGAGTCCAGAAGGAGATGGAGGAGTTCCGTGAGCAGGCCCACGGGGCTGTGATTTGTGATATTTTGTATATCCTGGATAACATGGAAAGGGCCCTGGAAGCGGCGGAGAAGGGGGCGGACAGAGAGAGTCTCTTACAGGGAATGCGGCTCATACATAAGCAGTTCAAAGAGGTGCTTAAACGGTTTGGCGTTGAAGAGATCGAGGCCTTGTACGCCAAATTCGATCCCAACCTTCATCAGGCGGTGATGCAGGTTAACGGAGAGGAAGAGGAGAAGGATCAGACGGTGGTTCAAGAGGTAGAGAAGGGGTACCTGTTGAAGGGGAGGCTTTTGAGACCAAGTAAGGTAGTGGTTTGTCGGTATAGGCCTCCCGAAGATGCCAGGGAGCAAGAAGAGCAGGTTTGATTTATGAAAAGAGATTACTACGCCATTTTAGGGGTTTCCAGGACGGCTACTCAGGAAGAGATTAAGAAGGCTTACAGGAGGCTGGCTCTTCAGTATCACCCTGACAAAAATCCTGGTGATCCCCAAGCAGAGGAGAAGTTCAAGGAGATTACAGAGGCCTATCAGGTGCTGTCTGACCCTGCCAAGAGGGCGCAGTATGATAGGTATGGTAGCACAGGGCCTGGCGATGCTGGGGGATGGGGTTTTGAGGGGTTTCCAGGCTTTTCGGATATCTTTGAAGAGTTCTTTGGGGATATCTTTGGGACCAAGGGGGGTAGAAGCAGGGCACAGAGAGGAAAAGATATACTCCATCGGATCACCATCAGTTTTGCAGATGCCCTTAAGGGCACGAGCGTGACGCTCAAAATTAAGCGCATGGAGACTTGTCCTCAGTGCAAGGGGCTTGGTGCGGTAAATCCAGGTGACTATTCCAGTTGCCCTACCTGTGGTGGTAAGGGGCAGGTGTATTATCGCCAGGGGTTTTTCAGTGTAAGTCGCACCTGTCCGCACTGCGGTGGTGAAGGGATCATCCTCAACAACCCGTGTTCCCGGTGTAAGGGAGAAGGAAGGGTGACCTCGGAGAGGGTGGTGCATGTGAATATTCCTCCGGGCATAGAGGACGGTATAAGGATCCGTATGCCTGGAGAGGGTCATGCTGGTCTGTATGGGGGTCAGCCTGGTGACCTTTATGTGGAGGTGAGGGTAAAAGCTGATCCGATCTTAAGGAGGGAGGGGAAGCACCTCATCTATGAGCCGGAGATCAGCTATGTACAGGCCATCTTAGGTGCTGTGCTGGAGGTTCCACTGTTAGATGAGATGATAGAGGTGGTTGTCCCTCCAGGTCATCAGCCTGGGGAGAGCATCAGGATAAAGGGCAAGGGTATGCCTTCCTTAGATGGGGGGAAGCGGGGAGATTTGTTGGTGAGACCCAGGGTTGTGATCCCGAAGAGGCCCTCCCCTAAGGAGAGGGAACTTTTGGAGGAGATTGCTCATATCAGGGGGGAGGATGTCTCACCACCTGAGAGGAAGGGCGTCTTTTCCAAGGTAAAGGATATTATCTTTTAATTCTGGATATCTTGGCAGACTACCGGGGAAGGGTTAGGGCGAGGGATCTAACCCCATACAGGGTAAGGATAGGGGAGAGTGATCTCTTTATTCTCACACCCACTCGTAGGGAAAAGGAGGCTACTGAGGCCCTGCTGGCTGCAAGACTTCCCCTCAAGGCTTACATAGATCTGCACCCTGAGTTCGCTTTATCTTTGATGCCTATAAGGGTGCAGCCTGGGGCACCGGAGATCGTGAAAGGGATGGCTCAAGCGGCCAATATCGTAGGGGTAGGCCCCATGGCTGCAGTTGCAGGGGCCATTGCTCAAGCTGTGGGGAAGAGGCTCTCTCACTTGGATGGGGAGGCAATTGTAGAGAATGGGGGGGATATTTATATAGATTCTCCGAAAGAGCGGATTGTTGCACTCTTTGCTGGTGATTCCCCTCTTTCCATGAGGGTGGGACTCAAGGTGTGTGGAGCGCAGGGTCCTTTAGGTGTATGTACATCCAGTGGCCGCGTGGGTCATTCTCTCAGCTTCGGTAAGGCCCACTCCGTTACTGTTGTGGCCTCGGATGCGGCAGTTGCGGATGCGGCTGCTACTGCTTTGGCTAATATGGTTAGAGGACCTGACGATATAGGGAAGACCTTGGAGAGGGCCAAGGAGATGGAGATGGTTGAGGGTGCTGTGGTGATCTTTGAGGATCATTTGGGTGCATGGGGCCATATAGAACTTGTCCATCTGGTGGGTCTATGAAGGTGGCGTCTGTAGATCTGGGAACCAACACCTTTCGTTTGATGGTGGTGGAGTATAGGGGGAACTGCAAGGACATATGGCCCCTTCATGAGGAGAGGAGGGTAGTGAGAATAGGGGAAGGGGTGGCAAGGGAAGGCAAGATGGCGCTTCAGGCCCAGGAGAGGGCATTAGGGGCCCTGAGAGAGTTCAGGGTTAAATTGGAGGGTTTGGGAGTAGAGAAGGTAGTAGCAGTGGCTACCAGTGTGTTTCGAGAAGCAGCCAATGCAAGTGACTTTCTCCAGTTGGCCTGGGAGACCTTAGGCGTTCCTATCAGGATTATCTCTGGGGATGAGGAGGCGAGTCTCACGTTAAAGGGGGCCCTGATAGACTTGGAGGCCTCAAAGGGGGTGCTCTTTGATATAGGCGGTGGGAGCACAGAGTTCATTCGTTTCCGGAACCGGGCCCCTTTTCGCCTTATTTCCATCCCCATAGGGGTGGTTAAGCTTGCAGAGACCTTCCTTAGCCATGATCCACCCCTTTTGGAGGAGATGGATGCCCTCCGTGATTATGTGAGGGAGGGGTTGTCGGAGGTAAGGGAGCATTTGGGTAAAGAGGAATGGCCATTGGTGGGGACTGCTGGTACAGTGACTACACTCGCTGCTGTTGACATGGGCCTTTCTGTGTATCAGCATGAAATGATCCATGGGTATCTTTTAAGGAAGGAGAGGGTAGAGGAGATGCTCTCAACTTTCCTCTCCATGAAGAAGGTTGAGCGGCTTCAGATCCCTGGATTGGAGGAAGGGAGGGAGGACCTCATTGTCCCAGGGGCTATCATTACCTTGGAGACGATGGCCCTATGGAATCAGGAGTCCTTGATAGTGAGTGATCTGGGGCTAAGAGAGGGGGCCCTACTGGATGCGCTGGGTTGCTAAAGAGAGAAACCATTGCTCCCCTGCGTTCAGGGATCTGGTGCAAGATCTCAAGGGTAGGATCGGGGAGGCCAGGAGGCTTATTAGAGAGTGGAACAGGCAGGGAGTGGGTGGGTGGTTTCAAGTAAGTTTTTATACCCGCAAGATAGATGAGATTCTTAGGGAATTATTCAATGCCATGTTTCGGAAGGCGTATCCCTCTTACTCTATTGTGGCCTTAGGGGGATACGGCAGAGGTGAGCTAAATCTCCAGTCTGATGTGGACCTCATGTTTCTCTACGCCCGGGACGGGTGTGAGACCAATGAGGGGGTGGTGCAAGGGGTGCAGTGCCTCTGGGATCTGGGGCTCCAGATTGGCCACTCTTATCGTTCTGTTGAGGAGGCTATGGCCCTGGTTATGGAGGATATCACTGTTAAAACGGCATGTTTGGATGCCAGACTTTTGGGGGGATCTCTGAATCCCTTTGTTCAGCTCAATAGGGCCATGAGACCTTCGGGAGACCTTGGGTTTCTGAAGGATATGTATCATTGGATGCAAGAGCGCCATGGCCGCTACGGTTCTGCCATGTACCTGTTGGAGCCCAATGTGAAAGAGAGCCCTGGAAACCTGAGGGACATCCATACGGTGATGTGGGTTGCCAGATGTGTTTATGGTGCTAAAATCTTTAGGGATCTCAGGAGAAAGGGTCTACTTACTCCCTTGGAGTTTGATATCCTGGAGCGCTCTTTGGACTTCATTTGGAGGGTGAGGAACGATATTCATGCCATTCGCGAGAGGAAAAATGATGTGCTCTCTTTGGACATTCAGCCTCAAGTGGCCCACGATTTGGGCTTTCGAGATACCAGAAGCCTTATGGCAGTGGAGCACTTCATGAGGGAGTATTATTCTAAAGTGAAAGATGTAAGGAGAGTGTGTAGGGCCTTCTTGTTGAGAACGATGGAGGAGGTGGGTCTAAAGCCCTCTGGGGTTACTCCTGTGAATCTTGATCTGGTGAGAGAAGTGATGGAACATCCCTTTCCCACCCCAGCCCATTTTCTGAGGGAGGTGCATAGGCTTCAAAAGGAGGGGGTTAATCTCCTGGATATACCAAGGGGCTTCTGGGTCCCTCCCCTTCACTGGAGGGTGGAAAACTTCAACTCCTCTGAGGTGCGTCGGGCCTTGGTGGATATATTGAACACCCCAAGGGCGCATCTGGTCTTTAGATTTCTCCACGAGATAGGTTTTATGGAAAGGTTATTTCCCAGGTGGGAAAGACTCACGGGACTTATGCAGTACGATTTGTATCACCGCTTCACCGTGGATGAGCACACGCTTATGTCCTTAGAATATGCTGAGGAGTTGGAAGAGGCGGATGCCCCTGAGCTTGTATACCTGAGGGATGCAGCACTGAGACACAGGGATAAGAGGTATCTCCTCTTTTTGGCCATCCTATTTCACGATTTGGGTAAGGGGATGGGCGGCGGGCATGCGATGAGGGGAGCAAGGATGGCGGCCAATCTTTTGACAGAAATGGGTTTCTCAGAGGGTGAAGTAGACATGGTCCAGTTCCTCGTAAGGCACCATACCACCATGGTCCAAATGGCCTTGAGGAGGGACCCTGTGGATCCCAAGGTGGCAATGGAGCTGGCCGATATCTGCAAGGACATGGAGAGGCTGGATCTGCTTTATGTCCTCACCTATGCAGATTTGAAGGCTGTGGGCCCTGATGTATGGACGGAGTGGAAGGGAGCTCTCATTCTTGATCTCTATCTCAAAACCAGGGATGTGATAGAGAGGGGTAGCTCCTTTGTCATGAGATGGGATCAAACCGCCTTTCGTTTATTGGTAGGTGACCTATATCGTCGTCTAAAAGGTGTCTTTACCTTTCAGGAGATCGAGGAGGCCCTTTTACAGTTCTCAGAGAGGTATCTCTTGCAGGTCCCAGGAAAGAAGATGGTGCGTCATCTTCAGCTCCTTCAAGAGGCAAAGCAAAGGGGCATGGCCATGACTTGGGAGCACAATCACGATGCAGGGTATACAGAGGTGACTATAGCAAAAATGGAGCATCCGGGGGACTTTTCAAAGGTGGTGGGCGTTATCTCTTCCCACAGGCTCAATATCCTTTCTGCCTGGGTCTATCCTAGGAAGGATGGTTATTTTTTAGACATCATTCACGTGAATGATCCCCATTTCCGGTCTGTCACAGATGAGGGGCTTTGGGAGAAGATCAGGGAGGAGATGTGGTTGGTATTTGCAGGGAAGCTGGATTTGGGAGAGCTCATGAAGAGGAGCAAGGGGGTCTATCTATCTAAGAGGGAAAGGGCAGTAACTGTGAAGACTAAAGTGACGTTGGATAACAATATTTCCGATGTCTATTCCGTCATAGAGGTGAAGACAAGAGACAGACTTGGCCTCCTTTATCACATCACTCGTACCCTTTATGCCTTGGGCCTTACCATTCACATGGCCAGGATCAGCACGGAGGGCAACAGGGCTGTGGATGCCTTCTATGTCATGAAGATGGATGGTGGTAAACTTACGGAAAAGGAGTTTGGCACCCTTTCCAGGGTGTTGAAAGAGGCGATAGAAGGGGGCAAGGCGCTGTCTCCTGTGGGTATTCGGGGGAGTTGATTGTGATCTGAAGATGGTTTTTGAAAACTTGCTAAATCCTCCCTGGGGTCTGATATGGTCTCCAACCTTTGAGAGAAGTTGTGGGAACTCTTGGGAGAAGGCCAGGACTTTCCCCAGTTTTGACTTCACCTTTAAGAGCGATGAGTAAATCTATATCTGATTCTTCAGAAAATCGCCTCCTGCATGTGATCCATAAAGCATAACTTCCTTTAATCTGTCACCATATAGCTTTTCAATTTCTTTTTTAAATTCTCTAAGCAGCTTCTATCCTGCTCCCTTTGAAAGGTGATCCACTAACAAGACAAGTAGAAGGAGAAAGGAGGGGAGCAAATGGGAGACAATGCTGATCAGGTAAAGAGGTGGACAGCTAAGAGAAAAGCGGCCCTGGTTTTGAGCATCTTGAGGGGCGAGGCTTCGGTTCGAGAAGCAGCCAGGAAGCATGGGCTCACAGTGGCCGAAGTAGAGGACTGGAAGGAAAAGTTTCTGTTGGCGGCCGAGAATGCTCTGAGATCCAGGCCAAAAGACGAAGAAGCCCTAAAAGAGGAGCAGATCAAGCGGCTCAAGCAGAAAATAGGAGAGTTGGTATTGGGCATCGATATTCTCAAGGAGGCCATGAAAGGTCGCCCTTTCGAGCCCAAGACGTCAGACGAGTGATGAAAACTCTGCCTGGTGCATCTGAAAGGAGAGTGTGCAAGGTGTTGGAGGCTTCCAGGTCCTCTGTGCGCTTAAGCAAGTCAGAGAGGATGGTCCACTATAGGCCTTTTCTGGACGAGGAACTGGCGGAAAAGATACACCACCCCATAACCAGTATCCCTCCTATGGTTACAGGCGCATATGGGCTCTGCTGCGCTTTAGGCTTCGCATAACAGTGAATGCCAAGAAGGTGGAGTGGCTCCAAAAAGCTGGACTGTAAAGGACCACAAAAAGGATAGGCAATAGGAGATCAGTGTTCCCATAACTCGTGTAGATAGAGGGAGTTTCAAAAAGGTACTGTCAAAGTCGGGAGATAGAAGCCAGTTCATCAGCGGAAGTTTTGGGAGAAGTCCTGGTGAAATGGCCACTTGACACAGGGGGCATTGTGATTATAAAGAACAAAGAACCGCTTGGATCCTGGTGAAGGGACCGAGACGGGAGAGGGGAAGAGAAGGCCTTCCGGACTCGGTCTGGAAGGCCTTTTTATTGGGGGTGTTTATGGCCAGGGTTACTACGCTGGAGTTGAAGAGGAAGAAGGGGGCCAAGGAACCTATCACTATGCTCACCGCTTATGATTATCCCTTTGCTCAGATTGTAGATGAGGCGGGTGTAGATATTATCCTGGTAGGAGACTCCTTAGGTATGGTGGTATTGGGTTATGACTCAACCCTTCCCGTTACCCAGGGAGACATGCTCCGCCATACGGCTGCTGTGGTTCGAGGTGTCAAGAGGGCCATGGTGGTGGCGGACATGCCTTTTATGACCTTTCAGATCAGCCCTGAGCAGGCCTTGGAGAATGCAGGGCAGTTGGTAAAGGAGGCTGGGGCCCATGCTGTGAAGCTGGAGGGGGGCGATCCCGTTCTGGAGACAATCAGAAAGATAGTGGATGCGGGTATCCCTGTCATGGGTCACCTGGGTCTCACCCCCCAGTCTATTCACAAACTGGGCGGTTACCGGGTCCAGGGGAGGGAGAAGGAGACGGCGAAGCGCTTGAAAAGAGAGGCTAAGGCCTTGGAGGAGGCAGGCTGTTTCTCCATAGTCCTGGAGGCTATTCCCTCTTTGCTGGCTAAAGAGGTAACCGAATCGGTCTCCGTGCCTACCATAGGGATAGGGGCAGGGCCTCACTGTGATGGTCAGGTGCTGGTGCTTCATGATGTGCTGGGCATCTATCAGGAGTTCAAGCCCAAGTTTGTCAAGCGTTATGCCAATCTCAGGGAGGAGGCCCTCAAGGCCCTTAGGGAGTATGTGAAGGAGGTCCAGGAGGGTAAATTCCCCACGGCTGAGTATAGCTATGAATAGGTTTCGGAGTCTGTGTTTTGCTGCATTGGCGGGGTTGACTCGGAGGTCAAATACAGAGGTAGCGGACGTGGTTGGAAGTGTCAAATTCAAGACCTGACCCCATTTGTGGGGGTGAGCAGTGGAGTTGGTAAAAGAGGTGGTCCAGATGATGGAGCTCTCGAGGCAATGGCGCCAGGAGGGCAAAACCATTGGTTTTGTGCCCACCATGGGTTACCTTCACGAGGGGCACTTGAGCCTGGTGCGCCAGGCCAGGAAGGAGAACGATGTGGTGGTGGTCTCCATCTTTGTGAATCCTACCCAGTTTGGGCCCGGTGAGGACTTTGATAGATACCCCAGGGACCTGAAGCGGGATATGGGCCTTCTGGGACCCATTGGTGTGGAGGCCGTGTTTGTACCCTCTGTGGAGGACATGTACCCGCCTGGGTACCGGACCTACGTGGAGGTGGAGGATATCACCACCCGCCTATGTGGGGCCTCCCGGCCTGGCCATTTCCGGGGAGTTACCACTGTGTGCTGCAAGCTCTTCAATATTGTTCAGCCTCATCGGGCCTACTTTGGCAAGAAAGACTTCCAACAGTATGTGGTCCTTCGCACGATGGTGGCTGATCTCAACATGGACCTGGAGATAGTGCCTATGCCCATTATTCGGGAGCCTGATGGTTTGGCTATGAGTTCCAGAAACACCTATCTCAATCAAGAGGAAAGGAAGGCGGCTTTGTGCCTCTATTGCTCCCTGAAGAAGGCCCAGAGACTCTTTGCTCAGGGTGAGCGGGATGCACGGGTGATAAAGGAGGAAGTAGAAGGGGTCATCAAGGTTGAGCCCCTGGCCAACATAGACTATGTGGAGGTGGTAGACCCTGACACCTTTTTGCCCGTGGAGGAAGTGAAAGAGGGGACCCTGGTGGCCCTGGCGGTGAAGGTGGGACCGGCCAGGCTCATAGATAACACCCAACTGGGGGTGGATAGTTTGAAGGATTAAAAATTGAGGGAGGAGAAGCCATGATGCGTAGGATGTTTCTTGCTAAGATTCATCGGGCCACGGTGACTGAGGCCAATCTTGACTATGTGGGAAGCATCACCATCGATGGGGAGCTACTTAAAGTCAGCGGTATTTTGCCTTGGGAGGTGGTGGAGGTTTGGAACATCACCAACGGTGAGCGTTTCAATACTTATGTAATTGAGGGTCCTGCTGGTTCTGGGGTCATCTGCCTCAACGGTGCCGCCGCCAGAAAGGTGGCTGTGGGTGATAAGGTGATCATTGCCGCCTATGCCCAGGCCACTGAGGAGGAAGCCAAGAACTGGAAGCCTACGGTGGTGCTGGTGGATGACGATAACAGGATTGTAGAAGTGAGAAAAGAAAAGGAGGAGCCTTTTTCTGTATATGCGGCCTGATAGTTCTCGTGTTTTTATTAATTAAAAAGGAGGGTTAATTTCATGAAAAGGGATATCTTGATAATAGGCGGTGGACCTGCAGGCATCTCGGCTGCCCGTTTTGCCAAGCTAATGAACCCTAAACTTGAGGTGGCACTGGTGAGGACCAGCCCCTTGATGGTTATCCCATGTGCCATTCCATATTCCCTGGGTCGGGCGGTACCCAGGGACTCCATTGTGATACCAGATTCCATGGTCACTGGAGTGGGGGTGGACCTTCTTGTAGATGTAGTAGTTGAAGTCAAGGATAAAGTAGCTACGCTTCAGAGCGGCGAGAAAATAGAATTCGACAAGCTTATCCTTGCAGTGGGTTCTAAACCCATTGTCCCGCCCATTCCGGGGGCTGATTTAGAAAATGTCTTCTTTGTCAAGGATAGAAACAGCATGATCCGAATAGAGGAGGCCTTGGAACGGGCCGCTTCTGTTGTAATTGTTGGGGGCGGTTTTATAGGGTTAGAGGTAGGGACAGAGCTCAGGAGAAGGGGCATGGATGTTACTATTGTAGAATTGCTCCCCCACTGTCTTCAAACCGTCTTCGACGAAGAGTTCTGTGAAGCGGCTGAGTTCAAGATGAGAAGCGAGGATATAAGGATTTGCACCAGGAGTACGGCCATAGGCATAGAGGAAGACAGGGGTATGAAGAGGGTTCATTTGGATTCTGGCGTGGATCTCCTTGCTGACGTGGTGATCTTTGGCATTGGCGTGAGGGCCAATACGGATTTGGCATCTAAGATGGGTTTAGAACTTGGAAGGTTTGGTGTGAAGACCAATCAGTACTTAGAGACCAGCCGAGAGGGTGTTTTTGCTGCTGGTGATTGCAGAACTAAGATAAACTTTGTCACGGGCAAGGAGACCCCTGTGAAGCTTGCCTCTATAGCCGTTTGGGAAGGGATGACAGCAGCAGCTAACGCTATATCTGAGCACCGCAGGGAGTTCCCCGGTGTAATAGGGGCCTTTGCCACTAAGATCTTTGATCTATCTCTGGGCATGGCAGGTTTAAATGAGAAGATGGCCCAAGGGGAAGGTATCCAGTATGTGGTAGGCACCTGTGAGGTGCCCGACAAACATCCTGCCACTATGCCTGAAACTCGGAATCTATTTTTGAAGCTCATCTTTGATCGTGCCTCTGGTTCCATTATTGGCGCTGAGACCCAAGGTGGGGACTCAGTGGGTGAACTCATTAACTTTCTGAGCTTTTGCATAGGCAAAAAGATGAAGGTGGACGACCTAGTCTTTCTCCAGCATTGCTCCCATCCCCTGCTCACCCCCTTACCCAGCTCCAATCCAGTGATGCTGGCTTCCAAGGATGCCATGATGAAGATGTGAGTTTTGAGGGGGCAGGTTCTCCTGCCCCCTTGTGTTTCAATACTTCACTCCGACCTTGTATCCTTCTTGTGTGGCCCAGTATATGCTTCTGGGCTCTTTGGAATCTCCTACGATTTCCACATTGTCTATCTCCTTTTTAAGCTCTTCATAAAGGGTGTTAGCAGGTTCCATGCCTGCGGTGAGAATCACCGTATCGAAGGGTTCAAGGAGCTTCTCTTCCCCTTGTGAAACCACTTCTACTCCTTGGGATGTGAACCTTTTTACAGTGGTGTTGGGCATGAGCTTTACATTGGACCTGGAGTTGAGGTCTTTGAGGAGCATGTTTCTGGTGATGGGCTCCATGTCGTTGGCTATGGTGTCCGTCCTCTTGGTGGCCACTACGGTCTTCCCATTTCTACTGAGCATCTCTGCTGCCTCTACACCCACCATGCCCGCTCCAATGATCAGTACCCTTTCACCCTTCACCGGCTTTTTGTCTGTGAAAAAGTCTATCCCCGTCATCCAGTACTGGGTTTCAAGCCCTTCGATGTAAGGGACATTGGGTACACTGCCCGTGGCAATAATCACCACGTCGGGGGCCTCAGACTTGAGAAGCTCAACAGTCACCTCCTTCCCAAAGATTGTCTCCACATGGCTTGTCTCAAGCTGTTTTGTCAGTGAGTTGAATGGCCTGGTCATCTGTTTCTTTAGGGGAGATAGGGGAGCGAGTCTGAATTGGCCTCCTGGTTCTTTCTCTTTCTCATACAATCTAACCTGGTGTCCCCTTTGCGCTAAGGTTGTAGCCGCTGCAATGCCAGCGGGACCGGCCCCCACCACCACGCATTTAAGCCTTTTCTTTGGAGGAGGAGGCTCTTCCTTGTCTATGCTGGGGTTGACAATACAGCCCAGCCCCAGTCCTGTCCTCACATTGAATAGGCATCCCTGGAGGCAGTACCCGCAGTAGACAATGGAATCGTACTCTCCGTTTTTTAGCTTGTTCACCAGTTTGGGGTCAGCGATGAGGGGCCTGCCGAAGGCCACCAAGTCACTTAGGTTTTCATTGGCTATTTTTTCGAGTTTTTCCTTGGAGGCCATCCTCCCCGCTGCGATGAGGGGAAGTTTGGTCATGCCCCTTATCTCTCTGAGAACCTTGAACTGGGGTTCCTCTGGAAGGGCCATATGACCAAAGTACCAGGGTGGTGTTTCACAGGCGTTGCCGAACCCAACGTGGATGGCTTTCACTCCCAATTCCTCCGCCAGGGCAATGAGACCCTGGTTTTCCCGGGGAGTGATCCCTCCTTCCACGAATTCACTCCCCGATATTCGTATAAACACCGGGATTTCTCCGGCCTTGCTAATCACTCCCTCGAGCACCCTTTTGGCAAAGAGGAGGGGGTCTTTACCATAGGCGTCGGCCCTCTTGTTTATGTCCTTTCTCATGAACTGGCTCACCAAATAGCCGTGGCCACACTGTACTTCTATGGCATCGAATCCGGCCTCTACGGCTCTTTGGGTGGCTATGCCAAAGGCATCGATAATCTCTTCTATCTCCTCCAGGGTGAGTTTCTGAGCAGTCTGGCCTGAAGAAGGGCAGAAGGCTTCAAAGGGCGCCTTTGGTGGGTGCCCTGTGGCCTTGGGGTTGGCAGCCCTCCCTGCATGATTAAGATTCAGGCAGGCGTATACGCTATTTTTGTGCAAGACTTCCACTATTTTCTTTAGTTCTGATGCGCATTCTCTGTTGTCTATGCACAGCTGCTTGGGGTGTTCCTTACCATTTTTCAATACGGATACTGGCTCAAGGATGATGAGAGATACCCCACCTTGGGATACCTTGTTGTAAAAATTAAGGTGCCTCTGGGTTACTTCCCCTTCAGGTGTACCGTAGGCTGTTTTTATAGGGGCCATAATAAATCGATTTCTCAATTCTAATCTACCCAATTTGATGGGCTTAAAAAACCTTTCCATCTCTTCTCCTCCTTGTGTTTTTCTGATGGCATGTTAACTTTTTGGTTGTGCCATTTCAATTTTTATTTGTTAAGGGTCTTGGGGCCTTTAACCTCAGAGGATAAGGCCTCCACCTCCTCCAGGCTGCTGGCTGTGAATCGGCACTTAGGGTAGTTGCTGCAACCGTAGAAGGTGCGACCCCCTTTGCCACGCCTTTTTACAAGATACCCATCGCAACCCTCCATAGGACATGGGTGGGACCTGTCTGGCCTGGCCTTTTCCACCATGTTGCCTTGGGCGTCTAGAGGGATGATATTTCGGCATTGGGGGTAGCCTGAGCATCCTAAAAACCTGCCGTGTCTGGACCACCGCTCCACCATGGGCCTGCCGCATTTATCGCAGATGATTTCTGTGGTCTTCCCTGTTTTCTTCACCCTTTCCATCTTTACCTCTGCCAATTTCAGCTCCTCTGTGAAGGGAACGTAGAACTCCCGGAGGGTCTCGGTCCATTCCTTCTTTCCCTCTTCAATCTTGTCTAAGGACTCTTCCATATGGGCGGTGAAACTTACATCAAGGATGCTGGGGAAGAACCTTACCAAGAGTTCATTGACAGTATACCCCAGGATGGTGGGATAGAGGTGCTTCTGTCTCTTTTCCACGTAGCCCCTCTCTTGAATGGTGGAAAGAATGGTCGCGTAAGTGCTGGGCCTTCCAATACCTTTCTCTTCTAAGGTCTTTACCAGGGTAGCCTCTGTATATCTGGGTGGAGGTTGTGTGAAGTGCTGCTTGGGCTCCAACTTGATGAGTTGTAATTCTTGGCCTTCTTGTAAAAGGGGTAACGAAGTCCCCTCCTCTTCTCCGTTGGTCGCTTCGTCTCTCCCTTCGATGTAAAGGACAGTGTATCCAGGAAACTTCAGGGTACGGCCTGTAGCCCTGAAAAGTGCCTCTCTTGCTTGGATGTCCACACTGGTTACATCGTAGATGGCAGGTCGCATTTGGCTGGCCATGAACCTGTCCCAGATGAGCTTGTATAGTTTCCAATGATCTTCAGGTAGGAGGCCCTTCAGAGAGTCTGGGGTTCTTGCTGGCTCTGTGGGACGAATGGCCTCGTGGGCCTCTTGTGCCCCTTTTTTGCTTTTGTACTGGGGTGCACAGGGCGGTAAGAATTCACTTCCCCATAGTCCTTGGATCACCCTACGGGCTTTGTCCTGGGCCTCGTTGGCCACCCGCACAGAGTCCGTCCTCATATAGGTGATGAGTCCCATAGGCCCTTTCTCTCCCATGTCCATCCCTTCGTATAGTTGCTGTGCGATAAGCATGGTCTTTTTGGCAGTGAACCCCAACTTTCTTGCTGCTTCCTGCTGCAAGGTGGAGGTGGTGAAAGGTGGCTTAGGGTTTTCCTTGCGCTCCTTCTTTTCCACCTTCACCACTCGGTAATCGGCCCCTTTCAGGTGTTTCAATACCCCTTTTACCCCTTCCTCTTGGTGTAGGTCTGCTTTTTCCCCTTGAAATTTGAATAGGTTAGCCGGGAAAGGGGGAGGAGTGCCAGGGCGCTGGAGGTGGGCGGTGAGGGTCCAGTATTCCTTGGGTACAAACTCCTCTATCTCTTTTTCCCTTTCGCACACGAGTCTCACCGCTACAGATTGGACCCTTCCTGCCGAGAGGCCTTTTTCCACCTTGCGCCATAAGAGTGGCGAGAGGGAATACCCTACGAGCCGATCCAGTATGCGTCTCGCCTGCTGAGCGTTTACCTTATTTATGTCAATGGGTCCAGGGTGCTTCAGTGCCTCTCTAACTGCCCCTTGAGTGATTTCGTTAAAGAGTATCCTTTTGGCCTTGTCCTGTTCCCTCTTTCCCAGCGCCTGAACGATATGCCAAGCAATGGCCTCTCCCTCTCGATCGGGATCTGAGGCCAGGAAGATTTCCTGTGCCTCTCTGGCGGCTTTTCTGATTTCTCTCAGGACCTTTTCTCTCCCTTTTATCGTAACATAGGTAGGTTTGAAGTTGTCATTTACGTCCACGCCTATCTTGCTCTTGGGCAGATCCCTTATGTGCCCCATACTGGCCTTAACCTCGAAGCCCTTGCCTAAGTATGTGCTGATGGTTCGAGCTTTGGCAGGTGATTCCACTATAATTAGCTTTTTCATGTTACCCTTCTTTCATAGATATTTCCCCTTTCTACGGTCACCAGACCTTTCAGCTCCATTTCCAGGAGGAGGGCATAAATCTCTGATAGGCTGAGGTTGCATCTCTCCATGATGAGCTCCACTGGTAATGGGCCTTCTTCCAAGGTATCCCATATCTTCCTTTCCTCTACTGTCATAAAAATAGATTTTACCTCCTTCGCCTCTCTTTTACTATTCCTTGGGTTCATAATTTCCAGTACATCCGAGGCATCTTCCACTAAATGGGCCCCCTCCTTGATTAAGGCATGTACTCCCCTTGTCCTGCGGGATCCTACAGGGCCGGGGAGTGCAAAGACGTTCCTCTCCAGCTTCTTTGCATAGCGGGCCGTCATTAGTGCCCCGCTTTTCTCCCCTGCTTCCACAACCAGTACGCCATCAGTAAGGGCAGCCATAATAAGGTTGCGGCGTGGGAAGTTTCCCCTTTCTGGAGGGGTGCCTGGGGGGAATGGGCTTATAACGGCTCCGCCCTTTTCCTCTATTCTTAGGCTAAGCTGGGTATTCTCAAGTGGATATATGGAGTCTAATCCCGAGCCCACTATGGCTACTGTCTCGCCAGTCTCTAAGGCACCTCGATGGGCTGCTGTGTCTATGCCCCGTGCCATGCCGCTCACTATGGTGAGACCTGAAAGAGCGAGCTCTCTGGAGATGGAAAAGGCCATGCCCATCCCATACCTGGATGCGTCTCTTGTCCCTACAATGGTGAGCGTAGAAGTTTTCAAAGAGTTCAAATGCCCTTTAAAGAAAAGGATTGGCGGAGGAGATGGCAGAGCTTTGAGCCTTACTGGATACCCTTCTTCTTCCACTGCTACGTACCGGATGCCTTGGGTCTCCAATATTTGTAGCATCCTCTGGACCTCTTTTTCCCATCTGCATGATAGGATTCCTTCTACCACCTTGGGTCCTATCTTTGGGATGTCTTCGAGTTCTGCTCTCGAGGCGTGCAACACGGCCTCAGGTGAACCCAAGGAGTGGGTGAGCCTTTTATAAGTTGCTCCACCTACCCCGGGCACCAAGGAGAGAGCCAAGGCCCACGTTTTTGGCCTCATCTGACCAGCCTCACCATCATAGAAAGAAGGAGTAGTAGGAGGATAAGAAGCAGGGGGGTGCCTAGGATCACAATCCAGGCCTTCTTGCTTAGTCTATTTTCCCCTAATCTTTTAAACATCTCTACCTTTCTCCTTAGCATAGGGGTAGATCGCCAGTAAAGGGTGGCGAACACAGTATTTGTGAAGAAAATCATTTTCTCTATTGACAATGATTTCGCAAGGGTAGTAGTCTTTTTACAAATATGATGGTGTTTAGGGAGATTTGGCGATGCCCTTGGGTGTGAAGGGTATGAGTCAATTCTGAAGTTTGCACTCATTGAAGGAGGGGGCAATGGTGAAGCTGCCGGATACGCCAGAATACAATAAGGTAAAGGAGTTTGTATCTCAGTTTAGGGGGGATAAGGGCTCTCTTATCAAGGTGCTTCACTTTTCTCAGGGGGTATTTGGCTACCTTCCCCCTGAGGTGATCAAGTACATCGCGCAAGAGCTGGGGGTAACGCCCAGCTATGTTTATGGTGTGCTCAGCTTTTATAACTTCTTTAGGACAGAGCCCATAGGCAAGTATGAGATCCGAGTCTGTTTAGGAACTGCCTGCCACGTTAAGGGAGGGAAGGATATTTTGGATACCCTCTGTCATCGGCTGGGGGTTAGGAAAGGGGGCACTACCAAAGACGGGATGTTCACAGTCAACACTGTGAGGTGTCTTGGTGCATGTGGGCTTGCCCCGGTGATGATGGTCGGTGAGGAGGTTTATGGCAGGCTCAGTCCTCAGAGGGCCTGGAATATCGTGAAGGGGTACTATCAGGAGGAGGCAGGGAGTGAAGTTGAGGGAAGTGGCTGAGCTGTTGGAGGCCCAGTTTCTGAACCTGGAGGATGAGGGGGACAGGGAGATAGAGTCCGCATGTGCGGCGGACCTCCTTTCTGATATTCTGGCCATCAAAGGTGGGCCCGCCCTCACTGTGACTAGTAACGTGGCGCCTCAGGTGGTAAGGGTGGCAGAGGTGATGGGCATTCCTGCCATCCTCTATGTTAGAGGTAAAAGGCCTGCGGAGGAAAAGGTGGTGGATTGGGCAACGGGAAATGGCATAGTCTTACTAAGCACCCCTATCCCAACCTTTGAGGCCTGTGGCAGGTTGTATCTCAAGGGGATCCGTTGTTCAGAGGGGAAGTATCTTTGAGCAGCGAACTTGGGGTTGTTCTCTACTTTGCAGTCTTGAACAGTGGAGGATTGGATAATGTGGGCGCGGTATCTACGGAGGTGAAGAGGCGCCTACAAGAGATAAATGTGGAAGATGGGGTGATAAGAAGGGTGTCTATCATCTGTTTTGAGGCCGAGATGAACCTGGCCTCCTATGCCGATAGGGGAGGCCATTTAAAGGTGGAAGTTAAGCCGGACAGGGTTGAAATATTCGTAGAGGATGACGGTCCTGGTATTGAGGATGTGGAGCAAGCTATGACCCCGGGTTATTCTACTGCTCCCCTTTGGATACGGGAGTTGGGCTTTGGTGCAGGCTTGGGATTGCCCAATATGGAGGAGAAGTCGGACATATTCCACATTGAGTCGGAAGTGGGGAAGGGCACCAGGATACATTCTGTGGTTTTTAGGAGGAGAGATGCAGCTTAGGGAGATCATGGAGAGATTGGGATTGGAGCTGGTAACAAAGGATGTGGATATCCAAGGGAGGGAGGTGGTTTGGGCATATACCTCTGACCTGCTTTCCGATGTGATGGCCAATGCCCAGACGGGGGATTTGTGGTGCACCATCCAGAGGCACCTGAATATAGTGGCAGTGGCCAAGTTGAAGGAGTTGGGGGGAATAGTCTTGGCGAACGGCATCATCCCTTCGGAGGATGTGGTGGCCAAGGCAGCGCAAGAGGATGTTCCCATTTTTGTTTCCCGATTCTCTTTATTTGAGTTGTCCGGGAGGTTGTATGAACTTTTGAGGGGAGAAAGTGATTCTTGAGATGGTTTGCAGCGGATCTACATATACACTCTGCCCTCTCTCCATGTGGGAGTTTATACATGTCTCCCAGGCGTATCGTTGAGGAGGCCAAGAAAAGGGGGATACATATAATTGCTGTTACAGATCACAATTCGTGTGAGAATGTGGTGTATGTCAAAAGGATAGGGGACAGATTGGGGATAGAAGTGATACCTGGAATGGAGCTTCAAACGGAGGAGGAGGTTCATCTCTTGGCTTACTTTGAGACTACAGAGGCCGCCCTCTCATTCAGGGATGCTGTGTATCCATATCTTCCCAATGTGAAGAACGATCCGGATTACTTTGGTGATCAGGTAGTGGTGGATGAGGATGAGGTAGTAGTGGGCATTGAGGAGAAGCTGCTTCTCAATTCCCTTTCTCTCTCCCTTGATGAATGCGTAAGGATGGTGAGGGAGTATAAAGGGGTGCCCATTCCAGCTCATGTGGACAGGCCTTCCTTTGGTGTTATAAATCAACTTGGTTTTATTCCCGATTATCTTGGCTTTGAGGCGGTGGAGGTTTCCCGGTCTCTTACCCCTGAGCAGGCTCTGGCCCGATGGCCTGAGCTGGGTAGGTATGCCATCCTTAGTGGATCGGATGCCCATTATCCTGAGGACATAGGCGCCGTCGTGACCCTCTTCCTTATGGAAGAGCCTTCATGGGATGGCTTTGTTGAGGCCTTGAAAGGGAGGAAGGTCCAGGTGATCCATAGGTCCTTGAATTTAGGGATGGGGGAAAGTGCCTTATGATGGAGGAGTTGGCTCTGCACATTATGGATATCTTACAAAACTCCCTTGCCGCTGGGGCTAACGAGATCGTGCTTGATATAGAGGAGGATGAAGAGAGAGATACACTCAAGATAAAGGTTGAGGATGATGGAAGGGGGATGGGACCCGATGAATTAAGCAAGGTTCAGGATCCTTTTTATACCACAAAGAGGAAGAGCCATGTGGGCCTGGGTATTCCCATGTTTAAGTGGGTGGCCGAGCATTGTGATGGTCACTTTAGCATGGAGAGCGAGCTTGGTAGAGGCACGAGATTGGAGGCAAGCTTCAGAATGAGCCATATAGATCGCCCCCCCATGGGTGACCTTTCTGGGACCTTGCTTAGTCTCGTGGTAGCCAATCCGGGTGTTCGGTTTGTGATCCGGTATCGGGGAAGGGGAGAATTTGTCTTTGATAGCAAGGATGTTAAAGAGATACTGGGTGATGTACCCTTCACCTTTCCCGAGGTGTTGAGATTTTTAAGGGAGTATGTTGAAAAAGGCTTAGGAGAAGTGAGGAGAGCGATTTAAGGAGGTATAAGATGGGGAGGATAAAGCTTGAGGATCTTAGAAAGATCAGGGAGGAGACTAAGAAGAAGATGGATGTGAGGGAGGGCACGTACGAGTACAGGATAGTTGTGCCCATGGGTACCTCTGGGATAGCAGCAGGGGCCAGGGATGTCTTAAAAGGGTTTCTGGATGCCATAGCAGAACATGACCTTCATAATGTGATAGTGACCCAGACAGGTTTTATGGGAACAGATGTGATACAGCCTGTGGCCCTGGTGGAGGATAGGGAGGGTAACAAGGTGATGTACTGTAATCTCAACGCAGAAAAGGCAAAGGAGATAATTGAGCGCCACATCATGAAAGGCGAGAAGGTGAAGGAGTATGTAGTCTCTACGCCTTTAGAGTAAGGAGGAAACAATGATCTATAGAACGCATGTGCTGGTCTGTGCGGGCACAGGGTGTGTAGCCAGTGGGTCTTACAAGGTAATGGATGCCTTCATTAGGGAGATAAAAAGGCAGGGATTGGATGCAGAGGTAAAGGTGGTGAAGAGGGGATGTGGTGGTACCTGTGCCTTGGGCCCCGTGGTGGGGATCTATCCCGATATGATTCTCTATGTCAGGGTCCAGCCTGAAGATGTGCCCCTGATAGTTGAGGAGCATCTCCTTAAAGGGAGGCCTGTAGAGAGGCTGATCCTCCATGAGGTGACGGGTCAAGTGGTCCGGTCCATGATGGAGTACAGCTTCTTTGCCAAGCAGCACAAGATAGTCCTTGAGAATGCAGGCAAGATAGACCCTGAGAATATAGACGAGTACATTGCTGAAAGGGGTTATGAGGCTTTGGCTAAGGTCCTGACAGAGATGACCCCTGAGCAGGTGATAGAAGAGGTAAAGAAGAGCGGGCTTCGAGGGAGAGGAGGTGCTGGATTTCCCACAGGTCTGAAGTGGGAGTTCACCAGGAAGGCCCCGGGTGATGAGAAGTATTTGGTGTGCAACTGTGACGAGGGTGACCCTGGGGCCTTCATGGACAGAAGTGTTATGGAGGGGGACCCTCACAGGGTTCTGGAGGGCATGGCCATAGCTGCTTATGCCATCGGGAATGTGAGAAAGGGGTATGTATATATTAGGGCGGAGTATCCCATTGCTATCGAAAGGCTGGAAATAGCTATGAGACAGGCCAGGGAGTATGGGCTTCTGGGCGAGAATATACTGGGAACAGGATTCAATTTTGATGTGGAGATCAGGATAGGGGCTGGGGCTTTTGTCTGTGGAGAAGAGACGGCTCTCCTTAAGTCTATTGAGGGTGGAAGGGGAGAGCCCAGGCCCAAACCCCCATTTCCTGCCCAGAGGGGCGTTTGGGGCAAACCCACCAATATCAACAATGTGGAGACTTATGCCAACATAGCTCCCATTATCCGGAATGGTGGGGACTGGTATGCCAGTATGGGAACAGAGAAGAGCAAGGGGACTAAGATATTTTCCCTGACAGGGAAGGTGAACAACATCGGTTTGGTAGAGGTCCCTATGGGATTGACTGTGGGTGAGATGGTATTTGATGTCGGTGGAGGTATCCCGGGCGGTAAGAAGTTCAAAGCTGTTCAGTCAGGGGGTCCTTCGGGTGGGTGTATACCTGCTCAGCACTTGAACACCCCTATAGACTACGAGTCCCTCAAGGAATTGGGCGCCATTATGGGCTCCGGAGGCATGATCGTTCTGGATGAGGATACATGTATGGTGAATATAGCCAAGTTCTTCCTGGAGTTCTGTGTGGAGGAGTCTTGCGGTCAGTGTGTACCTTGTCGTGTTGGTTTAAGGCAGATGTTGAATATCTTGGAGAGGATCACTAATGGGGAAGGCAAGATGGAGGACCTTGATACCCTTGAAACCTTGGGGAATCTGATCATCAAGACCTCTCTGTGTGCCCTGGGTGGGACAGCTCCCAATCCGGTGCTTTCCACTATGAGATACTTCAGGGATGAGTACATTGCCCATATTGTGGATAAGAAGTGTCCCGCAGGTGTGTGTGCTGCCCTCTTTTATGCCCCTTGTCAGAATGCATGTCCCGCCGGTGTGGACCCTGCCAGGTATGTTTCTTTGGTGGCAGAGAACAAGATTCCAGAGGCATACTATGTGCATATGGAGAACAACCCCTTCCCGGCTGCCTGTGCCAGGGTTTGTCCCGCCTTTTGCGAGAAGAAGTGCAACAGAGCCAAATTTGATGAGCCCATAGCCATCAGGGAAATCAAGAGGGTCTTTGCCGATTGGGCCCTGAAGGAGGCACCTGCTTGGGAGCCCCCTTCAGAGCCGAAACCTCATAAGGTGGCTATAATTGGTGCTGGCCCCGCTGGGCTTGCTTGTGGTTTCTATCTCACGCGCCTGGGTTACAGGCCTGTAGTCTTTGAGGCCCTGCCTGTGGCTGGTGGTATGATGAGGGTAGGCATTCCAGACTATCGTTTACCCCCAGAGGTGTTGGAGAGGGAGATAGAGAGGATCATAGAGGCTGGAGTGGAGCTGAAGCTGAACCATAAGGTGGAGAGTCTTCAGGGCCTCTTCGATGAAGGGTTTGAGGCTGTATTTGTGGGGGTTGGAGCTCATACTTCTTATAAGCTAAATGTGCCAGGAGAGGATCTGCCCGGCGTGTATCATGGAATTGATTTTCTCAGAGATGTGAATCTGGGTAAGAAGGTGGAGATTGGAGACAGGGTGATAGTGGTGGGCGGTGGTAATACCGCCATTGATGCTGCCAGAACTGCTCTTAGGTTAGGGTCTTCAGATGTGAGGATCATATATAGGCGGACCAGGGCAGACATGCCTGCCTTTCCAGAGGAGGTAGAAGATGCCTTGCAGGAAGGGGTGAAGATCAATTTCCTTGTGACCCCAGTCAAAGTGCTTGGTGATACAAAGGTGACGGGGGTGGAGTGCGTCCGTATGGAGACCAGGGGCTTCGACAGAGGGGGCAGGAGGAAGCCCGTTGCAGTGGAAGGCTCTAACTTTGTGATAGAGGCGGATACCTTGATCCCTTGCATAGGTCAGGGCTTGACCAAGGGCTTTGATGCCCAAGAAGAGCTCTTTAATAAGTGGGGATTCATCCAAGTGGACGAAAGGACTATGAAGACTAGCATCCCTGGAGTGTTTGCAGGTGGAGATGCAGTGAACCCTGCCACGGTGGTGGAGGCTGTTGCCCACGGTAGAAGGGCGGCCATAGAGATAGACAAGTACTTCGGCTATGATGGCAAGCTTCCCTTCCCAGAGAGGGAGGTGGTGCCTACCACCTATGATGAGGAGGCGTATTTAGTTACCCTCCCCAGGGCAAAGCCTGAGATGTTGCCTCTCGAAGAAAGGGTGGGGTTTGTGGAGGTGAATAGGGGCCTTAGTGTAGAACAGGCCATTGAAGAGGCTAAGAGATGTCTCCACTGTGATAGGCCAGTAGAAGAGGTGGCAGAGGAAGAAGAGGCCGAAGAGGTAGGGGTTGTTCACTAAGTGACTAAGGGGGTAATAACAGTGTTTGTAGGGTTTTAGAGAGATATTGTGAAAAAACCAATTTTCTCTATTGACATGGTAGTGGGGTGGATGTTATTTAGCGAAGGGTTGTTTGGAGGTGGTTAATGAAGGGTGCGTATTGGCCGCTGATTCTTGTGCTTTTGTTGGGGGTGGGTTTCGGAGTTGTAGTTGTGTTTTTTTCCGCTATCTTGGGACCCAAACGGCCTGATCCAATTAAGCTCTCTCCATATGAATGTGGCATTGATCCTATTGGAGATGCACGGACTCCCTTTTTTGTCCACTACTATGTGATAGCGCTTTTATTCCTTATCTTCGATATGGAGGTGGTCTTCACATACCCCTGGGCAGTGAGTTTTAGGAGTTTGGGTCTTTTCGGGTTTATTGAAATGGTGGTTTTTATAGTGGTGTTTCTCGCTATCTTTGTTTATGTCTGGGGTAGGGGGGCATTGGAATGGGAGTGAAGAGAGAGCCCATTAGGAAGATAGAGATTCCCAAGGTGGTGGGACCGGAGGAAGTAACACCAGAGGAGGTAGAGCTGTTAAAAGAAGGGGGGGTGCTTATCACCACTCTCAATAAGGCTGTGAACTGGGCTAGGAAGTGGTCCATATGGCCTGTCACCTTTGGTCTTGCCTGTTGCGCTATTGAGATGATGGCTACAGCAGCATCCCATTATGACATGGCCAGATTTGGGGCAGAGGTTTTCAGGCCTTCCCCCAGACAGGCGGATCTTATGATTGTGGCTGGCACGCTTACTAAAAAGATGGCCCCTGTGCTCAAGAGGGTCTATGACCAGATGCCTGAGCCGAAGTGGGTGATCGCTATGGGGGCTTGTGCTGTTGGAGGGGGGATATACAAAAGCTATGCTGTGGTTCAGGGTGTGGATAAGATTGTGCCAGTCGATTTTTATGTTCCTGGTTGTCCCCCAAGGCCTGAAGCGTTGCTTCAGGCTATCCTTATGCTTCAGAAGAAGATCGAGCAAGAGCCCTTTAGTAATAAGATTTGAAGAGGCAGGATGGGAGCCATGGGAGACTGGTTGGATGAAGTGAAGGGTAGACTGGAGGGGGTGGTGCTTGATGAGTCAGAGTTTAGGGATGAAAAGACCTTGGTTTTGGATAGAAGTTCTTTGCCTAATTCTTTGGAAGTTTTAAAAGAGGAATTTGGTTTCAATTCCTTGGTGGATTTGTGTGGATTAGACATGGGGGAAGGGCAGACCCCCCGTTTCTATGTGGTCTATCATTTGAGGAATATGAACACTAAGGCCCAGTTACGGATTAAAGTGGGAGTAAATGAGGGGGAGAAGGTGCCCACTGCCTGTGGGATTTGGGCAGGTGCTAATTGGATGGAGAGGGAGGTTTACGACATGTTCGGTATAGAGTTTGACGGCCATCCCTGTCTGACGAGGCTATATTTGCCTGAGGACTTTCCTGGTCATCCACTCAGAAAAGAATACCCAACGGAAGGCTATGATTTCGAGGAGTAAGGGATGAGGGTTGTGGCAGAGACTGCTGAGAGAAAGACCTTCACCCTTAACATGGGGCCGCAGCATCCGAGTACCCATGGGGTGTTGAGGGTGGTCCTGACCTTGGAAGGGGAAACGATCGTAGATGCTCAGCCTGTTATAGGCTATCTCCATAGGGGTACGGAGAAGCTGGCAGAGACCAAGACCTATCAGCAGGTGATTCCGTTGATAGATAGATTGGATTATCTCGCCTGCCCTGCATACAATTTTGCCTATTGTCTGGCTGTCGAGAAGTTGCTTGGCATTGAGGTGCCTCCCAGGGCCAAGTGCATTAGGGTGATCTTGGCGGAGCTGGCCAGGATTGCCAGTCATCTGATCTGGCTGGGTAGCCATGCAATGGATATAGGGGCTGTCACGGTCTTTCTCTATACATTCCGTGAGAGGGAGATCACTTATGAGCTTTTGGAGATGGTAGCCGGGGTGAGGATGCATCAGAGTTACATAGTGGTTGGAGGGGTGAGGTGGGATCTGCCAGATGGGTTTGTGGAGAAGCTGAGGGCTTTTCTGGACATTCTCCCTTCCAAGATTCAGGAGTATGAGGACCTGCTCACTAAGAACAAGATTTGGAAGCTTAGGACGGTGGGCGTGGGGGTGCTGAGTAAAGAGGATGCTATAGCCTATGGTGCAACGGGGCCTATGCTAAGGGGATCTGGCGTGAAGTGGGATATCCGGAAGGTTTATCCATACTCAGGATATGAAGAATATGATTTCGAGATTCCCATTGGGGAGCATGGGGACACCTATGACAGGTACTTAGTGAGGATGGAAGAGATGAGGCAAAGCAGGAGGATCATTCTTCAAGCATTGGACAAGCTGCCTGAAGGTCCCATACATGCCCTCGAGGGGAAACTCTTTTTCCCAGATCCCGAGAAGGTCAGGGGAGAGCACAGAGATATGGCGGCCCTTATCCATCAGTTCAAGCTGGTAGTGGAGGGTTTTCATCCTCCCAAAGGGGAGATCTATCAGTCCATAGAGGCCCCTAAGGGGGAGCTGGGGTTCTATATAGTGAGTGATGGTAGTCCGAAACCTTACAGGTTGAGGATAAGGTTGCCATCTCTCATGAATCTACAGACCCTTCCCATACTTTCAAGGGGGCATAAGGTTGCAGATATGGCTGCTATAATTGGCACCTTAGATATCGTACTCGGCGATGTAGACAAGTAATGCGGGGGGTTTTTAGATGCCCAAGGTGGTGATTGATGGCATAGAGGTGGAGGTTCCTCCGGGTACCACTATCCTTAAGGCAGCATCTAAGGTGGGAATAGAAATTCCGGCTTTCTGTTATCATCCTTATCTGAAACCAGCAGGCATATGCAGGATGTGCTTGGTGGAGGTGAAAGGTAATCCCCGGTTTCTCCCTGCATGCATCACAGAGGTGCAGGACGGTTGGGAGATCTTGACCAATAGTGAGAAGGTACAGGAGGCCAGGAAGTGGTTGTTGGAGTTTCTCCTGGTGAATCATCCTCTTGATTGTCCCATCTGTGACCAGGCGGGAAACTGTGAGCTTCAGGATTTTGTCTTCAAGTATGGAAATCCTGAACAACGTCTTACCGATAAAAGGTCAACGCATCCTACCCGTTATTTAGGCCCACTGATTGTTCATCAGATGAGTCGATGTGTGCTCTGCCGTCGGTGTATAAGATTTGGATTGGAGGTGATGGGGGGTAC
>WFSL01000035.1 GCA_015486015.1 Aquificota bacterium | reverse complement strand
GTGGTGGAGAGGTTACTTTTGGGGATACCCTCCTTTTTTCTCCCTTGGACCTATGGATGAGAAAAACTGGTTAGAAGAAGAAGCAAGGGCTTTAGAAGAAGAGCTGAGGCAAGTCAAAACTAGAATAGAGGAGTTGGAAAAGGCCCAGGGAGTGGATCATAGGGTTTCTCCTTGACAGGAGGACGTGATGAGAGACTTCGTTTTCTGCCCCTTTTGCGGTACCAGGCTGGAAAAGAAGAAGGGGAAAAAGGGCTTAAGGAATCGGTGTCCTTCCTGCGGATTCACTCAGTATAAGAACCCTCTCCCCTCTGTAGGCGCGATTCCCGTGAGGGATGGCGAAATCCTTCTTATCAAAAGGGGTGTAGAACCCGCAAAGGGGGCTTGGGTCTTTCCTACCGGGTTTGTAGACGAGGGGGAGAGTCCAAGGGAGGCCTGCCTGAGGGAGTTGAAAGAGGAGACAGGGTTAGAGGGAAGGATCATACGCATCATAGAGGCATACTCCGAACAGGCGGATATCTATGGACATATCCTAGTAATCATGTACCTGGTGGAGGTGACAGGTGGGGAACTGAGACCAGGGGATGATGCGGCAGATGCCAAGTTCTTCAAACCTTCGGATTTACCAGATCTGCTTTTCACATGTTTCAAAGACTCTGTAGCCCACATCTCTAAGCTGAACGGATTGTTAAAGGTGGGAGAAAGGGGCCTTTGAGGCCCCTTTCTCAAGTGGGTTATGAGATTCTGATGGTGGGGTATTTCTCTTCCTTATCCCACTCCTTCAGGATCCTTCGTAACAATTTACCTGTGGGGGTCCTGGGCAACTGGTCGCAAAATGCCACGGCCCGGGGGAGCTTGTAGATAGCGATGTAGTCCCGGCAGAACTCCACCAACTCCCTGGCGAGATCCTCAGAGGCTGTGTACCCTTCTTTCAGGATGATATACGCCTTTGTGATCTCACCCTTAAGGGGATCGGGAGAGCCAATAACACCTACATCTGCCACAGCAGGGTTCTTCTTGAGGGCATCTTCCACCTCCGCAGGCCCGATCCTGTATCCAGAACTCTTGATCATGTCGGACTCCCTGGAGACAAAGAAGATATACCCATCCTCGTCTGTATAGACTGCATCTCCCAGCTTGGCGCGCCCTTCAACCACTGACTCCTTCTGGGTCTTGAGGAGGCGCTCATTATCGGCATAGGGCTTCCAATAGAGAGGCCCTGTTGGACCCACTACGGTGAGCTTGCCCACATCGCCGGGTTTGCACTCATTTCCATTCTCGTCCAGCACCTTGATGTCAAAACCTGGCAGGGCGAGGCCAATAGAGCCTGCCTTAGGCTTCATGTTTATCGCATTGGAAGTGATAAGATGGACCATCTCTGTGGCTCCAAGTCCTTCGTAAATGTACTGTCCGGTCTTCTCATACCAGGCGTTGAAGGTCTCTACACCAAGGGCGTCTCCACCAGTGGTGGACATTCTTAAGGAGCTTATGTCATACTTATCAAAGTCGGGGAAGCGCAGTAGGGCCCTGTACGCAGTGGGAAGGCCCGTAAGCACAGTAACCTTGTGTTTCTGGATGGTATCCAAGAGCACGTCAGGGGCGAACTTCCCGATGAGGCACACCGTTGCCCCTCCATAAAAGGGGATGAGGGCAAAGGTTCCGAAGCCGGCGGCAAAGGAGACAGGGGCAGAGCCTCCCAGGATGTCTCCCTCCACCAGCCTCCACACATACTTGTTCACCAAATAGCTTTCACAGAGCAACTCCTTTACAAAATGGATGCATCCCTTGGGAGGGCCTGTGGTCCCGGAGGTATAGAGGATCACGCCAATATCGTCAGGCTCCACCTTTTCCGTGAAGACTTTGCTGCTCCCCTTTTCAAGGAGGGGATCAAAGGAGAGGTATCCCTTAGCCTCCCAGTCCTTGGGGTTCCCCCCCACCACTATCACATTCTTGGTATACTGAAAGTTACCTTTGGCCTTCTCCACCTCTTCCATGAGGGGGGCGGAGACGATGATATACTTACCTTCGGCGTTGTTAAGGGTGAAAGCAATTTCATCCTTGCTCCACAACGGAGACATGGGCACTGGAATGGCACCCAGTCTCATTATGGCAAAGATGGCCATCAGGGCCTCGGGACAGTTGACCATCCTTATGGCTACCCTGTCCTGCTTCTCTACCCCCAGATCAGCAAGACTGTTAGCCACACGGCAGGACGCCTCTTGTAGCTCTGCATAGCTCATCACCCTGTCACCAAAGATCACCGCAGTCCTCTTCCCCCTTCCCCCGTCTACATGCTTATCGAGAAGAGCATAAACCGGATTGGGATTATCGGGCATAATGAACTCCTCGGGATAAGTATATTGAGGCCAGTATTCCTTAGGTGGGAAATAATTCTCTGGGATCTTAGCCATGTTGCACCTCCTTAAAAGGCTTGATGAGTTTTTGTGCTGCAAACCGGGTTTTGAGTAGCACATTGTGTTTGTGGTGTCAAGGTTTCTATCCCTTGACGAAAGGGATCCCAAGCCCATATATCTTAGATAGACTCGAGGAGAAAGGGGTAGTTCCTTTTGGATAATCGGTGTGAGATTATAGTACCATGCAGCCATATCCGCTCACTCCCCCACATACTTGATATGGACGTTGATGCACTCTACTTTGGGATAAGGGGGTGGAGCCGTTCCAATCGGGAGTTGGAATTCTCTATCTTTGATGTGGAAGAGATCTGCCAAAAGGGCCATGCGCACGGAAAGAGGGTGCTTTTGAGCTTCAATCTTATGCCTGGCCCTATGGAGGTGGAGCAGGCGTGGGCCACCCTTAAGAAGGCCCTAAGCGGAGGGGTGGACGGTGTAATCTGTAGCGATCCGTTTCTCGCAGCGATGATCTGCGAAGAGTTCCCAGAGGTAGAGCTTCACGCAAGCTTAGGGGCAGTGGTCCTCTCTTTGGAGGAGGCTCACTACTGGGGTGATTTGGGAGCAAAGAGGGTGGTCCTCTCGCCCCATCTCACCACTGAGGAGATCCAGGAGCTCGCATACTCCCTGTCCACCAGGGGAATAGAAACAGAAGTAATGCTTTTTGGCGTGAGATGCCGTGCTACTCTCCTGGGGATTTGCAGAATGAGCAGCTATTTTGATATGAACCTGGAGAATTCTGGGCTGAGGACGGTGATCTGGTCAGGCAGTTCTAAGAGGAGCGGGGTGTGCTATCGGAGTTGCGCCCAGGAGTGGAAGGAGACCTCGGGGAAGGAGTGGCACTGGTCTCCCCAGGTGTATTGGGACATAGAGAGGCTGCCTGCCCTCCTCCAAGCAGGGGTGAAGGCCTTCAAGATAGGCTCCAGGGGACTGAGTTGGAGGAGGATAGAGGCGTTAGTGAGGGTCATGCGGGAGAGGATGAAGAAGGAAGAGAGCTATGTTTGAGCTGAGCACCCACATTCCCACATGGAAGATCCTTAAGGAGGCAGACCTTTCACCTTATCATGCCTTATATGTGGGGGATCCCACCTGTCCCAAGGTGCCGGGCAACATCTCCAGCAATCTTGAGCTCTTAAAAAGGTCCGTGGATCTTGTGAAGGGGCAAGGGAAGAAATGCTACCTCAGCCTCTACGCAGTGCCAAGGAATAGGGACCTTCCCTGGATAGAGGGCCTCTTAGAGAGGGCCTCTATCCTCCCCTTGGACGCCATAGAGGTCCACAATCTGGGGCTGGTTCGGATGGCGGAGAGGATGCACCTTCCATTCTCTATCCACTTAGGTGTATTCGCAAATCTTTACACCCATGAGACCGCTCGTCTTCTTTACAGGAAAGGGGTGACTCGGGTCTTCCCCAGTCCAGAGCTTTCCTTAGAGGAGGTGAACTACATAAGGACCCACTCCCCCACGAAAGTCACTCTCCAGATACACGGAAAGATCCCCTTAGGCATTTCTGAAGGGTGTTTTATCTTGGAGCACAGGGAAGGCTCTTGCGAAGATGTCTGTTTCAATCCATGCTGGCTTACTTCTGGGAAGTGGTCCCTCAAGAACATAGGGCGTGCTACAGTGAGTGGAAAGGATCTTTGTCTCTTAGAGTACTTAGGTTCTTTGTATTGGAGGGGGTTTAGGACCTTCTACATCCAGACCCTCAGGGAATCCCCAAGATACATAGAGACCGTGGGTACCATTTACAGAAGAGCCTTGGAAAAGATAGCGCAGGGAATGGATGAGTATGTAGGTCCATCGGATATAGGGCTCTTATCTGAGCTCTCTCCGTATGGCTTCTGCAACGGATATCTCTTCCGAAGATCGGGGCACCGTTACATTGGGCGTCTCTTCGGGGGAGAGGAGATCACCCCCTTAGAGGTGAGCAAGGAGGAACGTAGTCATGAGGCCTAATGTTACCCTTTTGGCGCCTGGAGGAAGCATTGAGATGGCCTATGCGGCCCTGCTCGCAGGTGCCGATGCCGTATATGTGGGTGCACTGGGGTGGAGCAGAAGAACGGCCCAGTATGAACTCCCTGATGGGGAGATAAGAGAGATCTGTCAGTTGGCAAGTGGGATGGGAAAAGAGGTGAGGGTAGCCCTCAACACCAACTTTTCTCCCTTGGAGATGGGGCTCTTTCTTGAAAAGGTAGATCGCTTCGCCCAATGGGGCGTCCATGGGCTTATCCTTACAGACCCAGGGGCCATGTTTATGGCAAAGGAGCGGTACCCTATGCTAAGGGTCCACGTGAGTGCAGGGGCAAACGCCCTCAACATTGAGGACCTCCGCTTCTATCGAGAGATTGGGGTGGACATGGTGGTGGCCCCGTGCAATCTCACTGTGGAGGAGATTGGTGAGATCAAACGGTATGTAGATGTAGGAATGGAGGTATTCCTACATTCCAATACCTGTTTTACCTATTTGGGTAAGTGCCTCATGTCCAGTTATTTCCGATACCAATGGAAATGGGATGAGGAGGGCAAAAACCACTTTTGGGGTTCTCCCAACCGAGGAGGCTATTGCCACAGGATATGTAAGGCCCGGTGGATGATGGAAAATGGGGAAAGGGCCCATCTCAGAAACGACATGTTCCTGGCGTTCTCCAACCTTCCTTATTACTTGGATGCGGGTGTGGACTGCCTCAAGATTCAGGGAAGAGAGTATTCGATAGACCTTATAAGTGAGATCGTCTCCTTCTATAGGAGCCTATTGGACGAGCTTACCAAAAAGGGGAAGGAGGTGGACATGGCAGCCTATCTTGCCCAGCTCCAAGAGATAGCCAAGAAGAGGGATGCCCAGAGAAACTCCAGGACTTACACGGTGCTCCAAGAGGTGGTAGAGGAAACCCCCATAGCGGTATAGCTCTGTGGCCTTCGAGACCAGCATCAAGGTGAGGTTTGGAGACACGGATCCGTATGGTGTGTTGTACTTTGCCTCGTACTTCAAATACGCCCACCAGGCTTTAGAAGACTATCTGAGGGAGAGAGGCATACCGCCAGAAGGGCTATTCAAAGACCCAGAGAGGAATCTGGGGATGCCTGTAGTGGCCGCCGGAGGCAACTTCAAACACCCCATAAGATACGGAGAAGAGGTCACCATCAAGGTCCATCCCGCCCGACAGGGGAGGTCCTCCATAACGTTCCACGTGGAGTTCTGGCTTGGAGGGAAACTGTGTGGCAATGTGGATTTGGTCCTTGTGGCCATAAACAGGGAATGGGCGCCGAGGCCACTGCCTTTGGAACTCCAGGCGCTGGGGGAACATTGAAAAAGACAGGTGTCTTTTACCACCACTCTTTCAGCCGAAAGAGCTATATGACCGTGGGGAACCGCCTGGCAGACTTCCCAGAGGCCCTGGAGCCCCTTTTTAATGAGATGGGGGAGAGGCTGGTGCTTTATGAGTGCCAGCCTGTCTCAGAGGAGTTGGTCCTTACTATACACACCCCACAGATGGTCCAGATGGTGAAGAGGGATCCCTTTTGCTCTACCGCATGGCACTCAGTAGGAGGTGTGGTGGAGGCCTCAGAGAGGATCATGAGGGGGGAGCTCATCAACGCATTCTGCTTCATAGGGGCAGGGGGACATCATGCTGGCAGGAACTACTTCTGGGGGGCATGCTGTCTCAACGATGTGGTCTTGTCCATAGTGAACCTCCGAGAGAGGGGTTTGGCCAATCGGTTTGCCATTTTAGATACCGATGCACACCATGGAGATGGGACCCGGGAGTTGATACTCAATGACCCTGAGATCCTCCATCTCTGCCTATGTGACAGGAACTGGGAAAGCCCAGACGGGACAAAGGTAGACTTTGATACGACTGAGGTTTACTATAAAGGAGATCCAGATGAGATGTACATCTCTATAGTGGAGGAAGCCTTAGGGAGGGTAAGGGAGTGGAAACCCGATCTTTTCTTCTGGTATTTTGGTTTTGACACCTGTTCGGGCGACTATGGTAGCTTAGGGTTGAGTTATAACGCCTTCCTCCAAATAGGGAAGAGGTGTAGGGAGATAGCCAATAGGGCATGTGAGGGTAGGTTGCAAGTGGTGCTGGCGGGGGGGGCTATGAGGGAGACGGCCACGAGGCTTCTTCCAAAGATAATTAGGGAGTTATGTAGGGGCTGAGAGGTGAAGGTATCGAAAAAGGTGATCTTAGAGTTTCCAAAGCACACATGGGATCAGCCTGTCATATACACGCTGCACTCCAAGCACCACCTTACGTTCAACATCTTAAAGGCCAAGATTACCCCCAAATCAGAGGGGCTCATGATCCTGGAACTCTCAGGGGGCAGAGAGGACTTCGAGAGGGGCATTGATTTCCTCAAGGAGTTGGGTGTGAGGGTACGGTACTTGGCCGCTGACATCACCCGAGATGAGGAGAAATGCACACACTGTGGGGCCTGCACAGCTATTTGTCCCACACAGGCCCTTTACATAAACAGAGATTCTATGGAGGTGATCTTCGACAAAGAAAAGTGCATCGGCTGTGAACTCTGTATCCCCGCCTGTCCCTTTAGGGCCATAGAATTGAAGTTCTAAATGGCGGAGGGGGAGGGATTCGAACCCCCGGTCCCCTCTCGGGGACAAGTGATTTCAAGTCACCCGCCTTCGTCCACTCGGCCACCCCTCCTGAAAAGGATAATGAGTTCCTACTTGCCAAGGAGTCAAGGACCCTTTCATTTTTCGATCCCAGAGTCAAGATTAGTCTTACGAAGAGAGAGGAGGTGTCCCATGAAGAAGTATCCCATGGTGTGGAGTACCTGGGTCAAGACCCCGTACATAAGGTATGAACATAAGGAGTGGTTGATAGCCAGTGCATGCCTCCCCTTAGTAGCCCCAGCTATATTTGAGGAGCTGAGCAAAGATAGGGCTGTACTTCTGGCCTGCCCTGAACAGGAAAACCCCACCCACTATGGGAAAATCGCCAGCATGATTCGAAGCTGCCAACCCAAAAGGATCATCGTAGCCACTGTGGAGGGCAGCCCCCACTGTTTTACCCTCCATGCCAGTGTGAACGAGGCGGAGTATATCTTAGGGGAAAAGGTGGAGAGGGAACATTACGTGGTCCTGGAGGCAAAGGAACTATTAAAGATACACCCCGCGACGGTGCGTGTGGCCAGGTATCTCCACTTAGTGGACAGGCTATTACAGGAAAATCCCGGGATCATAGAGGAGCTCTCCAAGTATAGCTTGGAGCACATCAAGGGCCCCCTCTGGAGGGGTCAATGAAACGCCTCCTTGACAAAGAGGTCTACCATTCCCATAAGAGGGAAGGGGCCGGCGTAGCTCAGTTGGTAGAGCAGCTGATTCGTAATCAGCAGGTCAGCGGTTCAAGTCCGCTCGCCGGCTCCAGTTTTATCAATAGCTTACAAACAAATGGACACCGACCAAGAACTCGGTGGTGTCCATATAGGTGTCTATCGTTGGGTATTTTACCCTTACCCTGCATCCACTACTTGAAGGGGTACAACCTCACCCCTTAAACCGAGGCCTTCCAGTTTCTCTATAGCCCTTCTCTTATGCTCAGGGGCCAAATGACTGTACCGCATGGTGATTTGAATGGTCTTGTGTCCGGCCAGCTCCGCAATAGTGGGAATGGGTACTCCACGCATGGCCAGAAGGCTACAAAAGGTATGGCGCAAGGTGTGGAACGTGACATCCTCAAGCCCCGCCCTTTTTACTGCCCTCTCAAATCCCCTCTTCACCTCTTTCAAGGCAACACCGGTGCCTGATTCAGAAAAACAAATTCGGACCCTTCGGGAGCCTTCTCCCTTCTCTGGAGGAGGGTTTTCCTCACGGTAGGAGTCATGGGGACATAGCGAGCTTGGCGGTTCTTGGGATCCCTCACACAGATAAGGTCCCTCTCAAAATCAATATCCTTCCACTCCAGGTTAAGGATCTCACCCCTCCTCATGCCTGTATAGATTGCCAGGGTCACCACATCGCTCAAATAACCCCTATCAAACTCCTTGCAGGCCTCCAGGAGCTTGGAAACTTCCTCCTCATTCAAAAACCGAAGGCGCCTATTGTTTTCAGGGAGGGCCTTTATCCCGTCACAGGGATTCTTCTCCAAGTATCCCCAGCGGATAGCCATGTTAAAAAGGTGACGGAGGGTGGCAGTCAACCGATTGAGGGTAGAGTTTTTGACGGGAGTACAGGCCTCCTCATATTTTCCCTGTCATGCCGGTATTGCTCAATGTGCCAATTCGTAATGTCGGCCAAGTAGTAATCACCAAAGTGGGCTATTAGGGTCCGCAACAACCGAATTTTTCTATCCGCCGCCTTGTTGTGCCTCTTTACCCAGGGTATGTACTTCCTCTCCACGAAATCCTTAAACTTTATCTTGGGAGGCGCCTTCTTCTTATCCAGAAACTTGCCCTCCTTGATCTCCACCCTCCTCTTAGCAAGTACTGTTTCGGCAAGCTGGCGGTTAGGCCCTATCCGCTCCCGGACTCTGCGGCCCTTGAAGTAAAACTCGATCCAGTAGTTTTTGTGCTTGGCCTCCCTCAGATTAAGGCCACACCCCCTACACTTCACGACGGAGCCTGAATTTCTCCGCCGGCACCTTGGACACTCCACCAAAACAGCCATAACTCCTACTCCTTCCTCTTTTTAGTTGCCTGTTTAATCTTGTGTCTCACCCAAGCCGCCCGGTTCTGGCACTTCTTGGAGCAATACTTCGAGCTCCTTGGCTTCTTCAGCGGGACATACAGCCTCCCGCACTCTTCACAAACCTTGATCTCATCAAGAGGAAATTCGTGCAGTAGCTCTGACAGCTGCCAATCAACATCCGCCCTGATTTCTTGGACATTCACCGGCTTTGGACTCCACAGCTTGCCCCTTGTGTAGATGTGTTTAGTCTTTATCAGCCTCCCATCAGGCATAGCCCAAATGCAAAAAACCGCCGTGTTTACAGGCACAATTGTCTCCGAACCCTTCTTCAAGGGAATTAAAGTATCCTCTATGAAGGCCTTTACCGCTTCATAGGCCCTCAAAACCGCTTTAGTGGTAAGGTTGAAAACTTCAACCAAGACCTCGGCAGCGGGGGGAGGAGAATCCAAGAACTTTACTTCCCCCTCTTCTTCCCATGTCCAAAGGGGGGGACAGCCATAAAGGTTCTCTACCAAAACCTGAAAGAACTTTAAGTGCTCTTCCGGAGCCTGAGACATAAACACACTCTTCAGCTCCTCCTTGCTCATCTGCCCAAACTCCAAAAGCCAATTGAGGCGCTGCCTTCGTGTGGGCAGCTTGTTAGAGGAACCCACCGGAAGCCAGCCTATCTTTCCATCACTCTGTCCCATTACTTCTCCCTCCTTATCTCCCTCTGTGAGTAGAGTATATGCAAGGCTTTGAATATTGTCAAGCCCTTTTTAACGCCTTGTGTAACTTCCTGATTTTACGATATTTACTCTTGACAATGGGTGAAAACCGAGCTACTTCCATCTATACCAAGGCAAAAAAAGAAAATAAACATGAGAGAAAGAGACGAACTTCTGACGGTCGACGACTTGGCCGGAAGGCTGAAAATGTCCAAGTCGTGGGTAAGGCTCAGGGTTTACGATAAGACCCTCCCTGTTGTTCGCCTCGGTCGGCGCATAAGGTTTGTGTGGCCGGAGGTCTGCAAGGCCCTGGGGATCTCCACTGAGCGAGAAGACTAAAGGAGACCACCCAGATGAGCGCCAGGCAAGTACGAAAGGTCTTGTTACTGCCGAGGGACCACCGTTCCTTCGCACATATCCTCGCTCCCGATAATGCGCCGATCGAAATTCTGATCCTCCCTGAGGAGCTGGACCGCTACAGGCCCCCCAATACCCTGGTGGTGGCTGTGGCCGATACGAGAGAGGAACTGGAAGATTTGAAAAAACTCGCCGCTCAACATGCTCTCTCAGTGAAAACCTTCCTCTCCTCTGAGACTGGGAAGGAGCTAAACGAGTGGACGGAAAGCGAAGAGACCGTCGGAGAATTTCTCAAGGTAGTGGACAAACTTACAGGCCGGGTCAGCCAGAAGTCCAAATTTCTGAGTCTTATAGAGGGGCTCGGCTTAGAATTGTTCCACGATCAGCACGGTGT
>WFSL01000034.1 GCA_015486015.1 Aquificota bacterium | reverse complement strand
TCCCCCTGGTCCTCTGAAAAATCCCCCTCCAACCCCCACGCTTCCTGAAGACCAGCACCTTGGGCCTCCCTGCCACCCCAAGCACATCCCTGCTGAGGTAACGGATGACCTCCTCCTGGGTCTTCAACCCATCCACCAATCCTAACTTCAGGGCCTGCCTGCCTGTAAAAATGCGCCCGTCTGCAAGCGCCTCCACTTCCTTCTCCTTCATCCCCCTCGCCCGAGCAATATCCTTCACAAACTGCCTATAAATATCATTCACCACCCCTTGAAGGATCGCCTCTTCCTGGGGGGTAGGGCGTCTGAAGGGTGAGGCTATGTCCTTGTATCTGCCGCTCTTTATCACCACCTTACCAATGCCTATCTTCTTTAAAAGTTGTTGTAGCTGAGGATAAGCAAAGAGAACCCCTATACTTCCCGTGATGGAGCCAGGATCGGCATAGATCTCATTTGCAGCAGATGCCACGTAGTAACCCCCGGAGGCCCCTACACTACCTATGGACGCCACCAGCCTCTTCTTACCCCGAGCATCCATCAAAGCCCTGTACATCTCCTGTGAGGGGGCAACTTCCCCTCCAGGACTCTCTATGCGCACCAATATAGCCCCCACCCTTGGATCCTCCCTTGCCTGGGATAGGAGACTCACAAACTCCTGAGACTTTGCTGGGGTTATCTCTCCTTCAATATAGAGAACACCTACATAGGTACCCCGCTGAAGTCGAAGCTTCCACCTCTCTATACCGTAAAAGACCACCATCAACAGAAGAAACAGGGCCAAGAAGATCAATACGCCCCTCACAAAGCCCCCGTCATCCATATGGATTGCCTTACTTCTTTTCCCGATTGATCATTTTGCCCAGGATCTCCCCCAGCTTTAGGAAGCCTTCACCCTGATCCTGGTTACCTATGAATTTGTCTGTCTCCTCTACCTCCTGGGCCTTCTTAAACTCCTTCACGCTCAAAGAGATGCGCCGAGCATCGGGATCTATCCTAATGATACGCGCAGAGAGGGTTTCACCTTCCTTCACCACCTCCCTTGGATCTTTCACCTTCTTCTCATCCAACTGAGAGACATGGATGAGACCCTCCACTCCATCCATAATCTCCAAAAAGACGCCAAAGTCAGTTACGCTGGAAACCCTACCTCTCACATTGTCCCCCTCAGCGTAGGCCCTCAAAAACTCCTCCCAGGGGTCTGGCCTGGTCTGCTTAAGCCCCACCCTCACCTTCCTGCGCCCAGGGTCCACACTCAAGACCTTCACCCTTATCCTGTCCCCTCTTTGGAAGAGATCCCCAGGATGGCGGACCCGCTTGTCCCAAGAGAGATCCTCGGCTCGCAATACCCCCTCAACCCCCTCGGCCAACTCCACGAGAGCCCTATCAGGGTAAACCCTGGTAACCGCAGCCTCTACTACCTTCCCAACGGGAAATCTCTCTTCCACGGTTTCCCACGGGTCAGGCTCCACTTGCTTCAAGGAGAGAGAGAGCCTCCTACCCTCCCTATCCACATTGGTTACTACACACTCTACCTCATCCCCCTCTTTCAGCACCTCGGAGGGATGCCTTATCCTTCTGGACCAAGAAAACTCAGAGACGTGGACAAGCCCTTCGAGCCCCTCCTCTACCTCTACAAAGGCACCATAGTCCACAATTCCTGTCACCTTACCCCTTACCTTAGTACCCACAGGGTATTTCTCTTCCGCTTTTTCCCAAGGGTCGGGGGTCAACTGCTTCATACCCAAGGAAACCTTCTCACTCTCCCTATCAAAGTCCAATACCTTCACCCATACACGCTGCCCCTTGTCCAACACATCAAGGGGATGCTTAATCTTCTTCCAGGACATGTCATTGATGTGTAGGAGTCCATCCACTACACCCAGATCCACGAAGGCCCCGTATGTGGTGATGCTCTTCACCTTACCCTCAAAGACCTTCCCTGTCTTCATCCTATCCCAAAAAGCCTTTTTCTCCCGAGCCCTCTCTTCCTCCAATAACTGCCGCCTGGAAAGGATCACGTTACTGCTCCTCTCATTCAAGTCCAGCACCTTAAACTCGTAATCCCGGTTAATCAGCTCGTCGGGCCGCCTCACTGGTTTCACATCGGCCTGGGACATGGGGAGAAAGGCCTCTACACCACCCACATCGACCCGGAATCCACCTTTGATCCTCCGAGTGATCTTACCCTTTATAGGTGTACCTCGTTCATGGGCCTCCCTTAGGTTTTCCCAAGCCCTTATCCTCTCGGCCTCCCTCTTAGATAAGAGAGGCCCCTCGCCCCCATGGGAAAGGCTCCTTACATATACCTCCAATTCATCACCCACCTGAGGGGGCTCTGTAAATTCAGTAAGGGGGACCATTCCCTCTGCCTTATAGCCTATGTCCACCATGGCCTCTTTATCAGTAATGGCGACCACCTTTCCACGCACCACATCGCCACGAGATATCCCTTTTATGGTCTCTTCATAGTATGAATTCAACTCCTCTTCTGTTATCTCGTCCTTCTCTTCCATCTTCCCCGTTCCCTCCTATCAGTTTTATCCTCTCTACCACCTCCCCGATGATCCAATCAGGGGTTGAGGCCCCAGCAGTTACTCCAACCCGCTTTTTACCCCTGAACCATCGGGGATCCAACTCCTCAGCATCCTCTATATGGTAGGTCTCCCTCAAAATGGAGCGGGAGATCTCCGCAAGCCTGGTGGTATTCGCACTGTTTCTCCCTCCTACTACTATCACCAGGTCAGATACCTCTGCAAGGGCCTTGCATTCCTTCTGCCTTACCTGTGTAGACTCACATATAGTGTTACACACCCTCAGTTCCTCCAGCTCAGCGCCCATCTCCCGGAGCACCTTCGCAACGGCACCGTTCAAGGCATCCCGTGATTGGGTGGTCTGACACACGATGCCCACTTGATGAAGATGCAGCCTCACAATGGCATCATCCAAGAGGAAGGCCCTCCCACCACCGTAACCCAAAAGGGCATGCACTTCGGGGTGGTGCCTGTCCCCTACAATCAAGACGGTGAATCCCTCATCGGCCAACTCAGCCACCTTTTGCTGGGCCTTCTTCACAAAGGGACAGGTAGCATCTATGACCTCCCTGCATCTTGCCCTTGCCTCCTTCAATACTTGAGGAGGAACACCATGAGAACGAACAATAAGTACACCCCCTTCAGCATCATCCACGCTCTCCACAGGGTGAATACCCATGGCCTCCAGCTTTTGTACTACTTGGGGATTGTGAATTAAGGGGCCTAAGGTATAGATATGGATGTTTTGGTCTCTCCTCTTCATATCTGCAGCGCTAAAGGCCATCCGTACGGCCCTATGCACACCAAAACAGAACCCCGCATGACGTGCCACCTTTATGTCCATCCCCATGCCCACCTCTACATCCTGGGCCTACCCGGCCACTCAACCCCTCAGAGTTGCATCACCCCCCTCATCACCATACGCCTTCAGAATCTCCTCCTTTATATGCTCCTTAAGCCCCCTTGAGAGGGGTATCACTATATCCACAAACCTCCCTCCATGGACCCTCTTAGAAGGATAGCTGATAAAGACACCTCCCTTTTTGCTGGCCACCACCTTAAAGCCCTTGATAAGAAGCTCCCCCTCCAACTCCACATCGGCCATGGCCTTCACCTGACCCCCCAATGTGGAGGTGTCAAAGGGATAGATCACCACCCTGCTCACCTTCACAGTTCACACCTGCCTCTGGATCCTTCTCAACAAGGACAAGACCCCCCTCCCATCCTCCTCAAGGCCTTGGCACCAATGTCCCTACGGTAATGAACGCCTGGCCAATGTATCTTCTCCACAGCGCTATATGCTCTGGCTATAGCCTCCCTGATGTCCCCCCCTAAGGCCGTCACCCCTAAAACCCGACCTCCATTAGTCACAATCCTACCATCTCTCTCAATGGTGCCTGCATGGAAAACCTTCACGCCCTCCATTCCCTCCACATCCTCCAAGCCCTCAATTTCAAAGCCCTTTTCGTATCTTCCGGGATATCCCCCTGACGCCATCACCACACACACAGCAGCCTGGGACTTGTAGGTAATCTCGACATGATCTATTCCCCCCTCTATAGAGGCCATAAGGGCAGGCACTATGTCACTTTCCATGCGCATAAGGATAGGCTGAGCTTCAGGATCCCCAAAGCGCACATTGAACTCCAGTACCTTTGGATCCTCATCCCTAATCATGAGCCCAGCGTAGATCACCCCTTTAAAGGGATGACCCATCTCCCTCATCCCCTCTACTACAGGCCTCATCACCCGTTCCATTACCCGCTCATATACCAATGGGGTGATCACAGGTGCAGGAGAATAAGCCCCCATCCCACCCGTGTTGGGACCCTCATCATTGTCAAAGACAGGTTTGTGATCCTGCGAACCAGCCAGGGGATAGACATGCTCGCCATCAGTAATAGCGAGAAAGGAGGCCTCCTCCCCCACAAGAAGCTCCTCCACCACCACCCTGTTACCTGCATCACCAAAGACCTTTTCTATCATGATCCTGTCTACAGCACTAAGGGCATCTTCTATAGTACGACAGACAATGGAACCTTTACCAGCAGCAAGCCCATCAGCCTTTACCACAATGGGGGCACCCACTCCTCTGATAAAGGACTTTGCCTCCTTGGGGTCAGAAAAGATGCTGTATTCAGCGGTGGGGATACCAAAACGGCTCATAAACTCCTTGGCAAAGGCCTTGCTCCCTTCCAATCGGGCAGCGGCCTTACAAGGCCCAAATATTAAAAGCCCCTTAGACTGAAAAACATCTACTATCCCTTCTGCCAAAGGGTCCTCGGGCCCCACTACCGTGAGATCTATGCCCATCTCCAAGGCCATATCTGCCAGCGCCTCTAAGGAGCCTGGCCAAGGCAGACACTGGGTCTTTGGTTCTCTACATATCCCACCGTTTCCAGGCGTTGCGTATACAGATTCCACCAATGGGCTCTGGGCAATCTTCCACACCAGGGTATGCTCCCTGCCACCACTTCCAACCACCAAGACCTTCATACCTCCCCCCATCTGGAGTTTTGCTTCATCTTTACAGGAAAAGGAGGGTATAATAAAAGGAGTATCCGTAAACTTAGCAGGGAGGTATTACGGTGGAATTCGGATTTACCGAGAGGGAAGAGCTCCTGAGAAAATCCATAGCAGAGTTTGCAGAGAGAGAGATTGCCCCTTTGGTAGAGAAGATGGAGACTGAAGGTGAGTTTGATCCATGCCTCATTCCAAAGCTCGCTCAAATGGGCATCCTGGGCATCATAACCCCCCCAGAGTATGGAGGAACCGGGATGGGACACGTGGCCAAAACCATTGTCATAGAAGAAATTGCCAAGGTATGCCCAGGAGTGGGACTCACCTTAGAAGGGCACTTTGTATGTACGTACCTGATACAGACCTTCGGTACCCAAGAGCAAAAGAGCCGATACCTTCCACTCTTAACCTCGGGAGAGGCCCTGGGTTCCCTATCCGTCACAGAACCCACTGGCGGCTCCGATGTGGCTGGCATCCAAACCAGGGCGGCGAAGAGGGGAAACTGCTATGTCCTAACAGGAAGGAAATGCTTCATCTCAAACTCTCACCTGGCAAAGATCCACGCAACCTTGGCAAGGACTGGGGAAGGAAGCAAAGGTCTCTCAACTTTCATCTTAGAGAATACCTTCCCAGGCTTCTCCTTAGGGAGAAAGGAGAGAAAGATGGGGCTTAGGGGAGCCACTACTGGAGAGATTGTGCTTCAGGAATGCAAAGTCCCACTCGACAATCTGGTAGGGAAAGAGGGGGAAGGGATGAAGCAGGTGCTGGCCACCATCAACCAAGCAGGCAGACCCGGAATGGCTGCCGTAGCATTGGGCATCTGTTATGCATCCCTTGTACATGGGGCCCGCTTTGCCAGAGAAAGGGAGTTGTACGGCAGACCTATCTCCGATCTTCAGGCCATACAATTTTTGCTGGCCGACATCTATGCACAGGCGGAAGGGGCCAAACTCTTGCTCTATCGCGCTGCAAGCCTGTTGGATCATGGAGAAGACGCAGACGTAGAAGCCACCTTAGCCAAATATATGGCTTGCGAGGCAGCTTTCAAATGCGCCCGCCAAGCCGCTGAAATCCATGGGGGATACAGCGCCATCAAAGGATACACAATGGAGCGTCTCTTGAGAGATGCTTATGTAACCATCCCAAGTACAGGCACAGCACAGGTGGCCAAGGTAGTGCTGGGCAGACATGTAATGAAACACCTTCATAACTAATCCAAACTAACACCCTGGGAAACAGGGCAATAAACCCATTAGGCACAACAAACAAGTCGATTTGCAAGCAGGCTCCTCCATTGGACCGATGGGCAAATTGTGAAATATACCACCCACTGCCTGTTGACTATGTTAACGATTGTTTGATATAATTAAAATTGAGAGAGAGCTCCTGCTCAAATGGGCAAAATCGAGCATTAAGGAGGTGCTAAAATGGACTTCACCTTTACAGAGGAACAGAGGCTTATGGCTGAGACTGCAAGGAAGATCGCCAAGGATTTCCCCCCTGACTACTGGTATGAAAAGGAGGAGAAAGGGGAGTTTGGTACAGAGTTCTGGGAAGCCATAAGTGAAGCAGGTTTCCTGGGCATTGTCATCCCAGAGAAGTACGGAGGCGTGGGTCTGGGGATGACGGAACTGAGTCTGGTGATAGAAGAGCTCTGCGAAAATGGGTGCGGCATGGCGGGAAACTGGTACATCTGCCTAACTGAGGTGTTCGGTGCTATGCCCATTGTCAGATACGGGACAGAGGAGCAAAAGCAGAAATACCTCCCAGATATGGCCAAAGGAAAGCTGGAATTCTGCATGGCCCTCACAGAACCCAATGCAGGGACCAATACCTTCCGAACTGAGACCTTTGCCAAGAGGGAAGGCAACGGCTTCAGGATCAATGGTACAAAGATATTTATCAGTGGAGCCGACAGGGCCAAGGGGATGCTCCTCATCACCAGGACCACAAAGCTGGATGAGGCACCCAAAAAGACCCATGGGATCACTTTATTCCTGGTAGACCTGCCAAACCCGGCGGTGAAGGTAAATCCCATCCCCAAGCACGGCATCAACTACTCTAAGTCATGTGAGGTAGTGATAGAAGACCTCTGGGTACCTGAAAGTGCAGTGCTCGCTGAAGTGGACAAGGGATGGTATCCTTTATTAAACGTGTTGGATCCTGAGAGGCTGGTCTTTACTATGGCATCTGTGGGAATTGGAAAACTGGCCATCAAGACCGCCGTAGAGTATTCGACTCAGAGAAAGGTCTTTGAAGATCCTGTGGGGAGCTACCAAGCACTCCAACACCCCTTGGCAGAGGCCTATGCTGGCCTTGTTAGCGCGGAGCTTTTATCCTACAAGGCAGCGTGGCTCTTTGATCGGGGGGCCCACTACAGGGAAATTGGTGCCACTGCCAACATGGCAAAGGCGGTGGCTGTGGAGAATGCCACAAAGGCCGTATATTGGGCCATGCAGACCCTGGGGGGATACGGCTATGCCAAGGAGTATCACGTAGAACGTTGGTGGAGAGAGATAAATCTGGTGAGGCTTGCCCCAGTCACACAACAGATGGCCCTCAACTATATAGGGGAGCATGTGATGGGTATGCCCAGAAGCTATAAATAAAATGTAGCTCGAGTGGTAGCTGCAGAGGCTATCCCATGACTTAGATTTATAGTCCCACAAAAGGGGGCTGAATGCTTAAGGATAAAAGGGTCTTTCCGGTGTTGATGGCCTGGGCCCTGGTCCTTTCTTCTGCGAAGGGGTCTTTGTTTGCTTCATCCTTATGTACCCCTATGGAGTTCCAATACAGCCCCTTCTTCGTCCACTACAGGGGGCCCTCGAGACCTACCCTGGTGGTGATTCATGGAGGTTTTAGCTCTACACCGGAGGCAGCCACTTTCTGCAACAAGTTTTCCCAGGCGCTGGGTGACCGATACAATATCGTTTCCGTAGATTACCGCTTCAGCTCCCTTGGAGGGGGAGAGCTTATAGATGTAGAGAGGGGCATACAACTGGCAAGAAGGGTATGGAAAACAAAAAACAGGGACATCCATCTCATCGGGGCCAGTCACGGTGGCTATTTGGCCCTCATGGCCGCCTGCAAGGAACAGGTAGGCTCTGTGATAGATGCCTATGGCCCTACACAGTGGATCATCCAATGGAGGTATGTAAAGAAGAAAAGGCCCGATCTCCTGAAGAGGTGGTCCATCTACCTTGCCATATCCAAGACCGCCTGTCAGGATGCGGGCCTCAGTTTTTCAGAATGTCTGTGGGATAGGTCCGTGGTCAATCCCTCCCACTTATCAGGGCTCCAAGAGCCTATACTTGTGATTCATGGAGACAGGGATCGGCTTGTCCCCTTACAAGAGAGCATAACGCTGACCAAAGCAGTGAGAAAGAGGGGTGGACGGGTAATCCTCTGGATCTTCCACGGAAAGGGGCACGGTTTCCCCTTGTGGAGTGGTGAGGCCCTCACCGTTATAGAGAGGTTCTTAAGAGGAGAACTATGAAGAGGCATTGGGCCATTATCCCGTTGCTTATATTTACAATCCTCCCCCCCTCGGTGCCAACGGGAAGGTCCCCCTTCCAAGGAACGTTTCAATTACCGCCAGGTGGACTTCAAGAGTTACATAATGATCCATAGGGGCATGCCAGAGGCCCAAGTTCTCACACTGTTGGGGCCTCCATCCTTCGTGGGAAGGTCACCTCCAAGGAACGGCATAGATCCTGGCTCACAGAGTAACGATAGCCCCAGCAGGGCAGATATGGACGCACACCCCACAGCCTGTGCACTGTCCAGGATCTATAAAGGCTTTTCCATCCTTCATAGAGATAGCAGGGCATTCAAACTCCTCCGCGCAGATGCCACAACCCACACAGGAGTCCTCATCCACTCTATAGGCCTTTTCCCTCTTCAAGGGGCTGTACAGAACGCAGGGGCTTCTCACCAACACCACCGCTACCTCCCTATACATCCTGGCGTAATCCCATGCCCGCTTAAGCACCCCCCTCACTTGAGGATAATCATAGGCATTCACTTCCTCCAAGAACCTAACACCACATCCCCTCACAAGCTGCACCATGGGGAGAGAGACTGTTTCATCGCCGGGTACTTCTGGCGTGGGCTGTCCTCCCGTCATGGCCGCAGCGGAGTTGTCCAGAATCACCAGTACAAAGGGGGAACGGGAATGAACTGCCTCTATCAGGGCAGGGACCCCCGCATGATAGAAGGTGGAATCACCAATGGTAGCTATCACGGGCTGTTCTTTCCTCCCCAGGCCCAAGGCCCTGGTGAAACCCAAGGCTTGACCCACCGATGCCCCCATACAGAGGCAAGTATCCACGGCTTCCAGATTCACACCCAAGGTATAACAGCCTATATCACCTGGATAGATCCCTTCTGGGAAAACCTCTCTTATGGCAAAAAAGACCGGGCGATGACCACAACCCGGGCATAGGCGTGGCCTCGCATCCCTCTCCTCCCTCACAGCTGCTGGTACCTTTTCCCCATTCAGAAAGGCCTCCACCGCCTCAGGGGTGGTTTCTCCCTCCATGGGGAGGTGACCGGACAGCCTCCCCTTCACCCTATCCCTGCAAGGAAACTGCATCTCCATAACAGGATAGGTCTCCTCCACCACCAAGATCTCCTCAAACCTGTCCAGAAGTGCCTTCAAGAATCCCTGATCCAGGGGAT
>WFSL01000033.1 GCA_015486015.1 Aquificota bacterium | reverse complement strand
TCTTTGACAAAATCAGGATTGATGATCCTGTTGGGGCCATCTCTGTGCATGGGACATGTGGGGCCCTGGGTACTCTTCTTTTGGGCTTCTTTGATGTGAAAGATGGTCTCCTTTATGGAGGAGGGTTTCATCAGCTTGGTGTGCAGATTCTGGGTGTGGTGGCTGTCTTTGCTTGGTGCATGGTTACAGGGTTCATCCTCTTTGGAATCCTCAAGGCTACCGTAGGCCTGAGGGTGAGCGAGGATGAGGAGATTGATGGGCTCGATATTGGTGAGCATGGGATAGAGGCTTATCAGTTCGAGCCCAGAGCATAGGTAAGGGGGAGAGGATATGAAAAAGGTAGAGGCTATTATCAAGCCATTTAAGCTGGACGAGGTGAAGGATGCCTTAAATGAAGTGGGGGTTCAGGGCATGACAGTAACGGAAGTGAAGGGTTTCGGCCGTCAAAAGGGCCATTCGGAGCTCTACCGGGGAGCGGAGTACAAGGTGGATTTTCTTCCTAAGGTGAAGCTGGAGGTTGTGGTGCCTGAACCCTTGCTGGATCAGGTGGTCAATCAGATCGTAGAAGCCGCCAAGACGGGAAAGATAGGGGATGGGAAGGTCTTTATCCAGGATGTGCTGGACGCTGTAAGGATCCGCACAGGTGAAAGGGGAGAAGGGGCCGTATAGTCCAAGTTTTGGGAGGTAAAGGAAATGAGGAAGGCATGGATCACAAGTATGTTAGGGGTATTGCTGGGGCTGAGCCTATTGCCGAGGGGTGTGTTAGCAAAGGATGCTTTCTTGCCATTCGCCTTTGGTGCAGATTTTACCTATACATCGGAGTACATGTGGAGGGGTCTCCATGCCAGTGATGATTCTTTCCAATGGGATTACTACCTGGGCTATAAAGGCATTACCGCTAATGTTTGGTACTCTATGGATTTGACGGACCAAAACGACAATAACGGCCGGATAATAGAGACGGACTACACCTTGGACTACTCGGGAGACCTGGGATTTATTACCCCCAAGTTGAAGAAGGTGGGTTTCTCTGTAGGCTACATCTATTATGCCTTCCCCCAGGGAGAAGACGACAACACTCAGGAGCTCTACGCAGGGCTTTCTTATAATGGTGCACTGGTATCTCCCTCTCTTACGGCATATTTCGACATAGAGCAGCAGGGGGGCTGCTACTTGGAGTTGGGATTGGAACACAGTTTTTACTTGCCCTATAATACCTCCTTAGATCTATCTGGGGCCTTGGGGTATTCCATTGATGAGGATGGAGCTGACGATGGGTATTACGACAATAATGGTTTTACTCATGCCCAGCTTACTACCACCTTTAACTATTCTCCCTTTCCTCACATTACTCTCTCTCCCTTCGCTGCAATACAGGTGTGCATAGACGACAATGTGAAGGATCAGGATGGTGTGGGTAAGGACGTGGTTGTGTGGGGAGGCCTAACGGTGAAAGTGGGGTTTTAGTGTACTGGTTTTGGGCTTAGGGGTAGGGGATTTGGTTAAGGTCCTTCTGCCCCTTTTGGCCACTTTTGATGCGGCTAATTTCTTGACTTGTGGCAGACTGGGGTCTATCCAGATAAGCAGGAGACGGCGATGATTTTGGTAGTGAAAAACACAGGTATAGAAGGTCCGGGGCTCTGGGAAGGGGTGATGGAGGAGAAGGGGGTGGAGTGTCAGGTGGTAGAAGCCTATAAGGAGGATTTACTTACAGAACTGGGGCCTTACTCCCATGTCCTCATTCTCGGAGGCCCTATGAGCGCTAATGAGGAGGAAAAGTACCCTTTCCTCTCCCAGGAGATAGAGCTCATTAAGAACTGTGTCGACATGGACAAACCTCTGCTGGGGATCTGCTTGGGTTCTCAGCTCATAGCCAAGGCCCTGGGATCTTCTGTATATCCTGCCCCTGCCAAGGAGATTGGGTGGCATACCGTGGAGCTCACCCGCCCGGCGGCGATGGATTTCCTCTTCTCATTCATGCCAAAGGAGATCACCGTGTTTCAGTGGCATGAAGAAACCTTTGATCTGCCTCGCCATTCGGTGAGATTGGCTGCATCTGAGGTGTGTCCAAACCAGGCCTTTCGATACAAGAACCACATTTACGGACTTCAGTTTCACCTGGAGGTGACCCAGGGCATGGTGAACACCTGGAAAGAGGTTTACAGGGAGGAACTAAGAGAAGAGGGAGCTGCTATTCCCAGTTTTGTGCCTGATCCTCGGGTTGCCAGCATAAGCTGGGAATTTTTTTCTCGGTTCCTTCGGCTTCCCAGGAGTTTCCGGTGAGGGAGGCCATGTTCTTATAAAGGGTTAGAGGAGGGAGGATCTTGCCCAGATTCATGTTGCTAAAATTATTCTTTTTAAGGAGGATGTTATGAAGAAGGTGGAAGCCATCATCAAGCCCTTCAAACTGGATGAAGTGAAGGAGGCCCTGAGGGATGTGGGGGTTCAGGGGATGACAGTAACGGAGGTAAAGGGTTTTGGTCGGCAGAAGGGCCATACAGAGCTTTATAGGGGGGCGGAGTATGTGGTGGACTTCCTCCCCAAGGTGAAGATAGAGGTAGTGATCTCCAACGATATGTTGGATCAGGTGATTGAGGCTATCAAGTCCAGTGCCTACACTGGAAAGATTGGCGATGGTAAGATATTCGTTGTGGACATAGCCGGTGCTATTCGCATTAGAACAGGAGAGTCAGGAGAAAGCGCCATCTGATGGGACTCACCAATCGGGTTGAGTAGTCTTCTCACTTTTTACATAAGTAGGGGAGGCCTTTTTGTGCTTCATTCCAGCCAGTAATTTGGGGCCTCTTTAGTGATAATAACGTCGTGCACGTGGGACTCCCTTAACCCTGCTGCTGTTATGCGGACGAACTTGGCCTTTCTTCGAAGCTCAGGGATGCTGGCGGCGCCACAGTAACCCATTCCGGCCCTCAAACCACCCACCAATTGGTAGACCATGTCTGCCAAAGGACCCCTGTAAGGGACCCGACCTTCGATGCCCTCTGGGACAAATTTCTTGCTTTCTATCTCAAACTCTTCTTGAAAGTAGCGGTCCTTAGAACCTCTCTTCATAGCATCTAAGGAGCCCATGCCCCTGTAAACCTTGTAACTACGCCCTTGATAGAGGACCACCTCTCCTGGGCTTTCCTCGGTGCCTGCAAGGAGGTTGCCTATCATAACGGAGCTTGCACCCAAGGCTAAGGCCTTGGTAATGTCCCCAGAATACTTAATGCCCCCGTCAGCTATGATGGGCACATCGTGTTTTTGGGCCTCGGCGGCACACCAGGCGATAGCTGTCACCTGGGGCACACCGATGCCCGCCACCACTCGGGTGGTACAGATAGAACCTGGCCCTACCCCTACCTTAACGCCGTCTGCCCCTGCCTCTACAAGGCGGCGCACCCCATCTGGAGTGGCCACGTTGCCGCCGATCACCTCTTTTTCTGGGTACCTTTTCTTGATCTCTCTTACCGTATCCACCACCAATCGGGAGTTGCCATGTGCTGTATCCACTACAATTACGTCTACATGAGCCTCTACGAGGGCAGCTGCCCGCTTCATAGTCTCGGGGCCTATCCCCACTGCAGCCGCACACCTGAGGCGCCCCAGTTCGTCCTTACAGGAAAAGGGGTACTTCCTGATCTTCTCGATGTCCTTGATAGTGATCAGTCCCTTTAGCTTAAAATCCCTGTCCACTACCAAGAGCTTCTCTATTCGGTGCTTGTGAAGGAGTTTTTTGGCCTCCTCCAGAGAAATCCCCTCTGGGACAGTGATGAGGTCGTCCTTGGTCATGAGCTCTTGGATCTCCTTCTCATAGTCTGTCTCAAAACGCAGATCCCTGTTGGTGAGGATTCCCACTAAGGTCCCATCCTCCATGGTAACTGGCACCCCGGAGATCTTATAGCGAGACATCATTTCCAAGGCCTCTTTTATCTTTTGGTAGGGGCGCATGGTGATGGGATGGACAATCATGCCGCTCTCTGAGCGTTTTACCTTGTCCACCTCCCTGGCCTGTTCCTCTATGCTCATGTTCTTATGAATGACGCCGATGCCTCCCTGTCTGGCCAATGCGATGGCCATTTTGGATTCAGTGACGGTGTCCATAGCTGCACTCACTATGGGTATGTTGATACTGATGTTTCGGGTGAAACGGGTCCTCACATCTACCTCCGAAGGGAGCACCTCGGAGTACCCGGGTAGTAGCAATATGTCATCGAATGTAAATGCCAGAGGCACCTGTGTCTCAAAGGGTTCTTCCATTACATGTACTCCCTTACCAGGACCTCTGCTATTTGGACCGCATTCAGGGCAGCCCCCTTTCTGAGGTTATCTGCCACTACCCACATGGAGAGGCCATGTTCGAAGACAAGGTCCTTTCTGATCCTGCCTACGAAGACCTCATCCCTTCCGGCAGCCTCAATGGCCAGGGGATATACGTTGTTAGTGGGATCGTCTCGCACAATGACACCAGGGAAGTTGGAGAGAAGTTCCTTGGCCTTCCCAGGCGTAATCTCTCTCTCAGTTTCTATGGTCACCGCCTCAGAGTGGCCGATAAAGACAGGCACCCTCACCGTGGTGGCGGAGACCAGTATGGAGTAGTCCTCCATGATCTTTCTGGTTTCGTTATACATCTTCATCTCTTCTTTTGTATAGTCGTTCTCTAAGAAGACATCTATATGAGGCAGGCAATTGAAGGCAATCTGGTGAGGGAAAACCTTGCATTTTACAGGCTGGAAATTGAGCAGGGCCTTGGTCTGATCCATGAGCTCATCCATGGCCTTCTTGCCTGCCCCAGAGGTGGCCTGATAGGTGGCCACGATGATCCTCTTGATCTTGGCAAAATCGTGGATGGGTTTCAGTGGGACCACCATTTGGATGGTAGAGCAGTTGGGATTGGCGATGATACCTTTGTTCTTATAGCCCGCCACAGCATGAGGATTCACCTCTGGCACTACTAAGGGCACCTCAGGATCCATGCGCCATGCACTGGAATTGTCTATTACCACTGCACCGCTGGCAGCGGCGTCGGGAGCGAACTCAAGGCTCCTGCTGCCACCGCATGAGAAAAGGGCCACCTCTACCCCTTCAAAGCAGCCCTTTTTCAGCACTTGCACCTTCACTCGCTCCCCATTATATTCAAGCTCCAGCCCCCTTGATCTCTCAGAGGCAAAGAGCTTTAGCTCCTTCACAGGGAAATTACGCTGCTCCAGGGTCTTGATCATCTCTCTACCCACGGCCCCTGTTGCACCAGCTACTGCCACCACATATTCTCCCATAGCTCTTCTACCTCCTGCTTTCGCCTATAATTTCTTGCCCCTATACTCTCGAAGGTCGTAGCGGTCAACCGTAAGATCTGATCTTAAAGAGGGGTGCCTTTAAAATTTGTAGGTGAGGGTGAGGGCGAAATTGTGGATGTATCCCCACCCATTTATTTTGGCTTCCGGATGCTCATCTTCGGTGCCATAGGTTTTATCGAGGTTTTTGCTTCTTCCATAGTCAATTATCTTATGCCCCTCAACCATGGAATACTGATAGGCTGTGTCTACTGTGAGTCTACCGCCGAAGAGCTTGAGGCCTGTTCCTATGGAGAATATGTGTTTGCTTGCCCCTGGCCAAGTGGTGTCATAAGTATTGTGGGGGATAGAACATGGATCATAAAAGTACCCTGCCCTCACAGCCAACCAGTTGAACAGTTGATACTGCACGCCGATCTTGGGCTGGATCATATTCTTCCAATGGCGGGGGAAATAGGTTTTATCCCCCGGACTTAAGGCCTTTGCAACCTCGGGGGGAACACCATTTTTCACAAAATATTTGTACAGGAGTCTCTTGTTCCAGTGGACCCGATAATGATGTATCCTCGCCCAATTTACCCACTTCAGGTCCGCTTCTATGGATAGCCTTGGTATAGGCTTGTAGAGGACCCCAAATTCCAGTTGATCTGGGTGATCTATCCATGTGTGACCACTCACATCATCTACCTTGTTACCAGTGCCATCGTATATCTTGGTTCTGAGGAAGAACCGGGTCTTGCACAGTCCCCTGTAAGCCAATCCTACTTGGAGCCTGTTATTGAACCTGTAAATGAGGCCGATGTTAAAAGACCAGTTGAACTCATCTGTACACCTGGTTCTCATCTTCCCATTCTTGAGTCTGGCCAGCAGAGGGGAAACCTTCACCTTGACTAAGGACTCGGCAAATTTGGAGTTTGCTACGGCTAATCTCTGCACGAGGTTCAGGAAGCCTTTCACAGCGACAGGGTCTCCAGCAAGGACCTGGTTTAGGTCTACCCCACTTTTGGCAGCCAATGCCTGTAGATTTGGGTCTTGGCTGAAGATGAGATAAGCTGCGGCGGTGTTGGGCACTAAGGATGAGGTGTTAGGGCTTTGGAAGAAGGGGAGGGAGGCGAAATGGGATGCGTAACCCCCGAAGCCGCTGGCTGTGGTCATGGTTATGGGGCTTATGTAAAGCCTGCGCATGAGGCCAGAGTGAGAATCTCCAAAGGCCAAACCTACCCCTACAAAGAGCTTCTTAGTAAGTTGGATAGCAAAGGTAGGGGACGCCCTTACTATCCTATAATAGTAGGATTGATAGCTGTTGTAGGCCCCTGAGTTTCCCTTTGGGTTGGAGTTCCAGCGCAGCCAGAGTCCGTATGGGACATATGTAGCTATGCCAAAGGCGGCGTTTTTGCCGAAGAGTTTGAATGGGTAAACCACACCACCGTGAGGATAGATCAGCAGTTGAGTGCTATCTGCCCCACTGGTCTTGTGGCCAGGGTCATGGTCGTTGTGGTAGTTGAGCTTCATGCTCGCAGCGGGATTGACAAATGAGGATCCTATGGAGAGTTGAGGCCTCTTGAGCTGGGCAATGCCAGCAGGGTTGTAGTACATGGCTGAGAAGTCATCTGCCCGGGCAGTGAAGGCGGTTCCCAAGGCAATTGCCTTGGCACCGATCCCATAGGTATCCACAATGTCGCCATAGGCCGGAACAGCTATTGTGAAGAGAACTGCAAAAACACATAGTGCCATCACCCTCCTCAGAGCTTCACCTCCCCCAATTTTATAACATTTTATTGTTTCTTATCTGAAACCGTCAAGGAAGACCTTGTGAGATCTTTGGCTATTTAAACGAGAATAAGTTTGAAAGGTCCAGTATGGTTATCCAAATTTAGCACTGGAGAGTTTCTCTTTTGACCCCTGTAATGTATTAAAGGGCCATGCCAGTAGGAGGGAGGTGCTCATGAAAACTGCGCCCTTGCTCATCTACACTTCCCAATATGCCCAGTTTGACTATGGTAGGGACCATCCCTTAAGGCTCTATAGACTTGGGCTTGCATACGAACTTATGGAGGAGCTGGGCCTCCTTTCCCCTCCTGTGGAGGTGGAGGAGCCTTACGAGGCTTCTGAGGAGATTTTGCTCACTTTTCATGAGCCTACTTATGTGCGGATCCTCGAAAGGGCAGACAGAGAGGGATTGGCTTACCCAGAGTATGGCCTGGGAACCCAGGATAATCCGGTATTTCCTGGGATGTTTCGCTTTTCTCGCTTAGTGGTGGGGGGGACATGGGAGGGGATCCACAGGGCATTAGAGGGGAGACGGGTCTTTCACATGGGAGGTGGCATGCATCATGCCCGTCCTGAAAGGGCAGAGGGTTTTTGTTATCTCAACGACATAGCCATAGCATTGAGGGAGTTGGAGAGAAGGGGGCTCAAGACCCTTTACTTTGACCTTGATGCCCACCACTGTGATGCTGTTCAGGATGCGTTTTACATCAGTTCCAGGGTACTGGTGGTTTCGTTTCATCAGTATGGGGAGGGTACGTATCCTGGAACAGGTGCACTTCAAGAGACAGGGGAGGCTGATGGTGAGGGTTACAATTTGAATCTCCCCTTGGACAGGTATACGGAAGACGAGGCCCTATGGTGGGCGTATCAGGAGTTGATTCCCCCACTCCTGGAGGCGTTTGAACCCGACATCCTCTTCACTCAATGGGGAGTGGATGGTCATAAGGACGACCCCCTGACGGCCCTTTTTCTATCCACGGGTATCTATGAGCGGATCGCCAGGGATTTGGCATCTCGGTGGCATGGGCCGTGGATGGCCGTGGGTGGAGGGGGGTATGATTTGGTGAACGTGGCCAGGATCTGGGGTCTCATGTGGTCAGCGATGATAGGTAGAGAGGTCCCTGAGGAGTTGCCAGAGAGATTCCTGAGGATCGCTATAATGGAAGGCTACGATGGTCCCCTTATACGAGATCTACCTGAATGGACAGGCACCCCCGGCCATGTGCCCCCGGAGGTGAAACAGAGGGTGGAGTTTCTCTTGCGGGCCTGCCCCATCCTCTGTTGAGGTGGATATGTGACTAACGTAGTGGCCAGGAAGGCGGCTTCCGAGTGGCTTTTAATCCTCACCATTGTGGGATGGGGCGCTACATCTCTGTATCTGCAGCGTTTTCCCCACTACTCCATTACAGACTTCAAGGTTGTTTATACCCTTTTCGTTTTTTTGGTGATTATAAAAGGCTTGGAGAGTTCTGGGGCTCTGCAAGGTGTAGCCGTTTATCTGGATGGGGGCAAGTACCTGGCCCCTAAGCTGGTGGCTGTCACGGCCTTTCTCTCCATGTTTGTCACCAATGATGTGGCACTCCTCACCATGGTGCCCATCACACTGGCCTTGGATATGGATGCCCGGACAGTGATTCTGGAGACCCTGGTGGCTAATGGTGCTTCAGCCCTCACCCCATTTGGCAATCCTCAGAACATCTTCATTTATTACCATTACCACTTGCACCCCTTGATGTTCATAAGGGCCATAGCGCCTCTTGCCATTGTCTCATTTTCCCTCGTTTTGCTTGCCTCTTTCGGCGGAGGAGGTGGGGAGCATGCAAGCTCCCTTGGAGAGAAGCCGCCCCCTTTACAGAGTGGGAGGGCCCTGTTTTATTTGGCCTCCTTTCTCCTCTTCATCGTTGCCGTTTTGAGGCTTCTCCCGCTGTATGTAGGGGTGGTGCCACTTTTCTATGCCCTATCCCTCGATAGGGCATCCCTTCGCGTGGATTACGCTCTTTTGGCTGTTTTTTTGGGGTTCTTTGGATTTACCGATAATCTCATGCACATCCTGCACTTCAAGTTGGTGAGTCCCACTCAGGTTTTTATGTATTCCTCCATAGGAAGCCAGATTATGAGCAACGTCCCCGGTGCTCTGTTATTCGCTGATTTCACCAGCAACTGGCATGCCTTGCTCTGGGGGGTGAATGTAGGTGGTTTTGGCAACCTGTTGGGCTCCTTAGCCAGTTTAATCTCATACCGGCTCTACAAGGGCCATACCCACAGGCAGGGGCCTTTTCTGGTTGAGTTTCACCTTTGGGGTTATTCCGCCTTCTTTGCAGGCTGGGGTCTCTATTTCTGTATCAGGTTGCTGTGCTGAGGCTCCCTCTGAGGGGTGAATGTGGGTAAGATTTGTGTATGGAGCAGGGCGGTGTAGAAGAAATGGGAAAAGGAGCGGTGCTATTTCTGTGCTGGGGTAATGCCTGCCGGAGTATAATGGCTGAGGCCTTAACCAGGCACCACTGGGGAGAAGAGGTGAAGGTAATGTCTGCAGGGATGGGTCCCTTAGGCCACATACCTCCTGAGACCCTGATAGTCTTAGAGGAGATAGGGGTGTCCACTGAGGGTCTCAGATCCAAAGGGTTGGAGGAGCTGAAATTGGAAGCCGTGGACCTGGTGGTGAATCTTTCAGGGTACGATCCCGAGGGTTATCTTCCTCCCACCCTTGAAGGCACAAGGCTCATTAACTGGTACGTACGAGACCCTTATGGTGGGAGTCTGGACTCCTTTCGCCAGACCAGAAACGCCATAGAGTGGTTGGTTACAAAGAAGCTCCCCCAGTGGCTGAGGGAGGATCAACCTCTCTCCCAGAAGCCCGCTGCCCCAAAGGAGACCAGGGACCCTTCATCCATGTGAGCCACGTCCTGCAGCAGGAGTTTGCCCTTCAGTTTTCTGTGCCTTAATAGGGAAAGCAGCACAAAGAGGGGAGCTACCCCGCACACCCTGTACGGGTTTCCACCCTCTAACACTTTTTCCAAAAAGGCGTTGGGATCCATTGATAAGATAGGCTGCCAAAGCCTCTTGTCATGGGCCAAGGCCAGTTCTGCTTCTCGGGAGCGTGCAGGATGGGGGTCTCCGTAGCGGATGCCCAGGTGGCTGAAGTCTACCCCTGCCACTATGTAAGTTTTTCTGTCCAGGAGTTCTTTCATGGCTGGAATGACCCTTTGGAACTCCTCCACCTCCCATGGTCTGGGACCCTCGGGAAAGATGCCCCCACACAGCACGGGGACTATGGTGAAAGGGATATCCCCCATGAGGTACTGTAGAAAGAGCACCTGAAGCTCTACGGAGTGCTCTGTCCTGTGAAACCACTCCCTGGCCTTCAGATTCAGGCCTGTGGCCATCTTCAAGGCTTGGAGAAACTCCACATCTGTCCTGGCCAGACCCAATGGGGTTTCGAACACCTTGTCGGTAAAGGCAAATGGACCGTCAAGGTAATGCCCTGTCCCCAGTATCACTATCCTGGAATTTGGGGGCAGGCCCCTCCAGGTAGAGTAGGCGGCTACGAAGGCACGAGCCCCTAACCTCAGATCAATGTGGGGGGCGATGAGTGCCCGAGGCGGTTCACCTCGTTGGGACACTGTACCCCTATAGGAATCAAAGAGGTCATTGATGAAGGCCTTCAGCTCCTCCCTTTCGCCTGGATAACTTCGCCACGCCATGGGGGAACGTCTTACGTCTTGGGAGGCAAACTCTCTTTCCTTGCGCAACTTTTCTTCCTGGAAGTGGGGCGAATCGAGGAAGAGGCACTGGTCCATCTGTTCTACTATCCGTATAATGGTATCCATGAAGACTATTCTTCCCCAGGCCCGAGAAGCTGCTACTTGTAAATCCCTTAGGTCGTGGTCACCGTCCATGAGGGCCAAGAGGGGCATTGCCTCTCGTCTTAGGATCATGTGGTTCTCACCGTAACCTATGGGATCGCGGAGCAGGAAACGCTCTTCTCCCTGTTGGTGCAGGGGGATCACATCGAGGGGCCTCAGTTTGGGTTTGAACTTGGGGCTGTACATGCTTGGTGCCTCCTTAATTTTATATAGAGACTCCTGGATTGAGGATTAAGGACTCATTTGATCTTCATATTGATGTCCAGCCATCTGGCATGGTGGATCATGTAACCTGAGGAGATGTAGTCTACCCCTGTGCTGGCGACCTTTAATACATTCTCTGGCGTGATGTTTCCCGATGCCTCGGTGATCGCTCTCCCATGGGCAATAGAGACGGCCTCGCGCAGTGTTGCAGTGTCCATGTTGTCCAGTAACACTATGTCGGCCCCTGCCTGAATGGCCTCTTCCAGTTCTTGGATCCCCCTCACCTCTACCTCAATAGGGCACGTGAAGGGGACACTCCTTCTGACGGACTCCACCGCCGCCTGAATGGACCCGGCTACCTTGATATGGTTGTCCTTGATCATGGCTGCATCGTAAAGGCCCATGCGGTGGTTGAGGGCACCTCCAACAGTTGTGGCGTACTTCTCCAGTAACCGAAGGCCAGGTGTGGTCTTTCTGGTATCCACCAGCCGTGCCTTAGTAGAAGAGATGAGATCCACCATCTCCCTTGTAAGTGTAGCGACGCCCGATAGCCTCTGAAGTAAGTTCAAGGCGGTTCTTTCTCCCCTGAGGAGGGCGATAGCTGGGCCCTCAATGTTGGCGAGTGGTGTCCCCTCCTGTACCTTATCCCCTTCTGGTGTCAGGCATTCTACCTGGACCGTGGGATCTAATATGCTAAATAGTGGGGCGAGGAGAGGGAGACCTGCAATCACTCCAGGGGCTTTGGCCATCACTACTGCGGAGGCCTTTTTATCCCTGTTAGGGAGATGGCAGGTAGTGATATCTCCATGGCCCAGATCCTCTGATAGGTATCCCTCGAGCACCCTTCTGAGTATCAATGGGTCCAGGCCCATCATAGGCTCAGCATCCTCCGGATGGCCTCCCCAGCCTGGATGCGTACTTCCTCGTCTACCTCCACTTGATAGATGTTCTCCTTGATCGATTTATAGACCCGATCCAGGGTGATCATTTTCATCTGGTCGCAGATGGGGTGGGGTTCGGGGAGGAGAAAGGTCTTTTCGGGGGCCCTCTTTTTCATTTGATGGAGGGTCCCCTCTTCTGTGCCTACGATGAATTGTTGGGCGTCTGATGCCTCTGCGAAGCGGACCAATTGGGATGTGGATCCCACAAAGTCTGCCCGGTCAGTCACCTCTGGAGGGCACTCTGGGTGTACTATGATTAGGGCTTGGGGATGTGCCTTTTTCACTCTTTCTATGGGCTCCCAAGTAATCCGCTGGTGGACTGGGCAATGGCCATCCCATAGGGCAACCTTCTTGTTTAGGGTCTTGGCGTGATAGGCTCCCAGATTTCTGTCGGGGAGGAAGATAATCTCTTCCCCTGGGATCTTCTCCATCACCATCTTGGCATTGGCTGATGTACAGATGATGTCAGATAGCGCCTTCACTTGGGCATAGGTGTTCACATAGGCCACTACTTTCGCATTTGGGTGACTCCTTTTTGCCTCCGCTACTTCCTGGGGGTGGGCCATGTCTGCCAAAAGGCACCCTGCCAAGGGGTAAGGTATGAGCACGGTCTTTTGAGGCGAGAGGATCTTGGCGATCTCTGCCATGAATGTGACACCACAAAAGAGGATGGTTCCTTGAGCGGCTGTAGAGGCCTCTCGGCTGAGCTCTAAGGAGTCCCCCACAAAGTCGGCGATGTCCTGCACCTCGGGCCTCTGATAGTAGTGTGCCAAGATGAGGATATCCTTTTCCCTCTTCAGCCTGATTATCTCTTCTTGCAGTTTTTTGACCTGGCCCATGGCTTTCAGTCCTTTCTGTAGTGGCAGCCCCTACTTGTGCTGTTGCGCTGTGCAGCCCTGGCGACCACCAGGCCAGTTTGGATTCCGTTTCTCAGCTCTATAAGCCCTCGGTTAAGCTTTGCATTTTTATAGAAATCCTCCACCTCCCGCCAGAGATGGCGGAGGTCTGTGATGGCGCGCTTCAGCCTCCTCTTTGTCCTCACCAGACCCACGTAGTTCCACATGATGTGCCGGAGGGTGATCCAATCCTGCTTTATCAGGGCGGGATCGGTTCCTCCACCCCTGTGTCTATCCATTCTGGGATGGGGTGGGGGGGGTACTCATTGACGTATTCCTTCCAATGTTGATGGATCCATCGTGCAGCCCTGTTTCCCCATACTAATCCCTCGAGGAGGGATGTACTGGCTAAGCGGTTTGCGCCGTGGAGCCCAGTACAGGAGACCTCGCCTACTGCAAAAAGCCTGTTAATATTGGTTTTGCCCCACAGATCCACTTTTACCCCTCCACATGAAAAGTGGAAGGCTGGGACTACAGGAATGGGATCCTTGGTCATGTCTATACCGTAATTGAGGCAGGTCTCGTGGATCATGGGGAACCGACGCCTGATCCGCTCTGGTTCCATGTAGGAGGCCAGATCCAGAAGCACATACTTGTATCCATGCTCCACCATCTCTTCGTGGATGGCCCGAGCCACCACATCCCTCGGAGCAAGGCAGCCCAAGGGGTGGTACTTCTCCATGAAGGGTTCTCCCTTAGGGGTCTTCAGGATGGCACCTTCACCTCGCACGGACTCTGATATGAGGAACCTCTTGGCATCCTTATGGAACAGGGTGGTAGGATGAAACTGGGTATACTCCATGTTTATCAATTTGGCCCCTGCCCTATAAGCCATGGCGTATCCGTCCCCTGTAGCGCCGTCTGGATTGGTGGTGTGCAGAAAGACCTGCCCCATGCCCCCAGTGGCCAGTATGGTTACATATGCAGTAATCTTTATCACCTTTTTTTCTTTTGTATTGAAGACGTAAGCTCCCAGACAGGAGGTGGGGGGGTAGGTAGCTAATGGATCTGGAGAATGGTGTTCTGGAGTGATTAGGTCTATAGCTACATGGTTTGTGAGGATGTGTATCCCTGGAATGTGTGGTATATATTGAATGAGGGCGGTTTCAATGGCCTTGCCTGTGAAGTCGTCGGAGTGGATGATGCGCCTCATAGAGTGCGCGGCCTCCTCTGTAAGGTCGAGCTCTCCCTCCTCGTTAATGTTGAAGGGAACCTTTACTTCTTTGATGAGGATCTCCTCTACCAAGTGGGGACCTTCCTCGGCCAGCACCTGGGCTGCTGGGGGCCATGTGGCTCCTGCCCCTGCCTCTTCAATGTCCCGCACCAGGAGTTCCGGACGGTCTTGTTTGCCCTTGTAGATTATCCCCCCTTGAGCATGGTAGGTGTTAGATTCTTCAGGCCTGTCTGCCTTGGTAACCATGGTGACTTGAAGGCCTCTTTTGGCAAGCTCTAAGGCTGCTGAGCAGCCTGCTACACCACTTCCTATGATCAGGACATCGGTGTCCATGGTCTTTCCCCCTTCTAATTGTTTGCCCCTTATTAGCACAGGTGGGTGATGTGTGGCCAGGGAACTCCCAGTGGCAATTGATTAGATTTAGCGGTACCATCTGGGGTGCCCATGGGCTCTATGATATAAAGGAGGGGTGCTTATGGTGAAAACGTTTGAGGTGAGGACCAGTAAGAGGGAGGAGATGGTGGATATCACCTCTCAGGTGGCTCAGGTGGTGGGCGCCTCTGGAGTAAAGGAAGGGGTGTGCTTCATTTACGTTCCCCATACAACTGCAGGGGTCTTCATCAATGAGCATGCAGACCCCTCTGTGGCCTTGGATATACGGGATACCCTGGTCCGATTGGTGCCTCGTGGGGAGGGATATAGACACCTGGAGGGGAACGCTGATGCCCATATCAAGGCCACCTTGGTGGGCGCATCACAGGTGGTGTTTGTAGATGGAGGTAGACTCAGCTTGGGCACCTGGCAGGGGATCTTCTTTGCCGAATTCGATGGGCCCAGGAGGAGGAAGGTGATTGTGAAAGTGACGGAGGGATGAGTCTTGAAGGAGCTTAAGGAGAAAGACCCATTTTGGAGGGTAGTGGAAATCATGTCGGTGCTGCGGGGAGAGGGTGGGTGTCCCTGGGATAGGGAACAGACCAGGGACTCCTTGAAGCCCTATCTCATTGAAGAGGCCTATGAAGTTGTGGACGCCATAGACGATGGGGACCCAGATAAGCTGAAGGAGGAGCTAGGGGACCTGCTTCTCCAGATCGTCTTTCATGCCCAAATTGCCAAGGAGGGTGGGGAATTTGACATAACCCATGTCTTGGAGGTCCTTGCACAGAAGCTCATTCGCCGCCATCCCCATGTCTTTGGTGAGGTCACCGTCAGGGATGCCCAGGAGGTCCTGGAAAACTGGGAAGCCATCAAGGGTAGAGAAGAGAATCACCGCTCGGCCCTTTCGGGGGTGCCGCCTTACCTCCCTGCCCTTTTGCAGGCTATGAGGATTCAGGAGAAGGCAGCCAGGGTGGGTTTTGATTGGTCCAGGGTGGAGCCCGTTTGGGAGAAGGTAGAAGAGGAATTCAGAGAATTTAAGGAGGCGTGCAGGAAGGGAGATAAGGAGGGCATGGCCTGGGAGATGGGTGATCTACTTTTTGCCTTAGTGAATCTTGCCCGATTCTTGGGTGTGGATCCAGAGGATGCCTTGAGGCAATGCAACAAGCGGTTTATCAAGAGGTTTAGTTACGTGGAGGAGCGTCTTCGGCAGGAGGGGCGATTGCCCCAAGATGCGGATTTAGAGACCATGGACCGCTATTGGGAGGAGGCCAAAGGCTCGGACCGGTAGCAGAGGATTTTCTCTGGTGGAGGCTATCAGAGTTGTCCCTTCTCTCGAAGGCTTACATACCCCTTTTCCCCCAGGATGATGTGATCCAGTAGTTCTACATTTAGGAGTATACAGGCATCCTTGATCCTCTGGGTGATCTCCAAGTCGCAGGGGCTTGGTGTTGGGTCTCCAGAGGGGTGGTTATGTGCCAGGATGATGCCTGCGGCGTTACATAGGAGGGCTGGGCGTATCACTTCCCTGGGGTAAAGGGGACTGGAGTTGAGGCCGCCAATACTTATCACTTCCTCCCTGACAAGTCGGTTTTTCACATCGAGGTAGAGGGCCCTGACGTGTTCCTTAGCGAGGAAGGTCATGCTCTTTAAATATTCGTAAACCTGCATGGGAGTGCGGAAATAAATCTCCTTGCCTCTCTGAAATAGGCGCTTGCCAAGCTCTAAGGTGGCTATAAACTGGCAGGCATGGACTGTATTTAGACGGTAGAGTGTCTTCACCTCTTCCACTGTGAGGTCTTGTTCAAGCACGGCGGGGTGATACTGTTCCATGATTCTATAGGCTGTCTCCAGCACCCCTTCCTTTCTGGTACCCTTAGATAGGATGATGGCCATAAGCTCATAGTTTTTCAGTGCCGAGGGGCCGTAGGTTATGAGCTTCTCCCGAGGTTTCTCCTCGGTCTTGAGTTCCCCTATTTTGAGTGTATAGTGATGTCCACTTTCCATGACTAAGCCAGCCGATTTACTTAAGTACTAAAAGGGCATCAGGTTGTAAATCCATTCATTTCCGGTTTGCTTTTTTCTCTTGGGGGGCTGTGTTATACCCCCAATGTCCATGAGGAGGTAAGAGAGAGGTGTGATGATGGGGCTGTGGGGGGATCTTAAGGGATACACTGTCAGATGGAGGCACCTCCAGCAGGTGGTCAAGGATCCTGTTCTTCGTGAGGCCTTGGGGAGGGCCATGACCAGATTTACCCGGGAAAGGGACAAGACCTTGAAAGCGTGGGGGGATTTTCGGTCATGGGTAGAGCATGGGAAGGAGAGGAAGGAAAAGGCCCTTTCTGAGGCTGACGGACTGTGGGAAAAGGTGAAAACGGCCATAGAGGCCCGTGGTGGGCACTTCTTCATGGCTGCTGATGCGGCCACTGCCCGTGAGCATATTGGAAAGCTGGCCCAGGCTTCCGGGGGTGACATGGTGGTGAAGGGGAAGTCTATTACCAGTGAGGAGATCGAGCTCAATCCTTACTTAGAGTCTCTTGGTCTGGAGGTGGTGGAAACAGATCTGGGGGAGCGCATAATACAGCTTGCGGGTGAGAGGCCTTCTCATCTGATAGTACCCGCCATCCACAAGACAAAGGAGGAGGTGGCGGCTCTCTTTTCAAAAGTGTGGGGGAGGGATGTGCCAGAGGATCCTTACCTTATTACCAAGGAAGTGGGGAAGGACCTAAGGTCTAAATTCCTCTCTGCCTCTACGGGCATCACGGGGATCAATGCCGTGGCTGCCGATATACCCGCCTTCTTTCTCATGACGAATGAGGGGAACGGGCGACTCTGTTCTACCCTTCCCTCCACCCAGATCATCCTTACGGGCTGGGAGAAGATTGTAGAGACGGTGGAGGATGCCTTCGCCATATTTGACATACTGCCTATAAACTCGGCAGGGCTCAGGTACTCCAGTTATCTCAGCATATTTACCGGTCCATTTCAGTGGAGGCGGGGTCGGAGTATGCACGTGGTGGTGCTGGACAATGGGCGCAAGAAGGCCATGGAGGATCCTATATTAAAGGAAGCCCTCAGGTGCATTCGGTGTGGTGCGTGCATGAATTTCTGCCCCGTTTATCGGACCGTAGGGGGCCATACCTTTGCGAAGATTTACATGGGGGGTATCGGTGCGGTCTGGACAGCCATCACTAAGGGGGTGGAAGAGGCTAAGGAGGTGGCCAGCCTCTGTACAGGATGTGGTACTTGTTTGGAGGTATGTCCCATGGGCATCCCCATCCCCCGTCTGGTGGAGCGGGTAAAAGAGCTTGCTAAGGAGGGGGGAGAGGCAGAGCGCTTGGCAGTGAAGGTGGTATCTAAGAGGAGGGTGTTGGAGAGCGCTGCTGGGCTCTCGCATCTGGCGGTACCCCGGGAGATAAGGAATCTACCCGGACCCGCCAGGGCCATCACTCAGGAGAGGGTGTTAGAGAGGCCCCAACTCCCTCCCTTTCACCCTTGGGCTATTACTCAGGGTTTGGAGGTGGGGAAAGGGGGAGAGGCCACCCTCTATGTGGGATGTATGATAGAGTATATCTATCCTGAGATTGGGAGGGATGCAGTAGGGCTCCTTACCTCTATGGGTGTCTCTCTCCAGCTTATGCATGAAGAGTGCTGCGGTTTGCCTGCCAAGGCGGTGGGGGAGAAGGGACTGTGGCGCGAATTGGCCTATAGGAATCTTGTAAGTGTCCCCTTAGACAAACCCTTACTCTTTTTGTGTGCCACTTGCCAGTCAGGTTTTCACAGTTATTTGGAAGAGGGGTTTAGCGTGCCAGAGGCCTACAGCCTTTGTCAGTATATCTTGAAGAAGCTTGGTGGGGGCGAGTTTCCAGGGGTGTATGAGGGTAGGGTAGCTTATCATTTCCCTTGCCATCTGGAGCGTCACCTTGGCATCAAAGAGGAGCCTTTGGAGTTGCTGAGGCAGGTACAAGGGGTTGAGTTGGTAGAGGGGGAGGAGGCCCATCTATGTTGTGGTGGTGCGGGGCTTTATGCCTTCAAATATCCCCCTATCTCAGGGGAGATCCTGAAGAAGAAGCTTGACTGGATAGAAAAGGAGGGGATTCAGACAGTGGTCACTTCTTGCCCCAGTTGCATTATGCAGCTCAGGGGCGGTGTGAAGAAGAAGGGGATGCCTGTGGAGGTGGTCCATATGGCCACCTTCCTATTGAGGGCCTTTAAACGGGCCAGGGGATTATAGGGCGTTTTTCAGGGGTTTTCTTCTTCTAATTGTTCACTCAATGGGGGAAGTGCAAAGGGGGCGGTGATGACATGGCAAGGGGAGAGGCCATGGTTGAGGTTCTATCCTGATCAGGTGCCTCATCATCTCGAGTATCCCCAGGTCAATGCCTTCTATATCTTCGAGAGGGGTGTAGAGATAGCAGGGGAAAGGGAGGCCCTTCTCTTTTTTGGGAAGAAGACCACGTACAGGGAACTCCACCGTTGCACCCTCAGTCTGGCCGGTTCCCTTCAGGCTATGGGGCTAAGAAAGGGGGATCGTGTAGCCCTCTTACTGCCAAACTGTCCCGTTTTTCCTATGGCATTTTATGCAATCCTCAAGATTGGGGGAGTAGTGGTTCAGCTCAATCCCATGTACACCTCCAGGGAGCTAAACGCCCTTCTCCAAGATGCCAGGGTGAAGGTGGCGATTACGTTGGATTTTTTGGCCTTCAAGTTTGAAGAGGCCCTGAATCAGGGCCTGGTGGAGCGGCTCATTGTCGCCAAAATGAAGAACCTTTTGCCGTTTCCTTTGAGTCTCCTGTTTCCGCTGAAGATGAAGGGGAAGCCCAAGCTCGATAGGGCCCAGTTTGGCTCCAAGATTGTTGATTTTGAGCCCCTCCTTCGAGGTGGAGGGGGGCCTGAACCAGTGGAGGTGGATCCCCAGAAGGACGTGGCGGTGTTTCAATATACCGGGGGAACCACAGGGTTGGCAAAGGCAGCCATGCTTACCCACGCAAATCTCATAGCCAATACGCTCCAGATTCGGGCCTGGTGTCATGAGGCAAAGGAAGGGGGTGAGGTGCTGATGTGCGTGCTCCCCTTCTTCCATGTCTATGGGATGACAGCGGTTATGGGTTTGGGTTTTTATATCGGTGCTACTTTGGTCCTGGTGCCCAGGTTCGAGGTTAAAGAGGTGGTGAGGCTCATCAGAAAGCATCGGGTCACTATGTTTCCAGGTGTTCCTACCATATACGTGGCCATAAACGGGTTTGCCTCTCACCACAGGGTGGATCTCTCTTCTGTGGAGGTGTGCATCAGTGGTGGCGCACCACTTCCCATAGAAGTGGCCCAGGAGTTTGAACGCATTACTGGTGGGAGGGTGGTGGAGGGGTATGGGCTCTCTGAGGCATCTCCTGTAACCCACGTTAACCCTATCTGGGGGAAGCGCAAATTTGGCTCCATAGGCCTCCCTGTTCCCGATACTTTGGCAAGGGTGGTAAACCCGGATACGGGTGAGGATGTGCCTCCAGGTGAAGTGGGGGAGTTGGTTGTGAGTGGTCCCCAGGTGATGAAGGGTTACTGGAACAGGCTGGATGAGACCTTTATGGCCTTACGGGATGGTTGGCTCCATACAGGGGATATGGCCAGGATGGATGAGGAGGGGTACTTTTATATTGTAGATAGGAAGAAGGACATGATCATCTCTGGCGGGTACAACATCTATCCCAGGGAGGTAGAAGAGGTGCTTTACGAGCACCCCAAGATCCTCGAGGCAGCAGTCATTGGCGTGCCCCATGGGTATAAGGGGGAGGTGGTGAAGGCCTATGTAGTGAAGAGGGAGGGCGTCACCCTGACCGAACAGGAGGTGGTGAGCTTTTGCAGTGAGAGGTTGGCCCCCTATAAGTTGCCTAAGGAAGTGGAGTTTGTGGAGGATCTCCCTAAATCCATGGTTGGCAAGGTGCTACGCCGGGCATTGAAGGAGCGGGAGTTCTCTAAGGGGTGGGCTTCTGAGGAGGGGATTAAAAAGGGTTAAACCTCGCCCCTTTTCACCTTGGATGTTTATAGAGAACTTGCAAATAAGGGGCTTTTTGTATATCTCTTTTCTAAAGAGGGGAGGCCTGAAGGTGGGCCAAGGCCCACTTTTTTGTTTGTGACCGGACAAGGGAAGGTAAGTCATGAGTGTGAAGGGAGAGATAGAGGAGAGGGTAGCAGAGCTGCTGGAGCCTATCCTTGAGGAAGAAGGGTTGGAGCTTTATGACGTGGAGTGGCATCCTGCAGGGAAGCACAGCTATTTGAAGATATTTATAGACAGGGAGGGAGGTGTTACCTTAGGAGATTGTGAGAGGGTGAGCCTCCAGATTGGTGATATTCTCGACGTGGAGGATCTTATCCCTTCCCGGTATTTCTTAGAGGTCTCCTCTCCTGGGCTTACAAGGGAGTTGAAGAAGGAGGGGCACTACAGAAGGAGCTTGGGTTGTTCAGTGAGGGTAGTGCTGAAGAGTGGGAGGACTCTTGTGGGTACGCTTTCGGACGTGGTTGAGGGGGGATTCGTGCTTACCACTGGGGAAGGAGATGTGCAGGTCTCTTATGAGGACGTAGCCCGAGCTCGCCTGGAGTTTGAGGATAGGTAGGGGGAGCCATGAGACAGAAGGAGATACTTTACCTATTGGAACAGTTGGAACAGGAGAAGGGGATCAGTAAGGACGTGTTGGTGGAAACCCTTGAGATGGCCCTTCTTTCTGCTGCCAGAAAGAAGGTTCCTCCTGAGATAGAGCTTGATGTCTCTTTTGACCTCTCTGAGGGAGAGGCGAAGGTTTTCCAGTTAAAGGAAGTGGTGGAGGAGGTAGAGAACCCTGCCAGGGAAATCTCCCTTGACGAGGCCAGGGAGATGGATCCCGATGTGGAGGTGGGAGATACCGTGAAGGTTCCCTATATGATAACAGACTTTGGGAGGATAGCCGCCCAGACTGCTAAGCAGGTGTTGATCCAGAAGATCAAGGAGGCAGAGAGGGATGTGGTGTACAGAACCTATAAGGGGAGGGAAGGGGATATTGTCTCTGGTCAGGTTCTAAGGGAGGAGAAGGGGAGTATCATTGTGGATCTGGGTAAGGGAGAGGGTATCCTCCCAGCCAAGGAGCAGGTGAAGGGGGAGCGCTATAGGAGGGGAGATACCCTCAAGTTTTACGTGTTGGAGGTGAAGAAGACGGGTAAGGGGCCCAGGGTAGTGCTCTCCAGGACCCATCCCAGGCTCTTGACGCGTCTGTTCGAGAGGGAGATGCCCGAAGTAATGAGCGGGCTGGTGGAGTTGAAGGCGGCAGCGAGGGAGCCTGGTGAGCGTTCTAAGGTGGCAGTGGTTTCTAAGGACCCCGACATTGACGGGGTGGGGGCATGCGTTGGGATAAGGGGAGCAAGGGTCCAGGGCATTGTGAGGGAGCTCCAAGGAGAAAACATTGACATTGTCCAATACGCTGATGAACCTAAAACCTTCATTATTAATGCGCTTAAGCCTGCCACCGTGCGCAAGATAGAACTGGATGAAGGGAAGAAGGAGGCCTTTGTGGTGGTGGACGACGATCAGTTCTCATTGGCCATAGGCAAGAAGGGTCAGAATGTGAGGCTGGCTGCAAAATTGACTGGCTGGAAGATAGATATCAAGCCGCTTTCTGAGGTGAGAACAGAGGATGTTGAGGTTGAAGGGGAAGAAGCCTGAGAGGAGATGCGTGGGTTGTTGGAGCAGGAAGGATAAGGGGGAGCTGGTGAGGTTGGTGGCCTCAGACGACGGAGGGCTGGTGGTGGATGTGGAGCATAAGCTGGAAGGGAGGGGCATGTACTTATGCCCCAGGAGGGAATGCATGAAGAAGGTGGTGAGGAAGGATAGGATTTCCAAGGCACTGAGGAGGCGTATAGAGGGTGTAACTCCTGAGGCCTTGGAGACCTTGATTTATGAAGCGCATAAGGAGCGTTTCTTTTCCCTCCTCCACTTTTGTAGGAAGGTGGGATGCCTAATCACAGGGAGAGAGGCTGTAAGGAAGGAGCTCAAGAGGGGGAGGGTGAGTCTCCTCATCTTGGCTAAGGACCTGTCTGATAGGAGCAAGAGGGCTTTCCATTGCCCTATGGTGCCCTGGGTTGAAGTGGGGAGGCTCAAGGAGTATGGAGAGGCTTTCTCTACCAAACCGTTGGGGGTATTGGCTGTCACAGAGGCAGGGCTTGCCCGTAGGCTCTTTTTTGTGGCAGAAAAGTTGCGTCAGATAGAGGAGGGATAGGGGTGAGGGGGGCCTTAGAGGGCAAGAGTAAGATTCGGATCTATCAACTGGCCCGGGAATTGGGTATCTCCAGTAAGGAGGCCTTAGAGAGGCTTAGGGGAATAGGCATAGAGCGTACAAATCACTGGAGTTCTCTTACGAGGGAGGAGGCCCAGCAATTGATTGATGTCGTGAAGGGGCCTACTGAAGAGAAGGTGACGGTGGAGATCAGGGAGGCCCCTGGAAAGGGGAAGGGCACTGTTGAGGCAGAGACCTCGGGGGTGGTGATTGAAGAACCTCCTGTGGAGACGCCTCCCAAAGGATCTGCTCCCCCTAAGGATACAAGTTCTCCTTTTATTTACAGGCCGAGGACAAGGCCTAAGAGGAAGAAGAAGAGGAGGAGAGAAGGGGAGTATTCTGAGGAACAGGAGGTACTGCCCGGTAGGGTAGACATGGAGAAGGGCATGGCATATCTGCCTGAGGCCCTTTCTGTGGTGGAGTTGGCCTCCCTCTTGCAGGTGGATTCGAAGGAAGTGGTGGATGCCCTTTGGAAGATAGGGGTAGCGGCCGAGAAGGATACGGTGGTCCCCTTTGACCTGGCCGCTGAAGTGGCCCAGGTATTTGGATTTGAGGTGAAGAAAGAGGGGGAAGGGGCAGAGGTAATGATGGAGGAAGAAGGGTTGGAACCCAGGGCCCCTGTGGTCACCATAATGGGTCATGTGGATCATGGAAAGACCACCCTTTTGGACTACATCCGCAAGACCAATGTGGCTGAAAGGGAGGCAGGGGGTATAACCCAGCATATAGGTGCGTACAGGGTCTCTCTTCCAGAGAGCGATATCACCTTTATAGATACGCCTGGGCATCATGCCTTTACCACAATGAGGGCTCGGGGGGCCCAGGTAACCGATATAGTGATCCTGGTGGTGGCGGCGGACGATGGGGTGATGCCCCAGACCGTGGAGGCCATCAATCATGCTAAGGCCGCAGGGGTGCCCATAGTGGTAGCTATAAATAAGATAGACAAACCCAATGCCAATCCGGAAATGGTGAAGCAGGAATTGGCTAAGCATGGATTGATCCCTGAGGAATGGGGAGGGGAGACCATATTTGTGGAGATATCGGCCAAGCATGGGACCAATGTGCAGGAGCTATTGGAGATGGTGATTCTCCAAGCTGAGCTGCTGGAGTTAAAGGCCAACCCCAATAGACCTGCAAAGGGTACAGTTTTAGAGGCTAAGTTGGACCCAAGACGGGGGCCGGTATCTACGTTCCTTGTGAGGGATGGGACCCTGCATTTGGGTGATGCCGTAATTGCAGGGCTTTATTGGGGGAAAGTGCGGGCCATGCTGGATTTTACAGGTAGGCCAGTGAAGAAGGCGGGCCCTTCTATGCCTGTAGAAGTGCTGGGCTTGACGGGAGTTCCTTTGGCAGGGGAGCCCTTCGTGGTGGTGGAGAATGAGCGAAGGGCCAAGATGATCAGTAGTGAGCGTCAGAGTAAGGCCAGAGAGGTACAGATGGGAAAGCCGAGGGTCTCTCTGGAGGAGCTCATGCGTCAGCTTGCAGAGGGGGAGGCCATGGAGTTCAGGATTCTCCTCAAGGCGGATGTGCAGGGCTCGTTGGAGGCCGTAAGGGAATCCTTGAGGAGGTTGTCTACCGAGGAGGTGAAGGTTTGCATTGTGCATGCTGGGGTTGGTGGGATCACCGAATCGGACGTGATGCTGGCCTCTGCCTCGAAGGCGGTGATCATCGGGTTCAATGTGAGGCCAGATGCCCAGGCCAGGAAGGCTGCTGAGAAAGAGAATATCGAGATCCGCCTCTATCAGGTGATTTACGCCCTGATAGAGGATGTGCAAAAGGCCATGGAGGGTATGCTGGAGCCAGAGCGCAGGGAGGTGAGTATAGGTAGGGCAGAGGTGAGACAGGTGTTCCAGGTGCCAAGGGTGGGCAAGGTAGCTGGATGTTATGTGCGTGAGGGCAAGATCACACGAAACGCCAAGGTGAGGCTTGTTAGGGATGGGGTGGTGGTTTACGATGGAGGCCTGGCATCCCTCAAGCGGTTCAAAGAGGATGTGAGGGAAGTGGCTGCCGGCTATGAGTGTGGTGTGGGGCTTCAGGACTTTGGTGATATAAAGGAAGGGGACATCATAGAGGCCTACGAGTTGGAAGAGGTGGCCAGGGGGCTTTAGGGCTTATTCCTTCTCTATTGTACTCGCTTTGAGTGGAGCCATGTTTATTGGGAGTTGTAAACTGATCTTGGAGATCCCGGGGAATAACAGCCTGAAGGGTAAGCGTATGGTAGTGAAGAGTCTCAAGGATCGTCTTAGGCATAAGTTTCAGGTCTCCGTTGCAGAGGTTGAGGAGATGGACAATCACAGGAGGGCGGTTATTGGTGTGGCCTATGTCACCAATAACAGGAGGCATGCCAATCGAGTGATGGATCAGGTGGTGAGTTTTGTGGAAGCTGAGGGGAGGGCGTATCTGGTGGATTATACCATAGAGATACTGTGATTTGTCCTGTGATGAAGGCACATTATAGGGTAGAAAGGCTTGGGGAGCTCTTCTTGGAGGAGATTTCCCGGATGCTGGTGGAGGGGAGGATCAAGGACCCGCGGGTGGGTTTTGTTACTGTAACCAGGGTGGATGTGACCAGGGACCTCTCCTATGCTACCGTTTATTTCTCCGTGATGGGCCCTGAGGAGGAAAAGGAAGGGACCCTGCATGCCTTGGAGCATGCCGCTGGTTATATACGGAGGGAGTTGGGAAAGGGGCTTAGAGTGAGGAAGATTCCTCACTTGCGTTTCAAGGTGGACAGAAATCTGGAACACAGCCTTAGGATTGGGGAGTTGCTCCAGAAGATCAAAGGGGAGTCTTGATCTATGGTTTTTTGGAGGGCATAGGGCGTTTTGGGGCATTACGATGATGTGATCAATGCCTTTGAGGGGGCCCCGGGGGTTACCCTCTTTATCCACAAAAGCCCGGATGGGGATGCGTTGGGCTCAGCCTTGGCATTGTACATGGCTCTTGAGGCTATGGAAAAGGAGGTGAATCTCTACTGCTGGGACGATGTCCCTTACTTTTATAGGTTTCTCCCCAAGTGGGAGAAGGTTGTGAGGGTGAGAAAGCAGGAGGATGTGCTCTTTCACGCCGTGGCGGTAGGTGTGGATTCCAGCGATTTGGGGCGTTTGCCTTTTTTGGAGGGGCGGCCCCCTGGACTGGTGGTGAATATTGATCATCACACTACCAACACCCACTGGGGGGACATCAATCTGGTGGAACCTCAGGCCTCAGCCACAGGGGAGATTATGCTTAGGCTTTTGGAGAAGTGGAGGGTGCCCCTTACTGTGGAGATGGCTACCTGTCTATATACTGCCATTTTTACCGATACGGGAGGCTACAGGTTTGCCAATACCACGGCCTTGAGTCTCCTGTATGGGAGCCGCTTGGTGGAGATGGGTGTCTCCCCTTATTATGTGGCCTCCAATGTTTACGAGAGCTATACTGTAGGCAGGATGCGCTTGCTTGGTCTTGCCCTGAATACGTTGCAAATGGCCTGTGATGGGAAGGTGGCTTGGCTGGTGGTGACCCAGGCCATGATGAGGGAGACTGGTACAGGTCCTGAGGATACCGAGGAGTTTGTGAATTTTCCAAAGTCAATAAAAGGGGTAGAGGTAGCTATTCTCTTTAGAGAGACTGACACTGGTGTGAAGGTGAGCTTTAGATCCAAAGGGGGAGTAGATGTAGCTGGTGTGGCCTCCCGCTTGGGAGGTGGGGGGCATAGGGCTGCAGCGGGTTGTGACCTTTCCTGGACCATTTCAGAGGCGGTGGAGCGGGTGGTGTCCCTGTTAGAGGAGACCCTCACTTGCTTGCCCTTTTCTACCGGCTCCTGAGGCACTTTGGACCTCAGCGGTGGTGGCCTGCTGACACCCCCTTTGAGGTGATGGTGGGGGCCATTCTTACCCAGAATACCTCTTGGATGAATGTAGAGCGGGCCATAGGTCTCCTGAAGGGGGCAAAGGCCTTGAGCCCTCATAAGATTGATGCCATGGATATTGGCACCTTAGAGGGGCTCATAAGGCCTGCCGGGTTTTTTAGGGTGAAGGCAGCCCGTTTGAAGGCCTTCGTTCGGTATATGATGGAGGCCTATTTGGGGAATGTGGATGCCATGGCTGCCCGACCTGGGTGGGAGCTCAGGGAGGAGCTGATGGCTGTGCCTGGGATAGGTGAGGAGACAGCGGATTCCATCCTTCTTTATGCTTTGGACAAGCCGTTTTTCGTTGTGGATGCATATACAAAAAGGATACTCGAGAGGAATGGGCTCATTAGGGGTGGGGAGTCGTATGGTGAGATCCAGAGGTTCTTCATGGATAGTCTCCCTGGTGATGTGGGGCTCTTTAAGGAGTATCATGCCCTCCTGGTGGCCTTGGGGAAGACATATTGTAGGGCCAGGAGGCCCCTCTGCGATTCCTGCCCGCTGAGGTTTGAAGATGGGTAGGATAAGGACCCTTCCTCCTGCCTTAGTGAGCAAGATCGCTGCCGGTGAGGTGGTGGAACGCCCTGCATCGGTGGTGAAGGAGCTGGTGGAGAACAGTCTGGATGCAGGGGCCACTAAGGTGGATGTTGAGCTGGAGAGGGGCGGTTTGAGCCTGATCAGGGTGGTGGACGATGGGGAGGGGATGGAGGAAGAGGATGCCCTTATGGCCATAGAGGAGTATGCCACCAGCAAGGTCTTTACTCTGGAGGATCTCTATGCCGTTACTACACTGGGCTTCAGGGGTGAGGCCCTTCACGCTATCTCCTCTGTTTCACGTTTCAACCTCGTTACCGGTTTGGGGGACCTGGCTACGGTGGTGAAGGTAGAAGGGGGAGTGCTCAAGAGGGTCTCCAAGAGGCCCAGGATACGGGGTACCACTGTGGAGGTGAGGGACCTCTTTTTCAACCTCAGGGCCAGGAGGAGATTTATGCGTTCCCCATCCACAGAGACTACCCATATACTCAGGGTAATGAGGGAGTATGCGTTGGCGTACCCCCATGTGCATTTTACCCTTATAGAGGGGGGTAGGGTGCTAATGGATGCCCCTGCTGCCCCCTTGGCAGAGAGGATGGCCACCCTATTGGGTGTAGATCACCATGACCTTACGGCTGCAAGGGTGGAGGAAGACGGCATGGTCCTTGAGGGCCTCATGGCATCCCATACCAGGAGGGATACCAAGGCTATGTTTTTCTTTGTGAATGGCAGGCCTGTGAGGGACCGTTTCCTTGTGGGGATGTGTACAGAGGCCCTTAGGGGGAAGGTGGTGAGGGGGGAATATCCCATTGCCGTCTTCTTCTTTGTCCTGCCCCCGCATGATGTTGATGTGAATGTACATCCCACTAAGAGGGAGGTAAGGTTTCGTTCCCCCAACAAGGTGGTCTCCCTATTGAGGAGATGGGTGGGCGCCCTTAATAGTGAGGGGGAGAGGGTCTTCACTGCATCTCTCCCTGAGGGATTTGCCTATGCTGACGTTCCCCCTCCAGTGGGGGCAGTGAGAGAAGAAGGCTTAGGCTTGGAGCTTCCGCCATGGCGTTACATAGGCGAGTATCAGGGGGTTTTTCTTCTCCTTGAGCTACATGAAGACCTGGTCTTGGTAGACAAGCACGCCCTCCATGAGAGGATGATCTATGATGCCCTTAGGGGGGAATGGGGGAGGGGTGGCGGGGTACGCCTCCTCCTTGTGCCCGTAGAGGTCTCCCTGGAGGCCGAGGCCCATGCAGATACTGTGGAGGCCTTGAGGGCCTTGGGTTTTCGTCTTCAATTGAAAGGGGATAGGGTATGTGAAATAAAGGGGGTGCCCCTCTGGTTTCAAGGGGATGTGGGTCCCTTTTTGAAGCTCGTGTTGGAGGGGGGATGGGCCGAGCGGGAGGTGGCTGAGAAGGCGGCATCCTTGGCATGTCGGGAGGCCATGAAGGCTGGTGAACCCTTGAGTGCCCCCCAGGTGGAGGTCCTCGTGGATTACCTGATCTCCAAGGGCCTGGATCTCACCTGTCCCCATGGGAGGCCTGTGGCGGTGAGGTTCTCCAAAGGGGAGGTGGAGAGACTCTTTAAAAGGAGGGTCTAATGATAGATAGAAAGCTGGTGAAGGAAACCGTGGGTCTCTATTCGGAGTTGTCGCTTATTCATGTGGTCTCAGCATGTAAGGCTATGTTGAAGGAGGGGATTCCTGAGGACCTCTCTACCCTTATGGGTCACATTGGGTTGCTCAAGGATATGGGGGAGCTGTTAACCCGCACCTTGGATACTGTTTATGCGGTAGAAGACATGGAAGAAGAGGATACAGGGGAGGACTGGACGGAGGGGGGTCTATGAGGCTCACCAGGTATTATATGCCTACCCTGAGGGAGAAGCCGGCAGAGGCGGAGATATTCAGCCATCAGTTTATGCTCAGGGGAGGAATGATAAGGAAGCTCGCCTCCGGTATCTACTCTTTCTTGCCCCTGGGGTACAGGGTGATCCGGAAGGTGGAGGGTATCGTTAGGGAGGAGATGAATGCCAAAGGGGCATTGGAGGTCTTTCTCCCTGTGGTCCAGCCTGCTGAGCTTTGGAGGGAGACGGGGCGTTGGGACCGTTTTGGTAAGGAGTTGCTCAGGTTTAAGGACAGGGGTGAGAGGGAATTCTGCTTGGGCCCCACCCATGAGGAGGTGATCACTGATCTCGTAAGGAATGAGCTTCGATCTTACAGGCAACTCCCCCTGAATCTTTATCAGATCCACATAAAATTCAGGGATGAGATACGCCCCCGCTTTGGTCTTATGAGGGCCCGAGAATTTATTATGAAGGATGCGTATAGCTTCGATGCTGACGAGGAAGGCCTCAACAGGAGCTATCAGGATATGTACGACGCCTATTCCCAGATATTCAGGCGGTGTGGGCTGAGGTTTACCGCTGTGGAGGCAGAGACTGGGGCTATAGGGGGTGATGTCTCCCACGAGTTCATGGTTTGGGCAGAGGCAGGGGAGGATGTGATTGTCCGCTGCCCCCAGTGTGGGTATACTGCCAATATAGAGAAGGCCACGTTTCGTCCCCTTCTAAAGGATGATCAGGATCAGGAGGGACCCTTGGAGAAGATTCATACCCCTCGCATGAGGACTGTGGAGGAGGTGACAGGTTTTATAGGGGTTTCACCTTCCCGCCTGGTGAAGACTTTAATCTATCAAACGGAGGTGGGGTTTGTGGCCCTCATGATACCTGGGGACAGAGAGGTAAATGAGGCAAAAGCGGCCCGCTTATTGGGGGTGAGCGAGCTGAGGCTGGCGGCCTTTGACGATGTGGAAGAGATTTCAGGGGCCCCTGTGGGCTTTGCTGGCCCCATAGGCCTCAAGGGTGTCAGGCTGGTGGCCGATAGGACCTTGGAGGGTATGAAGAATGTGGTGGTGGGTGCAAATGAGGAGGACTATCACTATGTGAATGCCAATCCAGGCAGGGACTTCTCTTGGGATATGGTGGGGGACATCGTTAAGGCTAAACCTGGGGATCTGTGCAGCCTGTGCGGCGTTCCCTTGGAGTTTTCGAGGGGCATCGAGGTGGGGCATGTCTTTAAGCTGGGCACGAAGTATAGTGAGGCTATGGGGGCCTTTTTTCTGGATCGCGATGGGGTGGAGCGCCCCTTTTTTATGGGCTGTTACGGGATTGGTGTCACGAGAACGGCGGCGGCGGCCATAGAGCAGCACCACGATGAGCGGGGAATCATCTGGCCTATTTCCATTGCCCCTTTTGAGTGCTACCTGCTCCCCACTAACTGGGGGAGGTCTGACATAAAGGAGGTTGCCGAGGCCCTGTATCGTGAGCTCTTGGAGAGGGGTGTGGATGTTCTTTTAGACGATAGGGAAGAGAGGGCAGGCGTGAAGTTCAACGATGCCGATCTCATCGGGGTGCCGCTGAGGGTTACCATTGGTGAGAGGGGCATAAGGAAAGGGATGTGTGAGCTGAAGCTCCGCCGCGGGAAGGATGTCAGGGAGGTGCCCATAAGGGATGCCATTGGGGAAGTGGTATCTGCCAAGGAGGCCCTTTTTAAGGAGGTGGAGTGTTGAGAGTCCTGCCTTTTCTCCTCTTGTTTCTGTGGGGGTGTGCATCGGTTTCTCCTCCCCCGGGGCCTGGGAAACCCTCCGAGAGTTCCAATGTCCTGATGGAGGCCCTCCAGTTTGAGGAGGTGAAGGCCGACAAACTGAAGGCCCAGCTTGAAATGGAGAAGGCTTCTCTGATGCCCCTTCCTCGGGCTCGTTCTCCTGTATTTCGGCTCTTCTCCCGCAATCCTTGGGTACCTGCTTCGTTCAGGTTGGCATACCAAAAGATGATGCAGGGCAGAAAAGGGGAGGCCAGTAGGCTTTTTATCTCTTTTGCCAGCACCTATCCTAATCATCCCCTTGCCGATGATGCCCTCTACCTTGCGGCTACCCTCCAAGAGGCTGAGGGGCTCAATGCGAAGGCGCTATCCACCTTGAGGATGCTCGTGGCAAGATACCCAGGGGGGGATAGGTACTCTCAAGCAATGCTAAAAATGGGGTTAATTTTGGTAAGGGAGGGTAAGGTAAGGGAGGGTGTGGAGGGTTTGAAGGAGGCAATGGGGGGGCCTCCCTTTGTTCTTGGCCGGGAGGAAGGGGAGGCCTTACTTAGAGGGGGAAGGTAGTGAGGCAGAGGTTTTTGAGGGTGTTGGTATGGATCTTGATCTTTTTCATGGGTTCAGGGCCCGGCGTGTGTGGAAAGGGGCCTCGGAGTGCTCAGTATACTGTAAAGAAGGGAGACACCCTCTGGGGCATATCCCAAAGCTTGTACGGTAACTCCCTCTATTGGCCATTCATTTGGGACAGCAATCAGGATAAGGTTCCTAATCCCCACTGGATATACCCTGGGGAGGTGCTCCTTGTACCCCATCCTGCTCAGGTGAAGTATTTGACCAAGCCCACTGTGCATGGGGTAGCAGTTAAAAGGAGGCCCCTTGTGCCTTCTGGGGTAATCCTCTTTTCGTCTTACCTCTCCCCCAGGCCTGTGTTTTCTCCTTATACGCTTGGGACGAGCGTATATGATCCTGATAAGACTATCTTTAACCAGTATGATCGGGTCTCCATCTATTGGAGGACCGGGGTGGCCCCCTGCAAGGTGGGTGAGAGGTATCTGATAGTCCGCAACGATGGGAAGGTGAAGATGCCCAATACAAGGAAGGCTATTGGGTGGCAGGTGGACTGTTTGGGTGTCTTACAGGTGGACAAGGTGGGCAAAGAAAAGGCCCAAGGGACCATCAGGACTGTGGCCTTTCCTGTTAGAAAGGGGGATTTCCTGCTCCCCTTGAAGGCGCTTCCCCCTATATACAGGTTTATCCCCGGTCCTCCGGACAGACATGGTGTTATAGTCAAGCTGCAGGGTGAAAAGAACGTGGGTGCCCTTATGGACTTCGTCATGGTGAACCTGGGGACACGGGATGGGCTGCGCCCTGGGATGGTGCTGGACGTTTATTCCCCTGCTGGTGTGGATGAGGTAGTGGGCAGGTTGGTGGTGATCAGGGTGCAGGAGAGGGTTTCTACCTGCTATCTCTACAACTCCAAAATGCCCCTGGAGCCTGGAATGGAGGTGAGGGGTGGTAAGGTGGGAGCTGTTACCTCCAAGCCGACCCCACCTCCATAAGGCAGGAGAGCCACTCTATCCAGTAGGGTAGCCCTTGACAGTAGGGCACGATGGACCTATAAACTCCCATGCAGTAGGTGTTTAACCCCTGTGCCGAAGTGGCGGAAATGGGAGACGCGCTGGACTCAGGATCCAGTGGCTGTAAAAGGCCGTGCGGGTTCGAATCCCGCCTTCGGCACCAGATTTCGGGTATATAAAAGAAGGGGTGGTGGTATTTCCACCCTTGTTTTTATTTTTCCACTTTCCCTTGGACCGGAACTCTTTAAGTTTCCAGAGAGAAAGGACAGGGGGATCAAGATCCTCTCCTATGGGGGGTTTAACGAAAGGCTCCAGGGGTTAGTGCTCGAGGGGTCCCTATGCCTGGCAAAGTGAAGGAGGTGCTGGTTTTCAGGGGAGATACCGTAGAGTCAGGGGACCTGCTCATGATCCTGGAGTAAAGGCCTCCTCTTTACATGAAGGCCGTGCCCCCTGGCCTGTCTTGCCTCTTCTCCTGCGTTGTGGCTTTTGAGTAATCCCGAAATGATACTTTGATTTTACCTTCAGAAAGAGATAGATTCTGAGATATAAGGCCATAGGAGTTTGCCCATGTTAGAAGTCGAGTTACTGGAAGCCTTCGAAGAGCTGCCCCAGGAGCTAAGGCCACCTTTGTTGAAGGTGGTGAGGGCCATTCAGCGTGTAGTCGGAGAGTCGGTTAAGAGAGACGACTTTTTAGAGCTGAAGGCTGTAGTAGGCGAGCTGGCCGAGGCTCAGAGGAGGACCGAGGAGCGCTTGGACGAGCTCGCTCAGCGGGTGGACCAACTGGCAGTGAGGATGGATGAGCTGGCCGAGGCTCAGAGGAGGACCGAGGAGCGGTTAGGGCAGCTCACTGTTAGGGTAGACCAGCTGGCCGAGGCCCAGAGGGAAACCGAAAGGCGGCTGGGGGAGCTCGCCCAGAGGATGGACCAGCTCACCGAAGCCCATGCTGAAACCAGGGAGAGGCTGGAGAGCATGTCCGATGCCGTGGGCTATGAGCTGGAGAACAAGAGCTACCGCTACCTGCCGTCTCTTTTGGAGAGGGACTTCGGCATTCAGTTAGAGGGGAGGCTTTTAAGAAAATACCTGCCTGGCACCAAGAAGGGCCGGTATGTCCAGGTGAACATCTACGGTTGGGGCAAGAAGAATGGCAGAAGGGTCCTCGTTTTGGGTGAGGCCAAGACCAGCCTCTCTAAAAAGGAGGTGAACAGGTTTCTCAAGCACGTGGAGCTGGTTTCATCTCTGGAGGGCGTGAAAGGCGAAGATGTGGTGAAGGTGGCAGTTGTCCACACCGTGGTGCCTGATGTGGAGGCCTATGCCCAGGAGAAGGGCGTCAAAGTCTACTGGTCTTATGATCTGGTGTGAACAGCGCTAAGGAAATTGCCAAATTCAAGACCTGACCCCTTAGAAGATGAATTTTACGCCTAATTGGCTGTGCCAGGCGGTGTCAGAGTCGTTGTCGCCGTAGATGACATCGTTGATGTCGTCAATGCCGCTGCCGGGGAAGAGGGCGGAGATGCCGCCAAATATGGTTACGTTGGTGTACATCCTGTAGCTTACCATGAGGTCCGTCTCTGTGCCGATCTCCTCGTCAATGTCGTGGGCCCTGTTGGGGTGAAGATCCTTCTCATCAGGATCTACGCTGTAGGGCAGTCTCAGGATCTTGTGCCAGTGGTTGTCACCCAACTGATCCTCGATTGGATCGGTGTGGTCCCACTGCATGTACTTCACCATGGCCTTGATGTTCCAGTTGGCGGCAGGTGCCCAGTCAATGGTGAAGACGATGGCCCAGAGACCGGGGTTGTCGCCATGGGCACCAAGATTCACTGCATCCACAGGCTGGCCTGCAACGCCACCTATTCCAGGACCCACACCCCAACCGGTGGTGTTCCAGGCATAAATGGTGCTGCCGACTACAGGCTGCTCGTTTGTGCCATGGACGGGCAGTGTACCCATCTCCCAGGGCTTGAAGAATCTGTTAGCGTTGGTGACACCCACGAAGCCCTCGAGATTATCGTCGTCGGGGTCATCGTCGCCGGAGTAGTAAACACCACCGATTCCCACCACGAATTTGTTGAGGGCGGGGATCCACTGGGCCAGATCCACCTGGAGGTTTATCAGGCCTGCCCAGGCTGAGACGTCAAAATCGTCCTCACGCCCACCATCGGGCTGGTACATGCCTTTACCCTTCACATCTACGCTTCCGCCCTGGTAGGCACCCTCTATCTGATACATGAGGGGACCAATCTTCCCCGTAGCATTGGCACCAATGTAGAATACATCATAGGCCCCGGCATCGTTGGTAATGATATCCTTGCTGAAGAGGCCGTCAGACTTGTACATGCTGAATCTTGCGGCACCGTTGCGGTCCCAGGCAAAGAAGATATGGGGCTTGAAGTATGGGCCAAAGTCATAACCGATCTTGGCTGCAAGGACATCCCTGTTGGAGTCATAATCAAAGGCCTGCTCGTCGGTCTGCTCAGACTTCCTGGCGTACTTGATGTCCCAGGTGCACCTCTTGATGTTGCCGTAGAAGCGGATACCGGGATCGTCGTCGAAGTAGACTAAGGCACCTCCAGCCCGATCCAGGTCCCAGAGATCATGCCCCACACCTATCCAGGCGTTAACTGGGAGGAACTTGAGCTTGAACTCGAAGTAGGCACGCTCAACACGCCAGCGGTCATAGTCAACACCGTTGAATGTGTCCTTGTTGACGTCTGCCCCCTGGTCGAAGTCGGAACTCTTGTAGGAGGCGAGCAGGTGGGCCCTCCACTGACCCGCCTTCACAAAGTCAATGGGGAAATAGACCATGTGGGACATGTAGTCCTGGCGGACGTTCCCTTCAGGATCACCACCCCACATGGGATCCGAGGCGTCGTCGTAGAAGTCGTAGTTGTTGGTCCAGTTCATGGTGAAGATCTCCACCATCCCAAACCTGGCCTCTATGCCGCTTTTTGTGGGTACCCTCACAGAGAGGACCCCCGCCGAAGCACTACAGAGAAGACCAAAGGTGAATAAAACCGCCAGAGAAAATATCCATGCCTTCTTCACATCCACCTCCCCAGTTTGTAAAATGGCCCGCTGGCATTTAGCCAGCGGGCCAAAGATCAGAATCTACATACAGGCTACACTCAGAAGACGAATTTTACGCCCAACTGACCGTGCCAGGCGGTGTCAGAGTCGTTGTCGTCGTAGAGGACATCGTTGATATCGTCAATGCCGCTGCCGGGGAAGAGGGCGGAGATACCACCAAACACCGTCACGTTGGAGTACATCCTATAGCTCACCATGAGGTCTGTCTCTGTACCGATACTCTCGTCAATGTCATGGGCATGATTGGGCCTGAACTTAAACTCATCCTTATCTACGTGGTATGGGAGCCTCAGGATCTTGTGCCAGTGGTTGTCACCCAACTGATCCTCGATTGGATCGGTGTGGTCCCACTGCATGTACTTCACCAGGGCCTTAATGTCCCAGTTGGTGGCAGGCACCCAGTCAATGGTGAAGACGATGGCCCAGAGGCCGGGGTTGTCGCCATGGGCACCAAGATTCGCCTTATCCAAAGACTGGCCTACCACACCGCCGAGTCCGGGGCCCACGCCCCAACCAGTGGGGTTCCAGGCATAAATGGTGCTGCCAATCACAGGCTGCTCATTGGCACCATGGACGGGCAGTGTCCCCATCTCCCAGGGCTTGAAGAACCTGTTACCGCTGGTGACACCCACAAAGCCCTCGAGGTTATCGTCGTTGGGATCATCGTCGCCGGAGTAGTAAACACCACCGATTCCCACCACAAACTTGTTGAGGGCGGGGATCCACTGGGCCAGGTCCACCTGGAAGTTAACCAGGCCTGCCCAGGCGTTGATGTCATAATCGTCTTCACGATCCCCGTCGGGCTGATACGTGCCTTTACCCTTCACATCTAAGTTTCCACCCTGATAGACACCCTCTGCCTGGTACATGAGGGGACCGATCTTCCCTGTAAGGGTAGCACCAATGTAGTAGACATCGTAGGCCCCAGCATCAGCAGTACCCACGGCAATATAGGGTACATTCACGCCGTTATAATTGTCAGTTACGGCGTTTGAGGGCACGCCATTAGCATCGTATATGGTGTATCTTGCGGCGCCGTTACGGTCCCAGGCAAAGAAGATATGGGGCTTGAAGTATGGGGCAAAGTCATAGCCCAGCTTGAGCATGTAGACATCCCTGTTGGGATCGTACTTAAATGCCTGCTCATCGGTCTGCTCGGACTTCCTGGCAAACTTGAAGTCCCAAGTGAACTTCTTGATGTTGCCGTAGAAGCGGATACCGGGATCGTCATCGAAGTAGACTAAGCAACCGCCCTCCCTGTCTATGGTCCAGATGTCATGACCTACACCTATCCAGGCATTTACTGGGAGGAACTTGAGCTTGAACTCGAAGTAGGCACGCTCAACACGCCAGCGGTCATAGTCAACACCGTTAAACGCATTGTAATTTGCATCTGCTCCCTGGTCCTGGTCGGAGCCCTTGTAGGAGAAGAGCATATGGGCACGCCACTGGCCCTCTTTTACGAAGTCTATGGGGAAGTAGACCATGTGGGACAGGTAGTCCTGGCGCACCTCTCCCTCAGGATCGCCCTCCCAGGAGGGATCCGAGGCATCATTATAGAAGTCGTAGTTGTTGCTCCAGTTCATGGTGAAGAGCTCCACCATCCCAAACCTGGCCTCGATACCGCTCTTTGTGGGCACCCTAACAGATAAGACACCCGCCGATGCGGAGCATGCGAGGCCGATGAGAAACGCCAATGCGACAAGTACTGACCAGCCTTTTCTCATATCCTCCTACCTCCTTTTCTTAAAATATCCTTCCACCTTACACAAACCCCAAAACCCTAATCCCTCCGCTCTTTTGCTCTCCCTTGTTGCTACCACCCCCCTTCCTCAGGTTTTTTGTCCTCAAAGGTCTTCTGCTTGCAGTATAATAAACACCCGTTGACCTGTCAATGGTCTGCTTGAACTTTTTCATAAGCCTGAGATGGGGTAAATGTCAACCCTCACCTTTCCGATTTTTTTGTTGTAAGATAGAAGGGTAACATCCAAAACACCGTCTTGATTGACATCCCCCAGGGCGAGGTCTTGGGCGTATAGGTCTTTGAATTTTGGGCTTTCCCATATAATGTCAAAATAGGCGGCGTATGCCTTTCCCGATCCCACGAAGGCCAATTTAGCCGCTCGGCCATTTACGCCCTGCCATGGGGCCTCCAGTTTTACCCCTGCCATGACGAAGGAGGGTACGTCGTTTAGCACGGTGAAAAGGGCCATTCTGCCTTCTCCTTCCAGATAGGCAGACAGGATCCTCCTTGGGATGTAGCGCTTTAGGGCCACGTCTTCCGGGTTGAAGTCTTTCATGGCAGGGAACTTGGGGAACCTGGGGGTTTGGTCGAAATAGTCGTATTTCACCACGCCGAGGCTCTCGGGGCTCTCCCACAGGGGATGGCCCTTAGTGTCGTAGACCGTGAGGTAGCCATCGTTGTCTATCACTGCTACTTCAAGCCTTCCATCCAGGTTGAAATCGTCCCACAAGATGCCGTAGAGGTGCCCTATCTTGGAGATGAAGGGGTAAATGGGTTTAGGGGCTTTTACATAATTTTTACCATTCCAGACCAGTTGAATCACCGGACCCTCAAAGGGGTCGTATTCCCCCATCTTTTGGGCCAGGAGGATAGGTTTGCTCTTCTTTTCTGCCCTGGGGTGTACCACCATGAGATAGTAGGGCATCTTCTTTTTCAGCACCTTAAATTTTTTACCGTGGAGCTCTAAGACCATGGAGGCTAAGTGTGGTCTGATAAAGCCAGACATAAGGTCTTCCACCACGCAGGTGATGAATATCTCTGGGATACCATTCCCGTTTATGTCTCCCACATCCACCCTCAGGTATCTCCTGGCATAGGCACCCCTGGTGGGGAGCCTGTACTGGTACAGCTTCTGGAACTCCTTCTCCTTCAATTGGTATACGGTGAGGTCCTTGGGGCCCAGCAGGATGATCTCATCTTTGCCATCCCTGTTCACATCGGCCACTGCGACAGATGTGAACCTCTCCTTGAATACGCGTGAAGCGATGGCCTCTTGATAGCCTGCCCATTCCCCTGTCTCTATCAGGGTCCTCTTCTTCATGATCTCTCTGTAGGAGGCGCTCTTTACCAAATTGAGTGTTTCCTGTATGGCAAAGAGGGAGCGGCCTGTGGAGAGGGAATCCACATAACAGCCCAGGACGGGCATGGTGCCTGCAGAGGTGACCACGGGGTGCAGTAGTATCCCGTATCCTTCGGGGGGCAAGGGTTCCTGGGGCTTGAGGAGCTTTAGAAAGAGGGACTCTCCTACGGCAAACCTGAAGACCGTGTCCAGGTCCTTGGGGTCTACTGGGACATTCCCCTCCACCTTAGCAGGTTCTACCTTTACATAGATCACCTCGGGTGCCTTCACCTTGTAGCCCTTCTTGATGCCTTTCCAGCTCTTGGTGACCTGGGCCAGGTAGAGCTTCCCCTGTTTCTGTTTTATCTGGATTAGGGCTACGGGGATGTCGAAGCCTGGATAGGTCTCGCCTGATGCTTTGTCCACTATGGGCTTGCCTGGCTTGCAGACCAAGAGCTCCAGTCCTAAGGGGATCTCACCAGTAGATTCTATTAGCACCTTCCCCTTTCTGACCAGGGTTACACGGGATGGAGGGATGCGAAACCGCTCTTCAAGGCGCTTTGTAAGCTTTTCAGAGGAGGCCTTTATGTCGAAGGAGTAGGGTCCCTTGGGCATTTGGGGTTTGAGCGTGCTCCCATAGGGTGCCGGAGGGAGCGAGAAGATCACCATTATGATGCCAAGGATGATATTTGGGAGACGCTTCATGGACAGCCCTTCTCTGTTTCCTCGTTCATGATTTTTATGATTACAGGTTGTTAGGGGGGTGTCAAGCGATGCCCCATGGATCCTGGGCCGTTCTGCATTCATTGACCATCTTATGCCTCATTTGGTAGATTGCCTTCCTTGGTAGTTTGGGGGGTAGTTTTCGTTGGGAGGAGGTTACACTGGATATGATCCAGGGATTAGACAGAGAGGAGGCAGAATCATGTTCAGAGTAGTGAGGAAGAGGGAGTGGCACCCTACCATCACGGAGCTATGGGTTGAGGCTCCGCGGGTAGCCAGGAAGTATCGTCCCGGGCAGTTTGTTATCGTAAGGGTGGATGAGAAAGGTGAGAGGGTTCCCTTGACGGTGGTGGATGCAAACAGGGAAGAGGGGACCGTCCGCCTGCTCTTTCAGAAGGTGGGTAAGAGCACCTTTCACTTGAGTCTCCTCAATCCGGGGGACGCCATTGCCGATGTGGTGGGGCCAATGGGTAGGCCTACCCATATCGAGGACTTTGGCACTGTGGTCTGTGTCGGTGGAGGGGTAGGTGTAGGTCCGCTCTATCCCATCGCAAAAGGTATGAAAGGGGCAGGTAACAGGCTCATATCCATCATTGGTGCCAGGACCAAAGAGCTCCTCATCTTGGAAGATGAGATGAGGGCCATTTCCGATGAGCTCATTGTGACTACTGATGATGGGTCTTATGGGATGCATGGGTTTGTCACCGATGCCCTCAAGCAGGTCCTGGACAGGGATGAAAAGGTGGATATGGCTGTGGCCATAGGGCCTGCTATCATGATGAAATTCGTGGCCAGAACGGCTGAACCTTACAAGGTGCCCCTGATAGTGAGCCTCAACTCTATTATGGTGGATGCTACGGGGATGTGCGGGGCTTGCCGGGTATCTGTTGGGGGCACCACGAGATTTGTTTGTGTGGACGGTCCAGAGTTTGATGGATATCAGGTGGACTATGATCTGCTCATAAAGAGACAGCAGATGTACTTGGACAAGGAGAAGGAGGCCTTGGAGAGGTTTAAGAGACAGCATCCTGAGGCCTTTCAGGGGGTGTGCTGATGGCTGAAGAGAAGAGGCCCAGAAAGGGTTTGAATCTGAATCGGGTAGATATGCCCAGGCAGGATCCTAAGGAAAGGATCAAGAACTTCAATGAGGTGGCACTGGGGTACACGGAGGAGATGGCTATTGCGGAGGCCGAGAGGTGCCTTCAGTGCAAGAGACCTGTTTGCATTGATGGGTGCCCTGCTGAGGTGAAGATCCCAGAGTTTATTAAGCTGGTCACAGAGGGAAAGTTTGTGGAGGCCAGCCGCAAAATCAAGGAGACCAACGCATTGCCAGCCGTATGTGGCAGGGTATGCCCCCAGGAGGAGCAGTGTGAGATCCTCTGTGTCCTCCATAAGAAAGGGGCCCCTGTCGCCATTGGCAGGCTGGAGCGCTTTGTGGCGGACTACGAGGCAAGGGTTGGGGCTGTGGAGATCCCAGAGTTGCCGCCGAGTACAGGCAAGAGGGTGGCGGTGGTGGGTTCAGGTCCGGCTGGCCTTACGGTGGCTGCAGACCTTGCCCTCATGGGGCACGAGGTGGTGATCTTTGAGGCACTCCATAAACCAGGAGGGGTACTGGTTTATGGGATTCCGGAGTTTAGGTTGCCCAAGTCTATTGTGCAACGGGAGGTGGATTATATCCAGAAGTTGGGCGTGAAGCTTTACTGCGATGTGGTGATAGGCAAGACCTTTACCATAGACGATCTCCTTAATGAGGAAGGCTTCGATGCGGTCTTTCTTGGCTTGGGGGCTGGTCTCCCATGGTTTTTGAACATCCCCGGTGAGAATCTGAATGGCGTGTACTCTGCAAATGAGTTTCTTACCAGGAACAATCTGATGAAGGCCTATCTCTTTCCCGAGTACGATACCCCCATAAAGGTGGGCAAGAAGGTGGCAGTGATAGGTGGTGGAAATGTGGCCATGGATGCGGTGAGGACGTCCTTGAGGCTTGGTGCAGAGGAGGCTCATATTGTTTATCGTCGCAGTAGGGTGGAGATGCCTGCCAGGGAGGAGGAGATAGAGAACGCCGAGGCGGAGGGGGTGATCTTCGATTTCTTGGTCAACCCTGTGGAGATCCTGGGGGATGAGAATGGCTGGGTGAAGGCCATGAAGTGCATCCGCATGGAGCTGGGCGAGCCCGATGAGTCGGGGCGCAGGCGCCCCTTGCCCATTGAAGGTTCTGAATTCATTATGGAAGTAGATACGGTGGTTGTGGCTATCGGCACGGGTGCCAATCCCTTGGTGCCATCCACCACCCCCGACATGGAGACAAATAAATGGGGATACATTGTAGCGGATCCGGAGACATGTAAGACTACGAAGAGGGGGGTCTTTGCCGGTGGAGACATTATAAGGGGCTCGGCTACGGTGATCCTGGCTGTGGGAGACGGCAAGAAGGCCGCCCGGGCTATAGACCAATATCTGAGGACGGGGGAGTGGTAGGCACAGATTAATGGAGGTAGCATGTGGAGCTGGCAGATAGGTTAAGGAGGCTGCCCCCCTATCTATTTGCCCGGCTTGATGAGGCAAAGGAGCGGCAGGTAGCCAGAGGGATGGACGTGATAGACTTGGGGGTGGGTGATCCCGATTTGCCCACCCCTTCCCCTATTGTGGAGCGTATGAAGAGGGCGGTGGAGAGGCCGGAGCACCATCGATACCCCACTTACGAGGGGATGTTCGCTTTCAGGGAGGCGGTGGCCCGGTGGTACAAAAGGCGCTTCGGGGTGGAGCTGGACCCTGAAAGTGAGGTGATTGCCCTTATTGGGTCCAAGGAGGGGATCGGCCATCTCCCTATGGCATTTGTGAACCCTGGGGATGTGGTACTGATTCCAGATCCTGGCTATCCTGTTTACAGGGGTGCCACTATCCTGGCAGGGGGGGAACCTTATCCCATGCCCCTGAGGGCAGGGAATGGTTTTTTGCCTGACTTCTCTGCTATCCCCAGGGATGTGCTGGATAAGGCCCGCCTTATGTTTTTGAACTATCCCAACAATCCTACTGCCGCTGTCGCACCCTTGGGCTTGTTTGAGGAGGCCGTTGGACTTGCCAAGGAGTATGGCATCATCCTCTGCCACGATGCTGCTTACAGTGAGGTGTACTTTGGGGAGCCACCCCATTCCCTGATGGAGGTTGAGGGTGCCAAGGAGGTGGCCATTGAGTTTCACTCCCTTTCTAAGACCTTCAACATGACTGGCTGGCGGATAGGCATGGGCGTGGGGAATGCGAGGATCATCCAAGGGTTGAAGAGGGTGAAGACCAACATAGACTCTGGGGCATTCCAGGCTGTGCAGGAGGCAGGGATAGAGGCCCTTGATGGTGAGCATGGGGTGGAGGAGATGAGGCGGGTTTATAGAGAGCGTCGGGATGTGCTGATAGATAGGCTGAGGGGGGCAGGGTTTCGGGCTGATTCTCCTCAGGCTACATTCTATGTCTGGTTCCCCGTACCTGAGGGCCAGGACTCTGTCGCCTTTGCTACACGTGCCTTGCAGGAGGTAGGGGTGGTGCTTACCCCTGGTGTGGGTTTTGGTCCTCATGGGGAGGGTTATGTCAGGGCTGCCCTCACTGTGCCAAAGGAGTACTTGGAGGAGGCAGGGGAGAGGCTGAGGAGGATTGTATGAGGCGTTGGTTTTTGGTGGCATTCTCCCTTTTAATCCTCCCCTGGGCGGCATTTGGGCAAGATGCAGGCTGGGATGCCAATGGGGTGTATATACGGGCTCAGCATCTGGTGGATGAGGGCCGTATAAGGCAAGGGCTGGCCCTCTTTCTCCAAATCAGGGAGAGGGCTCCGCATTTCAGGCCGTTAAGGGTGCAAAGGAGCATATGCTGCCTCTATGAAAGGGTGGGGGACATACATAATGCGCTGAAGGAATGCGAGGCCTTTGTTGAAAAGTATCCATGGGCCAGGGGGAGATTTCAGATGCTGATGCGGATGGCGGCCATGGCGGAGGTGGCCCTTCATGACCTGGATCGGGCGTGGGGATATCTGGAGATGATCCCCGAAGATAAGGTTCCCCCGGGCGATATGGCGCCTTATCTTTTCAATAAGGGCTATCTCTTAGAGAAGATGGGAAAAACCCAGGATGCACTCTGCATGTACAGGAGGCTTGTGAAGGATTACCCGGATTCGGTGGGGGCACTGTGGGCTAAGGAGAGGATAGAAGAACTTGGTAGTGGCCAGGGAAACGGGAAATGAGTGGTCTTTCACCTTCTGAAGAACAGGTTCAACAGGAGGGTGAGCACTGCGCTGAGGATGATGCAGGTGACAATGGGGAAGTAGAAGGTGAACCTCTCCCTCTTTATATAGATGTCTCCGGGCAGCCTCCCCAGTCCCAAATGGGGGAGCTTGGTGGCTACTAAGAGAACTCCCCCTAAGGCCACCAAAAGTAAGCCCATTACGATGAGCATTTTGGCCAATGGACCCAGGTCATTCACCACTAACCTCCTCTTTTGTGAAAGATAGGCCCACTTTTTCTGTTTGTCTATGTTCGCCGCCTTTTCCTTGACTATAGTACCTCTCCTTTTCCGAGTATATGCACCCACAGTACTGCTGGCGGTACAGGCCGAGCCCCTTCGAGAGCCGAATCCCCTCCTTCCAGCCCTCCCTGAAGTCTTGATAAAAGAACTTCACTCCATACCTCCTGCCTATGCTCTCACCTATTTCCTTTATGATTTCGTGCCTCTGCTGTTTGCTGTATAGCAAAGTAGTGGTGAAGTGACTGAAGTTTCCCCTCTTTGCCACCTGAGCCGTGGCCAAAAGCCTTTCATGATAGCAGTAGAGGCATCGCTTTTCCTCACGGAAGACCACGGCTTGAAGCCACTCTTCTATGGGGTAAGTGTCTCGATAGATCACCCTGAGGTTCCATCTCTCTTCCAGTTGCTTCATGGCATCGAGGCGCCTTTTGTACTCTTGGTAAGGGTGGATGTTAGGGTTATACCAAAAGACCATGATCCGCTGGAATTGCCCTTCTAAGACCTTCAGGGGATAGAGGAGGCAGTTGGCACAGCAGGCGTGGATTAGGAGACTCTCCATATCATTCCTCTAAGGGGAGGCCCTTTTGATCAGGATGGGAAGGGAATCTAAGGTTGAAGTGGCGATAGGCCCTGTCCGTGGCCACCCTCCCCTTGGGGGTCCTCTTGATAAACCCCTCTTGAATGAGATAGGGCTCGTAGACCTCTTCCAATGTTCCTCTCTCTTCCCCCAATGATGCAGCCAATGTGTCTATGCCCACTGGTCCGCCGCCAAATTTTTCGATGATGGTGAGGAGGAACTTGCGGTCCAAGGTATCAAAACCTGCCTCGTCTATATCCATGAGCTCTAAGGCCCTCTTGGCCACCTGAAGGGTGATGACCCCCTCTGCCCTGGCCTCTGCATAGTCTCTCACCCTCTTCAGTAGCCTGTTGGCTATTCTCGGGGTCCCTCTGGCCCTCTTGGCTATCTCCTCTGCTCCAGATGGGTCGATGTGCACCCCTATGATGGTTGCTGAACGGAGCACAATCTCCTTTAACTCTTCCAATCCATAGAAATCCAGTCTCAGGACTACCCCAAACCTGTTCCTTAAAGGGGATGTGAGGAGGCCCAGTCTGGTGGTGGCCCCTATAAGGGTGAATCGGGGAACATCGAGACGCAGGGTCTTGGCCCCTGGCCCCTGGCCCACAATGAGGTCCAACTTGAACTCCTCCATGGCGGGATAGAGCATTTCCTCTATGGATGGATTGAGCCGGTGGATCTCGTCTATGAATAGGATATCCCCATCCCTTAGGCTGGTGAGGATGGCTGCTAAATCCCCTGTCCTCTCCAATACCGGGCCCGAGGTAATCCTTATGCCCACACCCATCTCCTTTGATATTACCCAGGCCATGGAGGTCTTCCCAAGGCCTGGGGGACCATAGAGGAGCACATGATCTAAGGGTTCTCCTCTGCCCAGGGCTGCTTCTATGGCGACCTTGAGATTCTCCTTTACCTTGCTCTGGCCTATGTATTCCTGGAACCTCTGGGGTCTGAGTCCACCCTCTATGCGCAGGTCTTCTGGGGTAGGCTGGGGATCTAAATACCTATCCAATGGCACCTCCCAGCACCCTGAGGCAATGCCTTATCATCTCCTCCTCCTTCATCTGGGGTGTGAGATGTGCCCTCCTTATGGCTTCTCTTATCTCTTTTTGGGAGTATCCCAGGTTGGCGAGGGCTGAGAGGATGGTGGACTCCCAGGGGACGGGAGCCTCACGCTCGGGGGGCATTCTCCCCTTCAGCTCCACTATCAGCCTCTCCGCCGTCTTTTCTCCTATCCCTGGTACCTTCTTCAATTGCTCCAAGTCCCTTTCCTCTACGGCCCTCCATAAGTCTCCCAAGGAGAAGTGTGAGACAATGGCTAAGGCGACTTTGGGACCCATGCGTGGGATGGAGACGAGGATGCGAAAGAGGCTCTTCTCCTCCTTTGAGGTAAAGCCGTAGAGGGAGGGACCTTTCTCTCCAAGGTGGAGGTGGGTCCAGAGGCGGCACTCCTCACCTGGTGGCGGCAGACGAAGATGAGTGGAGAGGGGAATGAAGATCCTGAACCCCATCCCCATGCTTTCTATCACCGCTACCCCTTCCCCCTTCTCTATTAGCAGACCCTGGATATACTCTATCATTCAGACCCTGCCCCTTGATGGATCCTTTGCTGGGCCAGATGACACATGGCCACCGCCAGGGCATCGGCCTCATCTGGGGATGGGTCTCCTGCGATCTGCAGCCGCTTTTTCAGCATCCAAGCTACCTGGTCCTTGGTGGCGTGGCCATAACCCACGACGGCCTTTTTCACCTCCATGGGGGAATACTCGAACACGGGCACCCCTGCCAATGCCGCCGCTGCCATGGCAGCTCCTCTACAGTGGGAAAGGACGGCCAATGCCTTTGGGTCCTTGTGATAAAAGAACTTCTCCATGGCCACCTCTCTCACCCCCTTGGTCTCGATGAGCTCTCTTATGAAGCGGAAAATGAGCCCTGCCTTTTCAGGAAGTGTCATCTTGCCCTTCAATTTGAGCACCCCCGTTTCTACCTCATGGAGTGTTGATAACAGCGCATAACCCATGCGTACGGACCCTGGATCTATACCTAGGATCACGTTCAGGCCCCCATTGCTGCCATTATCTCCTCGGGGATGTCGAAGTTGGCGTATGTCCTTTGCACCTCGTCCATGGATTCTAAGGCATCCATGAGTTTTAATACTTTCTCTGCGTTTGTTCCCTCAACTCTCACAGTGTTTTTGGGTACAAGGGTGATTTCCGCGCCTTCTATGGACAGGTCCGTCTTCTCTAAGGCCTCTTTGGCGTCCTGAAAATCCTCTGTGGCAGTGATGATCTGATAGAGATCCTCGTCCACCTTCACGTCCTCTGCTCCCACCTCCAATGCTACTGCATAGAGGTCATCCTCGGAGATCCCTTTTGCATTTACGGTGATCACCCCCTTCCTCTCAAATAACCAGGAGACACAGCCCGTTTCCCCTAAGGAACCACTGTGCCTTGAGAAGATGTGTCGGATCTCGGAGGCCGTTCGGTTGCGGTTGTCTGTGATGGCTTCCACAATCACCGCTACCCCTCCAGGGCCATAGCCCTCGTACACCACCTCCTCGTATGTGACACCTGGTAGCTCACCCGTACCCCTCTTGATGGCCCGCTCTATGTTCTCCTTGGGCATGTTGGCTGCCTTGGCGGCAGCTATAGCTGTCCTGAGTCTCGGATTCCCTTCTGGGTCTCCTCCTCCCTCCCTGGCGGCCACGATGATCTCACGTGTGAGTCGAGTGAAGGCACGTCCCCGCCTGGCATCTTCCTTCATCTTCCTGTATTTGATATTGGCCCACTTAGAGTGACCAGACATAACACCCTCCCTTTCCCTTTTAATGGACCTTCAAGGCCCTGACAAGGCCCCTCTCCTTTTGGGAAAAGGGGAGGGTGTACCAGTGGATCCCCTCCAGTGAGAAGGAGGATGGTAAAAGGCTGGGGCTCCATCTCTTGCCCACGTAGAGGATTATCGCGCCCTTGGGCATGGTGAGGTGGGTCAGTGTCTCTAAGGTCTGAGGCTTGTTGGATAAGGCCCTGACCGTCACTGTGGGGAACACCTTTCCCTGATCCAGCAAGGCCTCCAGGCGCATCTGCATAGGTGAATAGCCCTTCAATCTCAGTAGGCGGACCATGTGGCGGACGAAGTTTATCTTTTTTCTGGATGAATCAACTGCCATCACCTCCAGTTGCGGGCTTGCAATTTTCAAGGGGAGTGATGGGAAACCTGGTCCACAGCCCGCATCGAGGAGGGGGGAAGGGATGGCCAGCCCTAAGGCTAAGGGGACCAAGGGATCTAAGATGAAGACCTCCACCAGATCTTGGGGACGGCTGAGGGACGTGAAGCTGAAGGACCTGTTCCAATGGATGAGTTCTCTTATGAGGAGGAGGAGATGCTCTTGCCCATGTTCCGGAAGCTGCACCCCCCATGCTTTCAGCCCTTTTTCTAAATAGCCCCTGACTTCCTTCAACCCTCTGCTTACCTGTTGGACCGGATTGTTCTGTAGGTATGGTGGATCCTCTGGATGGCGGTGGCGTTTGCCAGTAGGGCTGTGATGATCATGGCCCCCTTTAGCCAGTGGAAGATGAGGCCTATAAGGAGGAGGATGATGCGCTCTGGTCTCTCCATGATTCCTATCTGGCACTTCTCTATGAGGCACTCTGCCCTGGCCCTGGTGTAACTCACCATCACAGCCCCTGCTGTGGCCAAGGCGGTCCAGATAAAGAGGGAAAGTTCACCCCTAAGGTAGGCCAAGGTCATTACTCCAAGGTAGAGGGCCAGATCGGAGTATCTGTCTAAGGTGGAGTCCAGGAAGGCCCCGAAGGGGGTCACATTGTCGGTCTCCCTGGCTACCGTACCATCCAGTGCGTCACAGAGCCCCCCTGCGATCACCAGAAGCGCTGCCCATCGGAGGTAGCCGAGGCAGATGAGGAACCCACCTGCGATGCTAAATGCCATCCCTGCTATGGTAAGATGATTGGGGGAGACACCTATTTGCCCGAGTTTTTCCCCTATGGGCCTCAAGAGAAAGGCGAGTCTCCCCCTGAGGGAATTGGATATCATGCCGTGTCCACCTCAAATCCCCAGTAGCTCTTCAAGATACCTGGGAAGCACGAAGGCCGCCCTGTGGATTTGTGGGGTGTAGTACCTGAAGGTGGCACCACTGAGCTCCCTGAGTGGCTCGCCAAGGGGATCGTATGTTTTTGATCCAAGGGCAAAGGCCCACATTCCCCCATAGGTGATCACCCCGGAGAGGTAAACCCTGGCTATGGGGAAGAGTTTTTCGAAGCTCTTAAACACGCGTGATAGGAGGTCCTGCTGAAAGTATGGGGAGCCTGCCTGGACCGTGAGGATCCCGTCTCTCTTCAGCACCCTGTGGCAGTGGTAATAGAACTCTGGAGTGAACAGTCCCTCGGCAGGGCCCTTGGGATCGGTGGAATCCACCAGGATTACGTCGTAACTTTCACCTGGGCACTCTGTGATAAACTTGACGCCATCGGCCACCCTAAGCCTTACCCTGGAATCATCAAACCCTACACTCAACTGGGGGAAAAACTCTCTTGATATCTGAATCACCTTTTCGTCTATCTCCACATGGGTGATCTCCTTCACCTCAGGGTGGCGTGTCAACTCCCTGAGGGCGCCACCGTCTCCTCCCCCGATCACCAGCACCCTTGAGGGAGAGGGATGGGTGAGGAGGGGCACATGCACCAGCATCTCGTGATAGGCAAACTCGTCCTTTTCTGTGAGCATAATGGCGGCGTCCAGGAGGAGAAGCCTTCCAAATTCCTCTGTTTCCAGCACGTCTATTCGCTGCAACTTGCTGAAACCCGAATAGAGCCCCTTTTTGATCCTGAGGCAGAGCCCCCAGTTCTCAGAAAACTTCTCTATGTACCACAGGTCTAAGGGCTCCATTTCCTGAAGCGCCATCCTTTACTCCCAGAGCACCACTGCGGCGAAGGCGGCGCCGCATCGCTTCACTACGTGCTCTACGGCGACACTCTTGATGGTCTTCACCCGTTTGCCTCTCATCTTCATTCCCTCCCCTGCCATTCTGACCACCGTGGCCTCCACCTCCCCCTTACTCCCCTTGGCTGCATACTCCATTATGAGAGCTGCGTGGTCCTCCTCTTCGGGGAAGGCAGCGGCTACGGCTGCGGAGATCACCTCTCCAGGTTCCTGGGAAGTGATGCTTGCGTAGGCTGCAGGGATCAAGGCCCCCTGGGGGAGGGGAAACGGCTCCACCTCTTGGCAGTGGGGGGGAATAATGGAACTCATCTTTATTAGGTTGGTGTTCCCCACACCCGCCTCTATCAGCGCACCGTCGAAGGCGTTAAGTGGCATATACCCTTCAGATGCACCTTTGACAAAGAAGAATTTGCTTGGGGTCTTTATAATCATTTCCTGCCCTCCTCATCAGAAGGGTTTGTGTTGGAGGGACTCCACAGTGTGGAGCTGCCCCCTCTTCACTTCCAAGGTGAACATCTGTTCTGCCTGGAGGTAGTCCTTTATCATTTCAAAGGCTATCCATGGGTCTACCGAGTCGCCGCAGGTGAATAGATCCACAGCAGCATATCCATATTCGGGCCAAGTGTGAATAGTGAGATGCGACTCGGCTATAATCACAGCGCCGCTTACCCCATGTGGATTGAAGAGATGGAAGGCTGAACTTACTACTGTGGCTCCACTTTCTTCTGCTGCCCTTCGCATCATGTTCTCTAACCAATCCTTATGGTTAAGCGCCTGGGGATCACAACCATAAAACTCTGCCAACACATGACGACCCAGTGCCTTCATCTCTCCCCTCCTTTCTGACCCCATAAGTGGGGTGATTTTGCTGTTGCCTGTTGGTTTTCCCGTCAATCCCAACTAATAGGCCACTATCAGCACTTTGGCCCTCTCTTCTCTTCTGTTTTCCATAGAGAACTCCGTTTCTGGAAAGAGGTAGAAGGTGTCTCCCTGTTCGAGTCTGTGCTCTTCTCCCTTTATGGTCATCCACACCTCCCCCTCTAACACATACCCGAAGGCCTCTTCCTCATCGAAATCGTCGTCTGTGATGCGCCCTCCCCTCTCCATAGTGACGAGGAAAGGGTCCATCTCTCTGTACTGGATGTCTGGGGTAAGGGTTTCCATAAGCACTCCAGGGAACTCCTCCTCTAAGGGCCTTCTATCGCTCCTTTTAAAGATGTTCCTCTCTGGTTCTCCTGCATTCTGAAAGAAGTGGGACATGTCCTCACCCAGGACGTCCAGTATCTGCTTTAGGGCGGCCACAGATGGTGATGTCTTGTCCCTCTCTATCTGGGAGAGGAAGCCCTTGGTGAGGTTTGCCCTCTGGGCCACCTCTTCGAGGGTGAGGGACTTGGATTTCCTCAGCCTCCTCAGCTTTCTCCCTATCTCCATCTTCGATATCATTAGTAAACAATCCGTTTTGGAGTAAACTTTCTGTTTAATGATCAAAGCAGGGGTGTTTTAATAATAGAAAAAAATGGGAATTGTCAATAGGAGGTCTGTGATTTTTTCTTGACAGATTGCCGATTTTTTTCCACCCTCCCCAAAGGCTTTATGTGGAAGGGGGTCAGCATGTTGAAGGTCCTTGCAGATAGGGTAGTTTCTATTATGCTGAAAGGGGCTGGGGAGGAAAGGCCCCATGCGATAGAGGCCTTGGCCTCTATCTTCCTCCGGCATTGTCCAGAGTCTAAGCTCTCCCGATACACTGAGGAGGAGCTGGCGGAGAGGATCTTGGCTGCCTATAGGGTCTTAGAGGTCCGGAGGGAGGGCGATATAAAGGTGGAGGGGAAGGTAGAGGATGGGCGGGCCCTCATCTTTGTAAACATGGAAGACCAGCCCTTCCTCATTGATACCTTGACCTTACAGATGGAGGGCCTTGGGATCTCGCCCGATCTCTGTGTCCATCCCATACTCTCAGTGGAGAGGGATGGCGAGGGCAGGATCAAGAGGGTGGCCCCCTCCTGGGAGGAGGGGAAGATGGAGTCCCTCATTCTCTTTGAGGTGCACCTGAACTCTGTCCCCCTGGAGGAGGTGATAGCAAGGTTTCAGAGTATTCTCCCTGTGACAAGGGATGTGGTGAAGGACTTTGTGAGGATGAAGAGGCGGCTCAGGGATGCCATCAATGATATGGAATTTTACAGGGATCTCGTGGGAGACCCTCAAGGAGACATGGAGGAGGCCATCCAGTTCTTGGAGTGGCTTTATGACGAACACTTCGTTTTTTTGGGTTTTCTCTATCTGAATGGAGAGGAGGATGGGGGCCTTGGGATATGCAGACTGGCTTACAGGAAAGTGCCGTCCCTGTTTTCCATAGAGGGGCTCAAAAACAGACTATCTCACTTCGAAGGGCCTTTCCTGATCACCAAAGGGGAACGCTCATCCCAAATATACCGCAGAGGAAGGATAGATGTTGTGGCGGTGCGTTCCTATACGGAAAGTGGGGAGCCAAAGGGGTGGCATCTCTTTTTTGGTAGGTATGCCCACAGGGCCTACAGGGAAAAGGCGGAGGCCCTCCCCATCCTGAGGATGAGGCTCCAGCGTATCCTTCAGTCCATGAAGTTGGTGCCCGGTTCCTATGATTACAAGAGGGCTATTATGCTTTACAATTTGCTCCCCCTTGAGGAGCTGCTTATCAGTCCAGAGAAGGAGATTCAGGAGGTGATTTCTACCCTTCTTCACGCTGGGCCTGAGGAGGGATGCTTGGTGCTGCGGAGGGATCGTGAAGAGTATTTGGCCTTCTTGGTGGTCCTTGCTCGGCAGAAGTACTCCGCAAGGCTGGGGGAGCTGATTAGGGAGAGGGTCCGGGCGCTCACCAAGGCCGAAGAGATAGAGGAATGCCTCTCCGTATATGAACAGATGTTGGTTCTGCTTTGGTTTTTCTTATACGGATGCCCCTCTGGGGCTGTAGACATAGAGGCACTGGAGAGGGAGATAAACCTGCTTTCCCAATCCTGGGAGGATAGGTTCAAGGGCACCCTGAGTGAAAATCATCCTCCAGAAGAGGCGGCAGTACTGTTTCATAGATATGTGGGGGCATTCCCTCAGGAGTACAAGGCCATTACCCCTCCCCAGGAGGCAGCGGCGGATCTCCTTTATCTCGAGCGGGTGAGGCAGATGGGAGGAATACAGGTGAGCTTCCACCAGGAGGAGGGGTACACCAGGATGAAGCTCTTTTCCCTCCAAGAGCTTACCCTCAGCTCCACGGTTCCTGTATTGGAGAATATGGGGCTCAAGGTGATAGATGAAGTTTCATTCAGACTGGAGCGGGGGAGGATTTCTTGTTATGTCCACTCCTATCGTGTGACCACTGAGGGAGGGGACCCCGTCTCGGAGGGCGTTTGGTCTGAGCTGGCTGAGGCTATTAAGGCCGTTATGGGTGGAGTGGTGGAGAACGATCCCTTAAATAGGCTGGTAGTAAAGGAGGGCTTAGGTTGGCAGGTGGTGGATCTCTACAGGGCCTACCGTAACTACCTCCGCCAAATTGTGCCTCACTTTCTCACCCAATCCGTGAATAGTGCCTTACTTACATACCCTAAGGTAGCAAGGTGTCTTTGGAACTACTTCGATGCCAAGTTCAATCCTGCTTATGATGGGGACCGGGGTGTTGCGCTTGAAGAGGTGAAGGGGCATTTCGAGGAGGCCATGGAGGCGGTGGAGCAGTTGAACGATGATCGTCTCCTCAGGGCCCTCTTCAATTTGATGGAGGCCACCCTCAGAACCAATTATTTTAGAAAGGACAAGGTCTCCCACTACATCTCCTTTAAGATAGAGAGTGCCAAGGTCTCTCACATGCCTTCTCCCAGGCCTATGTACGAGATTTATGTACACGATAGCGGTATGGAGGGTATCCATCTCAGGGGAGGGAAGGTGGCCCGGGGGGGGATACGGTGGAGCGATAGGCCAGATGACTTTCGCCGCGAGATTTTGGGCCTTATGCGCACTCAGATGGTGAAGAACGCACTTATCATCCCTGTGGGTGCCAAGGGTGGGTTTGTGGTGAAGTACCCCCCAAGGGATAGGGAGAAGGCGGGTCAGCTTGCAGCAGAAAAGTACCAGATACTCATAAGGGGGATGCTGGACATCACGGACAACGTGGTGGATGGGAGTGTGATCTGTTCCCCTCAGGTGGTCCGCTACGATGGAGACGATCCATACCTGGTGGTGGCAGCCGATAAGGGTACTGCCCACCTTTCCGATGTGGCCAACAAATTGGCCCAGGGGTATGGATTTTGGTTGGGGGATGCCTTTGCCTCTGGGGGATCTACAGGATACAGCCACAAGGAGCTGGGGATAACGGCTAAGGGGGCATGGGTTTGTGTAAGGCGCCACTTCATGGAGATGGGGATAGATCCTGAGAGGGATGCGATTACGGTGGTGGGTATAGGGGATATGAGTGGAGATGTGTTCGGGAACGGGATGCTCCTCTCGAAGACCATCAAACTGGTAGGTGCCTTTAACCACATTCATATATTCTTGGACCCCGATCCAGATCCGCAGATCTCTTGGGAGGAGAGGATGCGCCTCTTTAGAGAGGGGAAGGGATGGGATGCCTATAATCCTGATCTCATTAGCCCAGGAGGTGGGGTGTATCTCAGGGATGCCAAGGCTATAACCCTTACCCCTCAGGTAAAGGCACTGCTGAAGACAGACAAGGGGGAGGTAAGTGGGGAAGAGCTTATTCGGTTGCTCTTGAAGGCCCCTGTGGACCTCCTGTGGAACGGGGGGATAGGTACATATGTGAAGGCCTCAGACGAAAGTCATTTGGAGGTAGGGGATCCGGCTAATGATGCTGTCCGAGTAAATGCCAGTGATTTAAGGGTAAAGGTGGTGGGGGAGGGGGGAAATCTGGGGTTTACTCAGAGGGCCAGGATAGAGTATGCCATGAAGGGTGGGAGGATACACACTGATGCCTTAGACAACTCAGGCGGAGTGGACCTCTCTGATCACGAGGTGAATATCAAGATACTCCTCCAGGACCCCTTGAAAAAGGGGAAGATCACCCGAGAAGAACGAAACGCCCTCTTGAGAGATGTGGCCCAGCAGGTGGTTGATGCAGTGCTATACGATAACCATCGGCAAAGCCTTGCCGTGAGTCTCGATGTGATAAGGAGTCAGCGGGATCTTGAGCCATTCCAGTGGATGATAGGGAAGCTCATGGACGAGGGCGTCATTGATGATGGGGCTCTCATACCCACTCACCAGGAGCTTGTTGCCCGTTCAAGGACAGGCAGGGGCCTCACCAAGCCCGAGCTGGCACTTCTGTTGGGGTATGAAAAGCTTTGGGTTAAGAGGAGTCTGAGGGGGTGTCCTTTTATAAAGGCTGTGTATCTCGATGAATACCTGAGTCGTTACTTCCCTCCGCTTCTCAGGGAGCCATTCCACGATGAGGTAATACACCACCTCCTCAGGGACGAGATTGTCCTTACCATCATCACCAACACCATTGTGAACCAATCTGGGTTGGCCTTTTTTGCAAGGATGCTAAGTGAGTTGGAGGCCCGTCCGGGGGAGGTAGCTGCCTCTTATATGATGATGGAGGGGGTTCTTGGTGTACCTGAGTATCAGCAAGCCATTTACAACCTCAGCCGTTCTGTGCCCGCCGAGCTCCAATATCAGTCGCTTTTAGAGATGTACGATACCTTGGAGGTGTCGGTTCGGTGGAGCCTCTTCTTCAGCAGAGATTGGCTCCCCTTGAAGGAGGTGATCGCAAAGTATCACACCCAATTGAATGAATTGGTTTCCCTTTTGCCTCGGGTATTGCCTGGGGATCTGGCCGACTCCATGGAGGAGAGGTTTCAGGGCTTTATGGCAGAGGGGCTTCCTGTGGAAGTGGCCCGAGTCAGGGCGGCACTTCCACATTTGGCCAACGCCATGGATATCTTTACCTTGAGCGAGGCTATGGGACAGGAGATGGGATCCCTGGCCTCCCTCTACTACCAGGTGCTTCACCTCTTTTCGTTAGACAAGGTGCTCTGGCAGTTGAGAGAAGAGAAGAAGGCTGACCATTGGGAGGTATTGGCATATGCCTACTTGGAGAGGGACCTGTGGCAAGTGATCCGGGGGTTGGTGAAGAACTCACTTCCCATTTGGGAATTGGGCATTTCCCCTGAGGCATTGGAATCCAGGTTGGTAGAGAGGCTGCCCTTAGGGGTGGAGCGTCTGAGGGAGGTACGGAGTTGGGTTATAGAGGGGGGACCCCGGGGATTGCCAGCGTGGATGGTGGCTTTGAGGAAAATAAGGGAGGCCTTGGCATAAGGTTGGGCCTTGAGTGGCACCATCCTTTCTTTTATAGAGGACCCGTTAATGAGGTTTGAGGGAGAGGTCTAATGGGGAGGAGTGGAAAGGACATTCGATTTAGGTTAGGGATATGCTCAGGGAGGAGGAGGCTTGGGTATTAGGGAGAACCTTCAGCGTGTCAGAGAGAGGATGGCAGAGGCGGCCCTTTCAGTAGGAAGGGACCCCTCCGATGTATTGCTGGTAGCGGTTTCAAAAACTGTGGAGCCGGAGAGGATTGTGGAGGCAGTGGAGGCGGGCGTAACGGATCTGGGCGAGAACAGGGTACAGGAGGCCAGAGAGAAGATAGAGCGCCTTGGGAGGTTGGCCCGGTGGCACTTGGTAGGGACCCTCCAGAGGAACAAGGCAAGGCATGCAGTGAGGCTTTTCGATATGATTCAATCCTTGGATTCCGTGCCACTGGCTGAAGAGTTGGAGAAGAGGGCGTCCAGAGAAGGGAAGAGGATAGATGTATTGGTGGAGGTGAAGACGTCCCCTGAGGAGACCAAACATGGAGTAGAGGTTGAGGGACTTGAGGCCTTAGTACAGAAGGTGTTGCAATTGGAGCACCTGAACCTCGAGGGACTTATGACCATTGCCCCTTACAGCGAGGACCCTGAGGCAGCCAGGCCTTATTTTCGGAGTTTGAGGGAGCTGAGGGATCAGGTGGAGGAGAGGTGCGGCGTTCCCATTAGGCACCTCTCCATGGGAATGTCGGGGGACTTTGAGGTAGCGATTCAGGAGGGGGCTACCATGGTGCGCATTGGAACAGCTATCTTTGGCCCCCGTCCTTATCCTTGAAGGAGGGAAGAAATGCCATTAGACGAGTTGGTTATCACAAGGGCAATAGTAGAGGGTTATACCCAGAAGTTCCTGGGGCACCTTGATGCTCAAGTGGCTATAGTGGGGGCAGGCCCGGCAGGCTTAGTATGCGCTACTTACCTGGCAAGGGCAGGGGTCAAGGTGAGTGTCTTTGAGAGGAAGCTCTCCATTGGAGGAGGCATCTGGGGGGGTGGGGCCATGTTTAACGAGGTAGTGGTCCAGGAGGAGGCCAAGAGGGTGTTAGACGAGATGAATGTGCGATACACCCCCTATCATGGAGAAAAGGGGTATTACCTGGTGGATGCCATAGAGCTCTCCTGTGCTTTGGGGCTTCAGGCTGTTAGATCGGGGGCCAGGATCTTCAACCTCTTTTCAGTGGTGGATGTGAAGGTCTCGGGAGAGGAGGAGAGGGTCTCTGGCTTGGTGTTGAGTTGGACTCCGGTGGAGATGGCGGGTCTCCATGTGGATCCTATCACCGTGGGTGCCTCTTATGTAGTGGATGGTACAGGGCACGATGCAGAGGTGGCCAGGGTAGTCCAGGACAAATTGGGGAAGAAGTTGAATACTCCAACGGGAAAGGTGGCTGGGGAGAGGTCTATGTGGGCCGATTTTGGTGAGAGATCAGTGCCCGAATGCACAGGGGAGGTGTATCCGGGGTTATTTGTCATTGGCATGGCGGCTACAGCCTGTTATGGCACACACCGGATGGGCCCAGTATTTGGTGGTATGCTTCTCTCTGGGGAGAAGGCGGCCAGAATGATCTTGGAAAGGATAGGGGGTTGAGTGTTTCGCTTTCTGGCTGTCACCAACCGGTTCCTCTGCAAGGGAAAACCGCTGATCCGGGCTGTGGAGGAGGCCATTGCAGGAGGGGTAGAGGCGGTATTGCTCAGGGAGCAGGGCTTGGATGATCGCGTCCTCTATGTCGTGGCCCGACAGTTTAAGAGGGTGTTGGAGGGTAGAGGGATACCTCTGCTGATTTCGCAAAGGGTGGATATAGCCATGGCGGTGGGAGCGCAAGGGGTTCATCTGGATGGCTCATCTCTCCCTGTCGAGGTGGCCAGGCCTCTCTTGGGGCCCGATGCCACTATAGGTTTCTCTGCCCATTCTGTGGAGGAGGCGATTGAGGCCCAAGGGAAGAGCGTTGATTATGTGACCCTCTCGCCTATATTCCCTACCAGGAGTAAGCCCTTGGCCAGGCCATTGGGTGTGAATTGTCTTAGAGAGGTGGCTGAGAGGTCGAGGGTGCCTGTTTTTGCCTTGGGGGGTATAGGTCCCCTTGAGGCTCGGCAGGCGTTTGAGGCGGGGGCCTATGGGGTTGCAGTGATGTCAGCCCTTTGGAAGGGGGACCCCAGGGAGGTGGCTGAGGAGATCACAAGAGAGATGAAGGAGATTGTGAGACCATGACGCAGTTAGAGGCAGCGAGGCAAGGAATCATTACCTCCGAGATGGAGGAGGTGGCTCAGGCAGAGGGGTATACACCCCAGGAGATCATGGAAAGGGTAGCAAGGGGTGAGTTGGTAATCCCTAAGAATAAGCTCCATACACATTGCCAGGCCAAGGGGATAGGGAAGGGGCTCACCACTAAGGTGAATGCCAATATTGGCACCTCCTCAGACGTGGCAGATGAGGAGGAGGAGATGGCAAAGCTCCGTGCGGCCTTGGAGGCTGGCACCGATGCAGTGATGGACCTCTCTACAGGGGGGGATCTTGATCACATGAGGCGTATGGTGGTGCAAGGGAGCCCTGTACCCGTGGGTACCGTTCCCATCTATCAGGCGGCAATCGAATCGCGGAAGCGGGGTCAGCCTGTGGTAGAGATGTCTGTGGATGAGATATTCGAGGGGATAGAGAGGCATGTGAAGGACGGGGTGGACTTTATCACTGTCCACTGTGGCGTCACCTTGGAGACATTGGCCCGGATGGAGCAGGAGGGGAGGGTCCTGGGTGTGGTGAGCCGGGGTGGTGCCTTTCTTATTGCCTGGATGCGCTATAACCAGCGGGAGAATCCCCTCTATGAGTACTATGATCGCCTTTTGGAGTTGGCCAGGGCATATGATGTCACCCTGAGCCTGGGGGATGGCTTTAGGCCAGGCTGCATAGCAGATGCCACGGACAGGGGGCAGATCCAGGAGCTCATCATTATAGGGGAGCTGGTGAAGAGGGCGTGGGATGCAGGGGTTCAGGTAATGGTGGAGGGTCCGGGGCATGTGCCCTTAGACCAGATAGCCACCAATATGGTCTTGCAAAAGAGGCTCTGCCACGGTGCCCCTTTCTATGTGTTGGGTCCGCTGGTCACAGATGTTGCCCCGGGTTACGATCACATTGTCTCTGCTATTGGTGGTGCCCTGGCTGCCACCTACGGTGCAGACTTTATCTGCTATGTTACTCCCTCTGAGCATCTGAGGCTCCCTACGGTGGAGGATGTGAAGGAAGGAGTGATCGCAGCGCGTATAGCTGGTCATGCAGCCGATTTGGCTAAGGGGGTGCCTGGGGCAGAGGAGTGGGACCTGAAGATGGCCAAGGCCCGTTGGGAGTTAGATTGGGAGCGTCAGATGACTCTCGCCATTGATCCTGAAAGGGCCAGGAAGATTAGAGAATCCAGACCTCCAAAGGAAGAGGAAGTTTGTACCATGTGTGGAGAGTTCTGTGCCATTAGGCTCCTAAGGGGGTAGGGGCTCGTTCCCCTTCGTTCAACTGGCCGTCTACCAGCTTGAGTACCCTCTGTGTCATGGAGGCCAAGGACTGGTTGTGGGTTACCATTACCACCGTCATCCCCTGTTCCTTATGAAGTGATAGTAGGAGCTCCATAAGGTAAGCCCCTGTCTCCCTATCCAGGTTGCCTGTGGGCTCGTCGGCGAGCAGAAGTTCGGGTCCATGAACTATGGCACGTGCTACGGCTACACGTTGCTGCTCACCCCCAGACATTTCCACCGGCTTGTGGTGGAGCCTTGCCCCAAGCCCCACCTTTTCCAGGACCTTTCTTGCCTTCTCTTTAGCTGTACCAGCCTTCTCACCCTGGATGATGAGAGGGATAGAGACGTTTTCCAATGCAGTAAACTCTGGGAGCAGGTAGTGGGCCTGAAACACAAAGCCCAGCATCCTGTTCCTCATCTCTGCCCTCTCCCTATCCCCCATTTTCCCAGTCTCCCTTCCCTTAAGGAATACCTCCCCCCGAGTGGGCCTGTCTATGAGGCCGAGGATGTGTAAAAGCGTGGACTTTCCTGCCCCCGATGGGCCTGTGATGGTGAGGAATTCCCCTTGTTGCACCTTGAGGTTTACCCCTCTCAGCACCTCCACAGGGGGGGAAGAGTCTCTCACATAGCTCTTGTAAACGTTCTTTGCCTCCACCACTGGCGTCACGACGAGAGCTCCTCCTTGATCCTTTTCAGCTCCTCCTTAATCTCCTCCAAGCCCTTGATCATCTCAGAGAGGCGGGACCCAGTACCCTTTGGCTTGGAGAGGGCCTTCCTTGCACCTTCCAAGGTGTATCCCATCTCCTGGACCAGATGCTTAATCTTCAGGATAAGCTCTATATCCTGGGGAGAGTAGAGCCTCTGCCCTCCCTTCTTCAATGGAGAGAGCTGCGGGAACTCCTTTTCCCAAAACCTTAGGAGGGAAGGGGCAAGACCCGTGATGCGACTCACCTCGCCAATCCTTTTGTAATGCTTCTCAACCAGCGACCTTCTCCTTTGGGCCTTTAAGCTGGTTTGACAGGCTAAATTTTTATAGATTACATACTCCACCGTCAAGGAGGTGGTCTTTGGGCAGTTGTATAGTGGTAAATGCTGATTTTAAGGAGACCCGGGTTGCCGTGTTGGGGGATTGGGGCCTGAGTGAGATTTACATTGAGAGAAAGGGAGAGAGGGGTATAGCAGGTAACATATACAAGGGGAGGGTAGTGAAGATCCTCCCAGGGATGGAAGCCGCCTTTGTGGATATTGGGCTCGGGCGGGCAGGGTTCCTGTATGTTACAGATGTATTTGAAGGGTTCGAAATGTATGAGGACATCCTTGAGGAGGAGGGGGAGATAGAATCAGAGACTCCTATCATCCCAAGGCCTAAGAGGGGCTCTCCTATAGAGGACCTCCTTACCGAAGGCCAGGAGGTGATGGTCCAAGTGGCCAAGGAGCCCTTGGGTAGTAAAGGCCCCAGGCTCACTTCCCACATCACCTTGCCTGGGCGATACTTGGTGCTTATGCCTACCATGACCCATGTGGGGGTTTCCAGGAGGATCAGGAACAAGGAGGAAAGGAAGAGGCTCAAGTCTATAGTGGAGGAGATCAGGCCTTCGCCTATGGGCTTTATAGTGAGAACGGTGAGTGAAGGAAGGGGGAAGGAGGATCTGATCCAGGATATGGAATTCCTCGTGAGGCTGTGGGAGTCTATCAGAGACAAGTGTGAAAAGACGAGGGCACCGGCGCTCCTTTATAATGATCTGGATCTGCTTCTTAAGGCCATACGCGACTTCTTCTCCCCCGAGATTACTACTCTCATCATCGATGATGAGGGTGAGTATCAGCGCTGTCTATCCTTTACCCAGGAGTACCTCCCCCAACTTGCCTCCAAGGTGCAGCTATACCATGGGGTGGAGCCTATCTTTGAGCACTACGGGATTGAGGAGGAGATCAATAAGGCGCTTCATCCAAAGGTGTGGCTCAAATCTGGGGGGTATATCATCATTGAGGAGACGGAGGCCCTTACCGCCATCGACGTGAATACGGGTAAGTTTGTGGGGAAGAAATGCTTGGAAGATACCATCTTTAGGACCAACTTAGAGGCGGCCAAGGAGATCGCACATCAGATTCGGTTGAGGAACATTGGTGGCATCATCATTATAGACTTCATAGATATGGAGGAGGAAGGGCATAGACGGCAGGTGTTAGAGACCTTAGAGAATGCCCTGAAGAGGGATAGGTACCCTTCCAATATCCAGGGTTTTACTGAACTGGGGCTGGTGATCATGACCAGAAAGAGGGTAAAGGAGAGCCTCCTTAAGACCCTATGTGGTCCATGTCCTTATTGCGGTGGCAGGGGCTATATGAAGCCACCTATGGTGGTCTGTTGCGAGATCTTCAGGGAGATACAGAAGCTCTCTTACCGTGCTAAGGGGGGGAGGATCACTGTGGAGGTTCACCCTTCCGTGGCTCAAGCCCTCATTGAGGAGGAGGGGGATACCTTGGAGGAGTTGGAGGAGAGGCTGAGGGTGAAGATCTTGGTATCGGAACGGATGGAACTCCATCCAGAGCAGTTCAGTGTGGTGGCCTGAGATAGGGATGGGGAAGGGTTTGATAGAAGGTGCATTGATGGTGGCTAAGGGGGCGGGTGACCTCCTCAGGAGGAGGTTCCAGGAAATGGTGGATGGGGGTACCATTAAGGTGCAGGAGAAGGGACCCAGTGACTTTGTCACTGAGGTGGATAGGGAAGTTGAGGGGTGGATCATAGATCAGCTATCTATGCTTGCCCCTGGTGTGCCAGTCTTTTCGGAGGAGCACTATCATGGTGAGGCGTGCCCTGCCACCTGTTGGATTGTTGATCCCTTGGACGGCACCAGGAGCTTCATACATGGCATTCCCCATTTTGCTGTAACCTTAGCCTATATCGAGAGTGGGAAGCCCCTCGTAGGGGTGACCTATGCCCCCATGGAGGATGAGTTCTTCCATGCAGAGGCGGGTAAGGGGTTCTGGTTCAATGGGGAGAAGGCCTCTGTTTCCCGGGTAGGTGAGCCCTCCAGTGCAGTGGTGGCCTTGGGGCTGCCTTATCGGGGTAGGGAGCACTTGAGTGTCCTGCTGGCCTTCTACAAGGCTGCTTATCTCAAAGGGATGGCCTTGCGCCATACGGGCTCTGCTGCCTTGGACCTCTGTTATGTGGCCTGTGGCCGTTACGATGCCCTCTTCTACATGGACCTCTCTCCATGGGATGTAGCTGCCGGGGGACTCATGGTGGAGGAAGGGGGAGGAGTGGTTGGGGGTTTGGGAAACAAGGAGTGGCTTTCTGGCTGGCTCTGGGTCTCTAACGCCGCTTTGGCTCCACTGATAGGAAGGATGGTTCAGGAGATTTTGGGTGACCTTTCTCTCGGCTAATGCCCTTTTTTGGTTTCCCTTAGAAGTCAGCTTTCTTTTAGTTTCACTATGGTTGCGCCTGCTCCCCCCTCTTTCTTGGGGGCTTCCTGGAAGGACTCTACCAATGGAGATGTGTCGAGGTGCTCTCTCACGGCCCTCTTCAGGATCCCTGTCCCCACACCGTGGATGATCCGCACCTCCTTCAGGCCTGCAAGGTAGGCCCCGTCTATGAATTTCTCCATTAAGGGGATGGCCTCGTCTACCCTCTTGCCTACCAGATTTAAGTCCATGGAGGCCATGCCTGACCCCCGATAGGAAAAGGTGAGGGATGGAGGCTGTAACTCTGGTGGTGCTCCATTTCCCTTTTCTATAAGGGAGAGTCTATCCACCGGGACCACTACCCTCATCTTCCCAGTGTCTACCTCTGCCTTATTCTCTGCCAAACTTAATATTACACCCTCGAGCCCCAATCCCCATACCCTCACCCTGTCCCCCACGCCAATGACCTCATCACCCTTTGGGGAATCCAGGAGCGCCATCCTCTCTTCTATTTCCCTTAAATGCCTCTGAACCTCTGCCGGCTTTTGCTGTTTCAGTCCCTTGGAGAGCCTCTTGACCTCTCTGTGGACGAAGGAGAGGAGCCTCCTGGCTTCTCCCAGGCACTTCTCCTGCTCACTTAAGAGGGCCTCCTTGGCCTCCCTTATGCGCCTTGCCTCAGCGGCTTTCTCCTTCTCTCTCCTCTCCAAGGCCTCCCTGACCTTTCTGGCCTTCTGTGCCTCTGCTTCTAATTGGGTGATCGCCTCTTCTATCCTTCCCCTTCCTTCATCTTGAAGACCTTTGGCCCTTTCGATGAGTTTTGATGGGATACCCAATCTCTCCGCAATGATGAAGGCGTTGCTCTTTCCCGGTACACCCACCAGGAGTCGGTAGGTGGGGGATAAAGTCTGGGGGTCAAACTCCACGGAGGCGTTTTTCATGCCCGGCATGGCATGGGCAAAGAGTTTCAGTTCGTTGTGGTGGGTGGATATTAGGCACCATGTTCCCCTCTTGTGGAGCTCCTCTAAGATGGATATGGCGAGGGGGGTGCCCTCCCACGGGTCTGTACCTGCTCCCAACTCGTCTATCACGGCCAGGGTCTCGGAATCTGCATGGTCCAGAATCTGTTTTATGTTTCTCATATGGGAAGAGAAGGTGGATAGATTCTGTTGGATGCTCTGCTCGTCTCCGATGTCTGCCAGAATCTTTTTGAATACGGGGAAGGAGGAGTCAGGGTGAGCAGTGGGAGGGATGCCACTTTGGACCATGATGGCCAAAAGCCCCATGGTCTTTAAGGCTACAGTTTTGCCCCCTGTGTTTGGTCCAGTAATGACCAGGGAGTGGCAGGCTGCTGCCCCCTTTTCTCTGGTGCCTTTGCTCAGGGTGATCTCCAGGGGCACTGTCCCTTCCAGTCCCTTCTCCTTAATCAGCAGGGGATGGCGTCCCTCGAGGATGGTCCAGGTAGGCTCCCTGGAGACCGAGGGTACTGAACCCCGATATTTCAAGGCAAATCTGGCCCGGGCCCCCAGGGAGTCGAGATGTGCCAGGATGGCTTGATTCCTGACCAGGGCGCCCGAATGTTCCCTTACCAGGGCTGTGCACTCTTTGAGGATGCGTTCTATCTCTTGTTCTTCCTCCTTCTCTGTTCTCACCAGGTGGTTGTTGAGTTCCACCACGCTGAATGGCTCTATATATAGTGTGGCCCCTGTGGCTGACTGGTCTTGGACTAACCCTTTCACCTTGCCAGAGAACTGGGCCTTTATGGGCACCACGTATCTGCCATTCCTCATGGTGATGGTTCTCTCCTGGAGGGCCTGGGACAGGTGGGGACTGGTTAGGAGTTGCTGGAGCCTTTCCCGGATCTCCCGACGTAGCCCTTCCTTTTTGAGTCGGATCTGGGTCAGCTGGGGGCTGGCGCTGTCCAGGATCTCCCCGTAGGGGCTTATCACCCTGCTCAGGGTTTCCCAGAGGTCTTCCAGGAGATGGAGTTTCTGAATTTGGGAAGCAAGGAGTGGAAGCTGATCCCTCTGCCCCAGGGTTTTCCTCATCCTGGATGCCAATGAGAGCTGTTTCTTGATCTTCAAGAGCTCTTCTGAAACCAGCATGGCACCACGGGGTCGGGCCTTTTCCAGCAGGGGCCTGATCTCCTCCAGCTCTGCGAGGGAGGGGAAGTCTCCTTCTCTTTCGAGATTCATGGCCTCGGCCACTTCCAGGAGATTTTTCTGGATATCCTCTAACCGGTCTTGGGGTCTCAAGGCCATCACCTTTTCCCTCCCCGGTTCCGATGCTGCCTCCCGTGCCACCAACTCCAAGAGGGAGAAAAACTCCAGGACTTCTAAAGTGTGCAAGGGAAACATGAGCGGTAATACCTGAGGATCCTATAGCCCTTACTGATCACCTGATAGTCTCTTCCTTACCAACTCGTTCACCAGCTTCCCATCAGCCCTACCTTTCACCTTTGGCATTACCTCCTTCATCACCTTGCCCATCTCTTTCAGTGATGAGGCTCCCGTGGTAGCTATAGCATTGTCAATGATTTTGAGTATTTCATCTTGGCTCAGCTCTTCGGGGAGATAAAGCTTGAGTATCTCCATCTCTGCCTTCTCCTTGTCTGCCAAATCCTTCCTTCCTCCCTTCTCGTACTGGATTATAGAATCCTGGCGCTGCTTTACCGCCTTCTGGATGAGGGTCAGCACGTCCCCATCCTCCAACTCACCCTTGGCATCTATCTCTTTATTCTTGATCTCCGAGATCAACAGTCTCAGTGTAGAGACCCTCAGGGCATCTCTGGCCCTCATGGAGTCTTTCATATCCTGCAATATCCGATCTTTTAGGGACATCCACCACCTCCTTAAGCCTCAATATCCTGGTTGAATCAGTACCAGAAAGGATAAGTCGGGGCAATCGTGGGCCTTCTTTTGGCATCGGGCTTGATGGTTATGGATGCGATGGGCTAAAGTGAATCGTGTTTTCGCAGGGGGTGTCATGAAGAGATTTGTGTGGATCTCGTTGGTGATTTTCGCCTTGGGTTGTACTACATTGAAGATGGCATCCAGGTCCAAGTCTTCTTCTCTCTCTCGCGGGGGATCAGGCACCTCGGTAGCGGGTGCCCATGTTTCTGTGAAGGAGATCCCCAAAGGTGGGAAAAACTTGGAAGATGAACTCTATCTGCAGCAGCTCTCTGAGGAGGAATTGTTGGAAAAGATTGGTGAGGGGAGCGACATGGGGATCTCGATAAACCGTGAAGTACAGAGGTTTATCGACTATTACTTGGGGAGGGGCAGGAAGGATTTCCTCCGCTATCGGGAGAGGGCGGAACGTTACATTCCTTTGGTGAAGGAAATCCTGAGGAGAGAGGGGTTGCCCCAGGATTTGGCCTATCTCCCCATACTGGAGAGTGGGTACTGGGCCACGGCCCTTTCCCGTTCCAGGGCCTTGGGATATTGGCAGTTTATAAGATCTACTGCAAGGCTTTATGGCCTTAGGATAGACCCATGGGTGGATGAACGCATGGATATAGAGAGGTCCACTGTGGCTGCTGCTAAGTATCTCAGGGACCTCTATGCGCGATTGGGCTCTTGGGAGCTGGCCATATCGGCTTACAATGCCGGTCCCATTCGGATAGAAGAGGCCATCAAGAGGGCAGGGAGCAGGGACTTCTGGGTTTTGGCGCATTCCCCGTATCTCAGGGAGGAGACGAAAGAGTATGTGCCTCGCTTCATGGCGATCCTCCTTTTGGTGCATAATCCCGATCTTTATGGGCTGCCACTGCCAGATCCTTCTCCTCCATTGGCATACGATGTGGTGAAGGTAAGGGGGATGATGGATCTTAGGAGGCTTGCCAAACTGGCAGGTGTGAACTACAGGGACCTCAGGAGGTTGAATCCTGCTCTTAGGCATTGGGTGACCCCTCCTGGCCCGCCCTACCCTTTAAAGGTGCCCGAGGGTCTTGGCGCAAAGGTTTCCGCAATTGCCTCGAATCCTGCATATGCTGGCATACTCTATCCCGTTTCGGATAGGTATGGGCACAAGTGGATAAGGCATCGGCTTCTCAAGGGAGAGTCCCTTTATCTGTTGGCGAGGAGTTATGGTGTGCCCCTTTCTACCTTGATAGTGGTGAATGGGATCCGCGATCCCAGGCGCATCAGGGCGGGCAAGACCATTCTCATCCCCGCAAGGGCCGATTTGTGGGTTAGGAAGGGGGTAAGGGGTCATTTGGTCAGATGCAAAGGGGGGAGCACCTATGTGGTACAAGAGGGGGATACCCTGTGGCATATTGCTCGTCTGTTTCGGGTGAGCGTTGAAGGTCTGATGAGGCGAAACAAGCTTCAGGGTGCGCGCATAAGGCCGGGGGAGACCCTATTGATTCCACCTCCAACTATGGTGAAGAAGGCTAGCAGTAGAAAGGTAAGGTGTGGGAAGGGGGTCATCAGATATCGGGTAAAGAAGGGAGATAACCTTTGGAGCATAGCCCGTGCCTTTGGTGTTCATGTGAGGGAGCTGAAGAGGTGGAATGGACTCAGGCACAACCTTATCCATCCTGGGAGGACCCTCATCATCTATGCCTCTGGTGGGACAAGAAAGGGCAGGGTTGCAAGGGGTAAGATTTGAGGGTGAAGCCAGCCTGAGTGTCTTGGAGGTAAGGGGAGGGATGGCGAATGGATCAGGTGGGGAAAGGGGTCCTGGGCCTGGAGATTCTGGAGGAGAAGGTTGTGGAGTTTATCTCTCGGGTGGCCCGTCTCCGGGAAGAGAATGCCCGGCTGAGGGGGCGGGTACTTGAGCTGGAGAGGACCCTGGCAGAAAGGGAAGAGCTCCTTAAGGCCCTTTCTCATCAAAGGGATAGCGTCCAGGCCAGGATTGATAACCTCATCAGGCGGATAGAGGAGTATCAGGAGGTGCTTTCTCAGGATGCAGGTCTGATGGAGGAGGACCGTGGCTAAGGCAGAGGTTCGAATATTCAACAGGACTTATGCCCTGAATGCCCCCACTGAGAGTCAGGAGGACCTCTTGCGATGTGCGGCTATGGTGGACGAAAGGATGAGAGAAATAGCCCAGGATGCCCTTATGGTGAGCACCGAGAAGATCGCCTTAGCCGCAGCCTTGAACATTGCCGCTGAGTATTTTAAAGTTAAGATAAGATTAGAGGAACTGGAAGAGGAGATAGGAAGAAAGGTGGGTTATCTTATCCAGTTGATGGAAAAGGCCCAGGGGGAAGGAGGTCAGTAAGGTGGATTTGGTCCCCTGCTTTGTGCGTCCGGGGTGGCAACGACTTGAGCCCAACTCAACGAAAAGGGGAATCCTAAATTCAGGGCAGGAGGGCATGCCCCCGTTGGGGGGAAGTCCTAAGACCTTGTGCGGAATCCCCACCTGGCCACAGCCAGGTTCAAGTTCACCCATCCACAACGGCAAAGCGGGGGGCCCTTGGATATACAGGCATCCAGGGATGCCCTCCTACACATATAGAGAGAGGCCTTACGGGCAGAGGGGAGGAGTACATACCCAGGTAAAGCCGTGATCTGAAGACTGACCCCTTCTCCACAGGAGGTGCAGCGTGGAGAAGGCGCCGTTAGCTTGGAGGTTCAGCCCCGAGGATCTAAAGGGGTTTATTGGGCAAAAGCATATCCTTTCCCCTGGAAAACCCCTCAGGGTGATGATAGAAAAGGATATGGTGCGGTCTGTGGTGTTTTACGGGCCGCCTGGTACAGGTAAGACCTGCTTGGCCCATATTATTGCCTCCAAGACCCAGGCCCTCTTTGTGGAGATGTCTGCTGTTACCTCTGGGAAGAGGCAATTGCTGGAGGTGTTGGAGAGGGCCAGGGAGAGATGGGAGAAGCGGGAGCGTACCCTCCTCTTCGTTGATGAGATCCATCGCTTCAACAAGGTGCAACAGGAAACCCTTCTCCCTGCTGTGGAAAAGGGGCAAATTATTTTAATTGGCGCCTCCACGGAAAACCCGTACTTTGCCTTAGTGCCGGGTCTAAGGTCCAGGACCCATGTTTATCCCTTTTACCCCTTCTCGGAGGGAGAACTCCTATTGATTATGGAGAGGGCATTAGAAAGGGATGAGGCCCTTAGGTCTCTTCGGGTGGAGGTGGAGAGGGGAGCATTGGAGGTGCTGGCGCATTTCTCCTCGGGGGATGCCAGGAAGGCCCTCAACGCCCTGGAACTGGCCTGTACTATGGTTGCTTCCTTCTCACCGCCGGTGGTCACACCTGCTATAGTCCAGGAGGTGTTTCAGAAGTCCTATCCCTATGATACCCAGTTCCACTACGATGCCATCTCAGCCTTCATTAAGAGTATGAGGGGATCAGACCCTGATGCTACCCTCTTTTGGCTGGCCTTTATGATAGAGGCAGGCGAGGATCCGCTCTATATTGCCAGGAGGATTGTGATAGCAGCTTCAGAGGATGTGGGCTTGGCTGATCCCGCTGCCCTTGTGATAGCCGTAGCTGCCTATGAAGGTGTAAAGGAGGTGGGGCTTCCAGAGGGTGCAATCCTCCTCTCCCAGGCCGCCCTTTATGTGGCTACATCTCCAAAGAGCAACAAGGCATATTTGGCCATCTGTAAGGCGAGGGAAGAGGTTAAGAAGAGGGGTGTCATAGAGGTGCCCCCGCACTTAAGGGATGCCAGTTCCTATGTAAGAGGCAAGGGATACGTCTACCCCCATGAGTATCCTCAGGGTTTTATTGATCAGGAATATATGCCTCCTCCACTCACCGTATTTTACAAGCCTGGCACACAGGGGAGAGAGGCGAAGATTGGGGAGAGGCTCAAGTCCCTTTGGAAGGACAGATATGGATAAGGTGTCCATAAGGAGAATGATGAAAAGGCAAAGGGAGGGAATGGATGCCTCTCTAAGGGAGTTTCTGTCTCATAGGATTGAAGAGAAGGTGGCCTGCCGCCCTGAATATTGTGAGGCCAGGAGGGTGGCTTTTTACTATCCCTGGAGGGGGGAGGTGAACCTCTTAGGCCTGGCTGGGAGGGCTGTGGAGGGGGGAAAGGAGATACTCTTTCCCAGGGTGATAGGGGCAGAGCTGGTGTTTTGTCCGGTGAGCCATTTAAGGGAGCTTGTTCCTGGCTATAAGGGGATCCCTGAACCTATCTCTCCCCCCATTCCCATAGAGGAAGTGGACCTCTTTCTCGTGCCTGGGGTGGCCTTTGACTGGGATGGCTACCGTTTGGGCATGGGCGGTGGGTATTACGATAGGGCGCTGGAGAAGACAGGGCCGCACCAGGTGGCGTTTGGGGTGGCCTATAACTTTCAGTTGGTGGATTCCTTGCCCCGAGATTGGTGGGACAGGGGGGTCGATGTGGTGGTCACCGAAGGTCTTGTCATTACACCATCTACAAGCTGGAGATTGGAAAGGAGGGGATCATGAACGGTATTGTGGTGCTCATCCCCCTTTTAACCTTAGTGGTGGGGGTCATAGGGGGATACTTCCTTGGTAAGAGGCTATTGGAGGCTAAGGCAAGGTCTACAGAGAGTGAGGCACAGAAGCTCCTCGCCGAGGCCAAAAGGGAGGCAAATCGCATCAAGAAGGAGGCCATTCTTGAAGCCAAGGAGGCCGTGTATAAGGAGAAGGCATCGGCGGAGGAGGAGGTGTCCCGCAAGAGGAAAGAGATAGAGAAGATGGAGGCGCGGCTTCTCCAGAAGGAGGAGTACTTGGAGAAGAAGGCACAGCTTATGGAGGAGAAGGAGAGGGAATTCAAGGAACTGGAGGAGCGGCTTAAGAGTATGGAGGGCGAGCTTGCCAGGAAGGACCATGAGCTCACGCAACGTCTTGAAGAGGCTGCCATGCGTCTTCAGGCTGTAGCCCAGCTCACTAAGGAGGAGGCCAAGAAGGAACTGATGGACATGATGGTGGAGGAGGCCAGGAAGGATGCCTATGAGATTGTGAAGAAGATCGAGGATAGGGCCCGAGATGAGGCGGACAGGAAGGCCAAGGCCATCCTGTCGCAGGCTATACAGCGCTATGCAGCCGAGGAGGTAACAGAGCATACGGTCTCTGTGGTCTCTCTCCCCTCGGACGAGATGAAGGGGAGGATCATTGGGAGAGAAGGCAGGAACATTCGGGCGTTCGAGGCCATCACGGGGGTGGATCTCATTATAGATGACACCCCAGAGGCGGTGGTCCTCTCTTGTCATGATCCAGTAAAGAGGGAGATAGCCCGTCGTTCATTGGAGAAATTGGTGAAGGACGGGAGGATTCATCCTGCGCGTATCGAGGAGGTAGTGAACAAGGTGAGCAAGGAGCTGGAGGCCTCAATGCGTGAAGATGCAGAGGCGGTGGCCTTTGAGTTGGGTGTTCATAACCTCCACCCTGAGCTTATCAAACTCTTGGGGAGGTTAAAGTACAGGACGAGCTATACCCAAAACATGCTGGCCCATTCCAAGGAAGTAGCTTATTTCTGTTCTATTATGGGATCTGAGTTGGGTCTCGATGTGCCTTTGTTGAAGCGCATGGGGCTCCTCCATGATATAGGCAAGGCGGTGGACCATGAGGTTGAGGGTTCGCACGCCAGGATTGGTGCTGAGCTTGCCCGGAAGTATGGGGAAGGGCCAGAGGTGGTGAACGCTATTGCCTCTCACCATGGTGAGGTGGAACCCTTTACACCGGAGGCCATCATCCTTGCTGCTGCTGATGCACTTTCAGCAGCCCGCCCCGGGGCCAGGAGGGAGATGGTAGAGGCTTATCTAAAGAGGATAGAGAGGCTCGAAGAGATATCCAAGTCGTTCCCTGGGGTGGAAAAGGCCTTCGCTATCCAGGCAGGCAGGGAGGTGCGCGTGTTGGTGAGACCTCAAGATATGGGGGATGATGAGCTCTACATGCTGGCCAGGGATATCGCTAAGCGGCTGGAGGAGGAGCTTACTTACCCTGGTCAGATAAAGGTGCATGTGATCAGGGAGACTCGGGCGGTGGAGTATGCCAAGTGATGCGCTGCGTGTCCTCTTTGTAGGGGACATAGTGGGAAGGCCTGGTAGGAGGGCTTTGAAGTTATGGTTACCCTCGGTAGTGAGTGAGCATGGCGTAGATCTTGTGGTGGCTAATGGGGAGAATGGGGCGGGAGGATTTGGGCTTACCAGGGAGATCGCCTTAGAGATACTGGATGCAGGGGTGGACGTGATTACCAGTGGTAACCACATTTGGGATAAGAAGGAGTTTATACCTGTACTGGATGATTTGGAGAGGGTGATAAGGCCAGCAAATTACCCTCCTGGGGTACCTGGGAGGGGGTGGGTGACTGTGAGTACCCCGAAAGGCATACCTGTCTTGGTGCTCAATCTTGAGGGTAGGGTCTTTATGGAGCCCTTGGACTGCCCCTTCAGAAAGGCGAAGGAGGTGCTGAGGTCTGTGCCTGATACTATAACAATTATAGACTTCCATGCTGAGGCTACCTCAGAAAAGATGGCCCTTGCCTGGTACTTAGATGGGATGGTCTCGGCAGTGGTGGGGACCCACACTCATGTCCAAACTGCAGATGAACAGATCCTCCCTTCGGGTACCGCCTATATCAGCGATGTGGGGATGACAGGGCCTTCACTTTCCGTGATAGGGATGAGGCCCAAGGATCCCCTGCACCGCTTTCTCACCCACACACCTGCCAAGTTTGAGGTGGCCAAGGGTCCCGTGCAGTTTAATGGTCTTGTAGTGGAGATTGATGCCAGTACCAGGAAGTCTGTCGCACTCAAGAGGATTTTTCTAAGGGAAGAGGATGGGGACTGATATCCTCTGGGGGAGGGACCTGGCTTGGGAGATCACCCATGGTGTAGCCTTAGAGGTGGAGAGGCTCATCCCTCGGGTGGGCAGGGCACCAGGGCTGGCAGTGATCCTGGTGGGTAAGGATCCAGCGTCACATCTGTATGTCTCTCACAAGGCCCTGGCGTGCCAAGAGACAGGCATCCTGTCATGGAGGTATGATCTCCCGGACTGTACCAGCTTGGACGAGGTTTTGACCCTTGTTAAGGAGCTTAACTCAAGGGATGAGGTGGATGGAATCTTGGTACAGCTTCCCCTCCCCTCCCACTTAGATCAATCTGTCATTATAGAGGCGATTTCACCAGACAAGGATGTGGATGGCTTCCATCCGTATAACATGGGGAGGTTGGCCCTGGGAGAGGAGACTATGGCCCCTTGTACCCCTAAGGGGGTGATGGCCCTTTTAGATCATTATGGTATCCCAATAGAGGGGCGGGAGGTCGTGTTGGTGGGGGCCAGCAACATTGTGGGTAAGCCTTTGGCCCTTATGCTCTTGAACCGAATGGCTACAGTGACCGTATGTCACATCATGACCAGGGACCTCGCCTCCCATACCCGGAGGGCAGAGATCCTTTTGACCGCCACGGGAGTACCCCATCTGATTAAGAGGGAGATGGTTAAGGAGGGAGCCGTTGTGGTGGACATTGGCATCTCTAAGGTTCAGGGGAAAACTGTAGGCGACGCCGATTTTCAGGAGCTCCAGGGGTGGGCTGGGGCTATTACTCCTGTTCCGGGGGGCGTAGGACCCATGACGGTGGCCATGCTCATGGAGAACACTGTTCAGGCCTTTAAGCAGAGGGTAGGGATAGAGTGAGACTGAGTACTTTCCCCTTAACCGTCTCTCAAATCACCTCTATGTTGAAGAAGGAAGTGGAGGGGGGATTTCGGGATGTTTGGGTGGAAGGAGAGGTATCCAACTTAAGGCCCTCCCCCACAGGCCATTACTATTTTAGCCTGAGGGATGCCGATGCACAGCTCAGCGCTGTGTTTTTTAGAGGGAAGGCCCGCTTCTTCCTCCGTCATCTTAGGGAGGGCAATCAGGTGGTTTGTCATGGTGATATCACCTTCTACAGGGAGAGGGGGGCCATCCAACTTGTGGTGGACTTTTTAGAGCCCAGGGGATTGGGAGAATACCTGTTGGCCCTCTCCTATCTTAGGAGGCGCTTAGAGGAGGAAGGTCTCTTCTCCCCCGAAAGGAAGCGACCCCTTCCCCTCCTTCCTAAGACCATAGGGGTTGTTACCTCCATTTACGGAGCAGCCATCAGAGACATCATCAAGGTGATTCGTGATACCTATCCTTGGGTGCATATCCTCGTCTCCCCTGTCTCTGTGCAGGGAGAAAAGGCCCCTCAGGAGATATGCAGCGCTATAGAAAGCCTGAACAGGGAGGGGGACGTGGATGTGATTATCCTCTCCCGTGGAGGGGGGGCAAGGGAGGACCTTTATCCCTTTAACACAGAAGAGGTGGCGAGGGCTGTGGCAGGCTCCCGTGTGCCTTTGGTTTCCGCCGTAGGCCATGAAACGGACGTCACATTGGCCGATTTGGCCTCGGACTTCAGGGCCCCTACGCCCTCTGCCGCGGCTAATGCAGTGGTTTGTAAGGCGGCAGCATTGATGGAACAGGTGCAGAGGTTCAGGGAGGCCCTGCTTAAGCTTCCAGAGACCCTGTTGGGGCTCCCGAGGGCACGCTTGGAGTCCTTGCAGGCTAAGCTTGAGGGGAAGAGCCCTGCAGCATTTCTCAATGCCCAGCGATTGAGGTTATCCCACCTTAGTGAAAGGCTCTCAGGTGCCGCCACAGCCTGGGTATTGGACAAATCAAGGGCCTTAGACTTTGCCAGGTCCCGGTTGATGGCTGCATGGGATCAGTGCCTGGTGGAAAAGAAAGATGCGGTTAGGCTGTGTGGTGAGAAGTTGGAGGGGTTATCGCCCCTTGCTGTGCTCGAGAGGGGATATGCCATCCTCATCACAGAGGAGGGGACGCCAGTGGTAGATGCATCCCAGGTGGTGGAGGGTCAGAGGGTGAGCGGTATTCTCCATCGGGGGAGGCTCCTGCTCAAGGTTGAAAGGAGGCAATAGAGTCTGTTTCCTTCCTTTCCCATCCATGGAGCACCCCTGTGACTTTCCCCAAGAAGATATCTGCCTCTACTTTGAGAGGGATGCGGCGCTTGTCTTTGCTGAACCACACGTAGACATGCCCTCCCTTCTTCTTTTTGAATATCCCATTCATGCGCCTCCAGCGTGGTTCTACTTTAACTGCGCTGAATGTGGTACCCGCCACCTTTATCTTTTCTTCCTTGATGGGAACCACCTCTACCTCCTCCAAGCGCTTTCCGTCGGTGGCAGGGAGACGGCAGATCTTATCCCATGCACAGAGAAATCGGTACGCAAAAAGGATGGAGAAGGGGTCATACAAGGGAGGTGGATGAGTCCATTGGGCCTTTTTCTTGCCGTTTTTGATATAGGTCACTTCTCCTGTAGATGGGTCGTACATGATGAGATCGTGACGCCGGTACTTTCCTTCGTGTAGCTTCTTCTCATATCGGGTGAAGGAGGAGAGATCGGCGGGGGCACTGGCATAGAAGCGATCCCTCACCGTAAAGAAGACATCAACAGGGTTTATGGTCTTTGCTTTGATCTCCATGGCGATTATCCCCCCTTTCCTTTCCATCTTGAGGCTGGCCTTGCCTACCGGCATGATCCCATTCCACGTGATGCGGTAAGTGAAGATCTCTTTGACGGGGATCCCTCCCGCCCACAGAGGGGAGGCCAATACAATGGTCAGCCAGAGGAGTACGGCCCTCTTCATTGGGGTGTACCCCTTGCCCTATAAAAGATGACGCCTTCTTCCCACGATTCCACAAGGCCTTCCTTTTCTAATAGGTCCAGGCGTCCCATTACCTCCGAGAGCAGTACAAATGCCGCGCCCTTGCCGCTCTCTGGATATACGTCCTTCATGAGCTGAAAAGGAGTCATAGGTTCCTTGAGGCGGTTAAGAAATAGCTTCTTTTTGTTTTCTATTCGGTGTTTCAGTTCCTGAAGGGCCTCATGGATGTTTCCCTTTTCTTCCCTGTGGCCTGGGTAGAAGGTATGTATGCCGGTGGAGGAGAATTTCTCTATGGAGCCCATGTGTAACGCCATTGAGGGCGTTCTGTGTCCATCTGGAGTAATATCTATGATGGGGTCTGGTGTGAAGTGGGTGAATATGAAGTCCCCAGTTATGGCCCATCCCTGTTCCCTCTCCATGAAGGCCACGTGGCCTGGGGAATGGCCTGGGGTCTCTATCACCTCCAAGGTAAATTCACTCCAAGAGAATGCGTCTCCTTCCCTTAGTGGTTCGGCCTCTTCCAGGTCTCTGGCATAGGGGGTCTCCCAGGCGATAACGTTCACGAAGTAGTCTAAATAATCTGGTGGCATGCCCAGCCGAGCCAAGTGGGGGAGCATCCGCAGGTAGTATCCCCTCCTGTTGGTCACCTTGTCCCTATCCTTGGGGTGGATGAGAACCTTTCCCGCGCCTTTTTCCTTCAACGTTTGGGCGGCACCGTAGTGATCAGAATGGCCATGTGTGAGGAGGATATACTCTATATCCCTGAAGGTGATGCCGAGGCTCGAGAGTTGGTTCTTAAGGGAGGAGAGGGATGTGGCTTCGTTCACCCCAACATCAATAATGGTGATGGGGGTTTCTCTAATGAGATAAGTATAGACAGGACCTATAGGGTATGGGGTTGGGAGTTTCACTTGGAAGAGCCCCTTCTGGATCTCTTTAGGTGTTTCTCCAATCAGCATATTTCCAATTTGAACGATTTCGCCACCTTCTCTGGCCCATGATTGCTCAACTTGGATCCTGTGTTATTCATACACCATGCCAAGATGGAGTGGAAGACCTTATAAGGATGTGGGTCTAATCTGGGCTCTATTGCCCGGGGAAGGGACTTGTAATAAGGTGTAAGGGCAAGGTGTCTAAAGGGAGGAGGAGGTTATGAAAAGGATTCCTTTGCTTTTCTTGTGCCTATTTATGGTGGTAGGGTGTACCCACACCCCTCAGGGGTATTGGCCTGTGCTCCCTTCCCCAGTGACCAGCAAGCCCAAGCCAGAGAAGATATGCATCTTGATGGATGGGGAGGAGGCTAAGAGGTACACCTCTTGGGTGGCTTTCTATCCCGCCAAAAGGCCTTTTGTATGTGAGAGCCCTAACCTCACGTACGCTATAAAAAAGTACATTAGGGTAGAACTCTCTGATTTCAATGAGGTTTATTTTCCCACCCCTGGCAAGGTGATACCCGAGGGGTGCTATGTGGTGAAACTGAAGTGGAAGAATAGTTACAAGGGGAGGGTTAAGGGGGGCATGGGGATTCTGGGGAAGTCTTATTACAT
>WFSL01000032.1 GCA_015486015.1 Aquificota bacterium | reverse complement strand
CCATTCTATCAGGGCCTCCTCTCCACCCTCTCAGTGAGCCATCGCTTCACTTCACCCAGGAGCTCTTGTTTGTAATCCTCACTCTTAATCACCTCGTCCAGATACTTCTTATAATCCTCCAGTACTTTATCTCCCTGAGCCTTGAAGCTCTCATCCCCTGTGATCCTGGCCAAGGCATAGTTGGTCTCCACCACATGGCGGAGCCATCCCTTCTCCTCTTTTTCTACCATCTCCTCGCAGTACTTGAGAAAGTCCTTATAAGCCCCCACGGCATCATCCATTAGGCCCAATCGCTCTGATATATTGGCGACGTCACCCAGGAAAACAGGGTCATCCTCCTTCACCCTCTCTTGGTAGTACTTCAATGCCCTCTCCCAGCATCTCTTCGCCGCCTTCTCATTGCCAGCCTTTTCCCAGTCCTTGGCAGCATCCTCCCAATACCAGCCCTCCATATCGGCCAACTTCTCGAGCACCTGTGCAGCCTTTTCTACCTCGTTGAGCTTTTCCTCGAATATCTCACGTGCCTTTCTCAGATAGTATTCTCCATTATCTTCATTCTCGCCGATCATGAGATACAGCTCCGCTACCTTTCCCCAATCCCCGGCCTCCTCGTAACAGAGGGCCGCAGAGGTATACCACCCAAGATCCTCATATACCCTTCCGGCATCCCTAAGGCAGCCATTCTTCTTGAGTTTCACGGCTGCCTTCTCCTTTTTGCCCTCTTTGAGAAGCCTCTTAGGGGACTTAAAGCGATCTACTATCCCCAAGTCAGGCTCTGTGACATACAGGGCTGCTGCAACGGCCAGAAGAATAAATAGGATGAAGATGCACCAGAACAAAAATGGAGCTGCATAAGAAAAGGACTCGTAGGATCCCAAGAGTGCAACGATCCCTATAGCACTGCTCGCTCCACCTATCTTCCAATTTTTCGCCCAAAGGGCCAATCCCCCTGCACAAAGCAACATTAGGCCGCCAATAAGATAGCCCAGTCCCAGAAGATAACGGATTATCGCCCCTATTACGTGCATCTTCGACCTCCTTTTGGTCAGAATTCTACTGGTTTATTTAGTCTAACCTATATTGAGCGACTTTGCCACCCTTTATGTTCGAGCTTGATAAGTGATAAAAATAATTTCATGAAGTGGACCTTTATTGCATTGGGTTCCAACGTTGGGTCGAGGATATGTAACTGTTGCTGTGCCCTGCAGGCGCTTTCCAAGAAAGGGTGCATTGTGGAGGGTGTATCACCTTGGTTCCTCAGCGAGCCCCTGGGTATCCCGCAGCCGTGGTTCATCAATGCCGTGGCCCAGATCTGCACCCCTCTGCCTCCTTTGGCTTTCCTCAAATGTCTCCAGGGAATAGAGAGACAGATGGGCAGGGTGGAAAAGGGGACGGGGGCCCCAAGGATTATAGATCTGGACATCGTCTTTTACGATCAACTGGTCCTTTTCACCCCAGAACTGAGCCTGCCCCATCCACGATTTAGGGAAAGGCGCTTTGTCCTTTTACCCCTCTCCACTATAGCCCCTCGTTACCGGGACCCTCTCACAGGATATACTGTAGAGGAGCTCTTGAAGAGGTGCCAGGATACCTCGAGGGTTATTCCTCTCATAGGAGGTGAGCGATCTGTGGTACCCTGGACTGGATGCCCCTCAGCACTTCCTCAGAGACTTCCACCGGGCTTTTGGCACCATCAACAACCAAAAAGAGAGAGGGCTCTTCCCGGGCCTGGACCAGGAAGCCTTCCCTGACTCTTTCATGGAAAGCACGCTCCTCTCGTTCCATCCTATCTAATCTCCTTCCCTGGATCCTCTGGAGGGCGGCTTCCACAGGTAGATCCAGGAGCACTACCAAATGAGGATTAAGCCCACCGGTTCCCCAGGCGTCGGCCTCTTTCAAGAAACTGATGTCTATCCCCCTACCGTACCCTTGGTAAGCAATGGTGGAAAAGGAAAAACGGTCGCAAAGGACAATCTTTCCCTCCCTCAAGGCGGGGAGTATTACCTCCTCCACGTGTTGGGCCCTATCAGCCAAGCAGAGAAAGAGTTCAGCCATAGAAACTAAGCCGCTTTCACCCAGCAGAAGGTTTCTAATATCCATGCCCACCTTGGTTCCTCCTGGCTCTTTGGTCAGCAGAGGGTCTACCCCCCTTTTCCTCAAACGCTGAGCCAAGAGGCTTATCTGTAAGCTCTTGCCTGCTCCCTCTATACCCTCAAAAACCAGAAAGACCCCTGACATCCAAACCCCTATGGTAAGGACAAGTCCCCTTACACGATCTCGGTGCCGATGCCCCTGTCGGTGAAGAGCTCCAGAAGAATGGCGTGGGGTACCCGTCCATCCACGATATGGGCCTTGCCCACACCTTCCTCCAAAGCCTCTACCGAAGCCCTTGCCTTAGGAATCATGCCCCCCTGTATGATGCCACGCTCAATCAGGGCCTCTACCTCGCCACGGAAAAGTGAGGAGACAAGCACCCCTTTTTCATCTCGAATACCCTCCACGTCGGTCATAAATACTACCCTCTCTGCCCCAAGGGCTGCAGCCACCTTGCCCGCAACGTAATCTGCATTCATGTTATAAGCGACGCCATCCTCATCTACCCCAACAGGGGCTATCACAGGTATAAAGTCGCCACCTTTTAAGGTGCCGATAACCTGAGGGTTCACGTGGGCTATCTCTCCTACATGGCCAAGGTCAATGATTTCAGGGGCTTCTCCAGTGGGCGACCCCCTGCTCACCATCATCTTTTTAGCGGTGATTAGGCCCCCATCCTTGCCGGTTAGCCCTACAGCTTGGCCCCCATGTTTGTTGATGAGGGCCACAATTTCTTTGTTCACCTTACCTCCCAGTACCATCTCTACGATGTCCATGGTCTCGTCGTCAGTGACACGGAGCCCATCCACGAAGCGTGGGGTTTTACCCATCTTTTCCATGATGTCCCCTATTTGTGGTCCTCCCCCGTGCACCACAACCGGATGCATCCCTATGTACTTCATCAGCACCACGTCCCTGGCAAATGACTCCTTGAGCCCCTCATCCACCATGGCATGTCCCCCGTATTTCACCACAATGGTCTTTCCATAAAATGCCCTGATGTAAGGCAGGGACTCCAACAGGATATGGGCTCGTTCTATGAGAGGGCGGAGGTGTTCCATTCTTCCCATTCCCTCAGGATCTCAGGTATAGCTTCAATCATGTCCCCAGCGATGAGGGCAGCTTCCCCTTTCTTCTGGGCTGCCTTGTCCCCTGCCAGACCGTGTAGATACACACCTGCCCAGGCTGCATCTTCTCCCTTCACGCCCTGGGCCAGGAGCCCCCCGATGATCCCTGTGAGTACGTCCCCGCTACCTCCTGAAGCCATGCCCGGGTTGCCCGTTGGGTTGATAAAGGCCCGACCATCTGGGAGGGCTGTAATGGTCCCCGCACCCTTTAAGACCAGGATCACCCCATACTCTGAGGCAAACTCCCTGGCTGTTTCCAAGCGGCGCTCTTGTATGGAGGAAGGGGAAGAACCTATCAGACGTGCCATCTCTCCAGGATGGGGGGTAAGCACAGTTGATGCCTTCCTATCCTTCAGTATCTCCAAGGCACCTGCTAAGGCATTGATGCCGTCAGCGTCTATCACCATAGGCAACTCCACTTCTTGGACCACCTTTCTCACCAATGCTATTGTGGAGAAATTTGTGCCCAAACCTGGGCCAATGGCCAATGCTGTCTTGCCTGAGAGTGCGTTTGCTATTGCATCATAGGCAGATTCCAAGAGGTACCCATCGTCGTGGGGTAGGGGAATGGTCATGGCTTCTATAAGAGAGGATTCGAAGATCTGATTAAGGGAGGAGGGCACTCCTATGGTAACAAGCCCCGTTCCTACCCTCAGGGCCGCCTGGGCCGTCATGATCCCAGCACCTGTCTTGCCAGGGGATCCCGCAATGCCCAAAAGGTGACCGTATCGTCCCTTGTGTGAGTTCAAGGGCCGTAAGGGGAAGAGGGTGGCAGCGTCCCTCTCTTCAGGAACATAAGTAGAGATCCCTGCCTCTTCCACAAACCTTGAGGGTATTCCTATGTCCACCACCCTCACTTCCCCTACCAGATCTGCTGCGGGGAAGGAGTAGTGGGCAACCTTTGGAAGGCCAAAGGTGACGGTCAGATCTGCATCTATGGCAGGACCGGGTATCTGTCCTGTATCAGCGGATAAGCCTGAGGGAATGTCAATAGCTACAACGGATCTCTCAGAGGCGTTTATTAGTTCTATGGCATGGGCAGCAAGCCCCTTGGCCGCTGAGGTGAGTCCCGTACCCAGGATCCCATCTACTACAATTTCTGCCCAGCTTAAGAGGCCTTCAAGCGTTTTTGTATCCTTAGTGATGCAGTGAAGCTGCTGGGAATGAAGTCTCTGGAAGATGGTAGCATTTACCAAGGCATCCCCCTTTAACTGCTCCATCTCACAAAGCAGGGCCACCTCTACGTTTGCACCCTTTTTTGTGGCCCAGCGTGCCACGACAAAACCATCTCCCCCGTTATTCCCCTTTCCGCACACCACCAGGATGTTTTTACCTTCTATGCCATCGAAGAATTCTTCCATATGCATCAACACGCCAAAGCCTGCATGTTCCATTAGCACAACACCAGGCACACCCAAACCCTGAATAGTAGCACTATCCAAGGATCTCATCTCTTCAGCAGTGGTTATAGGAATCATAAGACGACCTCCTTCCATATATTGTTGTATATTTTAGCCACAACTCGGGGGTCTTGTCACGTGGATCGATCAGCATGCCTTCCCCCTACAGCACCACACCTGTGGTTTCGAGCAATGTAGTTACATCAAGCCACAAAGACCAGTTATCCTATAAGGTCAACTTGAATTCGGTGGGCACAATGAGGCAGAAGCAATTTGTCTGATACAAGTCTTCATGGGTCCCCTGGTGATGCAAGGCTTAATTATTACCCCTTTAATCATCCCTCATCTCCTCCTGTGTGCATACCACCTTTCGTGAAACTCCCTATATTCTCCCCTCTTACCTTTTCCCACCACTCTCGATGCTCAATATACCAGGCCACGGTTTCCCTGAGCCCCTCCCTAAAAGATAGGGTAGGCCTCCATCCCAATCCCCTGAGTTTACTGGAATCCAGGGCATAGCGCCGATCATGGCCAGGGCGGTCTTTAACAAAGGTGATGAGTGATCTCAGCTCCTTCAGGGGTTTGTCAGAGAGGAGGGAAACCTCCTCCACGATGGCCCCCACCGTTTCCACATTGGAGCGCTCTTCCCCTGATCCAATGTTGTACACCTCTCCCACCTTCCCCTTCTCCATGAGAAACTCCAAGGCACGACAATGATCCAGCACGTGTATCCACTCCCGCACATGCCTCCCGTCGCCGTATACGGGTAAGGGAAGCCCTTCTATGGCGTTTATAGTCATGAGGGGGATGAGCTTTTCAGGAAATTGGTAGGGCCCATAGTTATTGCAACAGCGCGTGATTACCACGGGCAGGGAGTGGGTCTTATAATAGGCCCTGCATAGTAGGTCAGAGGCAGCCTTGGAAGCAGAATAGGGATTGTTGGGTAGTAACCTGTCCTCTTCTGTAAACCTTTCCGGTCCTTCTAAGGGGAGACTGCCGTAGACCTCATCTGTGGAGATGTGGACAAAGCGCTCCACCCCGTACTCACAAGCGGCATCCAGGAGCACTTGGGTCCCCTTTACATTGGTTTCGACCAAGGGGGTGGCGTCCATTATACTCCTGTCCACGTGGGATTCGGCGGCAAAGTTTATGATCACTTGGGGCCTTGGAAGCCCATTCCTCCTGAAGAGGGACCTCACCAGCTCGCTATCTGCGATATCTCCCTTTATGAAGAAGTACCGCTTCCCCTCCCAACGATCAGAGATACACTTAAGGTTATCCAGGTTGCCCGCATAGGTGAGCTTATCAAGGTTAATCACGCAACAGGTGGGCTTGGATCCCAAAACGTGTCTAACGAAGTTGCTCCCAATGAAACCAGCTCCTCCAGTAACAAGGATTACCACAGGTTCCCCTCCTTGAGACATGGCTTATATGGCTAAGGGGATCGAAGGTCAATGTACCGCTTTCTACCAGGGTCACGATATACACCACAGCCTCCGGGCCACCACTTGCTTTTCCCACTCCCAAGCAGTCTCAATGATGAAGCCCAGATCATGGTAGCGCGGCTTCCAGCCCAGCATCCTTCGGATCTTAGAAGATTCCGCCACCAGCACAGGAGGATCACCAGGCCTCCTCCCAGCTTCTACAACGGGGAAGTCCACTCCGGTAACTTCTTTGGCTTTTTCTACCACTTCCCTCACGGAGTACCCTTGGCCGTAACCGCAGTTGAAGATCACACTCTCTCCACCAGAGAGGAGATACTCTAAGGCCAGGAGATGAGCCCGGGAGAGGTCCTCCACATGGATGTAGTCTCTGATGCAGGTCCCATCAGGGGTGGGATAGTCGGTACCATATATCTCAAGCCGATCTATCTGCCCCATAGCGGTCTTCAGGGCCCTGACGATAAGGTGAGTAGGCTCAGGTGAGACCTGACCTATCTTAGCCTGAGTGTCGGCACCAGCCACATTGAAGTAGCGAAGGGAGACGTAGCGGAAGGGATGTGCCTTGGCACAGTCTGTAAGGATACGCTCTACCATAGCTTTAGACTGTCCATAGGGGTTGATAGGGGCCAATGGAGCCTCCTCCCTGACAGGAATCTCTTGAGGAATCCCATATACTGCTGCAGAGCTAGAGAATACGAAATTCTTTACCCCAAACCTCAAACAGGCCTCCACCAAGTTTACGGCATTTACCGTATTATTCCGGTAGTACTTCAACGGGTTCCTTACGGACTCCGGCACCACTATGTGGGCAGCAAAGTGCATGACAGCCTGCGGTCTGTATCTTTCAAAGACGGCGTGGAGTCTATCTTTGTCTCCTATATCTGCTACCACCAATTCCCCATAGAGTACTGCCCACTCATGGCCGGTGCTCAGGTTGTCGTAGGTTACTACCTGATACCCCGCTTCTCCCAGGGCTTTCACTACGCTGGAGCCTATATACCCAGCACCACCTGTCACGAGTACGGTAACAGAAGACCTCTTCAAATCATCACCTCCAGTAGCCTTTCTTAGAAAAAATCACAACCCTATTCCACTTTTATAAGTGCCTTCATTTCCAAGGCGTTTTTCCACATCTTGTCATTGTTGAAGAGGATGTAGCCCTTACCTTTGACCATTTCCAAGATAGCTCTCATCTCCTCAGGGGTGTAATCATGGCGGTAGCTCCTCAGATTTCCATGAAGACGAAAGTACACGAAGTCACCCCACTGTTGGGGGACCTCGAGAAAAGGATCGGTAGCATGAATGAGGCCTAACCGTTGGCAGACCTCCCGGATTAGATCAGGTGTCCATTCGCTACCCCTGGGTTCCCACAAAAATGTTCCAACCCCCCGGTAATACTTAAAGAAGGCCTCCATGGCCTCCAAGTGCTCTGGGCTGGGCTTGAAGGATGGCGGGGTTTGAAATAGGAACTTCTCAGATGCCAAGGCTTTGGCCTTCTCCAAGAAAAGCTCCATCTCTCCCTTCACCACTTCAGTCAGACCAAATGATCCGCAGCCTTGACGCTCCTGAGGGCTTAAGTGGGACCGACGATAGGTAGGGCTCTTGGGAGGATGGGTCACACACTGCGGTGCCTTCAGGATAAACTCAAACCCCTCAGGGGCCTTCGACCTCCAGTTGAGTACCTGACTATCCCCAATCTGGCGGTAGAAGCTGACTTGTACCTCCACCACATCCATCTCCCTGAAGTAGGAGGTCAAGGCTACAGGGAATCCACAACAGCCAATCTTCAAGGTATCTTCTTCTCCATTCATTAAAGAGGCACTCCCATTAACCCAATCCCATTTTGCCGGGGTTGAGGAGGTTCTTAGGATCGAAGATACCCTTGATTCCCTTGAAGAGCTGCATGACCCGAGGGGACAACTCCATGGAGAGATAAGGTACCTTGGTGATGCCTACGCCATGCTCCCCGCTTAGGGTACCGCCCAGCTCTACGGTAATGGCAAAAATATCTCTCACTGCCTCTTGGGCCTTGCTCCACTTTTCGGGATCCCTCCTGTCTGTCATGACATTCACGTGGATGTTACCATCCCCTGCATGGCCGTAGCAGATAATAGGCAGGCCGTATCTCCCCTCTAAGGCCTCAATGCGGGCCAAAGCCTGAGGAAGGAGGCTTCGAGGCACCACGATGTCCTCGTTTATCTTGGTAGGGGCCACGTGGACCAGGGAAGGAGAGATGGCTCGCCGTGCCCGCCACAGTTCTTGGGCTTCTGCCTGATCCTTGGCTACACGGGTAATGCCTCCTACCTGCTCACACACCCTCGCCACCCCCTCTAAGAGGTGCATTACCACATCCTCCTCCCCGTCTACCTCGATGAGAAGCACCCCCTGGGCCTGAGCATCTATGTCTATCCCAGCGTATCTTCTGACAGCCTCCAGGGCTCCCCGATCTATAAACTCTATAGCTGTAGGCAAGATCCGGGACCTGATAATGGCGGCTACAGCGTCCCCTGCCTGCTCTCGGGAAGAAAAAAGGGCTAAAAGGGTGCCCGTGGTGGGAGGCAGAGGTAAGAGCTTCAAGAGAATCTTGGTGAAAAAGGCCAAGGTGCCCTCCGACCCCACCAGTAAGCGAGTAAGATCATAGCCCACCACATCTTTCATCACCTTTCTCCCCGTAATGATCATCCCTCCTCCTGGCAACACCGCCTCAATACCCAGGACATAATCCCGGGTGACCCCATACTTCACAGCTCTGGGACCCCCTGCGTTTTCAGCTACATTTCCTCCTATGGTGCAGAATTCCATGCTGGCAGGGTCGGGGGGATAAAAGAGGCCCAAGGCCTCTGCCGCTTGCTGGAGCTTGGCCGTCACCACCCCTGGCTCTACCAAGACCGTGAGATTCTCCTCATCTATTTCAAGAATGCGATTCAGGCGCTCTGTAGAAACTACCATGCCCCCTTTCACAGGGAGAGAACCCCCGGTGAAACCCGAACCCGCTCCCCGAGGGATGATGGGTATCTCTTCCTCCCAAGCCAGCCTCATAAGCTCCTGGACCTGTTGGGTGTTCTGAGGAAAGGTCACTACCTGTGGGAGATACTCCTCTTGAGTGGCGTCAAAGGAGTAACATAAAAGATCTTCCACTCGAGTGGTGATACCGTCTTCCCCCAGCAGTTTCCTCAGCCTCCTTATGAAGGCCCCCTTAACCATGAGGCACCTAATCCTTCCATCTCCTCTCAGATCCCTTAGAACCCCCCAATCCTCTCTCCTCTGAAAGAAAAAAGTAAACCACTACTGCTAACCATTTCAGGGTCCCTTAAGATCCTTCAATATTTTGATTTATACGCTGAAGGTCCCTCCTTAGGTCAAGGGGTATCCTGCTCCTCTCCTTTCTGCTCCAGCATGCCTTGCCTCAGGATCACTTTTTGAGGGAGGAGCAGGATAAAAAGCTTTCTGCCGAGATATAGCAGCGTAGGTTGTGCGGAAATCATAGGGTATTACATTATCCACTCTTACCACGTTTGCCTTTGTTTATTTCGAATCATTCTTGTTTGAAGTAGAGGCTTGGTCTTCTTCGGATTCAGTGTTACCTTCTAATTTGCTGATATCTTCAACTTCTTTGGCAGCTTTTCTGAACTCCCTCATTGCTTGGCCTAAACCTCTCGCTAATTCTGGTAGTTTCTTTGCGCCAAACAAAAGCATAACTACCAAGAATATTAACAGTAGCTCTGTGAAACCAATACTTCCCATATTGCACCTCCTATCTTTAAATAGAGATGTGTCTCTCAAGCAATTCTCTTGTTATATCACCTCTACAACCCTTGGCCTTAATCTGTCCATTATCAACTATGTAGATCTTATCAGATATCTCCAGTATAAACTCAACATTTTGATCGGCAAAGAGTATAGAAATACCCTTCTTTTTGAGTTCTAATAATACGTTTGCAATCTCCTTAACTATTGATGGAGCAAGTCCTTCTGATGGTTCGTCTATAAGAAGAACATCTTGGCTCATAAGCAGTGCTCTTGATATTCCCACTAATCTCCTTTCACCTCCACTAAGGTGTCCACCTTTCCTCTTAAGTAAAGGCTTCATCTCAGGGAATAGTTCTATAATTTCTTCATAATTATAACCCCCTTTTCTGAAAGCAAGTCTAAGATTTTCTTCAACGGTCAGATCGAGAAATACACCTCCTTTATCAGGCACAAATCCAATTCCAATTTTAGATATTTTGTAAGGGGGGAAATTTGTTATATCTAAACCTTTGAAGGTTATTTTCGAGTTTCTCTTCTCAACTAAGGACATAATGCTTTTCAATATTGTGGTTTTGCCAACTCCGTTCCTCCCTACTATCGAGACGATTTCGCCGGAACCAATATTAATGTTTAGGTCATAAATAACATGACTCTTTCCATAATATGAATTAAGATTATCGACATCCAGTATTGTCATTAATTAACAACCTCCTAAATATATCTCCTTGACAAAATCATTCTCTTTAATGCTACTTGATGGCCCTTTAGCCACTATTTCACCCTTGTGCATTACTATGATCTCATCTGCCATCTTTAGAACGGATTCTATGTCGTGTTCAATAAAGATTACTGTTATTCCGCTTCTTTTCATTTCGACAATCCTTTCTATAATAACCCCTCTGTCTTGTGGATTTATTCCTGCGAGAGGCTCATCCAGAAACAAGAGTTGGGGATTTAGAGCAAGGGCCATGCACATCTCCAAAAGGCGTTGATCCCCATGAGAGATCTCGCTTGAAGTTGTGTATCTAATATTCTCCAATTTGAAGAACGTAAGTAATTTGGTTATAGTGTTATCTATATCTCTCGTATTCTTTCTCGACAGGAGTGGAATTTTTACATTTTCCCAAACCGAGAGACCTTGAAATATGTTCACTATTTGGAACGTTCTAGCGATACCTAAACTAGCTCTCTTATGGATTTTATAGTTTGTAATGTCTTCTCCATTAAAGAATATATAACCGTTGGTGGGTTTTAGAAGCCCAGAACATAAGTTTACAAATGTAGTTTTTCCAGCCCCATTAGGCCCTATTATTGCCGTAATAACGTTCTTTTCAAAGCTTACTGATACGTTATTGACTGCTGTAAATTCTCCAAACTTTTTCGTTAGATTCTCTACTCTAAAGAACATTAGTTCTCCCTCTCACGGTATTTTTCCCTCAGTTTAGAATGATAAAATTCGGATACTACCTTTGCAATTGTACCGACTATCCCTCCTCTGAAAAATAAAACTATAAGTACGACAACGATACCCAGCCAAATCTGCCAATAGAGGGTAAATCTGGTAATAAAGTCCTCTGCAATAACATAGACTATAGTTCCAATTATAGGGCCAACAAAAGATTGGGGTCCACCGATAAGAGCTGCGATGACAGGTACGGCCGAGAATGACCAATGGGCTATAGTAGGTGTAACAGCTCCATCTAAAAAGGCCCATAATATGCCTGCTATACCAGTAAATAGTCCAGATATGATCATAGCCAACATTCTAAGTTTTACCACTGAGTGAGCAGAAAATTCGACCCTTATCTCGTTTTCCCTAATTCCCTCTAACAACAGCCCAAAATCGGAAAAGATAATTTTATAAATTATAAATAGACAGGAAAGGACAGTAATTATACAGATATAGTAATAAGCTATCATTGAGATTGATCTTGAAATACCCGTTATACCATCCTCGCCACCTGTTACAGATCTCCACTTCATTACAACTCCCCAAAACAGCATTGAAAGTGCCAGGGTTATCATTGCGAAATGAATTTCCTTGTGTCGAAGTGACAAAAAACCTACAATAATTGAAAAGATGACCGAGGTGAGTAGGCCAGCCAGCAGAGCGACAAAAATGGGTAAGTTTAATTTAGTTAAGGAAACACCCAGAGTATAGGCACTGGCCGAGAAGAAGATTGCATGACCAAAACTTAGAAGACCACAATAGCCAAACATAATATTAAAAGCTACAGCATAAAGGGATAGAATAGATATCTTTATAATTATGTAATTAGTGTAGGCTCCACTCAAAAGTGGCAAAGCAAAAGTTAGCAGTAATATGGACGTTAGAACGAAAAATAAGAACTTATTACTAAGCCTCTCCATAGATCCCCTCCGGTTTAACCACCAAAACAAGGGCAAGTATTACATAAGAAATGGCAATTGTTAAGCTTGGCATGAAAAAAGCACATAGCGACTCTGAAATACCTATTATTAAAGAGGACATGAATGCGCCTTTAATGTTCCCCAATCCACCCATTACCGTTATTATAAAAGAATAAATTATGATTCTCTCTCCCATACCCAATGAAGCAGAACACATTGGCAAAGTTAGTGCTCCACCTAATCCAGCTAAGAAAGAACCGAAAAAGAAAGAGAAAGCATAAAGGAGATGTGGATTTATGCCGTTTGCCATGGCTAATTCAATGTCTGATATCGTTGCCCTAATCATTAACCCAAGCTTTGTTTCTAATAGTAGGAAATAGAGGATGATCCATAGAAATAACCCTGTTCCCATGATTACAAAAGAATAAATGGGAAAGCGCCTCCCTGCTATTGTGACTACACCTAAGCCCAGAGGTCGTATCATTTGGGGAACGGATCCCCAAATAAACCTTACCAAGTCTTCAAAGATTAGGACCAAGCCGAAAGTCAATACCAGTTGAAAGGCTACAGGTAGAGAATAAGTGAACCTAATGACTCCCCTCTCGCACAATAAGCCGACAACCCCAACGGCTAACGAGCCTAATGCTATCGATAATACAAAACTATTCGTCCACTTGAATAATGCTAAGGCAAAAAAGGCACCCAGCATATAAAAAGATCCATGGGCAAAGTTTAAAACTCTGGTAACACCAAAAATGAACGTTAATCCCACTGATACTACCCAGTAAAGCATAGCGGTCGACAAACCAACCAATATCTGAAAGAAGATTGCCTCCACAGCAACACCTCCCAACACCAGATATAAACAGGCAAGGAAGGCAGCATGAACACTGCCTTCCAATGCATTTAACGCTTACAGGCTCATGAACGGTGGATAGCCAGTGTAGGGAGGTGTCTCCGTGAACGGTGGTCTCCTAAAATACATATAAGCGGGCATACCTAAGAAATTCTTTAAAACTGGAATGGGGAATTTTGGATCATGTTTTATCTGTCCAAAGGGTACATCATAAATCGCTTGATGGTCTTCCTTTCTAATTAACATTTCTCCAATAGGTGAATAAATTGCCAGATTTTCGAGGGTCTTTATGTGTGTCTCTACATCCAATGTCTGGGTCAATTCGATTAAATGCTTTATTAAGTAGACCGCTGTATATGAAGTTGCACCGCTATATGCAGGTAAATGTCCCCATCTTCTGTAGTGAGCTTTGACAAATTTTTCATTAAGCTCTGTAGGAGGATACTGCCAGAGATATCTCCCTGAGACCCAACAACCTTCAGGATACTCCTTCTTAAGTGCTTCCATTGCATCAATAGAATAACCCATGGGATTTATCCAGGCGTATCCATCTTTATATCTCACGGCATCAAATAATCCCATCTCTTTTGCCTGCCTTACAAAGGTAAAGAGATCCACCCCCCACTCAACTGTATGAATTCCATCAGGTTTCTTGTCAAGTATTGAAGATATGAAAGGTTTGAAATCTGTGGTTCCGATCTTAGCCCAGGACTCACCAACAAATTGGACGTCAGGTCTTAACTTCTTTAAGGTTGCTTTGAATAGTTCCCAAGAAGCATATCCATATTCATAATCTGGATGTACGCATGCCCATCTCTTTGCTGGGAGTTGAGCTGCGGTAATAGCTGCCATAGTTCCATCCTGATAGGTTGGTACGGAAAGTCTAAATGCATATTTGTTACCTTTTTTGTAGACTAATTCCTCTGTAAGCTTATGGGTGGCCGCATGAGTGACGATTAGGAGCTTTTTTAACTCCGGCATTACCTGGGCCACTCCCAACACAACACCGCTGGAGTCAATCCCGATAATAAAGTCAGCTCCCTCTGATTCCACTAACCTTCTAACTTGTTTAACAGCTTCAGCTGGCTTAGCCCTGGAATCTTTATAGATGATCTCAACCTTACTTCCTTGAATCCCTCCGACTTTATTAATTTCCTCAGCAGCTAGCATTGAGCCCCTTTTCTGGAGCTCGCCATAAGTTCCAAAGGGACCCGAGAAAATAGCAATGTGCCCGATTTTTATCTTGTCCTTTAACCTCTTCCTCGATGATGCCTGGGCTTTGGGCAACCCCAAGGAACCACACACAACGACTCCAGCCCCCACTATGCCTAACTTTTTCAAAAATTCCCTCCGAGCTTCTATAGCTTCCCTCATGTGACACCTCCTAAAATAATTTTAGTAAATCCTTTTATATCTTAGATATAAACTTTGCTATGCCAACGAAGTAATGCACGTAATTTTAAGGAATTAAATATCGATCGTTGTTATTAAAATTTGTTTGATGGTTAAGTAACAATTTTTCAAAATGTTACGAATGACAGAAGTTGGTTTTGCTTAAATTAGGCCCTAAGACAAGAAAATCCAAATGGTGGCGGGATCAAGACAAAAGGAGTAAATTAGGTATGTCCTATAAAACATACACTATGTTTGTTTTTCCGAATATATACAGAGACGCACCAGTTCTTGATAACTTCTCTAATCCAACTTAATCAGCTAACCCCCTCGATTACAAGCACATATACCGTTGGCATGGAGAGGGTCAATTTCTTTGGATAGAAAAATCTTGGAGGGGGAAGGAAATGAGGACGTTCGAAGATTACGTGTCTGATTTGATGAAGATGAAGAATAACTTGTATATTGGTGGAGAACGCGTAGGAAGAGACGATCCCCGCATCAGGCCGGGAATCAACGTGATCGGTGAAACTTATAAGCTTGCTCAGGATCCAGAATGGGAAGGTGTTATCACAGCTGAGTCACCGCTCATCGGGAAAAAAATAAACAGATTCAACCATCTCCACCTTTCTCCCTATGATTTGATTCAAAAACAAAAGATGATTAGGCTAAGCACCCAGAGAGTCGGAGGTTGCATACAGAGATGTATGGGGCACGATGCTATAACTGCACTCTCAATCTGCACGAAAGAAATAGATCAGAAGTATAATACTGAATACCATAAAAGATTTACAGAATTCATAAAGTACTATCAAGAGAAAGATCTCTGTGCGGCATGCGCGCAAACAGACATGAAAGGAGATAGAACAAAGAGGCCTTCAGAGCAACACGATCCAGATTCGTATGTTCACATAGTAGAAACTGCATCAGATGGAATAGTAGTTAGAGGTGCGAAGATAAGTATTACAATGGTAGCTTACGCAGACGAAATTATCGTTTTACCCACCAGAGCATTAAGAAAGGAGGACAAAGACTATGCTGTTGCTTTTGCCATTCCAGCAGATTGGGACGATATTCATTTAATCACAAGACCTGTATGGATGAGAAAGAGAAAAGCTATTAAAGCCCCACTTCCAGAATATGGAGTATCTGACTCAATAGTTATTTTTGACAACACCTTTATTCCAAAAGAAAGAGTTTTCATGTGCGGTGAATGGGAATTCGGACGCCGCTTAGCATTACTTTTTGCAAATTCTCATCGCCACAGCTACTGCGGATGTAAACCAGCGGTATCAGACATTCTTTGCGGCGCAACGGCCTTAGTTGCTGAAGCAAACAATATAGATAAAATATCACACATAAAGCAGAAGCTTTCAGAGTTTGTAGGAGCAGCGGAGCTATCATTTTCAGCAGGTATAGCAGCCGCAATATTTGGAGAAAAAACAGATGCCGGTACTTTCTTCCCTAATCCTATATATGCAAATGTGGGAAGGCGAATTATGGGTGAAACAATTTATCACGAATACAACATTCTTACAGAGGTTGCTGGTGGTTTGTCGGTTACCCTGCCATTTGAAGAAGAGTTTATTTCAAAGTCAACAAAGCCGTATATGGACAAATATATAGTGAGAAACCCCAAATTTTCCCCCGAAGAATCTCATCGAATCTGGAGATTTGTAGAGAACATCGTAGCATCAGGTATGACCGCATGGTACCAGATAGCGGGAGTGCATGGGGGAGGGTCACCGATAATGGAAACTATAACACTTAACGCAGAGTATGACTATGAATATAGGAAATTAATAGCTAAATATCTTGCTGGATTGGAACCAAACTTAGATCAAACAAAGTATCTTAAAGTTGAACCTAATATTAAGTGAAACTTATACTTTAAGTATGGAGGTGTAGATATGGTTGATTATCCCAAATTCTTCGATGCTGAGATTGAGACATTAGATAGAGAGCAATTATTGGATTTACAACTCAAAAGGCTAAAATGGCAGGTTAAGAGATGCTATGAAAACTCTGAATTTTACAGAGAAAGGTTTAAAAAGGCTGGAATTACACCGGAAGATATAAGAAGTTTAGACGATATTGAGGCGATCCCTCCAGTAACCAAAGATGAACTTAGACAAGAACAGATTAACTATCCACCATTGGGGAGATACGCGGTTGCTCCTGAAGATCAGTGGAGGGAAATTCACCCATCAACAGGAACTACGGGGGTTCCAGTGCACACAATATGGACTGAAAATGACATCGAGAATATAACATCTTGGACAGCAAGAACCATGTGGATGTCAGGAGTGAGACCTGGTGACATTGTACAAAATGGATTTAGCTATGGGCTATGGGTAGCGGGTCTGTCCTGCCATTATGCAGCACGTAGGATAGGTTGTTTCACTATTCCCATTGGGGCTACCTTAACAGAAAGACAAATAGATTACTTCATAAAACTAAAATCTACCGTATTTCTTGCCACCCCCTCTTATGCTCTATACTTAGCTGAGAAGTTAAAGGAAAAAGGAGTATCCACAAAGGACCTTTCACTCAGACTTGGTATACTTGGAGGTGAAGCAGGTACAGAAATTCCCTCAACCAGAAAGAAAATTGAAGAAGGCTTGGGGATTGACGCTTATGATTATTATGGTCTTGCCGAAATCGGTCCAACTATTGCATCCGAATGCAGAGAGAAAGCCGGTATACACTGGGTGGAAGATCATGTCCTTGTTGAAATACTGGATAAGGAAACAAGAAAGAGATGTCAACCTGGTGAAACTGGAGTACTAGTATTAACTCACCTAACCAAGGAAGCTACTCCTCTGATAAGATACTGGACGAATGACTTAGCAAAGCTTGCAACTGATAGGTGTGATTGCGGTAGAACCCATGCAAGATCACCTGGGGGTATATTAGGAAGAGCAGATGATATGATAATTTACAAAGGAGAGAACTTCTATCCAGCCCAGGTTGAGAAAGTGGTTAGGGGTTTTCCCGAGCTAAGCACAGAGTACGTCATAAAGCTCGAGACAAACGAAAGAACCGGCGCAGATATAGTCACTGTTGTAGTTGAATGCTTGGATATGAGCCTTGAATCTGAAAACTTGATTTCGGCCATGAAAAAGGCATTGAGAGAAGAATTAGCAGTTACCCCTGAAGTTGAAATAGTGGGTCCCGGCACTTTGCCAAGAACAGAGTTCAAGGCCAAAAGGATTCTTGATAACAGGAAGAAGGTCTAATGGCTGTGTTTTTAGTGAGAATTAAAAGGAGCACATCATGCTATTTCCAATGCATGGACCTAAGAGACGCAAAGATTCAGAAAAAACAGGGGAAATAATAAAGGAGGCCTGCCTCTCTGTAAATCAGCTTATCCAGCTTTTCTTTATCATCTACGAGAAAGGCAAAGAGGTGGCTAACCAATGGCCTCCTTGCTCTGGGCTCTCCGTAGATCAATTGGTTTCCCAAGTGAACGTTACTGATGTTCGCCTGTTTGGACAAATGGAGTTATCTTCTATGCCTTCGAGTCAGATGGATCCTTTAATGTGGGAGAAGCCTTGGGAGGCCCAGCTACATCTTGAGAAAGGTCTGGTATCCCCATGGTTCTGGATGTGATTCGGGTCATTCGCAATGCCTTTCCCCAAGTCCCCTTAATGGCGTATAATGCAAAAAAGAATGTTTTTTCAGCAAGACTGCTGTACAGTTGGGATAGATGAGCAAGGAGCAGGGGCGGTGAAAAGTTTTATCTTAATAAAGAAGGGGATAATGGATATTATTATCAACCATTTTGTCATGGATGTAGAAAAGAAATTATTTAAGAAGCTTTAACTGGAGGGCTTACAGTGAGCATTTTTAAGAATGATATCTTGAAAGGGAAAATCGCTTTAGTGACTGGTGCTAGTAGGGGAATAGGAAGGGCGATATCTGTAGAATTATCCAAAGCTGGAGCCCACGTGATTTTAGTCAGCAGAACCCTGTCACTGCTGAGAGAAACAGAGGAGGCCATTTCTTCCAGCGGTGGCTGGGCAAAAGCACTTTCAGCCGATGTAGCAAGTATTAACGATGTATCTAAAGTCTTTAATTTCATTGAGAGAGAATTTGGATATCTGAATATCCTCGTCAATAGCGCCGGCATTAGCCCTCATTATACTTCTTTCCATAAAGCCCCGCTTGAAGATTGGAAAGAAATAATAAACACAAATATCTTCGGAACATTCAATTGCTGTAAGCTCGCATTCCCTCTTCTTAGCAAGTGTTCCAGTTCATCGATTATTAACATATCTTCTATAGGAGGAGTAATTGGACTGCCCAGGGTAGCCATATACACAGCTTCAAAAGGCGCTATCGTCACTTTCACAAAGGCGATCTCTATTGAGTGGGCACCTTACAATATAAGAGTCAACGCTATCTGCCCGGGATTTATAGAGACTGATATGACGAAGGGATTATCTTCGAAAAGTGAACTAAAGGAGCAAGTGATTTCGAGAATACCCATGGGGAGATTTGGAAAGCCAGAGGAGGTTGCAAAGGCAGCCGTTTTTTTAGCCTCGGATGGAGCTTCTTATATAACAGGTCACTGCCTCATAATAGATGGCGGCTGGACAGCAGGGTAATACATTAGTCTCTGGAGGAAAGCCAATGATAAAGATTTGCGAGTTAAGCCCAAGAGATGGTATCCAAGTATTTAAAAGGTTTATTCCTACAGAGATGAAGATAAATCTCATCAATGCCATATCTAATTCTGGCATCAAAGAGATCCATGTAACTTACTTCGCTCACCCTAAAGTTATAACACAACTAAAAGACGCTGAGCAAGTCTGCAACAAAATTAGCAGAAAACAGGATGTGAAGTATGTGGGTTTCATTCCCAATGAAGTAGGTTTGAGAAGAGCATTACACTCCAAAGTGGACAGAGTTTCATTCTTCATTTCAATAGAAGACAGCATAAACCTAACTTTCTTCAGAAAAAACTTAAAGTCGCTGTTAGAAGATATGATAGTGGTAGCAACAGAAGCGAAGTCAGAAGGACTTGAAGTAGAAGCATTCATTGTAAGGGCATTTGAGGCTGAAAATAGAAGATTAGCTTGTATAGTGGCAGAGCAGTTAGTAAAGGCAGGTGTTGATATCTTGTATTTTAGTAACTTCGGAGAGCCGCTCCGTCCCAAGGATATAAGCTCATTCTTCAAAAATTTAAGTCCATATTCAAAAAGTATAGAGATAGGTATTCACATATACGAAGAGAGGAATGAGATGGTCAGCTTGCTCAACTCGGCATTAGATTCAGGTATAGAGAGGTTCGCAACATCACTGGGAGGTATTGGTTTGAGGAAGATAGATGGAAGGATAGTTACTCTGCCACCAACAGAGCTACTTGCTGAAATGATAGGCTTAGATAACTTAAGATTTGAACCAGCGCTAAAAATAATAAATGAGATTAAAGGTATTGTTGAGAATGTGGGAAGCTTAAGATGAAGAGGAGTAGAGATACCATAAACATGGAGGAGACAGCCTTTAGCATCATAGTGGGGCAATGTGAGAAATTAAATAGAGAAATATCTAAAGCCAGAAAGGCAAGCAGAACAGATTGCAATGTTCTAATATTTGGGGAACACGGCACCGGAAAAGAGCTCATGGCTCGTGCAATTCACGTGGCAAGCAAAAGGAGAGACAGGCCTTTCATAAAAGTGAATTGTGCAGCTATTCCAGACACATTAATCGAGACTGAGTTTTTTGGTTACGAGGAAGGGGCATTTACAGGTGCGAAAAAGGGCGGTAAGATAGGTTTATTCCAGCAAGCTCATCAAGGAACTATATTTTTAGATGAAGTGGGAGATCTCTCTCTTCCTGCTCAGGCAAAGTTACTTACAGCTATTCAGGACAAGGAATTTACAAAAATTGGTGGTACAAAAGCTATAAAAGTGGATGTTAGGATAATAGCAGCAACGAATAAAGATATAAGGGAACTAATAAAAGAGGGAAGATTTAGAGAGGACTTATACTATAGATTGAACGTAGTCAGAATTGATTTGCCTCCTCTTAGGGAGAGAAATGATGATATAGAAATTTTATCAAATTACTTCCTTCATTTCTATTGTAAGAAAATGGGAACTAACAAACACTTCTCCAAGGAGACGCTGAGCCTGCTGCGAGCATATGACTGGCCTGGGAACGTTAGGGAACTGTTTAATGTGATAGAATATGCGATAGTAATGAGCGAAAATACTGAAATAACTCACAAAGATCTTCCAGCTTATATCGCAGAGCAAGGTTTGGATGTGGAGGAAGAGAAAGAGACTGGGGCAGTAGAGGAAGACTTAGAGAATGCTTATAAAGTCATCACAAACAGTTTAGCCGATAAGAGCTGGGCAGAAATAAGACAAGAAGTGGAGAAAAACATATTTAAGTCACTGCTGAATAGATTCAAGACTAAGACTGAATTGATAAAGTCCTTAAAGATGAGCAGGAGCCAATTCTACGGAAAATTGAAGAAACTAGATCTAGAGGATGTGAGTGGTGGAAAAGGAAATTCTCGTCAATAGATTAAAAGAAAGGCTGACTCAAGTTTCTTTGGACAAGATTGCAGCCAAAGCATTCGAATTGGGTTTGAAATATGAAGCTACCTATTGGGGATGTTCTCAAAGCACTGTTCTTGCTGTCTTAGATTCACTCAACCTCAGAGATGATTTAACATTCAGAGCAGCATCAGGATTCGGAGCTGGAATAGGTTTAACCAATAAATCAACGTGCGGCGCCCTCATAGGGAGTATAATGCTAATTGGTTTATTTTTTGGGAGAGATATAAGAAGCTTGGAGAATCTGGATAGAGGAATAAAATGCTACAGGATTTCAAAAGGTTTTGTTGAAGCTTTTGAGAATAGGTTTGGGGATACACAGTGTTTGAAGATTCAAAAAAGTTTGATGGGCAGGGCTTTCAATCTTTGGGATGAGGTTGAGTTTGCCTTATTCGAGAAAAGCGGAGGTCATAAAGACAAGTGCCCTTTAGTTGTAGCTTGGTCTGCTAAGGAGACTATAAAATTTCTTTACACACAAATAGAGGAACAAACATGAGTTTTGGCGTGGTCATTGTCAACCCGCAGGGATGACCATGGGAGATTTTAGAGGAGCCTTGGATACCTCTTTTAAGTAGCAAGATCTGTATTGTCTAAGCATCAAAGGACAGTTTTATGATCGGATTTGGTGAAATTACGGTAGTAGTTCTTCTCGCAGTGTTAATCCTTGGACCTGAACGGGCTATTCAGATTATCAGAACTCTGAGGAACGAAGTTGACAACTTGAAACAAGATATAACAAAGGAATACACAGATGAGGCAGACAAGGCCCCTGCATTCGTTACGCACTTAGAAGAGTTGAGGCGGAGACTCATCGTCTCTGTGGTGAGTATCGTTCCCCTTGCTGCCGTTGCTTTTCCCTTTGCACCCAGGATCATCCAGTTTTTCCGCCACCCTTACGGGGGTAACCTTATCTTTATAGCTCCCACCGAGGCCTTTGTGGTGAATATCAAAGTGGCCCTGGCCACAGGTGTGGTCTGCGCTTTTCCCATTATCGCCTTTCAGATGTGGCTCTTCATTGCTCCAGGACTCTATCCCCGGGAAAAGAAGGTATTCCTCACTCTCTTTCTCACCTCCATAGGTCTCTTTGGTGGGGGGATGGCATTTGCCTACTTCGGGATTCTGCCTTTGGCTTTTAAATTCCTTCTCCGGTTCTCCGCCCCTTGGTTCCAACCCATGCTCACAGCGGGTAGGTACTTTTCCTTTGTCTTTAAACTTATGATAGCCTTTGGCATAGTCTTTCAAATCCCTATCATTATCTTCTTCTTGGTGGCTGCCGATTTGGTCTCTTTGGAGACTTTTTCGTCTTACAGGAGGGCCATCTGGGTAGTGAGCTTTGTGCTGGGCGCTGTTTTGACTCCTCCCGATGTGCTTTCTCAAGTGATGATGGCTCTCCCTTTGATAGTTCTCTTTGAGGCAAGCCTTTTGGTTAGTAAGCTCTACATTAAAGCCCATAAAAAAGTGGATGCCGATGTACGTTGAAGGCTTTCTTGATTACAGGAAAGCCTTTGCACCCCAAGAATGTTTCTGGTCCAAGAGGATGTAAGCGTTTGCGTACTGCATAAGGCTCGCCGCACTTTTGGGATGGCCTGGGGTATATTGTTTATGCCGAACCCTGGGGGTCTTTCATGATCCTTTCTACAAGTTTAACTGCCTCTATGGCATCCTTGGCATATTGGGCTCCCATTTTCCTTGCATATTCAGGGGTGACTACAGCCCCACCCACCATGGTTAGCACCTGGATGCCCTCCCTTCTTAGGGCCTCTATCACCCGCTTCATCTCTGTCATGGTAGTGGTCATGAGGGCAGATAGGCCCACCACCAGCTTTTCTGGGGGGTGCCCCTTCTCTATTAGGCCCCTCACCTGGGCCACTATCTTTTCCTTGGGCACATTCTTGCCCAGGTCTATCACGGTAAACCCATGGTTTTCCAATAATGTACATACGATGTTCTTCCCAATCTCGTGGATGTCCCCCTCCACAGTGGCCATAACCACCGTACCCTTGGGTTCCCTCTTCTCCCCCTTCATAGCATCCTTTAGGATAGAGAAGGCTTCTTGCATGGCAGAAGCAGAGGCCATCACCTGGGGCAGGAAGTACTCGCTTCTTTCGAAGAGTCTCCCCACCTCCTCCATGGCTGGTATGAGCACGGTGTTGCTGATCTCTATAGGCTTCATCTCACCAAGGAGCTTAATAGTCAGTGCCTTGGCTTGTTCCTCATCCCCATAAAGCACGGCCTTGAATAGCATATCTCTTGGATCTTCCAATTGTTCCTTGGGCGTGGGGGGTTCCTCCCCCTTTTTGGAGAGGGAGCTTAAGAATCGAGATGCTTTGGGATCCCTGCCCGCCAACAGGGCCGCCGCATAGAAGGCCTCCATCACCCTTTCGCTGAGGGGATTTATGATGGCAGCGTCCAGACCTGCTTCCATGGCCATGGAGAGAAATGCAGCATTCACTGCGTCTCTCTTAGGAAGTCCAAAGGAGACGTTGCTCACCCCCAACACTGTTGGCAGGCCTATCCTTTTCCTTATACTCCTCACCGTTTCGAGGGCGATCCTTGGGCCCTGATCCTGTGCCCCCGCAGTCATAACGATGCCATCAACTATGAGGCTCTCCTTCGAAAGTCCCGCCTTTAGGGCTGATTTTAGCAACCGGTGTGCCACCTTTACCCGACCCTCTGGAGAAGCAGGGATGCCCTGGTCGTCTAAGGGGAGCAATAGCACTGCTGCCCCATACCTGAGGGCAAGCGGAAGGAGGGCTTTCATAGAGTCTTTCTCTCCAGTCATGGAGTTGATGAGTGGCCTGCCCTCTACTTGCTGTAAGGCCTTCTCTATAGCCTTGGGGTTGCTTGAGTCCAGCACCAATGGACAGTCTGCCTGAGTCTGGACAGAAGTTGCAACGAGGGGCAAAAGCCTTTCCTCTTCTATCCCTGGCATACCCACATTGATGTCCAAGAGATCTGCCCCTGCTTGAAGCTGTTGCCAGGCAGCCTCCTGCGCCCAGGCAGTCCTACCCCCCCTTAACTCTTTTTGAAAGGCCTCTTTCCCTGTGGGATTAATGCGTTCGCCTATAATAGCGGGATAATGCTTCTCTCCAATGAAGACTACCTTCCTCCTGCCAGCCAGTTTCAGCCCCGGTGGGACCTCACGCCGGACTATTGGCATACCTCTAACGCGTTTTACCATTTCCTGGATGTGGAGAGGGGTACTGCCGCAGCAGCCTCCTACCACCCATGCCCCTACTTCAACCAGCTTTACCGCATAGTCTGCCATCTCCTTGGGGCTGGACGGGAACACAGTCCTTTTACCCTCAAGCCTGGGGAGGCCAGCGTTGGGCATAAAGACCAATGGATGGGATGTGACACCGGCCATACGCTTAGCCACTTCAAATATCCCCTCTGGACCCAGGCTGCAGTTGGCTCCAAGGGCCCATACCCCCATAGCCTCCAAGGTGACAGCCACTGCCTCTGGAGACATCCCCAACAGGGTATGGAGATCCTCTTGGAATGTGGCCAGGACGAAGATGGGGACATCCATCACTTCTCTCACGGCTATAATGGCCGCCTTGGCTTCCTTTATGTCGGACATAGTCTCCACCATGACTATGTCGGCACCTCCATCTCTGAAGGCCATGGCTTGCTCCTTGAAGGCTTCCACCGCCTGAGAGAAGGAGAGATCCCCTACAGGTTCAAGGAATTTCCCTGTGGGTCCCATGGATCCAGCCACCAACACACGCCCTTTTGCAGCCTCTTTAGCCAGATTTACCCCTGCCATGTTGAGTCTGTACACCATTGCCTCAAGCCCATAGTTGGCCAATTTCACCCTGTTGGCACCAAAGGTGTTCGTCTCTATAATGTGGACCCCGGCGTTCACATAGGCCTTGTGAATGTCCATGATGATTTGAGGATGGGTGACATTGAGGTACTCTGGAGCAGTTGTAAAAGAGGCCCCTGTTGCCTGGATCATGGTTCCCATGGCCCCATCTAAGCAGAGCACTTCCCTTCCCCATATCTCCTCCAGCCTCATCTAACCTTTCTCCTTAATGGCCCTCTTATCCTTTGGGCTATGGGGATTTGGTTCTTTATACGGTTCCCTATAAGGAGTCCAGACCCTAAGGGCTTACCTTCGCATCTCACGATTACCTGGCCCTTTGGATAGGTGATAGATGGACCAACAAACATGTCTTCTCCCCTCATGTATTTCTCAGATGCATCAGGAGTGAGGTCAATAACCCTGCGAGTGGCAAGGCTACCAAAGTATTGAATGGCGGGTGTGGCAAGACGGTATCCGCAGCGACCCTTCTTTGCAATGCGCATACCCCTTCTCATCACACAGCTTAGGGGCACCCCTGCTGCCTCCTTTGTGGTGACCCAGATATCCTTACCCTGCAGGAAAAGAGCCAAGTTTGTGAAAAGGGAGGAGGGAATCCCGAAATACTTCTCCATCCATATGAGAAACTTTTCTCTCTCACTTTCAGGCAGGGGCTTCACCTTTCTCCCCGAGGATCTCTTTGATTGCTCTTGCGAGAACCTTTATCTGGAAGGGCTTTTGGATGAGCCCCAATGCGCCCTCTTTCAAGATTTTTATCACCTGCTCTGCCTCACTGTAACCGCTTACCACCAATACCTTTACCTTGGGGTCAATTTGTTTAAGCCTCCTGAACGTTTCAAGGCCCCCTATACCTGGCATCACTACATCCAGAAGTACTAAGTCAATCCTATGGTGCTTTTCCCTGAAGAGCTTGATGCCTTCTTCTCCGCTGGCGGCCAGTATAGGTACATAGCCCAAGTGGTCCAAGATATCTCTCCCCATGTCCCTCAGAAGCTCATTGTCATCTATAAGTAGCACATGGTGCCTTTTGGTAAAAGCATTCTCAGGGTGCCCCTTCCCCCTCATCCACCTGGTCTCTATGGGTAGATCCCTGAATGTTGCTACTCTGAGTAGCCCCTTTTTTGGGTCTTTAACGACCATTACCCTCATATGCACCGGCACAGGCTCAAGGATGCACTCTTCAGTGTGCATCCCCTCCCGCAGGCCATCTGGCTCAGGGCAGAAGGGACAGGGTTCCTCCCTGTCAAAAAGGGCCTTATAGCATGGATGGAAGGGAGGGTCTTCCTTGACCAGGAGGAGTTCCTTTAGGGCAGGATTGAGGTATATTAAGGAGTAGTAAGGCGTTGTAATGCACACCCCATCTTTAAGCGAATCTAAAATAAGTTTCCAATCCATTCTCCTTTCTGCCTCCGTACTAGCGTAGGTTGTAAATTGGGCAATTTCACCACCCTTTTCTGCTGGACCTCTCTAACCTTTAAAGACCGCTTAGATCGAGTAGGTGTTTTTTAGCATAGTAGTGGGACAAAGGCCAGGCATAATTTGAATCTCCCCCTTGATCCCGTCAGAGTTGCTTTAATCATGGAGCTCTGCTACTCTCCCCGGCAAAATGGGGGTAATGGGTTGCCCAGGCGCGCTGATATAGAAAAGATTCTTATTATTGGCTCTGGTCCCATTGTCATTGGACAGGCCTGCGAGTTTGATTACTCTGGTACGCAGGCGTGCAAGGTCCTTAAGGAAGAAGGTTTCACCGTAGTCTTGGTCAACTCCAATCCCGCAACCATCATGACTGATCCTGAGATAGCCCATAAAACCTACATAGAACCCATTACCCCAGAATTCGTAGCCAAGATTATAGAAAAGGAGCGTCCACAGGCCATTCTTCCCACCTTGGGGGGGCAAACGGCCCTCAATACCGCCGTGGCCTTGGCGGAGAGTGGGGTGCTGGATAGATTCGATGTTGAGCTCATCGGGGCCAAGCTCCTTGCCATCAAAAAGGCTGAGGATAGAGACATGTTCAAGCAGGCTATGGAGAATATCGGGCTCGAGGTGCCCAAAAGTGGTTATGTACATTCTATGGAGGAGGCTGAAGGGATCGTCAGGGATTTGGGTTTTCCTGTAATCATTAGACCCAGCTTTACCTTGGGAGGCACAGGGGGCTCTGTGGCTTACAATATGAAGGAGTTCGAGGAAAAGGTAAAATGGGGCCTCAATGCCTCTCCCACCCATGAGGTGCTCGTAGAGGAGTCGGTACTGGGGTGGAAAGAGTTTGAGTTGGAGGTAATGCGGGATTTAAAAGATAATGTGGTAATTGTCTGTTCCATTGAGAACTTTGACCCCATGGGTATCCATACGGGAGACTCCATTACTGTAGCCCCTGCTCAGACCCTCACCGACAAGGAGTATCAGATCATGAGGGATGCTGCCATCGCCATCATCCGTGAGATCGGGGTAGAGACGGGGGGTTCCAACATCCAGTTTGCTGTGAACCCTATGGATGGGCGCATGGTGGTGATAGAGATGAATCCCCGAGTGAGTCGGTCATCAGCCTTGGCCAGCAAGGCCACGGGTTTCCCCATTGCGAAGATCGCTGCCAAGCTCGCTGTTGGCTATACCTTAGATGAGATCCCCAACGACATCACCAAGAAGACCCCTGCCTGCTTCGAGCCCACCATAGACTACTGTGTGGTGAAGATTCCCCGTTTTACCTTTGAGAAGTTTCCTGAGGCCGATGCCACTTTAACTACTCAGATGAAGTCTGTGGGCGAGGTAATGGCCATAGGCCGCACCTTCAAGGAATCCCTTCAAAAGGCCATCCGTTCTTTGGAGATAGATCGCTACGGCCTTGCCAGGGAAAAGGACTCCCAGAGACCCGATGGGACTTGGGACTTGGGGCTCATTGAACAGCGCCTCCGGGTCCCCTGTTGGAACAGATTGTGGTACGTGGCCGATGCTTTTCGGGCGGGGATGAGTGTGGAGGAGGTCTATGAACTTACGGCTATAGACCCCTGGTTTTTGGACAACCTGAAGGAGATCGTGGAGATGGAGGAGTTCCTCAAGGCCCATAACATGGAGGATTTGGACTTTGAGACCATCTCTGAAGCCAAAAAGATGGGTTTCTCTGATGTACGCTTGGCCCAGATCCTTGGGGTCAGGGAGGGAAAGGTCAGGCAGAGGAGGGAAGAGCTGGGTGTAAAGCCGGTCTTCAAGAGTGTGGACACTTGTGCTGCTGAGTTTGAGGCGCATACTCCCTATTTCTACTCCACCTATGAGAGGGTCTCGGAGTGCAAGCGAGGTGATAAGCCCCGTGTCATCATCCTTGGTGGAGGGCCCAATCGAATAGGTCAGGGGATAGAGTTTGATTACTGCTGTGTACATGGCGTCTTCGCCGTTAAGGATATGGGTTATCAGGCTATCATGGTCAACTGCAACCCTGAGACGGTCTCTACTGACTATGACACCTCCGACCGCCTCTACTTTGAGCCCCTTACCTTGGAGGATGTGTTGGCCATCATAGAGGCTGAAGATCCCATGGGGGTCATCATTCAGTTCGGTGGCCAGACTCCGTTAAAGCTGGCTATCCCATTAGAGCGAGCAGGTGTGCCAATTTTGGGAACCAGTCCTGATAGTATAGACATCGCTGAGGATCGAGAGCGCTTTCGCTGCATCCTGGAAAAACTCCAGCTCCGCCAGCCCCCCAATGCTACGGCCACCTCTGTGGAGGAGGCGGTGGGCATAGCCCAAAAGATTGGTTACCCTGTATTGGTACGCCCCTCTTATGTCTTAGGGGGGCGCGCTATGGAGATTGTTTACTCAGAGGAAGACCTGCGCCACTATATGACCTATGCAGTGGAGGCATCGTATGAACACCCTGTGTTAGTGGACAAATTCCTCCAAGACGCTGTGGAGATTGACGTAGATGCCCTTTGCGATGGGGAAGAGGTCTTTGTAGCGGGCATCATGGAACATATCGAACAAGCGGGGGTTCACTCCGGGGACTCTGCCTGTTCCCTGCCACCCCGGGGGCTGAGTGAAGGGCTCATCCAGGAAATCAAGCGTCAGACCACAGCTCTGGCATTGGAGCTAAAGGTGGTTGGCCTGATCAATATCCAGTATGCCATTCAGGGACAAGAGATCTATGTATTGGAGGTGAATCCAAGGGCCAGTCGGACGGTACCCTTTGTGAGCAAGGCCATTGGTATCCCCATGGCCAAGGTGGCCACCCAGCTCATGCTGGGCAGAAGGCTGAGGGATTTTGGGCTGCCCTGTGATCTAAGGCTGCACCATGTGGCCGTGAAGGAGGCGGTCTTCCCCTTTATCAAGTTTCCCGGTGTGGATACCGTTCTGGGTCCTGAGATGAAGTCTACAGGTGAGGTGATGGGGATAGACAGGGAATTTGGCATCGCCTTTGCCAAGGCCCAAGAGGCGGCAGGGAATACCTTACCCTTGGAAGGTAATGTCTTTGTGAGTGTGAAGGACGAGGACAAGGCCCAGGTGGTGCCCATTGCCAGGAAGTTAAAGGAGATGGGGTTCAGAATTTTGGCTACCAAGGGTACAGCTCAGTACCTGGGCAAGCATGGGGTGAAGGCTAGAAGGGTATACAAGATCGGTAGAGGGGGCGTTCCTGAAGGGCGCCCCCACGTAGTGGACCATATGATCTCTGGGGAAGTCCAGATGGTGATCAATACCCCGCTGGGGGGAGCTGCTCAGAAGGATTCACTCCATATTCGGCGCACAGCTCTGACTTATGGCATCCCCTACTTCACTACCATGAGAGGTGCCATGGCCGCCGTGGAGGGGATAGAGGCCTTGAAGAAGGGCCGTTTAGATGTGTTGCCCTTGCAGAAGTACCACACAGAGATAGTAGGAAGGCCTGACTTGGAGGGAATATCTAACTACTTGCCTGCCTCCCAGGGGAAATGATCTCGGAGCCTTTCATGTTCTGATCAAGGTTTATGCGGTTCCTCTAAAGGAGACGGCAAAGGCCTTGAAAGAGCTCATTCTTTACAAGGGATTGGAGAACAGGGATAAATCTGCTAATCGTCTAAACTACCTACGAAGCTGTCATCTCTTGAGATGTCTCTCTCTGGTTTGATAGATTCCCCCGGGCTGTTGTACTCTTAGAGGGTTGTCTCGAAGTCCACTGAGGAGGTGAGGGGATGCAGGATGTGAGGATAGATCGTCTGGCCAGGCTGCTGGTGGAGTACTCCCTGGGGGTAAAGGAGGGAGACGTGGTGATCATACGGGCCACTACCCTGGCGGAGCCGGCGGTGAGGGCCTGTTTTAGAGAGGTGCTAAACAAGGGTGCCCATCCCATGGTGAGACTCTCCTTTGAGGGGCAGAACTACCTCTTTTACAGCCTGGCCCAGGAGCCCCAGCTCACTTTCATCTCCGAGATAGACCGGGTGACGGCCCGGACCGTCAACAGCCTCATCGCCTTTTTGAGCGAGCCCAACACTAAGGAACTCACAAATGTGGATCCTACTAAGATGGCAAAGGCCCGGGCGGCCCAGCGGGAGATCAGGGACATCCTGGACGAGAGGGAGATGAAGGGGGAGTTTGGCTGGGTCCTGGCCCCTTATCCCACCCAGGCCTTTGCCCAGGATGCCGAGATGTCTTTTATGGAGTACGAAGAGTTTCTCTTCGCTGCTTGCGGAGTGGATAAGGATGATCCTGTAGCCTATTGGAAGGAGGTTTCAGCCCGCCAGGAGGTGATAAGGGAACGCCTCCAGGGGGTGAAGGAGCTGCGCTATGTGGGTCCCGAAACAAATCTTATTCTCTCTGTAAAGGGGCGCAGATGGATAAACTGTGATGGCAAGCGGAACATGCCAGACGGCGAGGTTTTCACCTCTCCCGTGGAGGCTTCTGTAGAGGGGCACATATACTTCGATTATCCTGCCTGCTACTCAGGGGTAGAGGTCCACGGTGTGCGTCTCACCTTCAAGGAAGGAAGGATTGTGGAGGCCCAGGCCGATAAGGGGGAGGAGTTCCTCAAAAAGATGCTGGATACCGATGAGGGTGCCCGGTACCTGGGGGAGGTGGCCTTTGGTTTGAACGATGGTATCAAAAGGTTCACCAAGAACATCCTCTTTGACGAGAAGATAGGGGGTACCATTCACATGGCGGCGGGAGCGGCCTATCCCGAGACGGGGGGCACCAACAAGTCGGGCCTCCACTGGGACTTCATCAAGGGTATGGCGCAGGGAGAGGTATACGCCGATGGCAGGCTCATTTATAAAGGCGGGAGGTTTGTGGACCTTTAAAGGGGCTGGAGTTTGGCATACCTTAGTAATAGGAATTTTGTGAGGTGAAAGGGTGAGAGAGGGTGAAGGCAGGCGATTTGTCTGTGGAGGAGCTTAAGGCTCTCATAAGAGAGGTGCTTCTCGAGATCATGGATCCTGATTACGGTCTGGAACTCAAGCCGGAGGTGGAAGAGAAGCTTCGAGAGTCCATGAAAGCCCGAGAGAGATATTCGGTGGAGGAAGTGACCCGGGAGCTGGGTTTGGATTACTGAGGGACTGGGTGGAGGGCTATAGCCTCTTTTTCGCTTGTGGGCCTGGGCTTATAATAGTAGTAGGTGGATCTGGATAATCCCAGAAGTTCACATTGCCTCCTGACGCTGACTGAGACCTTTGTAGGCCGGCTCCCCTACGCCTTGACAGCCCGTTGTTTTCCCTGGGAAAATTAAAAACAACAAGGTGTAAAAATGGCGAGGTTGCATGGCATAAATGGCAACGATATGGTCTTAAAGCTCAGGGAGTACCTTGAAAGGAGAGAAGAGGTGCTCATGGCCTTCCTGTTTGGCTCTTGGGCAAGGGGTGTAGGTGGAGTGGATTCCGATGTGGATATAGCCATTTATTTTCAGCCCCCCAGCGGTTTTTTGCAATGGGATGATCCGACAGCCCGGTATGAATCCGAGGATGAGATATGGTTGGATCTGGAGGAGATGCTGGGCAGGGAGGTGGACCTCCTTGTTTTGAATAGGGCTGTCCCCACGGTGGCAGAGAGCGCCTTGCGAGGGATTCCCATAGTGATAAAGGACAGGGGAGTATATTTAGACTACCTCACGAGGGTCACCTTTGAGGCCTTTGATTTTAGAACGTGGATAGAAAGCTACTTCAGGCTCAAGGAGAGAGTGAAGTATGCTACCTGAGTACAGGAGCAGGCTGCTGAGGTATATAGACTTTCTGGATGGTGAGTTATCCGACTTCCCCAAGTTTTCTCAGGTAGACTGGAGCACCTATACATCCGACAGGGACCTGCGCAGAAACCTGGAGAGATGGATAGAAAACATTGTAAACTGCTCCGTAGATATAGCCAAGGTCCTGTTGGCAATGAAGGGTAGAGAGATGCCCAGCACTTACAGGGGGGTCCTCAAGTCTCTTGGTAGTATTCCCCCCTTTGATGAAGAGTTTGGAGAGAGAATCTCGAAGTGGGCGGCCCTGAGAAACATCCTTGCCCATGAGTACCTGGATATTCGTTGGCAGCTCCTGGAGAGGTTCCTAAGAGAGGCGGAACCCACCTTCTGGGAGCTTTTGGAGAAGTTGAAGGACATTTTGAGCACCCAAGGTGAAGGATAGATATGATGCCATCACAGACATCACGTTGGTTTTGTGCTATTTTGTCACATAAAAGGAGAGGAAAATATCACTTCTCCTCTTTACAGCTTCTGGCATTGGGTAGAATTGATTTCAAAGACGGTTACTACAGGAGGATGCTATTACAGTTTCCTCTCTCCCTTGAGGAACTGCTCGTCTATGAGCCTCATGATCCTTAAATCCTCTTCACTCGTGGGCCTGGGCTTATAGTAGCAGGTGGATCTGGGCAACTCCAAGAGCTCACACTGTCTTTTTACACTGAGCCTCTTGAGGGTCGGTTTCACCATGGCTCTGCGCTCTTTTAGCTTTAGAAGCCGACCCTTTTTGCCAAAAAATCCCGCTCCACCTTCAGTTGCCCAATCTGGCGATAGAGCCCTTCTATCTGGGCCTGGATGTCTTTTTCTGCTTTGGCTCCCTTACCAAAGACTTCTGGAGCGTTCTCTACCAGTTCTCTCTTCCATCTGGTGATCATGGCGGGGTGGACCCCATACCTGCTGGCCAGTTGCTGGAGGGTCTCCTCAACTTTGATAGCCTCCAGTGCTACCTTTGCCTTGAACTCAGCCGAGTGCTTCTTGCGCTTCCTTTTCATTGCTCGCCTCCTTGAAATTGTTCCGGGGATAGGGAGCTTATCTTACAGTTCAGTTTTTTGGGCCATTTCATAATCTACCGATTGATCGGTTGACAAGGATGGTTGACCGGTTATAATTAAAAAAACAAGCAAATGGAGATTTGAGATTGGAGAGGAAAACCAATGTGACCAGGGAGCGTCTCTTTGAGGCGTCAGCCAGGCTTTTTCAGGAAAAGGGATTTAAGGCGGCCTCCATGGAGGATATTGCCCAGGCCTTGGGTATAAGGAAGAGCTCTATATATTATTACATAAACTCGAAGGAGGAACTCCTCAGGGAAATCTGTATCAGGACCATGGGCATGCTCACAAAAGCCGCAGAAGGGATTATCACTTCGGTGAGTGACCCAGAGGAGAGATTGAAAAGGTTGATTGTTTCCCATGTGGAGCTTCTCTGTGAGAACTTGGATTTGTTCACCGTTACCTTGAGGGAACTCACCCCCACTAATGCAGGGCCATTCTGGGAAGAGACAGTGGGTTTGAGGGATAAATATGAAGGTTTGATCCGCCAGGCTATAAGGGATGCAAGGGAGGCCGGGATATTGAGAGAAATGGATGAGAAATTGGCCGGTTTCGCCCTTTTAGGCATGATGAATTGGATGATCAGGTGGTATTCCCCCAATGGAGAGAAATCACCCCGAGAGCTGGCCCAGTTCTGGATAGAGCTCTTTTTCAATGGGGCCCGAAAGGGAAAAGATTATGTTTGATTTACTGGTTAATCCTATATATTCTGCATGGTTATCTACCGAACATACGGTAAACAAATTTTATTCAAGGAGAGGGAACCATGAATCTGGATAGTATCACTCGAATAGCGGTGATAGGTGCAGGAAGGATGGGAAGCCAAATTGCAGAGCTTTTCTCAAGGGTTGGGAAGTATCCGGTAAACCTATGGGACCTGAGCGATGAGCTTTTGGAAAAGGGAATGGCTTCCATAAGAGAGGGGCTGGAGAGGCACTTTCTAAGAAAGGGTAAGATCTCCCAGGATGAGTATGAAAGCATCTTGGGTAGGATAGAGCCCACCGCGGAATTATCCCAGGCCGTTTCTCAGGCAGATTTTGTCGTTGAGGCTGTGGTAGAGAATCTGGAAGTGAAGAAGGGGGTGTTTCGGCAACTGGGCGAGAGCGCCCCTGCCCACGCCATTCTGGCCTCCAACACCTCTGCCCTCAATATCACGGAGATAGGAAGCCTCACAGAGAGGAGAGACAAGGTGGTGGGAATGCACTTTTTCAATCCTGTGGCCGTGATGAAACTGGTAGAGGTGGTGAGGAGCCCCCTCACCTCTGAAGAAACGGTGAAGGTCACATGTGCCCTTGCAAAAAGGCTCGGTAAAGAGCCCATTGTCTGTAAGGACTTCAGCTTTGGCTTCATTGCCAATAGGGCCTACAGGGCCATGAGGAATGAGGCACTACAAATGGTCTGGGAGAGGGTGGCATCTCCAGAGGATATAGATAAGGCCCTGAAGCTGGGATATGCCCTCCCTATGGGTCCCTTGGAGTTGGGGGATATGGTGGGAGCCTGGGGGATTACGGCGGCCTCTGAGGATTCCATAGTCAAGGAGACGGGGAAGAGGGTCCATCCCCTAATAAAGATGATGGTGCGGGCCGGGTACACTGGAGGGCCTGGGAAGAAGGGTATTTACGACTTCTGGGGGGAGATCTTGTCCAAGTGGTGAGGGGATTATCTTGTGTTTCTCCACCGTAGACCAGAAGGAAGGGGCTATGGCTTTCATTGAAAAAAGAAGACCCAGATACAAGGGTGAATAGGAGGTGAAGTATGGAGGGGAAGTTTAGTGATGTCATTTATGAAAAGAGGGGTAGGACCGCCTGGATCATCATAAACCGTCCAGAGAAGTACAATGCGTGTACCCCTGTCACCCTCTATGAGCTCACCAAGACCTTCATCGCCGCCTGGACAGACAGGGATGTAGGGGTGGTGGTCTTTACAGGTGCGGGAGACAAGGCCTTCTGCACAGGGGGAGACCAGAGCATCAGAGACCTGGGAGGTTACAAGGGCTACAGCGCAGAGGAGCTTCAGGGGACTATCGCACAACTGCCTCTAGAGGCAGGCTGGCAGATGGTCACCTTTCTCATCAGGCACATTCCCAAACCGGTTATAGCCAGGGTCAACGGTTACGCCGTGGGTGGGGGACATGTGTGGCAGGTGAACTGTGATCTCTCCATCGCATCAGATAAGGCCAAGCTGGGCCAGGCGGGGCCTAAGGTGGGCAGTTTTGATCCAGGGTACGGCACAGGGGATCTTTGGAGGAACGTGGGCCTAAAGAGGGCCAAGGAGATCTGGTACCTCTGTCAGCTTTACACTGCACAGGAGGCCTATCAGATGGGTCTGGTGAACAGAGTGGTTCCCCATGAGGAGCTGGATCAAGAGGTCCAGAAGTGGTGTGACGAGCTGCTGGAGAAGAGTCCCACCGCTCTAAAGATGCTTAAATATGCCTTTTTGGCCGATACAGACGGCCTATCCGGTATTACAGACCTGGGAGTGGGTGGTCTCAGCCTCTACTATGGGACCGAAGAATCTGTGGAGGGGAGCAAGGCCTTCATGGAGAAGAGAAAGCCCGATTTCTGGAAGTATCTGAAGTAGAGGTGCGTTATGAACTTCCAGCTTTCAGTTGAGCATCGCCTCTTTAAAGACACGGTGGATCGCTTTGCCAGGGAGGTGGCTGGGCCCATGGCAGGCCCTTATTCCAAAATTAATAGCCCGATAGAGGAGGTGTAGAGATGTTCGAATTAAGGGGGAAGGTGGCTGTAGTTACGGGGGGAGGAAGGGGGATCGGAAGGGCCATATCCAGGGTTCTGGCGAAGCAGGGGGCCA
>WFSL01000031.1 GCA_015486015.1 Aquificota bacterium | reverse complement strand
GCAGATCCATTTGAAAAAGGCCCTCATGGAGGCCCTGGACCAGCCCAAGGCCTATTCAGAGGTGAGGCAGAGGATGGCCTCCCACCTCTTCTATAACCCCGGCCAGGCTACCCAGAAGGCCGTAGATGTGATAAGGGGGCTTCTTGATGAATAGGAAGGAGAGGACCATTTCATGAGTCTCCAGGCGGTGATACTGGCAGCAGGGCAGGGGAGGAGGCTTCTACCCCTCACCCGGGAGATACCCAAGACCCTGTTACCCCTTGATGGATCCACAGGCCTGACCATTCTGGAGTATCAGGTGGGGCTCCTGGAAGAGGTGGGGGTAAAGGAGATCATGGTGGTGGTGGGCCACGGCAGGGAAAGGATAGAGGCCCTCTTGAGGGACAGGGTCTCTTATATAGTGAATAAGGTGTACGATAGGACCAACTCCATTTACTCTTTCTATCTGACCTTGGATCTCTTGGATGAGGCTGTACTCATCATTAACGGAGATGTGCTCTTCCCTAAGGAGGTGATAGGTCGACTCTTGAACTCTGACTACCCTGGAGTCCTGGCCATGGATACTGGGGCTGTTCTGGATGATGAGACCATGAAAGTGGCCCTTGAGGGATCCAGGGTAGTGGATATCCGCAAAGATCTATCCGCAGAGGAGGCCCATGGAGAGAATCTGGGGGTGGTCCTCTTCAGGGGAAAGGCCTTGGCTGTTCTCATAGAAGTGGTGAGAGCCATGGTGGCCAAGGGGGAGGTCAATAGCTGGATCCCTGCGGCCTTTAGGGAGATGCTGCCCCTTCATCCTATTTACGCTGTAGACGTCAAAGGTCTTCCGTGGATAGAGATAGACTTTCCCCAGGACCTGGAGCGGGCCCAGAAAGAGATATACCCAAGCCTAAGGTAATATCAGATGAAGATACTCTATATCTACAGGGCCACTTTCCCTAACAAGAAGGCCTTTTCTATTCAGGTGGTTAATACTTGCTGGGCCCTGGCCAACAGGAACCACCAAGTGGTGTTATGGGTGGATAGACTGGAGGGGACCATTAAGGATCTCTTCGATTATTATGGCCTGAAACCTTTAAGCAATCTTACCGTTATAGAGCACCACGTAAGGGGTGATTGTTTGAGGAGCAAGTGGTCCTTGTGGAAGACAACCAGGAGGATCAAGCCCCTGCTTCAAAGGTTTCCGCCAGAGAAGGGATGGATCCATTACGTGCGTCAGCCCTACATGCTATTGCTCCTCAGAAAGATACTGGGGCAAGAGGTCCCTATCTTCTACGAGGTCCACTGGATCTCCTCCTTGGTTTGTCGAGAGAGGAAGGAGAAGAAGGCCTCCATAGACGAGGCCATGGAAAGGGAGGCCCTGGAGATGGCCACAGGTGTGATTTTCAACTCCCAGGGCACCAGGGAGCTGGTGGAAGAGAAGTGGGGAAAGAGAGGGAAAGTCACGGTCATCCCCAATGGTACCTGGGTCCGTTATTCCGAAAGACTCAGGGACATAGCCCTTCTCTATTCGGGGCAGCTCTACCCCTGGAAGGGGGTGGACTACTGCTTGGAATTGGTTAAGGGCTCTCGCCTTCCCCGCCTCCATGTTTTGGGAGGGAACAGGCCCGGAGATGTAGAGAGGCTCAGGACCTTGGCTGCCAATCTGGGTGTGCTGGACAGGGTAGTTTTCCATGGATTTCAGATACCCGCCGAGGTCCCATCTTTTCTTTTGAGGAGCCAGGTGGGCTTGGTTCCTCTCTCTCCCGTCTATACAGAGACCAAAATCATGACTTCTCCCATTAAGCTTTACGAGTACATGGGCCACGGTGTGGTTCCTATGGTTATGGACTTGCCTTCCCTCAGATGGGCGAAAGGCATCCTGGGAGAGGAGGTGATTTTGACAGGGGATCCGGGGGTGGATCGGGGAAAGGTAGAGTACCTCTTAAGGGATCTCTCTCTCCAGGAGCAGCTCAGGGAGGTGGGTTACCAAAAGGCCCAGGATTTCACCTGGGATAAAAGGGCCCAGCAGATAGAGGCCTATGTAAAAGGGGTGTTGGTGTGAGTTGGAAGGCCTTAAGGAGGAGCTTGAGCTATAGGGTGAGAGACACTCTGGGCTTGGCCATAAAGCCTGTGAAACTGAGATTTGCCATCACCAAGAGGTGTAATGCCAGGTGCATCCACTGCAATGCATGGAAACTCCAGCAACAGGATCCGGGTATCAAAGAACGTGAACTCACCTTGGGGGAGTTAGATAAAATATTTGAAACAAGTAAAGCCTTTACAGACAAAGTGAGGAGTATCTCTATAACGGGAGGAGAACCCTTCCTCAGGGGAGATGTAGGAGAAATAGTAGGTATCTTCATAAGGCATCTCCCCTGGGTGACAGTCAGGATAAACACCAATGGCTTTCTCACTTCCAGGATAGAGGAGACCGTGGCTACTTGGGCCCCACGAACCAAGAAGATGGTGGTGAATGTCTCCCTGGACGGTTTTGGCGAAACCCACGACAGGATGAGGGGGGTAAAAGGGGCCTTTTCAAAGGTTACATCTACTCTGGACGTCCTAAGGTCTCTAAGGATTAAAAGGCTCACTGTGGGAATCAACTTCACCCTCAACGACTTGAATGTGGCAGAAATCCAAGAGATTTTTCACCTGTGTCAGCACAAGGGTTTCAAGTTCAACCTCATAGTGCCTCACTATGGCCATCTCTATCAGAATTTCGAATCCCCTATCCCCCTGGGGGAAGACTCTAAGGTAAGGGCCCTAAAAGAGGTGGAAGCCATAGAAACACAGGACCCCAAGCCCGAATATCGCATCATAAAAGGGGAGCTTACCCATCAAGCTCGAACCTTTAGGTGCTGGGCTGGTAAGGTGCTGGTGCTGGTGGATTACGACGGCAAGGTGTACCCCAACAGCGGGTGCCCCAGCAATTGGTGGCTTGGAGACTTGAGAGAAACAGGTTACTCTTTAAAGGAAGTTGTTACCTCAGAGCGGGCCAGGACCATCCTCAAAAGGGTTAGGACTTGCAGGGCCTGCCTCCTGTGGTGTGAGGCTGCCCCTACCCTTCGCCATCCAGAGGCCTTGTACTACGAGAGGTTAGGGGGAAAAGTTTGAGGAAACCCAGGGTGGCCCGCATAGTCTCCTATCTCCCTGTAGGGGGAGTGGAAAAGCGCCTCCTGGCAATTCTAAAAAGGCTCAAAAAAAACTTTGAAGTCGAGGTCATCTGTATCCATTCCAGGGGCAAGCTGGCCCCGAAGTTCGAAGAAGCGGGTATTCCTGTTACGGTCATACCTTTCAAAAGCAGGCTTCACCCAATCAGCCTCTATAAGTTGGCTCGTTATCTTCGCAAGAGGCAGGTAGACATCGTCCATACCCACATGTATCGGCCCAATATTTCTGGTACCTTGGCGGCCAGGATAGCGGGTGTGCCAGTGGTTATATCCAACGTCCACAACGTGGACCACTGGGATACCAATAGACAGGTGCGGATGGATAGGATGCTATCCCCTTGGAGGGACAGAATAATAGCAGTGTCTGAGAGCGTTAGAAGAGACTATTTGGAGAAGATTTGGGTGACGCCGGAGAGGGTCAAAGTGATATACAACGGCGTAGGTCTTCCAGAGTTACCCTCTGACTTTGATAAAGATATGGTAAAGAAAGATCTGGGCATTGCACCTTATCAAAGGGTGATTGCGTGTATAGCTCGGCTTGTTCCCCAGAAGCAGCATAAGTTCCTTTTAGAATGTTACAGATACATAGAGAAAATACACCGTAATGTGGTTCTTCTGATAATAGGTGATGGGCCTTTAAGGGGGTACTTAGAGTGTTATTCCGAAAGTTTAGGATTGAAGAATGTAAAGTTTCTGGACGAAAGGGATGATATAATTGAACTCTTATCTATAACTGATATAGCTGTTCTCTCTTCTCTGAAGGAGGGCTTTTCCAACGTGATTCTGGAGTCGATGGCCTCAGCTGTTCCTTTAGTAGTCACGGATGTTGGAGGTAATAAAGAAGCCATCACTAATAGAGGTGTAGGGTTTGTTGTGCCTTCTGGAGATGCAGATCTGTTTAAAAAAAATATCCTGCTCTTATTAGAAAGTGAGAGGAAAAGGAGAGCAATGGGAAGAACAGGACTGAGAAGAGTAAACGAGTGTTTCTCCATAGAAAGAATGGTTAGAGATACCATATTGTTATACAACAAGCTCCTGGAGGAGGCGAATTGAGACTCATTTACTTCACCTCTTTGAGGCTGCCCACCACTAAGGCTCATGTCATTCAGATTTTAAAAACATGCGCTGCTTTAGCGAAATATGGTATTGATGTGGAGCTTATTGTTCGAGAGCTCAACACTCCATTAGAACACTTATTAGAGGAATGCAATGTAGGGGCAGATGACCATTTTACTGTTTCCCTCTTTAAAGGGTATAAATGGATTTCTTTTTTAAGGAGAAAAGGAATTTTTTACACCAGAAGTCTTTCTTGGGCCAAGAGACTACTAAGGCTTAAGAAATTTCATAAGAACCCAGTGGTTTTTGAAACCCATAAGAAATCCCTCTACTATAAATATGACCTTGTCACTGGAATGGAGAAGGGGTTAGAAGACAAGGGGGTTCTTGACTTTGTTTACTCTCACTCTGATGGGGTAATCTCTGCATTTAATTGTACCTACCAGCTATTAAGGGAAAGGAGAATCAATGCACTTCATCTATGGTTTGGTTGGACCCATGACCTTCCTCAAAAGGAGGCTTCTGTTTTAGATGTGGTTTATACGGGGGTTAAGAAGGAGCTTTCTGTACTTTTAGAGGCTGTAAGCATGGTAGATGAAGATATCACTCTTCACATATATGGAAGCAACAAAGTTCTTTTTAAAGAATTACTAAAGTGTAGCAACTGTAAACAGAATATTGTGTTTCATGGGTATCTATCTCATGGTGATTTGTTGCAGATTTTGCCAACTTATGGGATAATGATTGGGTTAAATGAGGGCTTAAAGCTCGCTGATTATTTGAGTGCAGGTGGACCTATATTGGCACCAAACTTGCCTTCGGTCAGGGATATTTTGGGAGATGCTGCCTATTATTTTGAATTCAATAGTGCTTCTTCTCTGGCCTCTTCTATCAGAAAGGTCATCGAGGATAAAAACTTATATAGCGATTTGAGGAAGAGAGCCCAAAAAAGGGCAATCTTATATAAGTGGCCTGATAAAGCAAGAAACCTTATTGAATTTCTCAACCAATTTGGGGTCAGGTCTTGAATTTGGCAATTTCCTACGATTGCCAGATGCCATAGCTCTATAATTAAGGATCGGCGCCTCCTATGCGATAGTTGGCAAGGCTTTGGGATAGGCCAGGGAAATTACCAAATTCAAGACCTGACCCCTAAGGTAGGGAAAAGGATCCTCTCTTAGGTGCACTTTTAAGTCCCATCAGGGGCGGAGGAGAAATCCCTTTATGCTGTATCAGTACCTTAAAGGTCTCTCCCATACCTCCTGGTAAGAGGAGGGCCTTGGCAGACAGGCGTCTATGCAAGTCCATTACACTGCCTCCATTGGAGAGGAGGTCCAGTATCCCGAGGCTCAAGAGGAAATGGGCCTGATCTGTAAAACCCGTTACATCCAGTCCCCATTTTCGGCCCCAGTGAGCTAGGGCCGAGAAGTTCACATGACTGGTGAGGTCTTGCTCCCCTACACGTACGTAAGGATCCTCCCCGGCCTGGTGCCGGTAATAGGCCATTAGGGTGCCTCTACTCCGATAGTCCTGGTAGAGCTCGCGACTGGGATAGCCGTAATCTATAGTGATAAGGAACCCCCTTTTAAGCCTGGAAGCAACCTCAGCCAGCCAGTCGAGGGCATCCAGGTTTATCTCGGTGCGAAAGCCTGGAGGCAGATTTACTTTCAGCTCCTGAAAATACCTCTCCAGCCTGGGGGTGGTGGGAGGAGCCAGGACCTCTCGAAATTTGCCCCCCCTCCAGTCCACCAAAACCTCCATAAGACCATCTTCAGCCATCTCCACCAAGTGAACGGGAAAGGCGTCCACAAGCTCATTGGAGAAGAAGACCCCCTCCAAGGGTTCAAGGTTCCCCAAACCCTCCACCCACCTCACCTCAGAGAAGTCCTCAAGCTTGGCCCTTTGGACATCCCTCATGGCGGGGCTCTTTTCCACTATAATGTAGGTAACCCTTACCCCTTGTGTGGCCAGCTCTTCCAAGATGTCCTTAGCCAGATGACCTTGCCCTGCCCCCATCTCCACCAATACTCCTCCATCCAGGATGTGCATCATCTCCATCAGCTGTCTGGCCAGAGCCCTGCCAAAGAGAGGGCCCAGTGATATGGAAGTGAAGTAGTCTCCCTTTTTGCCTATCCTCTCACTGCTGGTAGCGTAATAGCCCACCTGGGGATGATAGAGGGCCATCTCCATAAAGTCCCTGAAGGTGATGGGGCCCTCCCTCAGTATTTTGGCTGCAATCAAGTGCTCAGCCGGGGTCATCTCTCTTTTCCAATCCCAAGGGATTGATCAAGGGGTTTAACCCTACCTTTAAGGAGACCCCTTTATCCTTCCCGGAGAGCGTGATCTCCATGAAATCCTGGGCGACGATGGTGCTTATCCCTGTCCTTGCACTGAGGTAAGCTGCGGCCTCATCTGCTACCTTCCCTATCATCTCCATGCTGAAGTGGGTAATAATGGCCCAGCGTGGATGGGCAGCCTCTATTATAGGTATGGCCTCTTCGACTGACAGGTGATCCATATTCTTAGGGTACCGGAAGGTGGTGTTCAGGATCAAAAGGTCCACGCCCCTGTAATGTTCACCGAGACCCTCCTCCGTCCGCCCATCTGTCACCAACCCTATCCTTATCCCATTCTCTTCTATCACGAGTCCGTACGTCTCCACCCCATGGTGGAGATGCGGCCAGACGGCACGGAATATGAACCCGTTCCACGTGGTCTGCCAGTGTGGATGGATGGCCTCCACCCGATCAAGATGTTTTCTATGGTACTGGAATACCACGGGGTCCTCACCCTCCAAGGCGTCCTTGGGTGCGAACAGGGTACCCCCTTTTGTCCACCCACCCATGGTTCTGGCTTCAATAAGGGCATTCACGTCTCCTGAATGGTCGAGGTGACGATGGGTCAGTAAGACAGCATCTATGGAGCCAGGGTCAATGCCGCACTGCACTAATCTCACTAATGCACCTGGCCCGGGGTCTACATGGACACGCCATGGGGCAGACTCTAACAGAAAGCCTCCAGAGGCCCTCAATTGCTTAAAGGTTACCCTCCTACCCCCTGAGGTTCCCAAGAACAGGAGCCTTAAAGACAAGTCTCACCTCACAAGGGAAATAACATTTCCCCCCATGGCCCCTGCCATCCATTGCTGGATCCTATGGGCAAGAGACTCACCGTCCAACCCTAACTCGCGCCTCAGCTCTGCCTGGCTCCCGTGGGCAACAAACCTGTCAGGGATGCCAATGTTAAGGACAGAAGCTGTTATCCCCTCTGCTGCCAGGACTTCCAGCACAGCAGAGCCAAAACCGCCCACAACGGTGTTTTCCTCTATGGTGACCACCCGGCCTGTGTAGGCTACCCAATCCAACAGGAGTTCTCTGTCCAAAGGCTTAACGAAGCGGGCGTTAATGAGTGCTGCGTCTATACCCTGGGCCTCGAGCAGGGCAACTGCCTCCTTGGCATCATTCATCAAGTGCCCAGCCACGACAATCACCACGTCCTTCCCCTCCTTCACTAATTGAGCCCTTCCCACCTCCATCGGCTCAATCACATCGGGGATCCCCTTCCCTGGTGCTTCACCCTTAGGGTACCTCAAGGCTGCTGGTCCTTCCCATTCCAATGCGGTCTTCAACATCCTGGCCAGTTCCTCCCCGTCCGATGGCACCATCACCACCATGTGGGGCACACACCGGAGGTAGGAGAGGTCAAAGGTCCCATGGTGAGTAGGGCCGTCAGCCCCTACAAGGCCACCCCTGTCCAGGGCAAAGGTGACAGGTAAATGTTGGAGGGCTACATCGTGGATGATCTGATCATAGGCCCTTTGTAGGAAGGTGGAATAGACTGCTACCACTGGCCTCAAGCCCTGGCTTGCCAGCCCTGCGGCAAAGGTAACGGCATGCTGTTCCGCTATCCCCACGTCGAAAAACCTCTCGGGAAACCTCTC
>WFSL01000030.1 GCA_015486015.1 Aquificota bacterium | reverse complement strand
CTGTAGAGGAGGTCTTTCGAATGGGAGGTATCCCCTTAGAGAGGGGGAGGGGTTTGGTGGAAGTGCTTGTAGAGAGAGGGGAGTTGGTTAAGATCTCCAAGGAGTTTTACATGGAGAGGGGCTGTTTTCAGGAGATGCTGATGAGGGTGAGCGATTTCTTTTCCAGGCATGAAGAGTTGACGGTGGGAGATTTCAAGGAACTTTTGCGCGTCTCTCGGAGGTACGCTGTGCCTTATCTGGAGTTTTTGGATGCCCAGGGCTACACCAGGAGGGTGGGGAATGTGAGGAGGGCTAAGAGGTTATTCTCAGAAGACCAGGGAGATGGATATCAAGCAACTTGAAGCTTTTGTCAACGTAGTGGAGGAGAGGAGCTTTTCCAGGGCTGCAGAGAGGCTTTATCTCTCTCAGCCCACAGTGAGCGTTCATGTGAAGTCCTTGGAGGAGAGTGTGGGGACTAAGCTCTTAGACCGTATGGGGAGTGAGGTGGTTCCCACCCCTGCAGGGGGCAGGCTTTATCGTTATGCCAAGAGGATTCTCACTCTGAGGAAGCAGGCCCTTCAAGATATTCAACACTTCTTGGGGGAGCTTGTGGGGGCATTTGAGTTGGCAGCCAGCACCATCCCAGGGGAGTATGTCCTGCCATCTGTACTCTCCCATTTTCAGCATGCCCATCCCCAAGTAAGGGTGATGCTTCACATCCTTGATTCTCAGAGGGTAATAAGAGAGGTAGAAAGGGGAGAGTATCCCTTAGGGGTAGTGGGTAGCGTGGGTGATGAGAAGGGGCTCGACTTTAAGGCCCTATGGGGGGAAGAATTGGTGGCAATTTCTGCTTCTCGGGCCCCTCTCCCTATGGGTGAGGTGACCGTGGAGGAGCTGATGGAGGTTCCCCTCATCTTGAGGGAGAGGGGTTCAGGGACCAGGCGCGCCTTTGAGGAAGGTTTGAGACGTGCCGGTCTGAACCTCTCCCACTTCAGGGTGGTTGCGGAGCTGGGTTCCACTACTGCCTTGAAGGAAGGGGTAAAGGCAGGGATAGGTTGGGCCATTATCTCCCCCAGGGCAGTGAGGGATGAATGTGCCTGGGGGGTGATGAAGGCCTATAAGGTAAAGGGACTGGATCTGAAGAGGCACTTCTATTTAGTAAAGAGGAGTAAGAGGACCCTTCCTCCACCCGTTGAGGAGCTCGAGCGTTTCATCCTCTCCTCTCTCTCAGCGGGATGACCAGGTAAGAGGGGAGCCCCAAGACTGCAGATGCAAAGAGCAAGGTGAGGTGAAATAGAAAGGCGGTGGTGAAGGCGGTTTTTCGGGACATCCCCATGAGGATGAAGGCCCCTATCCATCCCGCTTCGTAGGTGCCTATCCCCCCGATGGAGTGGATAGGCAGCACAGTGGTCAGCTCCGAGGCTGAGGTTCCAAGGATTACTTTCCAATAGGTTAAGGGGAAGCCTACACTCTTTGTCATCTCTCTGATGAGCAGGAAGAAGGCGAGAAACTTTATCCCCCATATAAGGATAGTAAGGAGGTTGGCCTTGATAGCCCTGGCCCCTCTCCATTGGCTCCTTAGCTCTGAAGAGAGCCCCTCCAGCGATGAGGCCCTTTTCTGGGCGATGGGAAGGGAGGCTATTGTGGATAGGATCTTGGCCAGGGCACCGGGGGAGAGGATCAAGATCAGCATGAAGAGGGGGACCATCAAGAGGACGGCAGTCTCCTCTCTGTGTAGCCCTACAATCCCTAAGGCAGTGATGAAGAAGAGGCCCAGGGCCAACATATCTGAGACCCGTGCCAGGAGTAGACTGGAGAGTGATGAGGAAAGGTCCACATTGTGAAAACGTTTGATGAAGAGGGGGAAGGTAAGTTCTCCCGTTCTGAAGGGGAACAGGTTGTTGGCCAAGGTATGGAGGCAAACGATGTGGAAGAGGGAGGGGGTGGGAAGGGGGAGGCCCATCAGCTCCCGCCATCTCCAGGCTCTCAGTATGTATGTGAGGGAATATAGGAGGAAGGCGAGGAGGAGTGGAGCAAGGGAGGCCTTAAGGAAAAAGGAACGGACCAGTCTGTAGTCTGCCTGGCTCAGGATGATGCCCAAAAAAAGAATAGTGATCAGGATCACGAGGCCTGAGAGGATGGGCCCTTTTTTCTTGTGGTTGGTTGTATCCTGGGTGGGGGCCATCTCTACCTTTGGGGAATGCCCTTATCCTCTGATTGGGGAGGGACCATGGACTTTATGATGTAAGGCTTTTTCCCTTGGCCTTCGTAGTAGATGCGAGTGAGAAATTCTCCAAGGATCCCTATGGAGAGGAGTTGGATCCCCAGGATGATGAGGAGGACGGCGAGGATGAGCAGGGGCCGATGGCCTATGCGTCGGTGGAGAGCGAGTTTGAGAATGGAGAGGTAGCATCCCAGCATGAATCCCAGAAGTGAGGAGAGGAGGCCCAACCCCCCGAAGATTTTGATGGGATGGGTGGCATATTTGAGGAGAAACTGGACCAAGATGAGGTCCAGGATCACCCTGAAGATGCGGGACATCCCATATTTTGATGTCCCGTGGTGGCGGGGATGGTGGGTCACGGGGATCTCGGTGATCTTCACCCCTAAACCGCTGGCCAAGGCTGGAAGGAACCGATGGAGTTCTCCATAAAGGCTGAGGTTCTTTACCACGTCTCTCCTGTATGCCTTAAGGGTGCATCCATAGTCGTGGAGTTTCACACCTGTCACCTTGGAGATGAGCCAGTTTGCCACCATGGAGGGGAGAATGCGCGACAGGAAGGGGTCTTTGCGCTCCCTCCTCCAGCCACTCACGATGTCCCATCCCTCCTTCAGCTTCTGGAGCAAGATGGGAATGTCGTGGGGGTCGTTTTGAAGGTCGGCATCCATGGTGATGATGATGTCTCCCTTAGCTATGTCGAAACCTGCTGCCAGGGCGGCGGTTTGGCCGAAGTTTTTACCAAAGTGGACTACCCTTATCTTGGTATCTTTGGAGGCTATCTCATCAAGCATCTCTGGGGTGGAGTCTTCAGAGCCATCATCAACGAATATAATCTCGTAATCCGCATTTAGGGGCCTTAGGGCATCTTTCAGCTCTGAGTAGAGAGCCTTTATGCTCTCCTCTTCATTGTAAACGGGGACCACCACGCTCAGCTCCATTATACCCCTCGTCACTCACCCTTCTGCAATGGGGCGCTTTTCCCCTTTCTCAGCGGGAGCTGGAAGAGCACCATATACACAAGGGGGTTTATAAGCAAGGAGAAGAGAAAGTTGATGCTGAAGAGCCCTCCCTCCACCTCCCTTTGAAAGAGGCGGGTGGCGCAAAGGTAGCCAATGGTCCCTGAAAGGGTGGCATAAAAGACCAGTAGTGCCATCTGGACGGGCCATAGTTCTTGAATTTCTATCTTTTCCTCCAAGGTGAGTACCGTGTATGCCACTACCAGCTTTGGCACTGCATTTACGCCTAAGGTGCCTCCGGGGGTGAGGTCTTGGATGGCCCCTGTGACCCAGCCCATGAAGAGGGCCTCTGCTGATGGGTATCTGCTGGCATAGAGGATGGTAACAAGCAGGGGAAGGTCTATATAGGGTTGGCCGTAATTCCAAAGGGGGGCGAGGATGCCTTGGACCACATTGGAACCTATGGCCAGGGCGGTGATGAGGGTGGCCTTTTTCCATCTCACCTTTTTGTTCCCCCTTCAGGGAGCACTACGAGGAGGTATCCTAAGCGGGAGAAATCCACGCTGGGCCTCACTGTGGCCTTCATGAAGAGCTCTCCAGGCTCCCTTTTCACCTTAGCCACTGTCCCTACAGGGTATCCCTTGGGATACACACCCCCCATGCCGCTGGTAACCAAGAGGTCTCCAGGGATTATGTCCCTGTCGGCCATCACGTACTGAAGGTTGCAGAAGGGCCCTCCCGTTCCTTTCACTACACCTATCACCCTACTCCTTTTGTCCACCACATGGATGGAGAAGGCAGGGTCCGTGATGAGCATCACTGTGCTCTTTTCTCTTGAGGCCTCGATTACCACCCCCACTATGCCGCTACTGTTTAGCACTGCCAAGCCCTTCCTCACCCCTTGATCCCTCCCTGCATTTATCACCATATCCCGCCCCCACAGTAAGGGAACACCACCCACTGGGTATGCCCCGACGGTCCTATATTTCAGGAGGTTTTTTAGGTGCAGAAGAGCCTTGAGTCTCTTGTTCTCCAGATACGCTTCCTGATAGGTAAAGAGCTGCCTCTCCAATGTTCGGATCCTTTGCCTCAATTGGGCTTGGAGCTTGAGGTTTTTCTCTATGGCCTCTCCCGATGAAAGGCGCACCTTGATTGATTCTAAGAGGTGGTTCAGCTCCAGCCAGCCCTTCCTTGTTGCTTCTCCCAGCAGGAGGGATGGCTTCCCAGTGACCCAGGCTATGGGAGGTACCTTCTCTCTTATGGTATCTCCCTTGATATCTGCCATGAGAAGCACGAGGGACAGGAAAAGGAGGGAAAGGAAAAGGGTGAGTCTCAGAGCCCTTTCTCCCAATGTCCCCACCCCTTAGGTTATGGACACTTTCTTTAAGAGGTCCAGCTCTTCCAGTACCCTGCCGGCGCCCCGCACCACAGTGGTAAGTGGGTCCTCGGCTGGGATCACAGGGAGCCCTGTGAACTCGGAGATGAGGTGGTCGAGGCCTCGGAGGAGGGCTCCCCCTCCAGCCAGGACGATCCCCCTATCTGCGAGGTCTGCAGAGAGCTCAGGAGGGACCTGCTCCAGGGTCTCTTTCACGGCATTGAGGATCTCGTTTATGGGTCCCTGGATTGCCTCCCTCACCTCCTCTGAGGTGATCTGGACCACCTTTGGCACCCCTTCCCTGAGGTCTCTACCCTTCACCTCGATGTACCCGTTTTCGAGCTCTGGGATGGGATAGGCAGAGCCTATTTCAATCTTAACCCGCTCCGCTGAGCGTTCCCCAATAAGGAGTTGATGCTTCTTTTTGGTATAGGCGAGGATGGCCTCATCCAATTCGTCCCCTGCCACCCTGAGTGACTGGCTATACACAATTCCCGAGAGGGAGATAATAGCCACCTCCGTGGTCCCTCCCCCTATATCCACTATCATGTTGCCTACGGGGTCTTGAATGGGTAGACCTGCGCCTATGGCTGCTGCCATGGGCTGCTCGATGAGGTATATTTCTCTGGCCCCTGCTGACTCTGCTGAGTCCCGCACCGCCCTCTTTTCCACCGGTGTGATCCCCGATGGGATGGCTATCACCACCCTGGGTCGTACAAACCCCCTGCGATTGTGGACCCGTCGGATGAAGTAGTTGAGCATGGCTTCTGTCACCTCAAAGTCTGTGATCACCCCGTCTCTGAGTGGTCTTGTGGCTACGATGTTTGAAGGGGTTCTCCCCAGCATTCTCTTGGCCTCATCTCCCACCGCCAGCACCTGACCCTTGTTCTTCTCCACTGCTACGACTGAGGGCTCCCTCAGGACGATGCCCTTCCCCTTCACATAAACCAAGGTGTTGGCGGTTCCCAGGTCTATGGCAAGGTCCCTGGAAAAGAGGCCTATAAATCTACTCAGCATACATTTTCCTCCCTCTTGCATGGGGATAAGTGCGTTGAATCTGTGGCGCCCCCGGGGTGACTTGAACACCCGACACACGGCTCCGGAGGCCGTTGCTCTGTCCACCTGAGCTACGGGGGCCCCTTGAAGGAGTATACTGGAGGGCTGTATGGTGTCAAGCAAGCCTTTGGAGGAGGATATGTTTACTGGCCTCGTGAGACATTTGGGCAAGGTGGTTTCTGTGGCCCCTCAGCGGGGAGGGCGGCGCATCGGTTTCTCTCTGTATGATGGTCTCTGGGATCCGCCCCTCGCTGTGGGTGAAAGCGTGGCCGTAAATGGTGCCTGCCTTACGGTGGTGGAGGTGAAGGCTGGGGAATGGTTCATGGATGTGTCTGGTGAGACCCTGGACAGGACCAACTTGGGTACCTTGAAGCCGGGAGATGTGGTGAACTTGGAACGTTCCCTCAGAGTGGGGGATCCTCTGGATGGTCACTTGGTATTGGGCCATGTGGACACCACCATCACCCTGCTCCAAGTCCAAGAGAGGGGGGAATTCTTCTCCTTTCTCTTCTCTTTGCCCCCTTCCTATGCCCTCTACATAGCGGAGAAGGGGGCGGTTGCCATTAACGGGGTGAGCCTTACTGTGGCATCTCTCAGAGAGGGGAGCTTTTCCGTGGTGGTGATCCCTCACACCTATACACATACCAACTTCCCGCTCTTGAGGCCTGGGGATCGTGTCAATTTGGAAGTGGATGTGTTGGCCAGGTATGTAGCGAGGATGATGGGGGCGGTCAAGGGGGGGCTTACCTATGAACAGCTGAAGGAGGCAGGTTTCCTGTAGGTGGGCTATCGATTTCTTCCGTTTCTGGGTTGAGACCTTACCCTCTCACCCCCTCTGTTTCGGGGTGAGTGACCTCTTCTCTTTTCATCTCGGGGTCTTAGGGCTTCCCTCTCCTCTTCCTCCTGACCGGGTAGAGGCTTCATCCCCTTTCTGGTGAGCTTTATCCTTCCCATCTCGTCCACGCCCAGGATCTTCACCTTTACCTGGTCTCCGAGCCGGAAGATCCGCCGGATGTCCCTTATCCTCCTATCACTGGCCTGGGATATGTGAAGGAGTCCCTCCTTGCCGGGCCCCAGCTCCACAAATACGCCGTAGTCCTCTATGCGTGTCACCTTCCCCTCCACCTCTTCCCCGGATTCGAAGTCCCTGGTGAGCCTCTGGATGAACTCTATGGCTCGTCGTGCGGCCTCTTCTGATGCGGCGGCGACGGAAACAAGGCCCGAATCCTCTACGTCTATCTTTACGTCAAACTGCTCTATGAGGCCCTTTATGGTTTTCCCTCCTGGGCCAATTACCTCTCTCACCTTCTCCGGCTTCACCTGGATGGTGAGTATCCTGGGTGCTAAGGGGGAGAGCTGGGGTCTGGGGCCTGAGAGCACCTCTCGCATCTTGGAAAGGGTGAAGAGCCTTCCCTCCCTTGCTTCTCTCAGGGCCCTTTCCAGTACCTCCTGGGGAATCCCCTTCTTCACTTTTATGTCCATTTGGAGGGCGGTGATCCCGTCTTCTGTACCCGCCACCTTAAAGTCCATATCACCAAGGTGATCCTCAAGGCCCATGATGTCTGAGAGGATGGCATAGGTGTCCCCTTCCCATACAAGCCCCATGGCTATCCCCGCCACATCCTTGCTTATGGGTATCCCTGCATCCATCAAGGCCAAACTCCCACCGCATACCGTGGCCATGCTTGAGGAGCCATTGGACTCCAGGATGTCTGATACTACCCTTATGGTGTACGGGAATGTGGCACCTTGTTCAGGTAATACCGCCTTTAAGGCCTTTTCAGCCAGTGCCCCATGTCCGGTCTCTCTTCGGGATACCCCCCTGAGGGGACGTACCTCGCCCACGGAGAATGGGGGGAAGTTATAGTGGACCATGAAGGACTTGGTAGTTTCCCCAATGAGGGCATCAACAATCTGCTCCTCTGATGGGGTACCCAGGGTGACGGCCACCAAGGCTTGGGTCTCTCCCCTCGTGAAGAGTGCTGAGCCATGGGCTCTGGGGAGGACGCCGACCTCTATGGATATGGGCCTTATCTCCTTCAACCCCCTACCATCTACCCTTACCCCCCTTTCCAACACCAAGCGGCGCATCTCCTCCCTTTCCATCTCACGGAATGCCCGTACCACTGAGGGCTGCTCCTCCTCGCTCCAATGGGCAAGAATGTCATCTTTCAGCTCGTTTAGGGCCTGTTCTCGATCCCTCTTCTCTCGGACCTGGATGGCAGAGAGAAGCCGCTCCATGTGATGTTCACGGATCCACTCTCGGTATGGGGTAGTGTCAGGGGGAGGTTCGAACAGGATCTTCTCTTTTCCCCCCGCCTTCTCTAACAGGCGGTGCTGGAGCTGAACTATCCTCCTTATCTCGCTGTGGGCCAAGTCCAAGGCCTGGAGGATTACCTCCTCGGGAACCTCTTTGGCCTCACACTCCACCATGCATATGGAGTCCTCGGTACCTGCAACGATGAGGTTGAGTGTGCCCTCTTCTATTTCGTGGTGGGTAGGGTTCACAATCAGTTCCCCATTTACCCTCCCTATCCGTACTGCACCTACGGGTCCCTCGAAAGGGATGTCCGAAAGGGTAAGGGCTGCCGATGCCCCTATGATGGCTGGGATGTCCGAAGGGTGCCTCTCATCAGCGGATACCACTAAGGCTATGATCTGAACCTCGTAATTGAAATTTTCGGGGAAGAGGGGGCGTATGGGCCGGTCAATGAGGCGTGAGGTGAGGATCTCCTGCTCCATGGGTCTCCCTTCCCGCTTGAAGAATCCCCCTGGAATCTTGCCTGCTGCGTAAGCCCTTTCCCGGTACTCTACAGTGAGGGGGAAGAAGTCCAGCCCCTCTAAGGGTTCCTTGCTGGCAGTGGCAGTCACCAGAACAGCGGTCTCCCCATGGGAAACAAGGACTGCCCCATTGGCCTGCTTGGCCATACGTCCGGTTTCTATAACAAGGGACTGACCATTTATCTCTAAATAGACCCTCTCCATAAGGCGCCGCTATTTCCTCAATCCCAGACGATCTATGAGGGTCTTGTAGCGTTCTACGTCTTTGCGCTGGAGGTATCGAAGCAGCTTTCTCCTCCTTCCCACCAGCTTCAATAGGCCTATTCTCGAATTGAAATCGTGCTTGTGTTGTTCAAAGTGGCGTGAGAGGTTGCGTATCCTCTCGGTGAGTATGGCGATCTGCACCTCTGGTGAGCCAGTATCATACTCGTGGGTTTTGAAGTCCTTTATCAATTCCCTTTTTCTCTCCTTGGTGATACTCAATCCTTTCACCCTCCTGTTTTTTCAAGTCTTGCCTTCAGTTACCACACAGGCTTTTGCCTTGTAAAGGATGCTCATGGGGCGTAAAAAACTCTTCTCGGGCGGCATAGCCAGTGGTGCTCAGGGGACTTTACCATCTCCCCTAAGGCCACCAATTCACCCTCTTGGTCTACCATCCTTACCAGCATCCCTTCCCTTACCTCATCTCTTCTCAGCCCCAGTTCCTGGGGGGTGGTGATAAGGGGATTACCCATGGCCACCCACCACCGGAGTCTTCCTGCCAGGGATATGGCGGGAGTATCCTTTACGGCTTGTGCCAAGGGGATCACCAGATGCTGGCGCTCCTCCATGGTCATCTCCCTCAGCTCATTTAGGGTGACCGCCTCGTTCAGTGTGAAACCACAAGCCTTGGTCCTAACCAGATCCCAAAGGGTGCCCCCACAACCCAGCGTCTCCCCTATGTCAGCGGCCAGTTGCCGAATATAAACTCCTTTCCCACATCTAATGTAGACCCTTACTAAGGGCAGGTTTACCTCTAAACAGCCCAACTCATGGATCATCACCTTCTTTGGTTTCCTTTCAACTACCTCCCCTTTTCTGGCCAGCTGATAAAGCCGCTTCCCCTTATATCGGGCTGCAGAGTACATGGGAGGTATCTGGTGGATTTCCCCAGTAAATCTTGGAAGGATGTCCTCCACCTCCCCTTTGGAGATTTCAGGTACTGGGCTCTCTTTCACCACGGCGCCTTCTCTATCGTGGGTCTCGGTAGTTATTCCCAGCTTTATAGTGGCCAAATATTCCTTCTCCCTCTCCATAAGGAAAGGGGCCAGTTTCGTTGCCTTGCCCAAACAGATGGGTAGCACCCCCTTAGCCATGGGATCTAAGGTACCCAAGTGGCCCGCCTTTTTGGCCTTTAGGAGACGCTTCACCCTCTCCACCACCTTGGTGGAGGTGATGCCTGGGTGCTTGTTTATGACCATAACCCCATCCATGTATCCTCTCCTTGAGGGGGAACCATTAGCGTAGGATGAAACACGTACAAATTTGGTTTAACAATACCCTTCCTTTGGAGACCCCCTTTCCTGTGGCCTTGGCTCTCCTTTTTTGATGGTCAGGTCGTTATTAAAGGCCTCCTATTGTAGGTTGGAATGGGAAGAAACTGAGGGCAGGCGTGTGATCCCTTTCCCTTTGAGGAACTCGCAGACATCCTCCAGTTCATGGAACCATTCAGCATGCCCTGTCTCTTCGCAGAAGACAGCTATGGTGTCGGCCCGCCCCTCAGGGGAAAAGACCACGTATTCTCTCCCATCGGGGGCCTGGATTCTCACCTCGTGATAATGCCAGGGGGCGGGGTAAAGTTCCTTCAGCTCGTTCATGAACCTCTTTACAGGTTCCAATTTGGCCAGATTCAGATGGCCACTCATAGCCAGATCTTCAAGCTTCAGCTCAGTAGCCATATTTCGCCTCCTTTTTATTTATCTTATAGCCTCCGCCACCAGTTCTGCAATATCCTTTAGCTGGACCTCCTCAGCTTTGTCTTTGGCCTTCAGTGCATCGTCAAACATGGTGAGGCAAAAGGGACAGGCGGTGGCGATGCCGTCTGGATTCAAGGCTAATGCTTGATCACAGCGCATATAATTGATGCGGGTGCCAATCTTCTCCTCTAACCACATGCGACCCCCACCTGCGCCACAGCAAAAGGCCTTCTCCCTGTTTTTCTCCATCTCTTTGAGGCTTAGCCCTACTCTTTGGAGGATTCTTCGGGGCTCCTCATATATCCCATTGTGCCTTCCCAAATAACAGGAGTCGTGATAGGTGAAGGTTCCTTTTAGGTCCCTTTTTAAGAAGATTTTACCCTCCTCGAGGAGTCGGACAATGAATTGGGTATGATGGATCACCTCGTACTCCCCGCCAAACTGGGGGTATTCGTTCTTCAAGGTGTGATAGCCATGGGGACAGGTGGTAAGGATCTTTTTAACGCCGTACTTGTTTAGGACCTCCACGTTTTCCATGGCCATCATCCAGAATAGGTACTCATTACCCAGCCTCCTGGCCCAGTCACCACAGCACTTCTCTTCTGTACCCAGGATGGCAAAGTCCACTTTCGCGGCCTTGAGGATCTCTACCATGGCCCTCAGCACCTTTTTGTAGCGATCGTCATAGGCCCCGGCGCATCCCACCCACAGGAGGTAATCTGCCGATCCCTTTTCTGAGAGGAGGGGTATGTCCAAGCCTTCGGCCCAGTCTGCCCTGTTGGCAAAGCCTACTCCCCATGGATTGTAGTTGTTTTCCAAATTTCTGAAGGTTTGATTTAGCTCTTCGGGGATTTTACCCTCCATGAGGCTCAGGTAGCGGCGCATCTCTACGATCTTGTCGATGTGTTCGATGTAGGCAGGGCATTCCTCCATGCAGGCGGCGCAAGTGGTGCATGCCCATATTACGTCATCGGGGATCTCTTGGTATGGGGTGCACTCTTCGGGATTTTTCCCCCTCACTAAACGTTCGTTCATATGGTCCTTTAGATCTTGAATCAGGTTTTTTGGGGACAGGGGCTTGTCGGTATTATAGGCGGGGCAGGCCTCTTGACAGCGCCCACACCTCATGCAGGCGTCCAGGTCCATGAGCTGCTTCCAGCTGAATTCTTCTATCTTGGTGAGCCCGAAACTTTCGGCCTCTTCCATATCAGGGATGGGATCTATAACTCCGTAAGGTCTCCTGTCTCTGAAAACAATGTTGACAGGGGTAACGATGATATGGATGAGCTTGGAGTACCCTATGTAAGCAATAAAAGCGAAGGAGCAAAGCATGTGAACGAACCAAAAGAAGCGGTGTGTTAGTGGTCCGTTGAGCCCTGTGATTTTCAAGAGAATGGCCAGAATGAAGCCTACAAAGGAGTATACTTCGAACTTTGGGAAGCCCTGGGCGGCTATCCTTGCACCTTCGGTGAGGAATCCTGTTACTGCTACAGCCAAAAGGAGATAGAGGATGAGGAGGTCTTCACTTTTCTGTGGCTTAAGTCTGTCAGGCCTCTCCTTCAGCCTCCTGTACAGGGCCATGCATATCCCGATGATGAGGACCAGGCCGGCTATGTCCAAGGCCAGGGATACTAAAAGATAGAAGATGCCGTAATAAAAGTGGACGAAGGGCACATCTGCCTCAATGGCCACTATGATAGTGCCTATGAATAGGACCAGGAAGCCCCAGAAGATGGCCAGGTGCATGATGCCTGGATATTGGTCCTTGAGGATACGGGTATGGAAGAATACATTCTTGGCGGCGAAGATGAGGCGTTCCTTCAGACCCTCTTTTCTCTCTTCTTCCTTCCCCTTCTTCCAGATCTGGACCCGCTGGTAGACGGCCCAGGCGGCCAGGGCTATGACGCCCAGGCCGCCCACATATACGATGATCTTAAAGAGAGGGGGTACATTCCAGTAAACATGCCGGGTAATCTCCTGGGGATGGATCATCCTTAGCCCTCCTGGGCCTTGGCCTTTTTAACCCCTTCTGTGACCAGGGGCACTACCTTAAACAGATCTCCTACCACTCCGAAATCGGCCACATTGAAGATAGGTGCGTCTGGGTCCTTGTTAATAGCCACTATGTGCTTGCTGGAGGACATACCTGCTAAGTGCTGGATGGCCCCAGAAATACCTACGGCTACATAAAGGTTGGGGGTGACGGTCTTGCCAGTCTGGCCCACCTGATCGCTTTGGGGTCTCCAGCCCGCATCCACGGCGGCCCTGCTGGCACCCACTGCAGCGCCCAGCAGATCAGCCAGCTCTTCAATGAGGGCAAAGTTTTCAGGTCCCTTCATGCCCCTTCCACCGGACACAATAGTTTCTGCTTCGGTAAGCTCTGGCCTGCCTGTCTCTTTAGAGAGAAATTCCAGCAGTTTCTGTTTGGTGTCCAGGTCTGTAGGCTCAAAGGGGACCTTCTCTATGTCAGCAGTCTTGGAGGTATCGGGCTCTAACTTTTCAAAGACATTGGGTCTGAGGGTGGCCATTTGTATCTCGGACTTGAAGCCTATCTCCACCCTCACCTTTCCAGCGATGGCGGGACGTATGGCCTTGAGCTTCCCATCGACAATCTCCAGCTTTATGCAGTCAGGTGCCAACCCTGCACCCACCCTCGCAGCAATCCTGGGCATGAGGTCCCTGCCCGTCATAGTGCCGCCCATGAGCACAATCTGGGGCTGTCTTTCTTTGATTAGGTCGCCAATGACCCTGGCGTAGGCTGGAGGATTGTAGTTGGTCAGCAGCTCATGCTCTATGACGTACACTTTCTCTGCGCCGTAAGAGGCAATCTCGTTGCATAAGCCTTCCACATTGTGACCTGCAATCACAGCTTCCATAGCGGTACCCATCTGATCTGCCAGCCTCTTTCCTTCGGATAGGGCCTCTAATGCTGGCTTCCTGAGGCCCCCTTTTCTGTGGTCTGCGATCACCCAAATGCTCATCTGTCACCCCCTCAGATGACCTTGATTTCTTCTTTCAAGTACTGCAGTAGTGCCTGAGCCACCTCTTCAGGCTCTCCCTCTACCTTCTTCCCTGCCTCTTTCTGAGGTGGCAGGGCATAGGAGAGTACCTCGGTGAGTGCCCCTGCCTTGCCAACATCCTCAGCTGAGAATCCAAGGTCTGAAACAGAATACTCCTGAATGGGCTTTTTCTTGGCCTTCATGATATTGGGGAGGGAAGGATAACGGGGCTCATTGAGGCCCTTCCGGCATGTGACCACACAGGGAAGGGCCATCTCATGCACCTCTTCTCCACCTTCCACCATCCTGTTGGCCACAGCCTTGCCTCCATCGGGGTCTACCTCTAACTTTATGATGGATCCTGTTTGGGGAAGACCCAGCATCTCGGCCACCTGGCCAGGCACATGCCAGGTGTCTCCATCGATGGCCTGCTGGCCAAAGAGGAGCATGCCATATTCCAATCCGTCTTTCTCTAAGGCCTTGACCAGGACCTTGGCTGTGACGTAGGTGTCGGAGCCGTCCAGGGCATCATCCTTGATGAGGATGCCCCGGTCTGCCCCAATAGCCAAGGCGCTGCGCAGGGCCTCCTTTGCCCTTTCTGGACCCATGGAGATAGCAATCACCTCTTCTGCCTTGCCGCCCTCTTTCATCCTTACCGCTTCTTCCACTGCATACTCGTCATAAGGGTTGAGGATATACTTGATCTCGCTCTTGTCTAAGCGATTGTCCTTTAGCCTCACCCTGGTCTCCGTGTCCGGCACGGATTTGCAAAACACCACTACCTTCATCTCACTCCCCCTCTTCAAATGTGAATGAACATTCACTCATTTCTCTTACCACCCTCTTGTGAAACTGTAAACATGAAGGGGCAGAAATATAGAGAGAGATAAACCCTCTCTTCTTCAGGGGCCCCTTCGAGTCCCAATCCCTATTTAGGTAAGGGCAGCACCATGGGCTCTGATCACCCTTTCAACAGGTTCCTGGCGATAGTGAGGCGCTGGGCCTCTGAGGTGCCCTCGTAAATCTCGGTGATCTTGGCATCCCTGTAATGTCTCTCTACGGAGTAATCCTCTGTGTATCCGTATCCACCGTGGATCTGGATAGCCTCCCTGGTTACATCCATGGCCACCTCTGAGGCGAAGAGTTTGGCCATGGCCGAGAGCTGGTAGTAGGGCTTGCCCTCCTGCTTCAGCCAAGCTGCCTTTAGATAGAGCAATCTGGCGGCCTCTATCATGGTTGCCATGTCTGCTAGCTTGAACTGGATGGCTTGGAACTTTGCTATGGGCTGGCCAAACTGGATCCTGGTCTTGGCAAACTCTACTGCTTCTTCGTAAGCAGCCTGAGCGATACCAACAGCCTGGGCTGCCACACCTATGCGTCCCCCATCGTAGCAGTCCATGGCGATGTAGAAGCCCCGTCCCTCTTCTCCCAGCAGGTTATCGGCAGGCACCTTGCAGTTCTCTAATATGAGCTCTGCTGTGGAGGTGGCCCGGATCCCCAGTTTATGCTCCAGCTTTCCAATGGAGAAACCAGGGGTATCCCGCTCGACAATAAATGCACTCATCCCTTTGTGACGTTTCTCCTTGTCCGTCATAGCGAAGATCAAATATATCCCTGCCTCTGCCCCGTTTGTGATGAAGTGTTTGGTGCCGTTTAAGATGTAATAGTCCCCTTCCCTCTTGGCCGTGGTGGAGATAGAGACCACATCTGTGCCCGCCCCTGGCTCTGTCATGGCGTGGGCAGCCACCTTTTCACCTTTAGCGAGGGGTACCAGATACTTTCTCTTCTGCTCCTCCGTCCCATAGTGGTAAATGGGATCCACCACTAAGGAGGTGTGTGCAGAGACAAGGATGCCTGTAGAGGCACAACCCCTGCTGATCTCCTCCACGGCTGTGGCGTAACAGATCACGTCCATCCCTGCGCCACCATACTCCTCAGGGATGTATACCCCCAGTAGCCCCAGTTCCCCTAACTGCTTGATAATCTCAGGGTAGATCTTACACTCCTTATCCATTTCAGCGGCCTTGGGTTTTAGGACATCGTCTGCAAAGCGTCGGACCATGTCCCTGACCATCTTTTGCTCTTCAGTAAACTCGAACCTCATTATGCCCCCCTATTTGCTGTAATCGTAGAAACCCTTACCGGATTTTCTCCCTAAGTACCCTGCATCTACCATCTTCACTAAAAGGGGACAGGGCCTGTACTTGGGATCTCCGAAGCTGTCGTACATGACCTGAAGGATATAGAGGGTGGTATCTAAGCCGATGAGATCGGCCAGGGTCAGTGGGCCCATGGGATGGTTAGCGCCAAGCCTCATGATGGTGTCTATGGCCTCTGGAGAACCTACCCCTTCGTATAAGGCAAAGATGGCCTCATTTATCATGGGCATGAGGACCCTGTTGGAGACAAAACCGGGTGAGTCCTGGATTACCACGGGCACCTTCCCCAGTTTTTCAGACAAGGCTACCACCAGATCCGCGGTCTCTTTGGATGTCTGGAGCCCTTTGATCACCTCTATGAGTTTCATTACAGGCACGGGGTTCATGAAGTGCATGCCGATCACCTGACTGGGCCTTTTGGTGAAACTGGCGATCTTGGTAATAGAAATGGAGGAGGTATTGCTGGCCAGGATCACCTCAGGGCGGCAGAGCCCATCCAGGGTTTTGAAAACCCCCTCTTTGATCTCTACATTCTCCGTGACAGCCTCTACCACAAAGTCCGCATCTGCGAGGTCCTCCAGTTTCTCTGTGAGCTGGATGCGTGAGAGGACAGCGCCCTTGTCGCCTTCAGAGAGGCTCCCTTTCTTTATCAATCTGTCTAAGCTCTTCTTTATGGTGTTTAACCCCCTCTGGGCCAACTCCATGGTGACGTCTCTCATGACTACCTGGTAGCCTGCCATAGCGCACACTTGGGCAATCCCATTGCCCATGGTGCCAGCACCCACTACTCCCACCTTTCTGATATCCTCAAGCTTCATGATGCACCTCCTTCGACCGGCCTGAAGGCCAAGTGTGTCCTCATTTGGTCACCCTCGCCAAAATGGATGAACTCTGCCTTTACGGGGGTCCCTATCTTTATAGTCTCTGGTCTATTGGCATCCACCCCCACGATGCGTCCCACTGCCCTCACGCCCTCCTCCAACTCTACAACCCCCACGACGTAAGGGTGCTTTCTATCAAAGCCCTCTTCTGCCATAAATGCGGGTGGAACAAAGATGGAGCTAAAACCTGCGAGCTTCCCGTTACCCTTGAGCTCTGCCCATTCCATATCTGTGCTGTAACAATTTGTACATATGGGCCGCGGTGGAAAGCATAGGGTCCCACACCCCTTGCATCTTGACCCCATAAGCCTCTCTTCATTGAGGAACTGCTTATAAGAGATGTCGTTAAAGTACCTCTCTTCCATGGTCTCCTCTCCCCCTATTTTTCGTTGGAAAAGATCATAAAGGTGCAGGTACCGCCTGTCCCTCCGAGGTTCTGAGAGGCCCCGATATGCAAGTCCCCATTGGGGATCTGCCTCGGGCCCGCCTCCCCTCTCAATTGGTGCCATACCTCCACCATCTGCGCTGCACCAGTAGCACCCACAGGATGCCCCTTGCACTTGAGTCCACCCGAGGTATTGATGGGCATAGGGCCATTTAGCCTTGTGCCACCTTCTCTGACGAACCTATACGCTGTACCCTCTTTGCAAAAGCCCAGGTCTTCTATATGGATGAGCTCGGCAATACTGAAGCAGTCGTGCACCTCGGCAAACTGGATGTCCTTTGGCGTTAGCCCTGCCATCTCGTATGCCTCTTTTGCAGCATGCTTGTTGGCCTCGAGGGAGGTAAGGCTCGGACAGTCATGTAAGGCCCTGCCACTACCCTGCCCCATGCCAATAATGTAAATGGGGTGATCGGTAAACATATGGGCTATCTCCTCTGCCACCAACAGGACACATGCGGCTCCATCACTTATGGGACAGCAGTCGAAGAGGCGCATAGGCCATGCAACTACAGGATTAAACCTGGGATCACGCAGGGCCTCATACTCGTCCTTCCACTCTGGCACAGGTTGCCCCTTCTTTTTGTACTTCTCTATCCTTAGGTTCATGATGTCTTTTATAGTCATGTTGAACTGTGCCTTTGGGTTGAGTTTGGCGTTCTCGTGGCTCTTCACTGTTACGTAGTTGAGGTCTTCCCATGTGGCCCCGTACTTGGCAAAGTATGCAGTGGCTATTGCACCGAACACAGCGGGGAAAGTGAATCCTTCATACACCTCATAGGGGGAACCCGCTAATGCCAGTCCTTCGGACACCGCCTCAGTGGAGATCTTTGACATCTCTTCCACGCCCCCTGCCAAGACGATGTCGTACATCCCTGATGCAATAGCATAAGCGGCATCCTTGACTGCTAAGGTGCTTGATGCGCAAGCTCCCTCTGTCCTCGTCGCAGGCTTTGGAGGGAGCCCTAACAGGTCCGAGATGATGGGCCCCCAATGGCCCTGATGGATGAAGAAGTCATTAGTAAAGTTTCCCAACCACATGGCCTGGATCTCTTTGGGGTCTATCCCCTTGTCTACAGAGTCTATGCATTCCTTAAAGGCCTCGGCAAATAACTGCTTGGAATCTTTGTCCTTATACATGTCGAACCTTGACATTCCAGCACCCACTATACAAACCCCTCTACCTAACTTCCTTTTTTCTCCCATTGCTGGTCCCCCTTTAAGCACTCAGTTTTTTACGGCCTTCCTTGCTGTTGGATCTGCCGGTGTACAACACCGCCAGCAGTAGAGTACCTGCTGAGCCTCTCGCCATATGCATCACCCTGGAATCGTAATAGATGGCATCCCCTTCCTTTAAAATAATAGTCTTGTCCCCGTAGGTGAGTTCTAACTCACCCTTGAGCACATAGAGGAACTCTTCCCCCACATGGCCCAAGGGCTCTATCTTCTCCTCACTGCCGGAGAACTCCACCAGATAGGGGTCCATCATTCTCCCCTCTTTCCCATACCCAAGGGAGTAGTAAGTAATGGAGTACCTGGATTCCTGCCGAAAGACAGGCTTTCCCTCCCCCTTTCTCACCACAAAGTAATCTCGAAGCATCAGGGGACTCTCTTGGAAGAAGTAATGAAGCTTCGTTTCCAGGACCTCTGCTATCCTCCAGAGGGTGGAGATGGGTGGGGAGACGATGTTATTCTCGATTTGGGATAACAAGGCTGTCGAGAACCCTGTCCTCTCTGAGACGTCTTTGAGGGTATAGCCCTTCCGGCGGCGCAGGGCCTTGATCTTCCCCCCTAAGTTCAACCTTTCTAACACGTCACGTTGCCTCTTTTCCCGCTTTTCCATTTTCTTAGGTCCCCCACGCTCTCTTACTAAAAGGGACTTTTGGTGTCAAGGAAAGGGCTTAAGTTAAACCAAATCCATGACAGTCTCCATTAAATATAACCACCATAGGTTGGGTTCCTCAAGTCTCTGTACAGTGAGGGTCTTAGCATACTGGGTTGAGAAAGAAGATCTTCTGGGGTATGGGTAAAACTGCTGGTGGGTGAGATGAGGATTATTGGTAAAGAGGAGGTGCTGAGGATGGCCCTTTCTATGATCGAGGGCAGGGGCTTCCCCAGCAGGCGTGAGATGAAGAGAGCTGCTTCGGTCACAGTGAAGAGGTTCCTTCTCTATGAGGGGCTGGAGGTGGAAGAACTCTTGGAGGCCTTAGAGGTAGACTACCACCCAGATGAGCCGTTGGACTCCAAGATAGACAAGGCCCTTTGGCAACTCTTTGCCGAGATTGTAGTGGCTATGGACAAGGAGAGGATGGCATGAGCAGGTCCCCTATCCTTGGGTGGGTAGATGGAGAGAACATGGCCCTTCTCACCGATCTGTACGAGCTTACTATGGCCGATAGTTACTGTAGGAGGGGGAAGAACCAAGTGACCACCTTCGATCTTTTTATACGCCATCTACCGCCTTACAGGTCTTATCTTATTGCGGCGGGCCTTGAGCAGGTCCTATACTACCTGGCACATTTGCGCTTCACCCCTGAGGCCATCGCCTACTTGGATGGTTTGGGTTTCTTCTCCCAAGAGTTTCTGGAGTATCTCAGGAGGTTCCGGTTTACAGGGACTGTGTGGGCTATACCTGAAGGGGAGATATTCTTTCCTGGAGAGCCAGTGGTGCGGGTGACGGCCCCCAGGATAGAGGCGCAGATCGTGGAGACCTTCCTGTTAAATACTATCAATTTCCAGTCCATGATCGCCACCAAAACCTCCCGGGTGGTACAGGCAGCCAAGGGGAGGGCAGTGGTGGACTTTTCCCCACGAAGGGACCATGGGGCGGATGCTGCCCTGAAGGTAGCCAGGGCCTCATTTATTGGGGGCTGTGTGGGCACATCCTGTACCCTGGCGGGGCAAGTCTTTGGCATCCCTGTCTACGGGACCATGGCCCACTCCTATGTGATGTCCTTCGAAACGGAGTTGGAGGCCTTTAGGGCCTTTGCCCAGGATTTCCCGAACAATGCCCTTTTGCTCATAGACACTTATGACACCCTCCAGGGTGCCAGGCATGCGGCAGTGGTGGCCAAGGAGATGGAGGCGAGGGGCCAGAGGCTGAGGGGCGTGAGGCTGGACAGTGGGGATCTGGTGGCCCTGAGCCGCCAGGTGCGCAAGATCCTGGATGAGGAAGGGCTGGGATACGTGAAGATCCTCCTCTCTGGGGATCTGAATGAGTACAAGATCCATACCATCCTGGGGCAAGGTGGGGTGGTGGACTTCTTTGGGGTGGGGACCGAGCTGGGCACCAGTAGGGATTCCCCCTCCTTAGGGGGGGTATATAAGCTGGTGGAAGACGATATGGGCCCAAGGATAAAGCTCTCAGAAGGTAAGGTGACACTCCCTGGCAGAAAGCAGGTATACAGGGTACTTGATGGTAAGGGGATGTGGGTGAAGGATGTGATCGCCCTTGAGGAGGAGGCCCCACCTGCTGGGAGTTATCCCCTGTTAGTGAAGGTGATGGAGAGGGGAGAGGTGGTATATGAGCCTCCATCCCTCAGGGATGTGCAGGCGAGGTGTGCTCAGGCCATGAGTAGGCTCCCCCAGGGATACAAGGAACTGAAACCCTATCCAGAGGAGGAGATCCCTGTGGAGGTCTCCCCGTACCTGGATGCCCTTACAGCGAAACTGGTTGAGACCTATACAGAGCTGGAACGCCGCACGTGACAGGTCACGGGGCTATGGAGATGAGGATGGCCCCGGCCACCATGAGCATTGCGCCTGAAAGGCGTTCCCTTATCCCTTCTTCCTTGTAGAGTATCCTTCCATAAATTACTCCAAAGAGGATGGCGGTCCTCTTAAGGGAGATCATGTAGGAGACCCGTGCCAGATTGAGGGCGAGGGTGTGGAAGAGGTAGTGAAGGGCAAATAGGAGGGCCATGAGGACCATCCCTTTTTCCCTCAAATGTAATCTCCTTTTCCCCTTTATGGGTATCATCACTGTTACCGCTGCCATCTCTATGCTGAAGAAGAGGGCAAAGAACTGGGGAGAGGAGTGGGTAATGGCCATCTTTCCTAAGTTGGAGGTGATGGAGTATATGAAGGCCACGAGCAGCATTAGCATGGAGCCCTTTTCCCTCCCCAAGGCCCTCAAGGGCTCCAGTAATCCTTCTTTTATCTTCCCCACCTGGAGGAGGTACGAGCCTACCACCATAAGGGAGATGCCTATGGTGGCCTGGGGGGATATGTGCTCCCCTACCATGAGTCGGGAGGTGACCAGGAGGAAGAGGGGGGTGAAAGATAGGAACGGTAAGCTGAGAGAGAGGGGAGAGATCTCGATAGCCCTGAGGTATAGAAGAAGGGCTAAGATCTCCAGGGGTAGGTCTGTTCCTGCAGCGAGCCAGAAGGTGGCATCCAGGCGAGGGATTCCCCAGATGGGAAAGAGGGGTGCCAGGAAGAGTGTGGCCAATATGAAGCGGACCTGGATAACCTCCCAAGGGGAATGGCGGGTAAGGAGGTCCTTGGTAATGGCATCGCATGAGGCCAAAAAGAAGGCCGTTAGGATAGTGTAGAATATCCACATGTCAGCTATCCTTTCTCTTTAAGGGGTAGGATTTTTATGAGGTGTTCCTGGATGGGATTAAACGGATCCCTCTCCCTTTCCCCGGAGGTCCACCACCCTCTGGGCCTTTCCAGGTGCCCTGGGGATTGTGCCCTCTGGCACTAATTCCAATTCTACTCGGAAGCCCAGTAAGTCATAGAGATGGGTAGAGAGGTGATCACGGAGGTCCCCGTCTGTAACCCCTGGCTTCAGCTCGAGCACAATCTTCACGTGGTCCTTCCCTTTCCTCTTTTCCAGCAGAATCTGGTACTCTGGCCCTACCTCCTTATGGCGCATAAGGATGGCCTCTATCTGCATGGGGTAGAAGTTTACCCCCTTTACCTTCAGCATGTCATCGGTGCGGCCCTTAAGCCTGTCTATCCTCAGGCAGGTACGGCCACAGTCGCACCTTTCTCTGGAGACAATGCGGGTGATGTCCCTGGTACGATACCGGATGAGAGGCAGCCCTTGACGGGTAAGGGTAGTGATCACCATTTCACCCTCTTCACCGTCGGGGAGGGGTCTCCCATCATTGGGATCAACGATCTCAACAATGTAGTGGTCCTCCCATACGTGGATACCCTTATGGACTTGGCAGTCTATTCCCATTCCCACCCCCCCTGTC
>WFSL01000029.1 GCA_015486015.1 Aquificota bacterium | reverse complement strand
CCCTATAAACCCTCCCTTCACGAAACGTTGCCAGCAGGGCCTCAATGTCGCTCAAGACCTTTTGGGCCTCCCCCATAATCCGTTCCCTTTGCATCTCTACCTCATCGGGAAAGTCGATAGAAACATCTATGCAGGCGAGCACAGACTTAAGGGCATCCCTCATCATACCTATCCTGCAAGAAAGCCCCCCTTCCAATTGGTTAAGGGCCACAATAGCCCCTTCCTCCGTCTTAGCCTCTATGAGGTCCAGCACAGCCTCGGCCTGAACCAGGTCCAAGCGACCATTTAAAAAGGCCCTCAACGTGAACTCCCCAGGCCTTGCCATTCGAGCTCCAGCTTCTATAAGGGCTTTCAGTCCCCTCTGAAGCACCACAGGCCCCCCATGACAGGTGATCTCTACCACGTCCTCTCGTGTATAGCTCCTGGGTCCCTTGAATAAAACAAATAGTACCTCATCTATCTTACCCCCCTCCTGAGTCGTGAGGAGGCCATAATGAACGGTATGAGAAGGCAGGCCCTCTAATTCATAATGCCGGCCGTCGATGCGCCTTAACACCCTCGATGCCACAGAGAAGGCCTCTTCACCAGAGAGACGAAGCATACCCACTGCCCCCACTCCCACAGGCGTAGCAATAGCCACAATAGTATCTCGTGGAGAATAATTCATTTATCCCTCAGAAAAAGATCCCTTAAGCATAAACAGTCTTGATAAGAAACTGCTCAAAGATGGTAATTACATTGTTAACCAGCCAATAGATGACCAATCCAGAAGGAAAGTTTATGAAAAGTACCGTGAGAACCACAGGCATGAGAAGCATTATCTTAGCCTGAGTAGGATCTCCCATAGGGGTCATTTTCTGTTGGATAAACATGCTTATACCCATTAATATAGGAGTAACATAATATGGATCCTTAGCAGAGAGGTCTTTAATCCAAAAGATAAAAGGGGTGTGGCGTAGCTCCAATGCCACCATAAGCACCTTGTAGAGTGCAAAGAAGACTGGAATCTGTAAGATCATGGGCAAACATCCTCCCATGGGATTCACCTTGTACTTCTTGTAGAGGGCCATCATCTCCTTGTTCATGGTAGCCGGGTCGTTCTTGTACGCTTCCCTTAACTGCTTAATATAGGGCTGGAGTTCCTGCATTCTGCTCATAGACTTGTATCCCTTAATAGTTAAAGGATGAAAGACAATCTTTATCAAGATCGTGAGAACGATGATGGTCCATCCATAATTGTGAATATACTTGTTAATAAACTTGAGCACCACTAAGGCAGGCTCAGCAATCACTTTAAATATACCAAAACGTATGTTTTCTTCCAGTCCCACACCATAACTCTTGAGAAGAGAGTAATCCTTAGGGCCCATAAAGGTCCAGCAGGACAAGCCCCCCTTGCCCCCTACCATGGCCAGATAGTAATTCCCCTTTTTGTGGCCCTTCCAGATCACCACCCGGCAAGGTCCCTTGGGGACCATACTGGTTGTGAAATACAATGATTGGAGCGAAGCCCAACGTATCCCCTCAAAAGAGGCCCTGTCCTTCTTTTTCAACTTCACCTCTATGGCCCTCTTTCCAGTATAGACCAGGGGGCCAGAAAAAGAGTAATGGCTCTTCTTATCCTTAGGCGCTACCGTGGGACCTATGAGGACTTCGGCTTCACTCTGACCGGGGAGTTGGGCCCTGAACGCCATATCGAACCTGTAGTCCGGGTGAAACACATAGGTCTTCTCCACCAAAATCCCATCCTCAGCCGCATCGAGGAGGAAGGTAACCTTCTTTTCATCCCCACTTTCATAGACCTTCACCTTATACACAGACTCGTTCAGTACCTTCGTAAGGGCGGACTCACCAGGTACATAATACCGAAAGTATCCAGGCCCTCCCACAAGCTCCATAGCCTTACCTTTCGCATCCGTGTATCTATTGAGGAGATAGCTCTTGACGATCCCCCCCTTAGAGCTGAGCACCACCCTGTACAAGGGGAACCGGATCTCGATCTCCCTCTCCTTTCCCATCACCGGTTGAACACGTAAGGGAAGAGGCTTAGGGGTTTTGGGGAGCTTAACTGGAGCCCGCAGGGCCCCTTTAGTCGCCTGGGCCGTGGTCTTTCTTCCACCCTTGGGAGGGGTCATGAGCCTCTGATACAAGAGTATAGCCAGAATCGATAAGGCAAGAACCAACAGCAACCGCTTCTCCACTCCCATCAGCCTCTACCCCCTATCTACTTTTACGCTCAGGTACAGGATCATACCCACCTGGATGGAAAGGGTGACACTTAAGCAACCTCTTAACCCCTAACCAAAGTCCCTTCGCTACACCGAAGCGCTCCACCGCCTCAAGGGTATATTGGGAACAGGATGGGTAAAACCTACAGCACTTAGGCAACATAGGCGAGAGTAAAATCTGATATCCCTTTATGAGCAACAACAGCAGCTTCTTCATAGCCTCTTTGCCAACCTCAGTAGATCCTCTTCCACCTCTCTATAAGCAGGTACTGGTATGTCCCTCCTCACAGTGACCACTATATCCATTGAGGGAAGGAAGATCCTGTTTCTGCGAAAGGCTTCTCTCACAAGACGCTTCCATCGATTCCTCACTACCGCCTTACCCGACTTTTTGGTCACTGTAAGGCCCAACCTGGGATGCCCTAAGGAGTTGGGTAAGGCGTGAACAACGAGATAATGCCCAATCAATCGCCTCCCGCGGGCATACACCCGCGTGAACTCACTCCTCTTCAGGATCCTATACGTCTTAGGAAATGACTGATCTCTCAAACCGCAAGCCTCTTTCTACCCTTCGCTCTACGCCTCTTAATGATTCTCCGCCCTGAACGGGTGCGCATCCTCGCCCTGAACCCATGCCTCCTCTTGGCCTTCCTCCAGCTGGGCTGATAGGTTCTCTTCAACTCTCCCACCCCCAAACAGATTTTCCTGATGTCTAAACCATAAAAAGGATCAAAAGGTCAACTTTGGAGGGCCATTTTTCACCCCTTGGACTTACCCCGTTTTAGTGGACAGTCCACCGCTTTAGCTCCTGAGTTCTCTTCCAACATTTATTCTCGTAGTTTATGGGAGAGTAATAATCAATACTGAAGTGCTCTCTGTGAGGATTGTACCAGCCTTCAATGCACTCAAACACGGCTCTCTCGGCTTCTTTGAGATCCTTGGATTTCTTTCTTCTGGCCAGCAACTCGCACTCTGTAGGTCTCCAAGCACCAGCCCACCACCCCACGGCTAAAGGCATCCACTACCGCTCCCAGATAGACAAAACCCTTGCGGGTAGGGACATAGGTGATGTCCGCCACCCAGAGCTCATCAGTGCAGCCCTGGGTATCTGGTCTTTAGACAGGTGTATGACCTGCTGGCATTTGCGTAAGGAGGAGAGAGGCACCAGGGGAGTGGAAGGTGTGTCTGAAAAGAGAAAAAAGCTGTAACACAAGGCAGGAAGGAGAGGAATTAGGGGTTAGGACAGGAAAAGAGTACTCAATCAGGGATTGTGGATAGAAGAGATAGGGCGTAAGTGGCCCCATGGTACCTAAAGGAAGGTTTGGATGGAAAGAGGTCACGGATTCAAGTCTTATAAAAGAACCCAATTAGTTGTTCTATCATATAAAGCATCCTCTTACCCACCGAGCGAAATCCCGCCTAACGGTCCCATATCCTGCTCCCCTTGAAAGGTGGTCCACTAACAAGACAAGTAGGAGGAGAAAGGAGGGGAGCAAATGGGAGACAATGCGGATCAGGTAAAGAGGTGGACAGCCAAGAGGAAAGCGGCCCTGGTTCTGAGCATCTTGAGGGGCGAGACCT
>WFSL01000028.1 GCA_015486015.1 Aquificota bacterium | reverse complement strand
TTTGAAATCCCTCATATACAAATGGGGGTTAAAGAAGTGTAGAGCAGAAGGAAGCTGAGTGACATGATCTCCCACCCCAAATCTGTAACCCCTCTTTGCCATCATAAAGAAAAAGGAGAAAAACACGGCAAAAGGTCCTATAAGCTTACTGTCACCCACCAGTTAGAATCTCCTGGACAAATAGTACTCTCATTTCCCATGTGTTGTATTAGACAAGACTTCATCTGACACTGGTATTCTGAGCTACTCTTATTTGCAAGATCCTACCTAACCACCTTCTCCTTGGCAATAGGCAGCGAATCCAAACAGGTGGGTTCACCTCATCTGTCACACACCATACCTCTAAGTAAAAGAAGTAAATAAGGTTGCCTCACGTAGAAAACTCCTCTAATCAGAGTTAAACCGTCTTAGAAAGAGCATTATCCTTCTTTTTGTTTTCCAAAGGGGCAGTACATTATCAAGGCAGCCCCCCTTAAATAAAATGGTTCACCCCTTATTCCGGATGAACCATTTCTGAGCACGTCTAAAGCGGACCTCCTGAAAAGCACCACTCCCATGTTTTTCTCCCTTAGCCTCTTGAGGAAGCAGATCCTTTCTAATATCTACCACTCGGGAACTATCAAGGGCTACCTTCATAGTCTCTTCGTCTGGTGAGAAAAAAAGAGTAGATGGAGTTGATGGATTCATACTCTCTGTTCAAGACATAGTTCACCCGCCCCCCTAACAGCTGGACTACACGTCCTCTTCCATGACCAACCACCAGTGTCTCTTTCATCCCCATATCCTTCAAATGAGCAAACTGACGCTCCAGAATAGTGAGGCCTGTAGAACCGTTGAGAGGCAGAAGGGCCTTGGGGATCTCCTGGGTCAAGGGTAAAAGACGCTTGCCCTGTCCCGCTGCCAATATCACTGCCTGGAGGCTCATGAAATGGTCCTCTCCTTCCTAACCATCGATGAGTTCCCTTATCACATCCACGGCCTTCTGGGTAGCATGACCGGGGTTATAGAAGAGATGGGCAGCCATCTTCCTTCTCACATCGGAATAGGTCTCAGGATGGTCTAAAGCTTCTATCAGGGTACCCCTAAAGCTCTCTTTATCCTTTACCAAAGGACCGGCAGCGAAACCCCAGGTCTTCAGATCTATGCTGTGACCGTAACGTTCCTCATAGTCCAAAGTCTGAAGATATACCAGAGACCTGTCCAATAAAAGGTACTCATTAGCCACCGAGCTCAAATCTGAGATGAGCACATCACTGGCGGCCATGGCGGGTACTATGTCGGGATCGCGGTAGATGATGGCTCCCACAACCTCCCATTCCTCCACTTTCTCCCTCCAGCCAGGATCTCTAAAGGTGTGATCGTGGAGCTTGACCACCAAAGTGAGACCCATTTCAATAGCGGTGCCCACCACCTTGTCCCCAAATGCCTTCAGAGAGGACCCTGCCCCCCAGGTAGGTGCGTAGAGGACTATAGGGGTTTTATGGTCCAATCCAAGGTGGTCTATGGACTTTTCCCGTGTCCATGTCCCATCAACCAGGGAATCCAGCTTAGGCATACCCACTCTAACTATCCGAGAGTCCCCCTCTTTTAGAATACCCTTCTCTATAAAGCGCTCCTCCATGTAAGGGCCAATAATGAAGAGACGATCATAGGCCAGTACCTTAGAGGTATAAGCCCGGCCCTTGAAGGAAGCTCCGTGAAAGGTATGAATCTTCCATCGACACCTCTTACCCAGGAGCATGATATCAGGGGAAATATAGAGATCTAGGGGAAGCCATTTTGCCAAGGTCGAAGGCACCTTTTTCACCTTCAAACCTTGGTGTGAGAAGAGATCGCTCCCCTTCCCACCCTTGGGAGGCTTAACAGTACCCCAGAAGGACACCTCTCCCACCAGGGCCTTATAGATGGGTCTAAGGTATACGACGTTCATGGGCACCCGGGCAAAGAGGAGTATGCCCCTCATTCCCCTACCTCCTGGTACAAGGACTCCATGATTTTGGCCCTTTTGTGGTCGGAGAAGACCCTTGCAGCAATACGTCTACCGTTCAGACCCAGTTTACAGAGTTGCACAGGAGCAGAAAGAAGGGAGAGAATAGCTTGAGCTAGAGTAAATACATCGCCTACGGGCACTAACAGTCCTGTCTTGCCTGGAATCACCGCCTCGGGATTGCCCGATACGGCCGAAGAAATCACGGGCTTGGCCATAGCCATAGCCTCCCTCAAGGTACCTGTAAGCCCCTCTCCTTTGGTAGAGGCACAAACCACTACATCCATAGCCGCCATACACCGAGGTATGTCATCCCTGTGACCAATAAAATGAGCCCCAGTACCTAAGGGGTCGGCTTCTCGAGAAAATTTGGAGGCCCTCCCAGCCCCCACCATGAGGGCATGAAGGTGAGGCACCTTCTCTAAGACCCCCTTACAGGCATCAAGGAACACAGGATACCCCTTCTTACCTACCAAAGCCGCTACCATACCCACCACATGGGCATTGGAGGGAATACGATATTCCCGACGGATGCTCTCTCCAGAAACATCAGGGCAAAAGGTCCTAAAGTCTACACTGCCATAAACAACCCGAATCTTATCAGGGGGCACCTCAGAGCCCACAAGAGTCTCCTTCACTGCATAGGCCACAGCGGCTATCCAAAAAACCCTGGGAGACTTCATTATCCACCTAATAAGCCTCCTGGGCCGATATGTGGTGCCCCTCTGGGCCACCAAGGGCACATCCAAACCCATCAAAGAGAAAAAGACAAAACGCAAAGCTGGATCCCTATGGGCATGGATCACATGAAATCCACCTTCAGTCACAAAGCGTCTGAAGGAGAGCATGGAATGGAGATTTAAACCATCCATGGGAAAAAGGGCCACAGTAAAACCCTCCTTCCTCAACTGGGTTATACCCTGTTCGTCCTCTTGGGATCCCTTGTTAAAAACCAATGTAACCTGATGCCCCCGGCCCTGCAACGCCCGGGCCAGCCTCACCATCTGAATGGCTCCTCCCCTTGTCACCCTTTTGTGGGTAGCCACCTGAAG
>WFSL01000027.1 GCA_015486015.1 Aquificota bacterium | reverse complement strand
CCCTTCCCCCCGCCAGCCCCACATGGGCCTCCTTAGCCTCCCCTGGACCATTCACCTCACAGCCCATGATAGCCACCTTCAATGGTGCCCTCACATGAGAGAGTCGTTCCACTGCAGCCTCTACCACAGGAACAAGATCCCACATACAGCGACCGCAGGTGGGGCAAGAGATAATCTCAACACCATCCCGCCTCCATCCCACGGCCCTGAGGATCTCCCTGCCCACCAACACCTCCTGCAGAGGATCTCCTGTCAGAGAGATCCTCAAGGTGTCGCCTATTCCCTCAGCGAGAAGGATGGACACCCCTGCCGTGGACTTCACCAACCCAGAGATGCCTACCCCTGCCTCGGTGACCCCGAGATGGATGGGATAGTCTCTGAGGCATGAAAAGATGGCATTTGCTTCCACCATTGCGGTCACGCTGGAGGCCTTGAGGGAAACCTTCATCTGCAAATAATCCAGTTCCTCCAATAATCTCACGTGCCTCAAGGCACTCTCCACCATGGCCCTGGGATGGGGGCCACCGTATCTTTCAAGGAGGCCCTTCTCTAAGGAACCCGCATTAACCCCTATGCGTATGGGCACATTCCTCTCCTTCGCAGCCTCTACCACCTCCTTCACCTTCCAGAGAGGCCCAATATTCCCAGGATTGAGCCTTAGACCATCCACGCCTTCCTCCAACGCCGCCAAGGCCAAACGATGGTCAAAGTGGATATCGGCCACCAAAGGGACCTTCAAGGCCCTCTTATAGAGTGAAAGCTTAGAAGCTGCCTCCATGTCAGGAACCGCCATCCGGATCACCTCACAACCCACAGCCTCCAGTCTCTTTGCCTGGAACAGGGTAGCATCCACATCCCGAGTATCGGTCTTTGTCATGGACTGAATAGACACAGGGGCACCTCCCCCGATGGCAAGGGGCCCCAAGTGAATCCTGCGTGTCCTTCTCCGATTCTGCATCCCCTTTCCCTGTAGCCTCCTCTATCATAGAGTGAACTTATCAAGCCAGGGAGGTCCAAGATGAAAGAGATACCCGGTGGAGTCACCGTACCCAAGAAGTATCTTGCCGGCGGCACGTGCTGCGGCATAAAGAGAGGAGTGCCAGACTTGGGCATCCTCATGAGTGAAAGCGAGGCCTCTGTGGCAGGGGTCTTCACCACCAATCTGGTCAAGGCCGCTTCAGTAAAGGTGTCGCTTCAACAGATCACCAAGGGTAGAGGAAGGGCCGTAGTGGTAAATAGCGGTAACGCCAACGCATGCACAGGAGAGGAAGGATTGAATCACGCCTGGGAGATGGTAGCAGAAACGGCCAGGGCCCTAAGCATTCCCCATCGGGACGTACTGGTGTGCTCCACTGGCATCATTGGCAAACCACTCCCCATAAAACTTGTTAAAAACGGGATTCGAAGGCTGGCCAATCAGTTGTCCCCTCAGGGAGGTAAGGCCTTTGCCCATGCCATCCTCACCACCGATAGATCCATTAAGGAGGTAGCATTCAAGGTAGAAACCCTAAATGGGTCATTTCGAATAGGGGGAGCAGCAAAGGGAGCAGGGATGATCCATCCCCAAATGGCTACCATGTTGGGCTTCATCACCACAGACCTAAGAATAGATCCAGCCTTATTGAGAGAGATACTAAAAGAGGCTGTCAAGCATTCTTTTAACAGGATTTCCGTGGATGGTGACACGAGCACCAACGACACAGTGCTGGCATTCGCCAACGGGGCATCTGGGGTCAAAGGGGAGGGAGAGGCCCTAAGGGCCTTCCAAGAGGCCCTACTAAAGGTGTGCCAGAGACTGGCCCTCATGATTGTCCATGACGGGGAAGGGGCAACTAAGGCGGTGAAGATACTGGTAAAGGGCGCCAGAACAGAAGAAGATGCAGATAAGGCTGCCAGGAGGCTGGCCAACTCCCCATTGGTAAAAACGGCCCTCTATGGAGAGGACCCCAACTGGGGCAGACTCATGGCCGCCTTAGGGTCATCGGGTTCTATGGTGGAACCATCTACAGTGGGAATATGGATAGGGGAGACCCAAGTGGTGCAACACGGCACTGGCATACCAGAAGCAGAAAGAAAGGCCCAAGAAACAATGAAACAGAAGGAATTTACCATCACTATAGACTTGGGGCTGGGTGGATGCGAGGCCTGGATATGGACCTGCGACCTCAGCTACGACTACGTCCGCATCAATGCAGCATCCAGGAGTTAGCCTCCATCAGGACCAAGAGGCCATAACTCCTGTGAAGGCATCGTAGGCATCCTTTCCGAAGAGGCAAAAAACCACCTCCCTTAAGGAGGTATCCCGATGCTCCTTCAAGAATCTTTCGGTTGCCTCATACATCACTCGAGCTGCCTCTTGTAAGGAGAATCCCCCTACCCCTGTGCCCAATGCGGGAAAGGCAATGGATTCGAGCCCCAGTTCGTGAGCCCTAAGGAGGGCATTGTAGGTGGCATTACCGATCTTCTCTGCATCAGTGGTGAGATCCTGACCCATAACGGCAGCATGGATCACATACCTTGCATTGAGCCTTCCTGCCCCTGTCACTATGGCCTCCCCTACAGGCTGAGGACCTTTTGCCATGGCCTCTTGCTCTATCTCTACCCCCCCTTTCCGCTTGATGGCCCCTGCCACCCCTGCCCCCATCCAGAAGTGGTTATTGGCAGCATTAACAATGGCATCGGTGGCCAACTCCGTGATATCCCCCTCCACCAATCTCACCTTAACCCCACCAAAATCCTTCTCCATGGCTCACCTCCTCAAAGACCCAGCTCTTCAGAGATCCCCTTCATAGCTTCCAGGGCAATGCCCAAGAAATCCTCCAGGGAAAGGCCCAGTTCTTGGCAGGCCCGGATCTGCTCCCTGTTCGCCCCTCGGGCAAAATGTTTCTCCTTAAAGCGGTGTATAAGGAAATCCACATCTAAAGGCTCCAGCCTCTTGGCAGGGTGAATGAGGGCAGCGGCAACGATGAGACCTGTTACAGGATCGGCACAATAGAGGGCCTTATCCATGAGGCTTTCCCTCTCTACATGGCCGGGATGGGCCAAGATGGCATGGAGGATCTCTTGGGACAAGCCCTTGTCCTGGAGCATCTCCACTGTCCTGTAGCCATGACGGGCCATGTCGTTGGCCGTCTCATCATAGTCCAAATCATGAAGGAGGCCCGCCAATCCCCACTGCCCCTCGTCTTCACCAAAATGGCGGGCCAAGGCCTTCATAACAGCCTCCACGGCAAGGCAGTGTTTCCGAAGGTTTTTGTTCTTCACGTGCCTCATCAATAGAGCATGGGCCTCTTCCCTATTCATCCTCTCCTCCCTTCGTAAGATATATCTAAGGGGCTTTATAGGCCCTTTGAAACATCCGCACAAGGCATTGACAGTCCAAGCCCGGCCTTGAAGGCTCTCAAACAGCTTAGGGAGAAGGCCATGCAAAAGGGCTTGACCTATCAATTCATATCCCTTAGGTTATTAATGCTTGCCTTTATTAGTCTGGCAGGGAAAGGGGGGATGAGGTTATCTATGGCAAATGTGGTAAACGCCTTCGTGAAGGTGGACAGTGATCTGGATTCTGCGCTGAAGAGGCTGAGAAAAAAGATTGAAAAGGAGGGGCTTATTAAGGAGATAAAGAAGAACATGTATTATGAGAAGCCTACTCAGCGTAGGCGTAGGAAGATGTTGAAGGCCAGAAAGAAGATGCGTCGAATGCAGGAGAAGATGGCCAGGTACGATCGGTACTGAGACTTGAGGCACTATTACTAAAGGGGAGTCTTTCAAGATTCCCCTTTTATTTTCTCTATCCACTTTGCCTTGCCCTCCGCCCTTTCCCTTCAGCCTCATATCGCCTTGAGTACCTCCCCCCATACCTCTTCTACGGTGATGGCCTCTAAGCAGGGCGGACGATTTTCCTCCCCTGGATGGCACTCTTTGTAAAAGCGTTCCCTGCAAGGAGAACAAGGAAAGGAACTCCACACATATCGACTATGGGGCCCTTTGGGCCCCGTGATATAAGGCGAAGTGGGGCCATGAATGGTGATGGTGGGGATACCCAAAGCAGCGGCCAGATGCCCCGGACCACTGTCATTACCTATAAACAGGGAGGCACGCTCCAAAAAGGCAGCCACATCTCCCAGATCCACATTGAGGGAGGTAAGGTCTATAAAGGGCCCTTTGATCCCCTCTATCATGGCTCGGGCCTTTTCACGCTCCCCAGGCTTCCCAAGAATCATAGGCACAACTCCTTCCTTCGATAGCCTCTCGATGAGAAGCCTGAAACGGCGAGGGGACCATGTGCGGGGTTCCTTGGAGGAGAAAGGATGCACAGCAACCACTGTCTTGTTAAGGAGGTGCTCCTGCCTCCAATAGGTTAAAGCCCTATCCCGGGAGGCAGGTAAAGGAAAGACACAGGGTCCTTCATAGGGTAGAAGGAGCCCTGACGCCTCCATAATATGGCGATAGACCTGGGACTGATGAAGTGATTCCCCTGGCAATGGGATCCTCCTATGTAGGAGGAATCCCCTCCCATCAGTGGGGAATCCCACGGTACGGGGTACACCACCAAGCAGACACATGAGCGCCGATCGGAAGCTGTTAGGCAGAAGGATAGCCCTATCTACAGGGCACCTGAAAAGGGCCGCGGCACCCCTTATCAGACCAAAAACTCCCCCCTTCTCAAATGGTACGTATGTGTCGGGGGGAAACCTACCAGCAAGGAGGGGATAAAAAGATGCTGGGCCCACCAGCAATGCCAGATCCTCGTTGAGGGCCCCCAATAGGTGGGGAAGGGCCATGATAAAGTCCCCCAGCCAAGTAGGGAGCACAATAGCAACCTTCCTTTCCATAAATATAGTGTAACCTAAAGCGCACGATTTTCCACCCTCCTCCCTTTGACAACGAGGGGAAACAGAGGATATTTCATATCCTGTTGGGAGCAAAGGCTCCCGTATCTTTATGTAGAATCGGTAAACAGGGAGAGAGAATGGGCCAAGGTAAAGAAAAGATCAGGGAAGAATTGCTGAAAAAGTTAGAAGCCTTTAGGGAACTGGGGATCAATCCTTACCCCAACCGATTCAAGGTGAGCCATACCATTGGAGAGGTGGTCGAGCGCTTCAGAGAAGAGACAGATACAACGGCCTTGAAGGCTGCAGGGGAATTTACCCTGGCAGGTAGGATGACCTCCCTTCGCCTCCATGGACGTATCTCCTTTGCCCATATCAGGGATTACACAGGCAGTATCCAGATCCTGATGGAGCAGGATGTGGTGGGTAAGGATCTCTATAACAGGGTCTTCAAGAAACTGGATGTGGGAGACTTCTTGGGGGTAAAGGGGGCCCTCTTCAGGACAAGGACCGGGGAGCTCACTCTCCATGTCCAAGAGGTTACACTGCTGTCGAAGGTGCTCAGGCCCCTACCAGAGAAGTGGCACGGGCTTAGAGATGTCGAGCTCCGATACCGCCAAAGGTACCTGGACCTTATCGCCAATGAGACCTCAAGAAGGGTGTTCCTGTTGCGGAGCAAGGTGATACAAGGGATAAGAGACTTCCTTATGGGCAAGGGATTCATTGAGGTGGAGACGCCCATGATGCAGCCCATACCTGGAGGGGCAGCGGCCAAGCCCTTCGTCACCCACCACAATGCCTTAGACATAGACCTCTACCTACGTATAGCCCCAGAGCTCTATCTCAAGAGGCTGGTAGTAGGAGGCTTTGATCGAGTGTTTGAGCTGGGCAAGTGTTTTAGGAACGAAGGCATATCTACTGAGCACAACCCAGAGTTCACCATGGTGGAGTTCTATATGGCCTATGCCGACTACATGGAGCTCATGGCCCTCACGGAAGAACTCATTTCGGGCTTGGCCCGAGGCACACTGGGGTCTGAGGAGATCTCTTATGGGGGCCAGGTGATTGACCTCAAGCCCCCTTATCGCCGCATCACTTTCAAGGATGCCCTATTAAAAGTAGGGGGAGTCCCGGCAGAAGTGATAGAGGATGAGAGAAATGCCAGGGTTTACGCAAGGGAGATGGAGATAGAGGAAGAGAAGCTTACCACCCACGGTAAGATTCTCGGGGAGATCTTCGACAAAAGGGTGGAGCCCATGCTGTTACAGCCCACCTTTGTGTACGATTACCCCTTGGACATCTCTCCCTTGGCCAAGTGCAAAGAGGGGGATCCAACATTGGTGGAGCGGTTCGAGCTCTTCATAGCATGTAAAGAGGTGGCCAACGCCTATACCGAGCTCAACGACCCTTTAGACCAGAGAAAGCGCTTCTTGGCACAGATCAAAGAAAGGGCCAAAGGAGATGAGGAAGCCCACAGGATGGATGAGGACTATGTTAGGGCCTTAGAGTATGGTCTGCCACCTACTGCAGGGGAAGGTATCGGCATAGACAGATTGGTGATGATCCTCGCAGATGTCCCCTCTATCCGAGATGCGATCCTGTTCCCCACCCTCAGGCCAGAAAGGGGATAAACGATAGGAATATGAGCTGTTCCCGGTGATGAGCATGGGATTGGAGGCCTTCATCGCCCTGAGATACCTCAGGCCCAGAAGGGGGAGAGGGCTCTTCTCCCTCACTTCAGGGATCTCTGTGATGGGTATTGCCCTGGGAGTGGGGGCCCTCATCGCCGTAATTGCTGTGATGACAGGCTTCGACACCCATCTGAGGGAAAAGATCCTGGGCACAAACGCCCACCTCGTGGTGATGAGCTACCGGGGAACGGTGGACGATCCATCAAGGGTGATAAAAGCGGCCCAAGGGCTATCCCAGGTAAAGGCAGCGGCGCCTTTCATCATATCTCAAGGGCTCCTGAAAACCCAAGAAGGTACTCAGGGTGTGGTAATAAGGGGGGTAGAACCGGCCTCAGAAGGAAAAGTCACCATCTTGCCTTCATGTATCATCCAGGGGGAATGGAAGGCCCTTGCTCAAGGGGGTTACGTGATTATTGGCAAGGTGATGGCCCAGCGGATGGGCCTCTTCTTAGGTGACCCTGTCACCATCTTTACTACCGAGGGGCGCATTACCCCCATGGGGCTTATCCCGCGCTTCGCCACATACAGGGTGGGGGGGATCTTCGACACAGGCATGTACGACTTTGACGCCAACCTGGTCCTTCTTTCCCTCCGGGATGCCCAAAGGCTGCTGGGCATACACGGTGTCACAGGGGTGGAGGTAAAGACCAGGGACATATACAAGGTCAAGGAAGTAGAAAGGAGGCTCATCTCCAAGGTGGGTTACCCCTTCTTTGCAAGGGATTGGATGGAGATGAACCGGAACCTCTTTTCAGCGTTGAAGCTTGAGAAGGTGACCATGTTCCTTATTCTCACCCTCATCATAGTGGTGGCGGCCTTTAACATTGTATCCACCCTCTCCATGACGGTGATAGAAAAGAAGCGGGAGATAGGAATCCTAAAGGCCATGGGCTGCACCACCGGTACCATCACCAGGGTATTTCTCCTCCAAGGGCTCATCATGGGGGTGGTGGGGACCACAACAGGGGTGTGCTTAGGCATCGGCGTCTCTTTACTCTTAAAGCGCTACCACTTCATCCATCTGCCCAGTGATGTGTACTATGTAACTACCCTACCCGTGCAAATCGTGCCCAGGGACGTGATAGCCATAGCCATCTCTGCCCTGATCATCACCCTAATCTCCACCGTTTACCCTGCAAGACAGGCGGGCAGGCTGGACCCCGCTGCGGCACTGAGGTATGAGGGGTGAAGTACAACCAACGGGAGGTGTTAAGTGAGGATCTTCGACATCTTTAGAAAGTCCCCTTTCCAGCCATTACAGGAAATGATGGCCAAAGTGAAGGAGTGCGCATTTGAAGTGAAGCCTCTCTATGAGGCCCTAATAGAAGGGGACAAGGAGAGGCTTTGTAGAATGGTAGAAAGGATCTCCCATCTGGAGTTCGAGGCGGATCAGGTTAAAAACCGCATCAGGTCCACTTTACCCAAGGGTATCCTCATGCCCGTGGCCCGTGGAGATATACTGGAGATCTTGGCCAATGAGGACGCCATTGCTGATGCCACCGAGGATGTGGCTGTCCTTATGACACTCAAAGACCTAAAGGTGGCTCCTCCACTCAGGCAATGCTTAGAAGAGTTGGTGGATAAGGTGCTCAAGGTTGTGGAAGAGGCATCCAAGGTAATAGAAGAACTCGATGTCTTGGTAGAGACCTCCTTTGGTGGTACTGAGGCCCAAAGGGTTATCTCCATGATCGATAGGGTATGTGACATGGAGCACTGCGCCGACGAGAGCCAAAGGAAAGCAACGAAGGGCTTGCTTACCCATGAAGAGGCCTATACTCCAGGGGAATTATGGCTATGGCTAAAGATCGTGGCCAAGACAGGAGATATCGCCAACTACGCTGAAAGGATGTGTAACAGGGTCCGCTTGTTCCTCTCCAAGTGAGGGGTTCCCATGGTAAACATCCTTATCCTGGGAATAGCTCTGGCCGGTGGACTGTACATGGCCTGGAACATAGGAGCCAACGATGTGGCCAATGCCATGGGCACATCGGTGGGTTCCAAGGCCGTCACACTCAAGCAAGCCATCATTATCGCTGGACTCTTCGAGTTCTTAGGCGCAGTGCTGGTTGGGTCTCACGTTACCCAAACCATTAGCAAGGGGATAGTTAATCCCAGACTCTTCTCAGGGGCCCAGAGAGAGTTCATACTCGGGATGCTGGCTGCTCTCCTCTCTGCTGGGATATGGCTGCAGGTGGCCACGTACATGGGGTTGCCTGTATCCACTACCCACTCCATCGTAGGGGCCATCGTGGGTTTTGGCCTAGTCTCCCATGGTATCTCCGCAATTGAGTGGGGCAAGCTGGCCTCCATTGTGGCCAGCTGGGTAATCTCCCCCATCATGGGCGCTATCATCTCTTTTGTCCTCTTTCGCCAAGTCTCCAAGCGCATTTTGGAACAACCTCACCCTGTGAAGGCGACCAGGAGATACGCCCCCTTTCTGGTAATGCTGGTGCTCTCCATCCTTACACTTTCCTTCACTTACAAGGGCCTGAAGAATCTAAAGCTGAATCTACCTTTCGGCGAAGCCCTCTTGATAGCCCTGGCCGTGGGATTGGGGGGAACGCTCTTCACTGCCTATGCCATGGGCCACTTCAGGATCCTGCCCGGGGTTAGGATCAGGGAACGGCTCACGGAGGTAGAGGGGATATTTAAGTACCTCCAGGTCATGACGGCATGCTACATGGCCTTCGCCCACGGGGCCAATGATGTAGCCAATGCCACAGGACCCATAGCAGCCATATTTGGTACTATGAAGACAACCTCTATCCAAACCAGAGTTTCGGTGCCCCTGTGGGTCCTATTTGTTGGGGGCCTGGGAATCGTAGTAGGCCTGGCCACCTGGGGTTACAGGGTGATAGAGACAGTAGGTAGGCGCATCACTGGTATTACCCCCAGCAGGGGGTTTTGTGCCGAATTTGGGTGTGCCACCACCGTTCTGGTCTGCTCCAAACTGGGTATGCCAATTTCTACTACCCATACCCTGGTAGGCTCTGTAGTAGGCGTAGGACTTGCCAGGGGAATAGAGGCATTGAACCTACGGATAATCAGGGAGATTTTCATCTCATGGGTTGTAACCCTCCCCTTCACGTCGGGGTTAGCCATGCTCCTGTTTGTCCTTTTCAAAGCAATATTCGCCTGAACAAGGCCGTGAGAATTTTACACTCTCAAACGATTCTCAAGTTGACAATCCTTTAACCATATACCATACATCCTTACGGAGGGAATGGTAAATGGCAGATAGGTGCTGGCTAAAGCCCCTCTTGGAACCAGGAGAGTGCCCCAATATAGACCCCGAAAGGGAGGCTCACCTTTTGAGGGATCCCAGGGCAAGGATGAAGGAGAAATGTGTGGAGTGCCCCAAGCTGATGATGGACCTTACCAGTTGTGAGGCGCCGCATCGGATGGCTATGGAGCTACTGCCCAGGGTATTGGATGGGGATCAGACGCTCAAGGAGAAACTCACCAGGGGTGAGCATAGGCTCAAGGCCCTTTGTGAGGTAACCAGCCTCATCAGGGAATCCACCAACTTGGACGAGATCATCCATACCATCCTCACCTATCTCACGGCGGGGGATGGCTTCGGTTATAACAGGGCCTGGGTCCTTCTGGCTGAAGGGGGAAAGCTTAAGGGTTCCTGGGCCATTGGTCCCAGGGATCCAGAAGAGGCCATGGAGATCTGGAGCTGTATAAACTCTGAACGCTGCTCCGTTCACGAACTCTTACAAAGGAGGGGGACCCTATACAGGGAAAGGGAGAAGCTGCAGCCCTTATTGGAACGCCTGGTCTTTCCCATTGACGAGAGGGATCCCCTATTTAGCCTGCTAAAGGCAAAGAAGGCCTCTATGGTGGAGAGGTCCTCATGCCCAGAGCTGGTGGGCCTTCTGGACCTCTTAGGTGTGAGGGACCTGTTGGTGTTGCCCCTTTGGAGCGGTGAACATATCCTGGGATGCATCTTAGTGGACAACGTAGTTACCTGTGAGCCATTCAATCCTGCTGATGTGAAGGCACTGGACACATTTTCAGCCCAGGCGGCCATAGCAGTGGAAAGGGCAGGGCTCTATAGGTGTTTAGAAAACAAAGTGAGGATGCTGGAGCGGTATTCACAGGACATGAGGCGCCAGTTCGATTCCCTCACCAAGCTGGAGAAGATGAAGGTGGTGGGGACCATCACATCCAAAATGGCCCACGAGATCAGGAATCCCCTCACCGCCATTGGTGGACTGGCCAGGTATGTGCTACGTACGGGAAGGGCAGAAAGAGAGATACTCCATGCCATTGTGGAAGAGGCCACCCGGTTGGAAGACTTGGTGGAGGATCTCGTCTCCTTTGCCGACTCCATTTGCCCCTCTAAGACCCTCTTAGACATGGGCACCGTAGTGAGAAAGGCCTTAGAGGAGGTGGAGGAGACTCTCCGAAATGGCAAGCATACCTTTTCGATATCCGCGGAAGAGGAACCCATCATGGTGCAAGTGGATCCCAAACACGTGCGCATCCTCCTGTGGAACTTATTAAAAAACGCTATGGAGGCCATGCCACAAGGGGGGGAGATCAGGATCTCTCTAAGCACTTGCGAGGAGGGTGTGCTCCTGACTGTGGAGGATAGGGGTGTAGGCATTCCAAAGGACGCCTTGGACAAGGTGATCCAGCCATTCTTTAGCACCAAGGGTGGCACAGGTATGGGACTCACCATATGCAACAATATTATCAGCGAATACGGTGGAAAGATGGAGATCCAACCGTTAGAGCAGGGCACCCGCGTGAAGGTATGGCTGCCTATGAAAGGGGAGGTGTCCAGCCATCAGAGATTATAAAGGAGGAAGGACATGAGGTTGGCGGAAATAAAAGAGAAGGCCAGGAAAATGGGATTAACCAGAGAGAGGATGCGGAAAGGGGAGCTCATCAGAGAGATCCAGGGCAAAGAGGGAAACCTCCCCTGCTTTGGGACGTCGCAGGTTGAGACCTGCGGGGAGGGGGGGTGCCTCTGGAAGGCCGACTGCCTGAAGGTTTACAAAAGACTCCGATAGGGGGACACCATGGCAGAGAAGCCTCGCTTGTTGGTAGTAGATGACGAGGAGAGTATCCGGCTTCTTTATGAGCAGGAGTTTACTGATGAGGGATACGATGTCCTTTTGGCCTCATCAGGAGAGGAGGCCCTGAAGGTCCTGGGAAAGGAGCCTGTGGACCTGGTGATCCTTGACATCAGGATGAAGGAGATGAGTGGCCTCGAAGCCCTTCAGCGTATCGTGAAGGAAAAGAAGAATCTACCGGTGATCCTCTGTTCCGCCTACTCCTCTTATCAGGACGACTTCTCCAGCTGGCTGGCAGACGCCTATGTCATAAAATCCTCAGACCTTACCGAACTCAAAGAGGAGGTAAAAAGGCTCCTGAAGAAGTATGGGAGGGGTACATAAGAATGAAGGCTGTAATCATGGCAGGGGGTTTTGGCACCCGTATACGCCCCCTGACCTCTTCCCTCCCAAAACCCATGCTTCCTCTAATGAATGCCCCCATTATGGAACATATTGTGCGGCTCTTGAGGAGGCACGGGTTCTCTGAATTGGTACTTCTACTTTATTTTCAGCCCCAGGTGATCAAAGACTACTTTAGCGATGGCCATGAATGGGGGGTACAGATTACATACATCACTCCAGCCAAGGACCTGGGCACTGCCGGGGCAGTGAAGGCTGCTCAAGACTATCTAAACGAATCCTTCCTCGTGATCTCTGGGGACCTCCTCACCGACATGGATCTCACTGCTTTTGCGAACTACCATGCAGAGAAGGGGGCATGGGTTACCTTAGGTCTGGTCTCCGTGGTAAACCCCCTTCAGTTTGGTGTGGTGATCACTGACAGAGAGGGACGTGTAGTCAAGTTCCTGGAAAAACCGGGATGGGGGGAGGTCTTCAGCGACACGATAAACACAGGGGTTTATATGTTGGAGCCCCAGGTCTTAGAGTGGATCCCAGAGGACGAGGAATTTGACTTTAGCAGAGACCTGTTCCCTGCGCTATTGAGAGAGGGGAAACCGTTGTTTGGGTTCCACAGCAAGAGATACTGGAGGGACATTGGTGACCCCGAGTCTTACCGACAGGCCCATAACGATGCCTTCGATGGAAAGGTAAGAATAGAGATCCCCGGGCACAAGCTGGACCTAGTGGGCAGAGACGTACGCGTGGGTAACGAGGTATCCTTGGGGGAGAATATAAGATTCGAGGGAGCAGTGATCATAGGAAACAACACCCGTATAGGGGATAAGGCCTTTATGAGAAATTGTGTGATAGGAAGCAACTGCTTCATAGGCCCCCATACTAAGGCGCAGGACAGCGTGATCTGGGACAATGTGTTGTTGGAAGAAGGGGTCCATATGGCAGGGGCAGTGGTGTGCAACAGCGTGAAGGTAGGAGCGGGCTCAGAGGTGGAAAAGGGGGCAGTGGTAGCCGAGGGTTGCTCCCTGGGTGCTGGGGTAGTGGTAAAGGAAGGGGTAATGATCTGGCCCAACAAGATGCTGGAGGAGGGCTCGGTCCTCACCGACAATCTCATCTGGGGGGAGAAATGGAAGAGACGCCTCTTCGAGAGCTCCAGGGTCACAGGCATTACAAATATGGACCTCACCCCAGAGTTTGTCGCCAAGTTGGGGGTAGCCTATGGATCCACCATTCCCAAAAATGCATCCATCCTCACAGGGAGAGATGCCTTTAGGGCCTCTCGCATGCTCAAGAGGGCATTCATAGGTGGTGTGCTCTCCGCAGGTGTTCATGTGAAGGATCTGCGCCTCATCTCTGAACCTGTGCTCCGCTATAAGCTCCAGTCCTTTGGAGAGGTGGGAGGGGTAGTGTTTCGCCAGTCTCGGGAAAATCCCTCCATGACGGAGATCTGTTTCTACGACACAGAAGGACTCAGCATTTCCACATCTCAAGAAAAAGGGATAGAAAGGATATTCTCAAGGGAGGACTTTCGTAGGGTCCACCCCTCAGAGCCAGGGGGTATATTGGAGATGCCCAAGGTGGTGGACTTCTATCGGGAGGGCTTCCTAAAAGCCCTAAACAGGGAAGCCATAAAAGAGGCCCATTTCCGGATTGTAGTGGACTTCGCCCATGGCCCATCCAGCACCATCCTTCCAGAAATACTGGGGGAAATGGGGTGCGATGTGGTAGGGATCAATGCATACTTAGAAGAACGTGCCCTCAATGAGACCCGAGGGACCACAGATTCCTTAGAGGCCCTCTCCAAGATCGTAGTGGCCTTAGAGGCACAGGGAGGGTTCAGGATATCCCCCTCTGGGGAAGAGCTTATCCTGGTAGATGAAAAGGGAAAGGTGTATCAGGGAGTGGAGGCCCTCATGGGGATGGCTGCACTGACAGTAGCCGCGGGCGATCCTGGGACCATAGTGGTACCCATGGCAGCCCCATCCGTGCTGGAAGAGGCAGCGGTCCAGGCAGGCTTCACCCTATATCGGGTTCCCCAGGGACCACGAAGCATTGTGGAGGCCTGTAGGAAAGGAAAGGTGGTGATGGGTGCATCGCTGGAAGGAGGCTTCATCTTTCCGCGTTTCCACTATGTCTATGATGCCCTCTTTGCCCTTGCTAACACCTTAGAGATGATGGCCAAGGGCAATCTTTCCCTCAGCCAAGCCAGAGCGAGACTGCCTTCAAGCGCCTACCTACATAAGGAGGTTCCCTGTCCATGGGAGTTCAAAGGCACAATCATGCGACAATTGAGCAGTGAGGCTGCTGACAAGGAAGCCTCCTTCATTGATGGCATCAAGATATTCTTCCCCTCTGGATCATGGATCCTCCTATTGCCAGACCAGGTGAAGCCCGTCTTCCATCTCTTTGCAGAGGCAAAGGAAGAAGGAGAGGCCTTAGAGCTTTTGGGGAGATACCAGTCCTTGGTGGAAGAATGGAAGGAGGAGGCCAAGAGTGGAAGGGGACAATGAGATCCTCTTCCTCTTTGGGGTACATGGTCACCAACCCCAGGGGAACCTCCCATGGGTGATAGAGGGGGCCTTCGAAAGGGCATACAAACCATTCATAGAAGCGATGAGGGCACATCCAGAATTTGCCTTCTCCCTCCACTACAGCGGACCCCTTTGGGAATGGATAGAGAAAGAAAGGCCCTACTTCCTGGACTGGATAGGCGAGATGGTGGAAAGGGGGCAGTTAGAGATACAGGTAAGTGGATTCTACGAACCTGTCCTGGCCTCTATTCCCCCTGAAGACCAACTGGGCCAAATAGAGATGTCCATAGAATATGTGAAAACCAAATGGGGGGTGCGTCCCCAGGGTCTATGGCTCACAGAAAGGGTGTGGGAACCCCAGATACTGCCTGGGCTCATAGAGTCTGGAATCCGATACGTACTGGTGGACGACTACCACTTCCTCTGTGCTGGGGTGCCTCAGGAGAAGTTGGGGGGTTACTTTCTCACAGAGGAAGGGGGAAAGACCATGGCCATCTTCCCCATTAGCGAGCGCCTCCGGTACTTGGTGCCCTTTAGACCTGTAAAGCAGGTAATGGAATACCTGAAAGATTGCCCTGGGCCAGGTGCCATCCTTTATGACGACGCTGAGAAGTTCGGGGTCTGGCCTGGGACCCATGACTGGGTGTACAAAGAAGGATGGCTGAATAGGTTCTTAAATGCCTTAGCCTCTGCCACATGGCTCAAGACCCGCACTTTTTCTTCGTTTATGGATAAACACCCACCCCAAGGGAGGGCCTATCTCCCTACGGCCTCCTACCTTGAAATGGGAGAGTGGAGCCTTCCTGCTCCTCAGGCCTCAGAGTTTCATAGGATTGTAGAAGAGCTAAAGAGGCGGGGCGATTGGGAGCGGTACCGGCCGTACATCCGGGGAGGGATATGGAAGCACTTCCTGATAAAGTACCCAGAAGCCAATCACATGCACAAAAGGATGATTTGGACAAGTAAAAGACTCAAGAAGAAGGGAGAGGCTAAAAGGGCCCTGTACAAGGCCCAATGTAATGATGCATACTGGCATGGCATCTTTGGCGGCATCTATCTTCCACACTTAAGGCGATCCGTGTTCCATCATCTCCTGGAGGCCGAGCGCCTCAGTAAAGAGGCCCTGTGCTACGAATGGCGTGGGGATATGGATGCAGACGGTTACGAAGAGCTTGTACTCTCCAATACCGAGTACCTCGCCGTGATCAAACCTTCTTATGGGGGCGCCTTGGTGGAACTGGACCTCCGCCTCCCAGGAGTAAACATCACCGATACCTTGGCCAGGCGATTCGAACATTATCATAGAGGTATGGAGGGAGAAGAGGAAGAGGGGACCCCCAGTATCCATAAACGGGCCAAACATCCCCCCAAAGAAGACCTGATCTACGATCCCCTGCCCCGTTACAGCTTCTTAGACAGCCTCATAATGCCAGGAGAAACCATAGAAGACTGGCAACGGGGGAGACTGCAGGGGAAGAGGCTGGGAGATCAGCCCTACCGCCATTCACCTATCAGTTCCTCATCTGCAAAGATGCATGCAAGGGGGGACTGGGGCTTCATAGAAAAGGTCTACAGGTTGAAAGACGGACTCCTATGCCAATACAAATGGGGCTTCTCCCAGGATTGGCTGCTCGCGGTAGAGATCAACCTTCACATGCCATGGGCGCAGGAGGCAAGGGTCTCTGTAGGTAATACATCACTCCCTGCCACAGAGGCGAGAGACTGGGGCCCAATAGAGGAATGGAGCTGTTTGGATCCCTCCCTTCCCTCCCCAGTAGTGCTCAAAGTAGAAGGAGAGGCTACACTGTGGCAGGTGCCCTTTTTCACCGTGTCCCAATCTGAAGGGGGTTTCGACCGCATATATCAGGGCACGGGTTTCTTGTTGCTACTGAGAGGCACTAGGGCCAATGTCTCCATAAGGGAAGGAGAATAGAGATGCCAGAGCTGAGGATGGACCCCATTAGGCACAGGACTGTAATTATAGCCGTGGAAAGGGCAAGGAGGCCCAAAGATTATCAGATCCCTGAAGAAGAGAGGCACCTCCATGTCTGCCCTTTCTGCTATGGCAATGAAGATAAAACCCCACCAGAGGTCTTCGCCATACGTCCCCCAGGATCTCTCCCCAATACCCCGGGCTGGAGTGTTAGGGTCACCCCAAACAAATACCCTGCCCTGCGCATAGAAGGGGAACTGCAAAGGGAGGGGGTAGGTATCTTTGACAGGATGGCGGGTATAGGGGCCCATGAGGTGGTGATAGAAAATCCCGACCATGACCGTTCCCTGGCCGACCTCTCGGTAGAGGAGATCAGAGACGTATTGTTGGCTTACAGGGAACGGATCAGGGATTTGAGGCAGGATAAGCGTTTCCGTTACATCCTGGTTTTCAAGAACCATAGGGCAGCAGCAGGGGCATCCATCTCCCATTCCCATAGCCAAATCATCGCCACCCCTGTAACCCCATTTATCGTGATCCAGGAGCTGAAGACGGCCCAAGAACACTATCTCAAAAAAGAGAGATGTATCTTTTGCGATATCATCAAACAAGAGCTCGCCATAGGTAAAAGGGTGGTAAAGGCAGACAGTGACTATATGCTCTGGACCCCATTCGCTTCTTCCTTCCCCTTTGAAACATGGCTCTTCCCATTGAAGCATCGCCACGACTTTGCCCTTCTCGCCGACGATGAGCTTCTGGTCTTGGCCAGGGCCTTGAAGGACATGCTACTGCGCATAAAGCTCACGCTTAACGATCCCCCCTATAACTTTGTCCTTCATACCTGTCCCTCTCTCACTCCTCGCCCCGGCAAGCCCCATTACTGGGGCACCATTGAGTATGACTATCACTGGCATATCGAGCTTATCCCCAGGCTGACCAGAATAGCAGGCTTCGAATGGGGCACAGGCTTTTACATCAATCCCACCCCCCCAGAGGTGGCAGCAGAAGAATTGAGGAATATAAGAATAAAGCTATGAAATAAAATTATGTAGGCCCCCGTGGGGGCCTACATAGGGTAACGTATTAGAAAAAGTTGGTACACTTCTAAGGCAGATGATGACCAATAGCTGTTGATAAGGCCCATATAAAGAACAGGATCCCATCCACTGCCGATAAGAACCCTCCGATTTTAGCCAAACCATGTATCCCTGTATAGTTTGCCAGTGAGAGAAGCCACGTGAGGGGTACCAAAATGCCAAGCATAAAGCTCAAAAACACAAGATGGTGAGAAGCAGTGAATATGGTGGCCCCCAAGAAATAGAAGCCAGTAAACCATATCGCATGATTCTGGACAGCACGGTTTGTGCCAGTCACTAAACCTACACCCAACACCCAAAGGAGGAGTATGAATGCGGCGGCGGCGGTGGCCCCAAACATATCCCCAGCACCAATGAGGAAGCACATCGCCACCGTTTCCATCAAACCACCTGTAAGCAACACCCACCCAAAATCCTTTGGGTCATGCCGCTTATCCACACCCAGCTCAACCAATCCAATTATCCACAACATTATTGCTGCTTCCCAAATAAGGGTATTCATTGCTACATGTGCCATATGCTCCATTTTTACCTCCTCTATTCTATCGCAATTTGATCTAAGTACTTATACCAATACAACCTCCCATCCAGCAGATAAAATGACTTGTCCCTATAAGGAGGGCCACGTGTCACACACAAGTATGGACCTTCGTTATAACAAAAAATCGACAAAGGATCCCCCACCATTGGACGCACGCACAAAAGGCTGCAATAATTCCTCATCATCCATAACTCACCTCCTTTCTCAGAAAGAGCAAACAGCTTTTGAAGGGGCATAACCTATTTCTTCAGTTTTGTCAAGAATTTTTTTTTACAACCAAACCATAAATGGGCTTGGCCTCTCAAGGATTTAGGGATAAAATTTAAAATAACCATGGGGTGAGGCTATGGACATAGACACCAGAATAAAGGAGACATTGGCCCTGGCATGGAAGAGATGCCCTGTCTTAAGAAGGCGCATGGAGGAGGCAGGCTTGGCCCTCGAGGATATCCATGGAGAGGAAGGGTTAGCCCGGATCCCTGTATTGAAGAAGGACCAACTGGGGGATCTCCAAACTCAGACCCCCCCTTTTGGTGGACTTTTGGCTGCAGATGTTTCCTTCCTGGCTCGGATTTTTGTGTCACCAGGACCCATCTTCGATCCCCAGGGCGCGGTGCCAGATTATTGGAGGAGGGCCCAGGCCTTAGAGGCAGCGGGCTTCGGCCCGGGAGATCTGGTGGTAAACACCTTTTCCTACCACCTTACACCTGCCGGCTTCATGTATGATGAGGGCTTGAGGGTATTGGGGGCCGTGGTAGTACCTACGGGGGTAGGGAACAGGGAGCTCCAGGTGAATATCATCACTAGGCTGGGAATTACAGGCTTTGTAGGCACCCCCAGCTTCCTGGCAGCCTTATTGGAGGTGGCCCAGGAGAAAGGGCATGGTCCCGGGAAATTTCCCATCAAAAAGGCCTTAGTCTCTGCCGAGCCCTTGCCGAACCATCTCCGAAACATGTTTGAGGAGGAATGGGGCATAGACACTTACCAGTGTTATGGTACTGCCGATGTAGGCACCATTGGCTTTGAATGCTCCCAAAAGGATGGCCTCCATCTGGCCCAAGACATAGTGGTCCAGATCTGCGATCCTGTCACGGGAGAACCCTTGCCCCTGGGTAAGGTGGGTGAAGTGGTAGTCACCCTATTAAGTCCTGTCTATCCCCTCATCCGATTCGGTACAGGGGATCTCTCCAAGTTCCTGGAGGATCCTTGCCCATGTGGCCGGTGGACTTCTCCCAGACTGGCAGGCTTCATGGGCCGGGTGGGAAACGCTGTCAAGGTAAGGGGCCTCTTCATTCATGGCCATCAGGTAAAGGCCTTAGGTAGAGAGTTCCCTTGGGCGAAGGCCCTTCGGGTGGTGGTAGATCGAGAGGGGGTACGGGATACCCTCACCCTCCTGGTAGAGGGAGAAGGTGTATCCCCAGAAGATCTGGGTGCCCTCCAGAAGCGGGCTGGAGAGACCTTCCGTCTGAAAGTAGATGCTGTGAAGCTCTTGGAGATTGGCCAACTGGGGGAGGGAAAGCTTCTGGAGGATAAGCGGAAATGGGATTGAGGAAAGAGCTGGACACCTCCCTCTCCCAAGAGCTAACAGCCATAAAATCGGCGGGTCGTTACCGCTTTTTGCGGAATATAGAGACGGCCCAATCCCCTCGTGTGACCCTGGACGGTCGGGAGGTGGTGCTCATGTGCTCCAACAACTATCTGGGCCTGGCGAACCACCCCAGACTCACAGAGGCGGCCAAGAAGGCTATAGATTGTTACGGTACCAGCGCTTCAGCTTCCCGTTTGGTATCAGGTACCATGACCCTCCACAAGAAACTGGAGGAGGCCATAGCCAAATTTAAGGGTACTGAGACTGCCCTGATATTCAACTGCGGTTACATGGCCAATGTGGGCATCATCTCCAGCCTTTTGGGTCCTGGGGACGTGGCCTTCTCAGACGAGCTCAACCATGCATCCATCATAGATGGATGCCGCCTCTCACGTGCCAAGGTAGTGGTTTTCCCTCATAAGGATATGAACGCCCTGGAGAACCTCTTAAGGAATGAGAAGGGACGGCGGCGGATGATTTTGGTGGATGGGGTCTTTAGTATGGATGGTGATATTGCACCTTTGCCGGAGATGGTGGAGCTGGCCGAGAAGTATGGGGCCTGGATCATGGTGGACGAGGCCCATGCTACCGGCGTCTTGGGTGAGAGAGGTGCAGGCACCGTAGAGTACTTTGGCCTCACCAAAAGGGTGCCAATACAAATGGGCACCTTGGGCAAGGCCCTGGGGGGTTTTGGTGCCTACATAGCTGGGAGCAAAATCCTCAGGGAGTATCTTATCAACAAGGCCAGAAGCTTCATATTTACCACAGCCCTTCCCCCAGCAGATATGGCTGTGGCATTAGAGGCCATAAGGTTGATGCAAGAGGAGCCTGAGAGGCGCCAAAGGCTCCATCACAACGTGAAAATCTTTGTAGATGGACTGAGCTCTATGGGTTTTGATGTCACCAACCAAGGCACTGCTGTAGTACCTGTGATCATTGGCCCTGAGGATAAGACCATGCAGATGAGCGAGATGCTTTTGAAGCATGGGGTGTTTGTGGCGGGCATAAGGCCTCCTACCGTACCTCCTGGCACAAGCCGCCTTCGGGTCACCTTAATGGCCACCCATACAGAGGAGGACCTCTCACTGGCCCTGGATGCTTTCGCCCAAGCAGGCAAAGAATTGGGCCTCATCTAAACAGCCCTTGCATCACTGCCCAGAGCATGGTTTTCTTGAGGAAGATCAAAGGGAAAGGGAGGAGTTATGGCTGTAGAGGTGGTTGATCCCGCTAACCGGAGGGCCTTGATTGAATTCGTCCGGATGCCTTGGAGGGTCTACCGCTACGACAACCACTGGGTGGCCCCCATTGTGGTAGACCATCTCCAGTTTTTAAGGCCAGAGAAGAACCCTTTTTTCTCACATGCAGATGGCGTGTATTTCCTCCTTAGGGATGCCAAGGGCCGTGCTCAGGGCAGAATCGCTATCACCATAGACCATGCATATGAGGAGTTCCATGGAGAAAAGATGGGGGCCTTTGGCTTCTTTGAAACGGTAAAGGATTACGCAGTGGCAAAGGAGCTTTTAAATGCTGGGGAGCAGTGGCTTCGGGAAAGGGGGATAGAGGTAATGCGGGGTCCCCTCTCCTTCTCTACAAACCACGAATGCGGCCTGCTTATCGAGGGGTTTAACGAGGACCCTGTGATCATGATGCCTTACAATCCACCATACTATAAGGACTTCCTCGAGCGCTACGGCTTCACCAAGGCCAAGGATCTCTATGCATACTGGTTTGAAATCTGGAGGGATGTGCCTTCTCAGGTCCTCAACCTTGCAGAGAAGCTCCAGAAGCGCTACGGCTTCAAGATACGCAAGGCCAATGTGCGCAGATTCAATGAGGAGCTCGAACGCTTCATCACCGTGTATAATGATGCATGGGAGGCTAACTGGGGTTTCGTACCACTGAAGAGAGAAGAGGTGGTGCACATGGCAAAGAGGCTCAAGCCCTTAGTGGTACCGGATCTTGCCCTTATCGCAGAGAAGGCAGACGGAGAACCTGTGGCGGTCTCCCTCAGCCTCCCTGACTACAACCAGGTCTTCAAGAGGATGAAGGGCAGCCTCTTCCCACTGGGGATATTCAAGTTCTACCTCTACTCCAGGCACATAACCCAGGGGAGGCTCGTCGCCCTGGGCGTAAGAAAGGCCTTTAGAAACAAAGGGCTGGAGCTATTACTATCTCTCCACTCCTTAGAGGCAGGGAGAAAAAGGGGATATCACGGAGGGGAATTATCATGGACCCTTGAGGACAACCATGCCATCAACTCCTTCATAGAAAAGCTGGGTGGAAGACTGTATAAGAGGTACCGGATCTATGAGATGACCTTGAAAGCTTCTCCTCGGAATGAGATGCCTTGAGGTGTAAAGGCCATCGAGATAACCTCCTTTAGAGGCATCTCGGCATATGGGAGGGGAAGGATGAAGAAAGAGGCATACGATCTCATTATCGTAGGGGGAGGACCTGCAGGCCTCACCGCTGCACTATACGCTGCACGCTCCAGGCTCAATGTGCTCTTGGTGGAGAGAGTGGCCCCAGGGGGACAGATCGCCATGACTGATCTGGTGGAGAACTACCCAGGTTTCCCAGAAGGGATAACGGGCATGGAATTGGTGAGCAGGATCAAAGCCCAAGTAGACAAGCTAAATGTGCCCATTAGGCAGGGTGAGGTCCGGGCCCTTGAAGAAGACAGGGCATTTAAGGTGGTATATGTGGACAGCGACTGGCTGGAGGCAAAGACAGTGGTGGTGGCCTCTGGTGCATCACCCAAGAGGCTGGGGCTGCCCCGCGAGGATGAGTTCATTGGTAGGGGTATCTCATTCTGCGCCACCTGCGATGCTCCATTTTACAAAGGACAAAATGTAGCTGTTGTGGGCGGTGGAGACACCGCCGTTCAAGAAGCCCTTTATCTCACCAAGTTCGCAAAGAAGGTGTACCTCATCCACCGGAGGAACAAGCTAAGGGCAGCCAGGATCTTGCAAGAGAGGCTACTTCAAAGCGATAAGGTAGAGGTGCTTTGGTCTTCCGCCGTGGATGAGCTTATTGGTGAAGGCCTTTTAGAAGGGATAAGGGTCAGGAACCTGGAGTCAGGGGAAAAGCAAGTACTGAAGGTATTAGGCCTCTTCCTATTTGTAGGATGGAGACCAAATAGTGCGTTCCTCAAAGGCGTGGTAGACTTGGACGCAGAGGGATTTGTGATCACAGGAGAGAACATGGAGACCAGCGTGCCAGGCATCTTTGCCGCAGGAGATGTGCGCCGCAAGATCCTCCGCCAGGTCTCCACTGCAGTGGGGGATGGGGCCACAGCAGCCCATGCAGCAGAGCGGTATCTCGAAAGGACATTCCACTGGGACCTAAGCTGAATGGCCTTTCGAATCAGGCTAATGCATTGAGATTAGACAGGTTTCTCAAGATCTCTCGAATCCTAAGGAGACGGAGCATGGCTACCAAGGCCTGCCGCCTCAAGGCGGTCAAGGTAAATGGAAGGGAAGCCAAGCCATCACACCCACTCAAGATCGGAGACATCTTGGAGATAGACCTGGCTACTGTCTATCTGAAGGTAAGGGTTGAAGCCCTTCCAGGGGGTAATGTGAAAAAGGGGGAAGCCCATACCCTATATACCCTGCTCGAAGAAAGGAGGAAGGATTGGAAAGACCAGTCATTGGAGTAACCATGGGGGATCCGGCCGGCATCGGGCCAGAGATTATTCTGAAGGCCCTTTCCAAGAGTGAATGGCAAAGGGAGAGCATCCCCTTGATCATAGGGGATAAAAGGGTGATGGATTTTTACTCCTCACTCCTTGGTATGCACATCCCCCTAATCCCCGTCGAAGGAGATCCAATAAACTTAGCCCCATTAAAAGAAGGGGGTTACATTCTTTCCATCACCAGCCTGGAGTCTGCCCATTTTGCCCCTGGGTGCTCCTCCATCAAATGCGGGGAGGCCGTAGTGAGGTATGTGAAGGAGGGGGCCCTCCTCGCATTAAAGGGGAAAATAGCCGCTGTTGTCACTGCACCTCTGCACAAGGCCTCTATTCATGCAGCAGGATACCCCTATCCAGGGCATACAGAGCTGCTAGCAGAGATCACAGGATGCCAAGATTATGCCATGATGCTCATAGGCGACAGCATCCGGGTGAGCCTAATCACCATCCATGTGGCATTGAGGGACGTGCCTCGCCTTATAACCCGTCAGGAGGTGTTCCGAATCACTCGCCTCACATACCGGTGTCTGAAAGACTGGTTCGGCATAGAAGAACCCAAGGTAGCCGTAGCTGCCCTGAACCCTCATGCAGGGGAAGAGGGGGCCTTTGGTGATGAGGAAGAAAGGATCATTATCCCTGCCATAGAGGACCTCAGGGAAATCGGCTACCCCGTTTGGGGGCCCTATCCTGCCGACACCCTCTTTCATCGTCACGCCCAAGGGGAATTCCACGCCGTGGTGGCGATGTACCACGACCAAGGACTAATCCCCGTTAAATTAGAAGCATTCGATAGGGGAGTAAACCTCACCTTAGGGCTCCCCATTGTGAGGACATCCGTGGATCATGGAACCGCCTTCGACATCGCAGGAAAAGGGATAGCCCATCCTGAAAGCTTAGATGCAGCGTATAAACTGGCCCTAAAACTGGCAACGAAGAGGCTTAAGCTTCGGTAAGTCCCCAATATAAAAAATCAGGGCACATATCCCAAGCTCTTGGAGATCTGCAATGCCCCCCACTTCACACTCTCTATCAGCTCCGGTAGGACCTCGTCTGTCATCCTGAAGGCCGGCCCTGAAATAGAAAGCCCAGCCACCACCCATCTGGTGTAATCCCGAATAGGGGCGGCCACACACCTTACATCCTGCTCAAACTCCTCGTTATCCAAGGCGTATCCTTGACGCGCCACCTTATTCAATTCCTCCAGCAAGAGTTCCCTCTCCGTGATAGTGTTACTGGTAAGGGGCTTCAGCTTTTTGTCTCTCAAGAGCTGCTCCAAGTCGTCTGAGGGGAGATAGGCAAGCTGCACCTTCCCGATAGCGGAGGCATAAGCAGGTATCTGACTCCCCACCCGGGAGACCACCCGCACAGTATGCGTAGTTTCCACATTGTCTATATAGATGGCATAAATATTCCTTAAAACCCCAAGGTACGTAGTCTCGTTATGGCGCCTCACGATCTCTCCCATGATGGGTTTGGCATGCCTTATGAGACCCATTTGGTATTTAAAGTAAAGCCCCAATTCAAAGATCTTGGAGCCCAAACGATATCCCTCGGTCTTTTCGTTCTGTTCAATGTACCCCCTAAACTCTAAGGTAGCAAGGATCCTAAATACATTGTTTTTATGTAATCCAAGCTTCTTACTTAACTCTGTTACACCCATCTCCTCTTTCTCCGAGTAGCATGAAAGAAGCTGTAGTGCGTGATCAACTGCCCTAACCAGAGGTGTCTCTCTCTTACTTGGCCTCTGCATGTCTCCCTCCTTTTTTATGATCAGCCAAAATATAGAACAAGGTTAATTAATTGTCAAGCTCCATTAAACAAATTGACTCACATGAGAGATCTTGCCATGGGGAGCTATGTAACGACCCCCTATCATTTGACTCTATAGAGTTTCATCAAACAATGCCCCATGAAGATATCCTGAAGGCCTTGTAAAAGTTCTCCTCGACCACGAGGCACCACTCTTCCAGCTCCAGCCCCTTAAGACGTGCCCCCTCTTGGTAAGTATAAACCACAAAGGCAGGCTCGTTCCTCCTGCCCCTCACAGGCTGAGGCGAGAGAAACGGGGCGTCTGTCTCCATCAAGATCCTGTGGTTCGGTATCTTCTTGAAGACCTCCCTGAGTTCCCTACTCTTGGGATAGGTAAGGGGTCCTGCAAAGGAGAGATAAAATCCCATATCGAGAAACGCCCTGGCAGCATTCCAACCCCCGGAGAAGCAGTGGATCATCCCTCCAACCTCTTGCGCCCCCTGCGCACGTAAGATCCTCACAAGGTCCCTGTAAGCGTCTCTGCAATGGATCACCAAGGGTTTGCCCACAGACTTAGCAAGCCCTATCTGACCAATTAAGACCTCCCTTTGAGTTTCCCGAGGCGACAGGTCCCGATAGTAATCCAGCCCCACCTCCCCAATAGCTACCACGGCAGGGTGCCTTGCCATTTCTTCAAGCACTCGGAGATCATCATTCCCCATCCTGCGAGCTGCATGTGGATGAACACCAACAGCACAGAGAATACCTTTCTCCTTCTGGGTTAGGGCTAAGGCACCTTTGCTATCGGAAAGATCTATCCCCACGGTAACCATGTGGACGACCCCCTCCTCCTTAGCCCTCTGAATCACCTCCCCCCGATCGCCCTTGTAATCATCCATATGAAGGTGACAGTGGGCGTCAACAAGGCTCATTTCACCACAGCCCCAGGAGGAACATCTTCTACGAAAAGGGGAAGAGCCATCCCCTTCTCCCACACCGCTGCAAGTATCATTCCCTTGGACTCCATCCCCATAAGCCTTGCAGGCTTCAGGTTGGCCACAAGGAGCACCTTCTTGCCTATCAAGACATCTGGGTCATAGTGTTCACCAATGCCCGCCACCACTTGACGCTTCTCTTCTCCCGTATCCAACATGAGTCTAACAAGCCTTTTGGAGCCTGGGACCCTCTCTGCATGAAGGATCTGGGCTACCACCAACCTCACCTTAGAAAACTCCTGGAGGGTGATTTCCTCCTCCACCTGCTCAGAGAGTTCTCTTTGAATCTTTGCCACAATAGCCTTTTCATCAAGACGAGGGAAAAGAGGTCTGCCCTTCCTCACCTTGGTGCCCGGCTTGAGCCCTCCCCAGGTAGCATCATTTATAGAGGCCATGGCCACATCTTTACCCACCCCCAACTGATCCCACATCTCCTGGGCCTTGGAAGGCATGAAGGGGCTCACCAAGAGGGCAATGATCCGACACCCCTCAAGGATGCTGTATATGACTGTGGCCAGCTCCTCATGGCGCTTCTCCTTGGCCAGGGCCCAAGGGGCCTTGGTATCAATATACCTGTTTACCCCTTTCACCAGGTCCCATAACCTTTCCAATGCCCGACTGAAGGCCTGCTGATCCATCAAAGCCTCCATATCTCTCACCACAGAAGAGGCCAAACCCTGGAGTTCCCTCATGTCCCCCCCAGGACTGGGTACCTCCCCCTTGAAGTATTTCAGGGTCATGGTAAGGCTCCTGTAAAGGAGGTTACCTAAATCATTGGCCAAATCGGAATTGACCCTGTGGGCCATGGCCTTGTGAGAAAAATCACCGTCTTGACCAAAGGGGACCTCCCTCATCAGGAAGTATCTAAGGGCATCAGCCCCATACTCTTCTATGAGTCGGTGTGGATCCACCACATTTCTCAGAGACTTAGACATCTTCTGCCCCTCAATGGTCCACCACCCATGGGCAAACACTCTCTTAGGGAGAGGCAGGCCTGCGGACATCAAAAAGGCAGGCCAGTATATGGCATGGAACCGAAGGATGTCCTTCCCTATGATGTGGAGATCTGCAGGCCAAAAGGTCCCAAATCTATCCCTGTCCCAACCATAACCTGCTGCAGACACATAGTTGAATAGGGCGTCAAACCATACATAGATCACATGCTCTGGATCCTCAGGCACAGGGATCCCCCACTTGAAGGTAGTGCGGCTTATGCTGATATCCTTGAGGCCCATCTTCACAAAAGAGACGATCTCATTCATCCTGACCTCCGGCATGACAAAGTGGGGGTGCTCTTCGTAAAACCTGAGAAGGGCATCCTGATACTTGGAGAGCCTGAAGAAATAGCTGGGCTCTTTTAGGCGTTCTGTAGGCCTGCCACAGTCTGGGCAAAGGTTACCCTCCAACTGCTGGCCCTCGCTCCAGAACGTCTCGCATGGTGTACAGTACCACCCCTCATACTCCCCCAGGTAAATATCCCCTTTCTCCTTGATGATCTTGAAAAGCTCCTGGACAGCCTTTTGGTGATACACGTCCGTAGTCCTCACAAAGTGATCGTTGGAGATATTGAGACTCTTCCACAACCCCTGAAACCGAACTACCACGCGGTCTGCCAACTCCCCAGGACCCATGCCCTGGGAGCGGGCAGCCTTCTCCACCTTCTGACCATGCTCATCGGTACCCGTGAGGAAGAAGGTTCTAAAGCCACAAAGCCTCTTATAGCGCGCCATTACATCAGCCGCCACAGTAGTGTATGCATGGCCAATATGGGGTACATCGTTCACATAGTATATGGGTGTGGTCACATAAAACTTTTTCATCCCTTAATGGGCCTCCTTCCTCTTGGTAGTTTTAGAGAATCTCTTTTTATGCTCCTCCTTCTCCGAGCGACCGCCTTTCTGTCTCCTCACTATCTGGGACAGGGGAACACTCAGCTGCCCTTTGGCATTTCCTAAGGAAAGGAGCACCTTTTCGCCGACGATGTTCACGCTTACCACTTCACCCTCATGGCCATCCAGGGTTACCACCCGCTCACCTACTCGGGGAAACCTTCCACCCGCTTCCTTGTAAGTATCGTACTCAAAACAGAGGCAACACATGAGACGACCGCATAGGCCAGAGATCTTACTGGGGTTGAGAATCAAATACTGGTCCTTGGCCATTCTTATAGATACCGGCTCAAACTCCCTGATAAACTTAGAACAACAAATCTCCCTACCACAGGGCCCAATGCCCCCAAGCTTCTTTGCCTCATCCCTGATACCAATTTGACGCATCTCTATGCGGGTACGGAGCCTCTTGGCCAAGTCCCTGACCAAGGCACGAAAATCTACCCTCCCCTCGGCGGAGAAATAGAATATCACCTTCGCCCTGTCCAAGGTATACCCCACATCCACCAGCTTCATGGGCAAGCCCCTCTCCCTGATCTTCTCTTCACAGAAAGCCCCTGCCTCCTTTGCCAGCCGCTGGTTCTCCTTCCAAAGTTCCCTGTCCTCCTGGGTTGCTATCCTCTCTATAGCTGGGATGTGGGGCTCCACCTCTCTCATCATCACAGGTCCCTTTACTACCAGCCCCAGCTCAAGTCCCTTCTCAGTATAAGCCACAACTGCATCCCCAGGCTTGATATTCATGGAACCACACCGATAGGGCCTGAGCTTCCCTGCCCTGGAAAAGACCAACCACACCTTCTTCTCCACCCCTACAGGGGTGTGCCTTACAGCCTCACCTATCATAGTGCCAAGCTCCTCCATCTCAGCTCCAGATACTCTAATATAAACTGGGGGTTGAGATTGTATTGATACAAAGACTCCTCGAGCCTTGCCAATAGCCTATGCCTTTCCCACAGAAGTGGCGATCGCTCACCCCGTTCCATATCTTTCATCAACATGCCCCTAAGGAGCGTCAGGACCCTCAAGGCAGCTTCTCTGTCCCTCTTCCATGCAGGTACCTTACCCTTCCAAGAAAGGGCCTTCAGAAGAGAGGATACCCTAATATCACCCTCATAGAGCCCTTTGGCGTATCTGAGAATACCCTCATCCTCTATCAAGGCCAAGGCCTGCCCCACGGAACCCTGAGAAACAGGGGCCAACTCCTTGGCCAGAGCTTCATCCACACCTTGATCCAGGAGGACCTCTTCCACCTCCCTCTCCCTGAGAGGAGCAAAACGTACCACCTGGCATCGAGAGAGGATAGTAGAAGGTAATTGGTGAGAACGAGGAGTGACAAGGAGGATGAGGGAAGAGATAGGGGGTTCCTCAAGACTCTTGAGAAAGGCATTGGCCGCCTCTTCCCTCATGGCGTGTGCATCATCCATCAACAAAACCTTCTTGGTCCCCTCCATGGGTGAGAGGGAGAGCCACTCTTGGACATCCCGAATGGTGTCTATGCTAATAATCCCCTCCTCCGGTTCTACCACCATGAGGTCCGGATGTATGCCCCTCAGTACCCTTTCTCCACTACCCTCTCCTAAGATGCCAACAGCAAACTCCAATGCCACCAGTCTCTTACCTATCCCCTCCCTACCCACAAAAAGGTAGGCATGACCCAGCCTCTCCTCCTCAAGGATGCGACCAAGTAGCGCCCTAACCTCTTGATGCCCCTTGATATTAAGCGTCCCCATCTATCCCGGTGTGAGCCTATCTATGCCCAAGTAGGGGACCAAGGCCTGAGGAATCACCACTGTCCCATCCTCCTCCTGATGGTTCTCCAAAAGGGCTACCATGGCCCTTCCCACAGCTACCCCCGAACCGTTGAGGGTATGAACCAGCCTGCTCTTACCACCTTTTACAGGCCTGTATCTTATGTTTCCCCTCCTGGCCTGGAAATCCTCACAGTTTGAGCAGCTGGACACCTCCCGGTAACGCCCCTGGGAAGGGATCCATACCTCTATGTCATAGGTCTTTGCCGCAGCAAAACCCAGATCCCCAGTACACAGCTCCACTACCTGATAGGGCAGCTCCAGCCTTTGCAGCACCTCCTCTGCATCGGCAGTGAGCCTCTCCAGCTCCTCATAGCTGGTCTCTGGTGTGGTGAACTTCACCAACTCTACCTTATCAAACTGGTGCTGCCGGATGATCCCCCTCACGTCCTGACCGTGAGAACCTGCCTCCCGCCTGAAGCACGGGGTATAGGCAGTATAGCAGAGGGGCAAGTCCACCTCGCTGAGGGTCTCGCCCCTGTGGAGATTCACCAAGGTCACCTCGGCCGTGGGTATGAGATAGAGCTGGTCCCTCTCTATGCGATAGAGCTCCTCCTCAAACTTAGGCAGTTGCCCTGTGGCATACATGGTCTCCTGATTCACCATGTACGGTGTCATAAACGGGGTATAACCGTGGGCATTCACATGGAGATCGAGCATGAACTGGATGAGCGCCATTTCCAAACGGGCCCCCCAGCCCCTAAGCACGGCAAATCTGGAGCCCGAGATCTTTGCCGCCCTCCTGAGGTCCAGGATACCCAAGGCCTCCCCCAGTTCGTAGTGGGGGCGTGGCGGGAAGGGAAACCCCCTTGGTTCACCCCATCTCCTCACCACCACGTTGCCCCCCTCATCCAGCCCTACAGGCACAGACTCATGGGGAAGATTGGGCAGGGTTTCCAGAAATGCATAGAGACGGGCATCCCATTCCTCTACCTGAGACTCCATCTCTTTAATCCTTTCGGATAGGGTCTTCATCTGCTCCCTATCACCTGAGATATCTTCACCCCGGGCCTTCCTCCTGCCCAACTCCTTGGAGATGGTATTGCGCACATGCTTCAGCTCCTCCACCTCCTGGATGGCCCTGCGCCTCTTCTCATCGGTTTCCAGAAAGTATTCCCAGTCTACCTGAACCCCTCTGGTGGCCAGCCTTTCACGAACATACTCCAGGTTCCTCCTCAAAAAGGCCAATTCCAGCATAGTCCCTCCCTATCTCCCTCTGGGGTTATAAATAAAGCCCTCTTCACAGGCAAGGAAAGGGTGATTGCCTTTTGGGCCTCTATGTCACATAAGACAAACAAAAAGGGGGAGACTATGAGGATAGCCTATGGTTTAGCCTTGGGCCAGGGAAGGGTGACATTGGAGGCATTGGAGGGGCTACGGGAGAGGCTGTTGGAGGCCCAGCAATGGCTGGAGGAAGAGGGAGCAAGGGGGGAAGTGGGATTCATGGATCTGCCCCTTCAGGATCCTTCTCCTGTCCTTCAAGTGGCCAGAGAGGTGAGAAACCTATACGATCATTTTGTGCTTATCGGCATTGGCGGCTCTTCCTTGGGTGCACAGACCCTCTTTGACGCCTTGAGGGGTCCGTCTTACAACCGGCATTCACACCCTACCTTCCACATCCTCGACAATGTAGACCCTGTGAAGGTGGAGAAGACCATGAGTGAAGTAAAAATAGAGGCGACCTGCTTCTGCGTGGTCTCCAAATCTGGCTCCACAGCAGAGTCTATGGCCAACTTCCTGGTAGCCCTGGGCCTGCTACAAAGGGCCGTAGGTAGAGAAGAGGCACGCAAACGGATAGTCTTTATCACCGATCCCCACAGAGGCACCCTTAGGGAATTGGCTCGAGAAGAGGGTTACAGGTCGCTGGATATCCCCTCCAATGTAGGCGGCCGGTTTTCTGTGCTTTCTCCTGTAGGGCTATTCCCAGCCGCTGTCCTGGGGATAGATGTAAAGAGGCTCCTTGAAGGGGCAAGCAGAGCGCTGGAGGCCTGTAAGAGGCAAGACTCCGTGACCCATAATCCAGCCTGGCTCATAGCGGGACTCCACTACCTCTACCAGACCCTGGAACACAGGGGTATCTCTGTGATGATGGCCTACCATGAAAGGCTCTCTACCTTTGTAGACTGGTACCGTCAGCTCTGGGCAGAAAGTCTGGGTAAGGATGGGAAGGGTCAAACTCCAGTTAAGGCCATAGGGGCCGTAGATCAGCACTCCCAGATACAGCTATACAACGAGGGGCCAAGGGACAAGGTGATCACCTTCCTCCAGGTAGAAAACTTCGCCTTAGACCATGAAATACCCCACCTATATCCGCACAAACCTGCATTGGCATACCTGGGCAGACACAGGCTGGGGGAGCTGCTGAAAAGGGAACTGATAGGCACAGCATCGGCATTGGCCAAGAGGGGAGTACCATCAATCACCATCACCCTACCTAAGATAGATGAGGCATGCATGGGGGCCCTTTTCATGGTCTATGAGATGGCCACGGCCCTAAGTGGATATCTCTATGGCATAAACCCCTTTGACCAACCTGGAGTTGAAGAGGGGAAACAGCTCACCTATGGGCTTATGGGGAGAGAAGGCTACCAAGACAAGGGCTATGAGGCCCAAAAGATATGGGAGAAAAGCATAAAGGCATCCCTCATCGTTTAAGAGGAGTGGAATTGGAGCGCTGGACGGTACAGAGGCTACTTAAGTGGACAGAGGAGTACCTCAGGGGAAAGGGACTCGCATCCCCGAGGTTGGAGGGGGAACAGCTCGTGGCCCATCTCTTAGGCGTGAACCGCTTAGATCTCTATTTAGATCCTCACCGTCCCCTCCACCCTGAGGAGCTTGCTACCTTCAAGGGTATGGTAAAGCGCCGCATAAAGGGCGAGCCCCTTCAGTACATCACTGGAAAGCAAGGCTTCTGGAAGCACGAATTTGTGGTGAATCCACGGGTGCTCATCCCCAGGCGTGAGAGCGAGGTGCTGGTACAGGTAACATTGGAGACCCTTAGGGACTGGGATGCACCCCTGATTTTGGATGTAGGCACAGGGTCTGGATGCCTCATCATCTCTATCTTGGCAGATCTTCCCAACGCCGTGGGAATAGCTGCAGATATCAGCTTAGATGCCCTAAGGATAGCCAAGAAAAATGCCGCCCACATAAAGGTAACAGACCGACTTGCCCTTGTACAGGGAGATCTCCTCGCACCCTTTAAAGAGGAGGCCTTCCATGCCATCATCTCAAACCCCCCCTATGTGGCGGAGGAGGAGTGGAACTCCCTGCCCAAAGAGGTGCGGGGATACGAGCCATCCCATGCCCTTAAGGGAGGTAAAGGGGGACTGTTCTATTTGAATGCCCTCGTTTCCAAGGCCTGGAGGCACCTGTTGCCCAACGGCTTCCTGGCCTTGGAGATAGGGTGGCAGCAGAGACACAAGGTAGAAGACTTGTTTGAGGGCAAACCTTATACAGGGGTGAGTTTCTTCCCCGATTTAGAGGGTAGGGACAGGGTGGTGCTGGCCAGGAGGAGATGATGGAGGCATTCCTCATACACGGTGGAAAACCACTGAGGGGTAAGGTGACTGTAAGTGGGGCGAAGAACTCGGTACTGCCGCTTATGGCTGCTGCCCTTCTCACACCTGAGCCTTGCGTGTTGGAAGGGGTGCCCAGGCTTAGGGATGTAAGCACTATGGTCTCACTCTTAAAGGCCTTAGGAGCACAGGTGACATGGAAAGGAGAAAGGATCACCATCCAGGCGGCAGGCCTCTCTTCTATGGAGGCCCCTTACGAGCTGGTGAAGACCATGAGGGCGTCCATCCTCGTGCTGGGCCCCATGGTTGGCCGATTCTGCAAGGCCAAGATCTCACTTCCAGGGGGGTGTGCCATTGGTGTGAGACCTATAGACCTGCATCTGAAGGCCTTAGAAAGGCTTGGTACTCGAGTAACCTTGGAAGAAGGATACGTGGTGGCCACCTGCAACATGCTGCATGGAAACACCATCTATTTCGACAAGGTGACAGTCACGGGTACAGAGAACATCCTTATGGCATCAAGCCTGGCTAAGGGAGAGACCATACTGGAGAACTGCGCCAAAGAGCCCGAGGTACAGGAGCTTGCCCAGGTCCTCAGGTGCATGGGCGCCTCCATAGAAGGGGAGGGTACAGACACCATGCATATTCGAGGGGTGAAGGGGCTCAAGGGCTACCATCACAGGGTGATGCCAGACAGGATAGAAGCGGCCACCCTCCTTATAGCAGGGGCCATAACGGGGGGGGATGTGAGGGTTGAGGGGGTGATCCCTCACCACCTCGAGGCCGTGACCCAGAAGCTAAAAGAGGCAGGCATAAAACTCAATATCGAGGATAGGGCTATAGAGGTAAAGGGCTCCTGCCGACCTAAAGCGGTGGACATCACTACCCTCCCTTATCCAGGCTTCCCAACGGATGTCCAGGCACAGTTCATGGCGCTGATGAGCATCGCTCATGGCACCTCGGTGATTACGGAGATGATATTCGAAAACAGGTTCCTCCACGCAGCGGAGCTGCAGCGCATGGGGGCACAGATAAAGGTAGAGGGCAATAAGGCTGTGGTGGAGGGCATAGAAACGCTGAAGGGTGCCCCTGTTATGGCAACTGATCTGAGGGCCAGTGCCTCCTTAGTGCTGGCTGGTCTGGCTGCAAAGGGAGAGAGTAGGATTTCCAGGATATACCACTTAGACAGAGGCTACGAAAGATTGGACCGAAAACTGATAGCCCTGGGGGCCAAAATCGAACGCATAAAAGAGGACTGGCCTTAGGCCCAGATATGGTATTTAAGTAGGTTGAACCACAAACAGGGGAAACCATGCTCGATCACCTACGGCCTGCTTCTTTTCCTCGCCTCACGCCCCAGGAACTCCGTCGTGAGGTCAGGGCTGGAGTGACCACCTTTCTCACCATGGCATACATCATATTTGTCAACCCTGCCATCCTATCCCATGCAGGTATGCCCTTTGAAGGGGTGATATTTGCCACCTGCACAGCCTCGGCACTGGCCACCTTAATTATGGGGATATATGCTGGATACCCCTTTGCCCTGGCCCCAGGAATGGGACTCAATGCATACTTCACCTATGGGATTGTGAAGGGGCTGGGTTACACCTGGCAGGTAGCCCTTGGCGCGGTCTTCATAGAGGGGATGCTCTTCATCCTCCTCACGCTCTTCGGCCTCAGAAGGAGACTGGTGATAGCGATACCACAAAGCATCAGGTCGGCCACCCCTGTAGGGATAGGCCTCTTCATCACCTTCATCGGCATGAGGGATGCCGGGTTCATAAGGGGATCCCCCGACACCTTAGTAACTCTGGGTCATCTCTCTGCCCCCACCCCCATCCTCTCATTCATCGGACTCATCCTTATCGGGGTCCTCATGGCTCGGAGGGTAAAGGGGGCCATATTTATAGGTATCATAGTTGTAACCCTTACAGCACTTGCTACAGGCAACACCTCACCACCTAAGGGATTCCTCGCCACACCCCATCCCTCTTCCACCCTCCTCAAGATGGACCTCTCAGGGATCACTACCATGGAATTCTGGCAAGCAGTACTGGCCCTGCTATTTGTTGACATGTTCGACACCATTGGCTCCCTCACTGCTATGGGCACATTGGGAGGGTTCATGAGCAATGGGACACTAAAGCGCATGGACCAGGCACTTATGGCCGACGCCATTGGAACCGTCATGGGGGCTGTGACAGGTACCTCCACTGTAACCACCTACATAGAGAGTTCCACAGGGGTGGCAGAGGGCGGAAGGACTGGCATCACTGCAGTGGTGGTAAGCCTCCTCTTTCTCCTCTCCCTCTTCTTCACACCCATAGTCAAGGTAGTCCCACCTGCAGCCACGGCCCCCGCCCTGATAGTTGTAGGCATCCTCATGACTTCCCAGGCCAAGGACCTCCCATGGGCAGATATCACGGAGGCACTACCCGCATTCCTCACACTCTTTACCATGCCTCTTACTTACTCCATTGCCAACGGCCTGGCCGCTGGGTTCATCTCCTATCCTGTAATGAAGCTGTTTACTGGCCGATGGAGAGAGGTGCACCCTGTGCTGTGGGTATTAGGGGGCATATTTATCATCAAACTCTACTTGTGAGGGGAAGATGTTTATCATAGGTCAAAGATGGGCGATCCTATCTCCCCAGGAGGCTCACCCTCCAAGGGGTACAATCCCCATTCTCATTAAGCGAGGGGCCTTTGGGTCAGGTGAGCACGAGACCACCGCCTCCTGTCTGGAGGAATTAGCAGAAATAGGGAACTTAGCGGGGAAGCGAGTGCTGGATCTGGGTTGTGGCACAGGGATCCTGGCCCTGGCCGCTGCCAAGTTGAGGGCTAAGGAGGTAATAGCCGTAGATATTAGCCCTTGCGCTGTGAAGGTATGCCGAGAGAACGCCAGACTCAATGGCGTGCATCTGATGGCAGAAGTGGGAAGCATAAATGCTGCCCCAGGCAAATTCCAGCTCATCATGGCCAATATCCAAGGTGACGTGCTCTTGGGATTGGCCAGCCAGATAGTGGAGCGGTTATCTCCAGGGGGCCACCTCCTCCTTTCGGGCATAGTATACCATGAGAACTATCAGGTGCTCCTCACTTACAGACGCCTGAGCATGGATATACTCAAGAACCGCTTTTTGGAAGAATACACCACCCTTCTAATGAGAAAACCCTCCCCGAAGTAGGGAAAAAGGGGTAAAATAAATCAACAGAGCCAATACCTTTCCTCCTCGATCAGTCTATCAGCCACCATGGTCTTGAGATCCACTGAGGAGACAGGAGTATACCAGCGGGTGAGCTTCCTGAGTATAGAGAGATTGGCCTTGAGCACATCCCCCCTCTCAATGGCCGATAGGGCCTCCTGGGCAAGATGAGTCACCCTGGCAAAGGCCTGGGCCACATAGAGCCGCGTGATGGCCAGATGATACCTGGCCTTTTCCTCATCCCCCTTTTGCATTACCTTCTTGGTACGCAATAAGGCACTCTCCATGGCATAGAGCTCAATGATAATATCGGCCATGCGGGCCAGCAGCATCTGCTGGTCCCTCAAGGTTTCTTTATATCTCTGGACTGCCAGACCGGCCACCATAAGGGCAATCTTCCTGGTCATCTCTACTGCCAGCTCCTCCTGGGCTAAAGGGCCGCTCCCCAGCATAGAGAGGGGCATGAGGGTTATGACCTCCTTCGCCAGCTTCTGGGCTGCAGGCAACAGGGGCAGCTTCCCCTTCAAGGCCCTGCGCATGAGCATAGCAGGGATGAGCATCCGGTTGATCTCATTGGTTCCTTCAAAGATCCTGTTAATCCTGGAATCCCTGTAGAACCGCTCGACAGGATAGTCTTCGATATAACCATAGCCCCCAAAGATCTGCAGTGCCTCGTCTGCCACAAATTCCAGGGCCTCAGAACCATAGACCTTGATAATGGAACACTCGGTAGCATATTCGGAAATAGCCTCCATAGCCTTTTTACCAAATTCGGGATCACCATGATCCAGGTGGCTGAAGATGGCATCGATAAAACCAGCTGTCCTATACACAGCACTCTCCAGTACAAACGTCCTGGTAACCATGTCTGCCAGCTTCTCCTTGATCATACCGAAACTGGAGATGGGCACACCAAACTGGAACCTCTGGTTGGCGTATCTCACTGCATCCTCAATGGCCGCCTTGGAGCCCCCAACACAAGCAACGCCTAACTTGTAGCGACCTATGTTCAGGACGTTGAAGGCGATGAGATGACCCTTACCCACCTCCCCTAAAAGCTGTTCCACAGGCACCTTCACATTGTCAAAAAATACAGCCCTGGTACTGGAGCCCCTGATACCCATCTTGTGCTCCTCAGGCCCTAAGGTCACCCCCTCTGATTTCATATCCACGATGAAGGCAGCGTGATGCTCACCATCCACCTTGGCATAGACAATGCAAATATCGGCAAAGCCTGCATTGGTCACGAACTGCTTGGAGCCGTTAAGGATATAGTATTTCCCATCCTCGGAGAGGACCGCCTTGGTCTTGATGCCCATGGCATCGGAGCCAGCACCTGTCTCCGTGAGGGCGTAGGAACTGATAAGTTCCCCCGTGGCCAGCTTGGGCAGATACTTACGCTTCTGCCCCTCTGTGCCAAAATAGACGATGGGCAGAGTGCCTATGCCTGTGTGGTCGGTGACAGTGACAGAGAAGGAGGCCTGACCGCTGGATATCTTTTCCTGGACCAGCATAGAGCTAACCTTGTCCAGTCCCAATCCTCCATACTTCTCGGGGATATCTGTCATGAGAAGTCCCAGTTCACCAGCCTTCCTAAAGAGCTGGATGTGGAGCTCCTCGTTCTTGGCCTCTATCTCGTCGCTCACTGGGGCCACCTCCTTCTTGACAAACTCCTCTGCTGTCCTGGCAAACATCCTCTGCTCTTCCGTAAATTCCTCGGGAACAAAGACCTCTTCAAGCCCAGGAGACTCCAACAAAAAGGCCCCACCCTTTACCATCCCTTCCTCCATGGCTTCTCCTCCTTCAAGATCTTGAATGAGCACTCACTCATAATTCTGCCAAAAAATGGAGGCCAGAGGGTTCTCCCTCCGGCCGTCCATTTTTACACCCTCTCAAGGACCCCAGCAGCACCCATGCCACCACCAATGCACATGCTCACCAGACCGTATCTGGCATTCCTTCTGGCCATCTCGTGAAGGATAGTCACCGTGAGTTTGGCCCCCGTGCAGCCTAAGGGATGACCCAGGGCTATGGCCCCGCCATTCACGTTGATCCGATCCATCAAACCCTCCATACCCAGAATACGGATGCACGCCAGGGACTGGGCAGCGAACGCCTCGTTGAGCTCGATGAGATCCATGTCCTCGATTTTGAGACCCGTAATCTTCATCACCTTGGGAATGGCCACAGTGGGGCCAATGCCCATGATTCCAGGATCCACACCACCCACGGCATATCCCCTGAAGGCAGCCATGGGCTTGACACCCAGCTCTGCCGCCTTCTTGTCAGACATAACCACCACCGCAGCAGCACCATCGGACATCTGACTGGAGTTACCCGCCGTCACTGTGCCTTTAAGGGCAAAGGCAGGCTTCAACTTGGATAGCGCCTCCAAGGTAGTATCTGGCCTCACACCCTCGTCTACCTCGAAGACCACCTCCTCGATCTTCTGGGAACCATCCGGGAACTCCCTGCGGACCCAGGTCTTGATAGGCACGATCTCGTCCTTGAAACGACCCTCATTAATGGCAGCCGCTGCCTTCTGGTGGCTTGCTAAAGCAAAGCCGTCTTGGTCCTCCCGACTGACCTCCCACCTCCTGGCCACCTCTTCTGCAGTAAGGCCCATGGCCATGTAGAGTTGGGGGTAATCCTCCACCACTTGGGGGTTGGGGGCCTGTTTGAGCCCACCCATGGGGATCATGGACATGGACTCTGTACCACCCGCCACCACAATATCGGCAAAACCGCACATCACCTTTTCACAGGCAATGGCAATGGCCTGAAGCCCTGAAGAACAGAAGCGATTTACAGTCATACCTGGCACTGAGCTGGGGAAACCTGCCCGGATGAGTGCCACCCTGGCCACATTCATCCCCTGCTCACCCTCAGGAAAGGCACAACCCAGGATCACGTCGTCCACCTGACCAGGCTCAATGCCTGCCCTCTTCAGTACCTCAGCGATGGTCACTGCTGCCATCTCGTCAGGCCGGGTGTCTTTCAAGGTGCCCCTGGGGGCTTTGCCCACCGCCGTCCTGGTTGCCGCCACTATCATCGCCTCTCTCATCCCTTACCTCCTGTATCCCCGAGACTCAGTTTCTCAGGGGTTTACCTGTAGTGAGCATGTGCTGGATGCGTTCTTGGGTCTTGGGCTCGCCACACAGGGAGAGAAAGGCTTCCCTCTCCAGATCCAGAAGCTCCTGCTCCCCTACCCAAGTACCCGCAGGCACATCGCCACCACACAGGATCCTTGCCAGGTGACGCCCTATCTTGGCATCGTGCTCAGTGATATGACCTGCAACCTGCATGTTGTAAATGAGCGTCCCCAGATAGGCATAACCATCCCTACCCGGTGCCCTGAGCATAGTAGGCATAGGGGGCCTGTAGCCCATTCTCGCAAGAGCCAAAACCGTCTCCTTGGCATCATGGATGAGAAAATCCTTGTTGATAGAAATACCATCGCAGGGGGTGAGGAAGCCTATCTCCTTGGCCTCATAAGCACTATTGGCCACCCTGGCCGTACCTATGGTCTCAAAGGCCCTTCTTAGGTAAGGGAAGGGATCTATCACCACGCCCCTGGGCATGTCGGCGGGGATATGGGAGAGGTTCCTCATGGCCATCTCTTTGCTGCCACCACCGGCAGGCACAAGCCCCACCCCCACCTCCACCAGACCCATATAGGTCTCGGCTGCGGCCCTGATACGGTGGCAGTGGAGACAGAACTCGCATCCACCACCTACTGTGATGCCATGGGGTGCAGCCACTATGGGCTTCTCGAAGTACTTGAGAGCCATAGTAGCACCCTGGAAGGAGCGCACCATCCAATCTATCTCCTCCCACTCCTCGTTCTGGATAGCCATAAGGAGCAAGGCAATATTGGCGCCAGCAGAGAAGTGCTCCCCCTGGTTGCCAATGACGAGGCCCATAAAGTTGCTCCTCACTTCCTGTAGGGACTCATTAACCATCTGGAGGATGCCCGGACCGATGGCATTCATCTTGGTGTGAAACTCTAAACAGGCCACGCCGTCTCCGATGTCAATGAGGGAGGCCTCAGCATTCTCCAAGATCACCTTTCTGGCCCTTTTGAGATCGGGCAGGATGATCATTCTGAGATTGGGCTTTATCTCCTTGTAATCTTTGGCCTTAAAGTCGTAATAATAATGTTTTACACCTTGATCGTTGATCCCTTCCTTGTAAAAGGAGCTTAAGCCTCTATCTACCATCTCCTGAACCTTGGCAGGCACCTCAAACCCACTGGCCTTGATGATGTCCAAGGCCTTTTCCAATCCAACAGAATCCCACAATTCAAAAGGCCCCTTTTCCCAGTTAAATCCCCACCTCATGGCCCTATCAATGCTCACCACATCATCGGCAATCTCCGGAATCCGATTAGCCGAATAGACAAGGAGGGCCGCCAAGGTCTTTGCAACAAACTGGGCCTCTTTATGCTTACCAGAGATAAGGGCCCTGATGCGTCTAACCAGATCCTCTTCCTGCTTAGCCATCTCCAGTCCGGGAAAAGAGGCCCTCTTCGCAGGGCGGTACTCTAAGGTCTCGTAATCCAAGACCAGGCGTACCTTCCTGCCCCCCTCACCCTCCGCCTTCTTGTAGAAGCCCTGCTTAGCCTTGTCCCCCAGCCATCCCTTCTGGACCATTCTTACCAACCATCGGGGTGGTTTGAATATCTCCCTAAACTCATCGTCGGGAGCATTGTCATAGACGTTCTTGGCCACATGGTAAAGGACGTCTATGCCAACCATGTCTGCCAAACGGAAGGTAGCCACTTTGGGCCTACCTATAGCCTTCCCCGTAAGGGCATCCACCTCTTCAATAGTGAGACCCAGTTCCTCCATGACCCTCAAGGTATACATCATACCAAAGAGACCGATACGGTTGGCGATGAAGTTGGGGGTGTCCTTGGCATGTACGACCCCTTTACCGAGCACATCCTCACCGAACCTGGATATGATGTCCACCACGGCGGGGTCAGTGTCCTTGGCAGGGATGATCTCCAAAAGCTTCATGTAACGGGGGGGATTGAAGAAGTGGGTACCCATAAAGTGCCTTCTGAAGTCCTCTGACCGACCCTCGGCAATGGCATTCACCGAGATACCCGAGGTATTGGTGGACACAATGGAGCCCGGCCTTCGGAACTGGTCTACCCTTTCAAAGAGCTGGCGCTTGATGTCCAGCCTCTCCACCACAGCCTCGATTATCCAGTCCACATCAACCAGCCTCTCCATGTGATCCTCAAAGTTACCCACCTCCACAAGACGGGCGAAGTCCTTAAGATAGAAGGCAGCAGGCCTGGCCTCCTTGGCCCTTTCCAAGCCCATCCTGGAGATCTTGTTTCTGTCTTGTTCTCCTTCTGGCACGATATCCAAAAGCAATACTTTCACCCCCGCATTGGCCAGATGAGCAGCAATGGCAGCACCCATGGTGCCCGCCCCCAGTACCGCTGTTCGCTTGATCCCATCCGCCATCATCTAACCCTCCCTTTTTATCCCCTGGTAAAAGATAGAGAATATCTCTCCCGCCATCTCTGTGAGGGGTCTTTTACGCCCCAAGACCCAAACTGTGGCCACCTCATCCATCATCCCAAAGAAGGCCTTAGCAGCAAGCTTCACATTAAGATCCGGCCTGAAGGTCCCCTTTGCCTTCCCCTCCTCCAAGATCCCCTCAATGATCCCCAGGTATGCCTTAAGCTCTGGAGAGACCCCTCCCCTCATAAAAGCGCTGCAAGACCTCAATTCTATCTGGATCACCTGGGCCAAAGGGGGGTCACCCTCCAGATGAGAAAAGTGATTCTCTACAATAGCCCTTAATTTCTCCTGTGGGGTAGACATACCAGCCACTGTTGCCCTTACGTTCTCTACAAAAGTGCCCACCCTCTTGGAGAAGACAGAGAGGAGAAGATCGTCCTTGCCCTTGAAGTATAGATAGATGGTGCCCTCTGCTACCCCTGCCTCCTTCGCTACATCACTGATCCTGGAGCCGTGGAATCCCCTCTCGGCAAATACCTTTATGGCAGCATCCAGTATGGCCCTCCTTTTCCGCTCCTTCTCTTCCCTCATCTCCCTCCCCTATTATATGAATGAGTACTCATTCATATAATAGAAAGGGATGCGATGTCAAGGCCTAATTATTCCCAGCCCTTGACACCCTCCTTACCTCCCTGTTTATCTCTATTTTCATGAAGGGGCTCACCACTGCATTAGGCTTTCTTACCTTACTGCCGGTGGGTAGAAGGCCAGTATCCCATGAAGAGATAGCTGGGGCTGTGCCCTTTTTCCCGGTTGTGGGGTTCCTGCTGGGCCTCATATATGCCCTGGTAGCCTATGCAACTCTGAAGGTCCTACCCCCCTCCTTGGCAGCCCTCTTGGTCCTGTGCTGCATGATGACACTTACAGGGGGGTTCCACTTAGACGGAATAGCCGACACCTTCGATGGGTTGGCCCTGAGTAAATCCAGAGAGGAGATCCTGCATATCATGAAAGAAAGCACCATCGGTACCTTTGGGGTCCTCGCCTTAGTGATGATCCTGTTGTTGAAGTGGGTATCCGTCTGGGAGCTGTTAAAGAGGGGAGTCTATTACCCCTTGCTCTTGGCCCCCATCTGGGGGAGATGGGCCTTGGTATGCCTATCCGTCACAGGCAAACCGGCAAAGGAGGAAGGATTGGGGGCCTGGATTATGCAACATTCCCAGGGGAAGGGGCTTGTCATGGCCACCGGCTGGTGCTTTGTCCTTATATCCTTAGTGCATGTTAAAGGGCTCCTCCACATCCTATGGCTCTATCCTGCCCTCATGGGGTATAGATGGTTCTGGAAGGAGAGAGTGGGTGGCATGACGGGAGATCTCATGGGCACCTCTTGCGAGACGACAGAGGCACTAATCCTCGTCCTTTCCCTGCTTAGGTAGTGAGATGCAGGTCCATGGCGGCAACATCAGCGAGATCTCCCAAAGATTTGGGATACCTCAGGGGAAAATCCTGGACTTCAGTTCAAACCTCAATCCCTTCGGACCACCCCCCATGGTCATCGAGTTACTGGAGGATAGGGAGAAGGTGCTGAAGGGCTGGACCACCCATCCTCCTATCTTCCCTGAGGAGCTAAGAATGGCACTATCAGAGCATTTAGAGGTACCCTCCGATAATGTAATGCCTGCCCCTGGAAGCTCATGGCTCATCTACAGGATCTTTGAAATACTCAGACCCAAGCAAGTGCTCATCCCACAACCCACCTTTGGGGAATATGCAAGGGCGGCTGTGGCTTATGGGTGCAGCCTCAGGGAGTACACCCTCTCGAAGGGAGACGGATTCCAGTTGCATGCTGAGAGAATTTGCAAGAGTTTGAAAGGGGTAGAGATGCTGATCTTATGCAACCCTAACAACCCCACCGGATACCATCTCCCTTGCGGCGAGCTGGAGGCGTTGATCCGATACTGTAATGCCAAGGGTTGTCGAATCCTGGTGGACGAAGCCTTTCTACCCTTCACCGAAGAGAAAGGGATAGTGGAGAAGGTGGGGAAATACAGCAACCTGGTGGTTATAGGCTCCTTTACCAAGATATACACGGTACCGGGGATCCGCCTGGGATACGTAGTAGCGCCAAAAGGGTTCATAGAGGTGCTTGTGCAGAGAACCCCATCATGGACCTTGGGGGGGCTGGCCCAAGAGGTGGGTCTAATCTGCCTAAGGGACAGGGTTTTTGTCCACGAAAGTAGGGTAAGATTGAGGAAGCTCAGGGATGACCTGATGGATAGGCTGAAGAGGCTGGGACTAAAGGTATACCCTACCTCAACACACTATTTTCTGTTAGAAGGGCCTTTCCCTCTATGGGAACCCCTCGCAAAAATAGGTATCCTGACCAGACACTGTGGATCCTTCCATGGCTTGGGAGAAGGTTTCATCCGGATAGCCACCAAGAAGGCAAAAGAAAATCTCTCTTTACTCTCCGCAGTCCACAAGTTGATGGGGCTAACCAACGGGTTGTAAGAGGACATCAAACGGGGTAATGATTTTTCCATGGGGTATCTCAAGGTAGTGATAGATCGGCAGGTGTTGAGGAACAACCTGAGGGAAATTAGACGTATGCTCCCCTCCAACACCGCTATAGGCGCTGTGGTTAAATCACAGGCCTATGGCCATGGAATGATAGAGTGTGCACGGGTCTTCAAAGAGGAAGGGGCATGCTTCCTGGTAGTCTCCCTGCTGGACGACGGGGTGAGACTCCGTCAGCATGGGATCAAAGGGGGCATCCTCCTCATTGGGGGTATATGGCCTGAGGAGGCTAAGGATTGCATCTCTCACGGGATCACCCCCGTGGTGAGTGGAATAGAGGTGGCAAAGTCCCTCTCGAGGGCGGCTCAGGAGCTTCAGAAGGAGGCTGTCATCCATCTTAAGGTGGATACGGGAATGGGGAGACTGGGTATAACCTTAGAGAACTGGAGGGATACCATCAACGAAATTTTGTCCATGCCCGGCATAATTGTTGAAGGGCTCATGTCCCACTTTTCCGTGGCCGACAGCCCCGATGCAAGCGACATGGCCTACACCCAGCAGCAAATAGAGGCCTTCGAAAGGGTGGTAGAAGAGGCTAAGGAGAGGCTTCCAAACCTAAAATGGATCCACTTGGCCAACACCGCCGGCATCATCAAACTTCCCAGGGCCCACTGGAACTTAGTGAGGCCTGGCCTCAGCCTCTACGGGGGAGTAAAGGTACCAGGGACTTCCATAACGGAGGCCATGGAAGTGTCCAGCAGGATCCTTCACATCAAGCGCGTCCCCAGGAATAGGTTTTTGAGCTATGGGAGGGCATTCAGGACCTCGAGGGAGACCATTATTGGGGTGGTGCCAGTGGGGTATAGTGTAGGTTATCTGAGGTGCCTCTCCAATCGCGGAGAGATGCTGGTGATGGGCGAAAGGGCCCCAGTCTTAGGGAAGGTGTGCATGGACCTCACTATCATAGATCTTACCCATATTCCCCAAGCAGGTATAGGAGACACTGTAACTATCTTGGGAGGCAAGGGGAAAAACAGGATATCCGTGTTTGAACTTTCCAAATGGATGGAGACCATACCTTACGAGGTCTTCTGCCTTCTGGGGGGCACTCACCCCACAGAGAGGGAATACATAAACTGAGCCAGCCCCTCAAGCCCTGGGATGACTCTTCTTGTAGACCCTTGCAATGTGCGAACGGGCCACATGGGTATAGATCTGGGTAGTAGAGAGATCGGCATGGCCCAGCAGCTCCTGGACCACCCTTAAATCGGCCCCCCTCTCCAACAGGTGAGTGGCAAAGGAATGGCGCAGGGTATGGGGGGAGATGGCCTTCTCTATCCCCACCGCTTTAGCGTAAGACTTCACCAACTGCCAGAACCTCTGCCTACTCATAGGCCCTCCTCTGGTGGTGAGGAAGAGATAGGGTGATCCCCTCTTGTCCAACTCTCTCCTCACATTAAGATACCGCCCCAGCCACAGGAGAGCCTCCTGACCCACTGGCACTATCCTCTCCTTTCCTCCCTTCCCCCTGAGGCGCAAGAGACACTCTACCATATCCAGGTCCACAAGCCTCAGACCCACCAACTCAGAGACCCTCACCCCTGTGGCGTAGAGGAGTTCCAGCATAGCCCTGTCCCGCACCCCTAAGGGGGTATGCACAGGGGGGGCCTCCAGCAAACGCTCCACTTCCCTAAGGTCTAAGACGCAGGGAAGTGTAGCCCATAGTCTGGGGGTATCCACGCCCTCCATTGGATCAGAAGAGAGTATCCCCTCCTCTACCATAAAGGCATACAACCCCCTTAAGGCAGAAAACCTCCTCCTAATGGTAGATGGCGAAAGCCCCCTGCCTGCCAGGTGCATAAGGTACCCTGTAAACGCATCACGGACCGCATCGGGTAACGCCAGACCCAGGACCTTAAGATACCCCAGGAAGTCCTCGATGTCGCCCTTGTACCCCTCTATCGTATGAGACGAGAGCCCCTTCTCCACAGAGAGGAAGGTGAGATACCTCAAGAGCAGCTCGTTACCCTTCATAATTTTTATTTTATCCTAACTTGGGCAGTATCGCCACCAACAATGCACGCCTTCCTCAATCCTCTCCTTCCAAAAGGATCCTTGGCTTGCCTTTCCATCTTCATTCCCATTATCATTTAATTTATGGGATACCTGAGGAGCATGACAGGGTATGGAAAGGGAGAGAGCCAGGGCCTGGGGGTAGATATTGAAATAGAGGTAAAGAGCGTCAATCACAGGTTCTTAGAAATCACCACCAGGCTTCCACGCTTCCTCACTACCTTAGAGTCCCTGATCCGTGAGAAGGTGAGGGAGGTATGCCACAGGGGAAAGGTGGATATCGTCGTCACCGTAACACCCACAGGGGAAGAGGGTTTTGAGATAGAAATAGATTGGGGAAGGGCAATGGCCATCTGGAGTGCCTTAGAGCAGGTGGCTGAGGCCATAGGGAGAAAGGGGGAGCTCCACTTATCGCACCTCTTGGCCCATCAAGAGGTATTCAATATGAGGGGCAAGGAGCAGGATCCCCAGCTTTTGTGGGGGACCATCGAGGAGGCCTTGGGAAAGGCCATAAATGCTATGATACAGGAGCGCCAGAGAGAAGGGGAGGCACTCAAGAAGGATATCCTAAGCCACCTCACAAGAATGGAGCACCTTCTATCAGAGACAGCCCACAGGGCACCGGACTTGCCCCAGCTTTATAGAAACCGACTGAGAGAGCGCCTTCGGTCACTCAAGATAGAGGTGCCACCGGAGAGGCTGGCACAAGAGGTAGCATTAATGGCAGAAAGGACCGATATATCAGAAGAGGTAGTCAGGCTCAGGACCCACTTAGGGGAGATGAGGGAGACATTGATGAGGGGATCCCCCTGTGGTCGCAAGCTGGATTTCCTGGCTCAGGAGGCCCTAAGGGAAAGCAACACCATTGCCTCCAAGGCCCAAGATGCCATGATTTCACACATGATCGTTGAGATGAAGGGAGAAATTGAAAAAATGCGAGAGCAAATACAAAATGTAGAGTGACTATTATGAAGATAAAGAGAAAGGGCATACTCTTTGTTGTTTCCGCTCCTTCAGGTGCGGGGAAGACCACCCTTTGTCGAAGGGCATTGGAGAGGCTCCAAGGGATTGAGTTCTCCGTCTCATACACTACGCGACCACCCAGGCCAGAGGAGAGAGAAGGTGTGGACTACAGATTTGTAAAAGAGGAGACCTTTCTGAATATGGTAGAAAGGGGGGAGATGGCAGAATGGGCCAGGGTTTATGACCACCTCTACGGCACCCCCATCTTCAGCCTGGACAAGGCTATAGAGGAAGGAAGGGATCTGCTTCTCGACATAGATACCCAGGGGGCCTCCCAGATAAAGGCCAAGTTTCCAAATGATACCGTGGCCATCTATGTGTTTCCCCCCTCCCTAAGGGCCCTTAAGGAGAGACTCACCCTTAGAGATACGGACACACCCTCAGAGATAAAAAAGCGCTGGGAAAGGGCAGAGGAGGAAGTGGCCATGTACCCGTTCTTCCACTACTTTATTGTGAACGATGTGTTAGAGGATGCTGTAAAAGAGCTTGTATGCATTGTGGAGGCCGAACGCCATAGGGTGAGCCGCATTCAGGAGCTGAAGTGGTGAACCCCTTAGACACTTTCCGCCAGCACCTCATAAGTGAGAAGGGAGCGTCCCCCCATACTGTTAGGAACTATGTAAGGGAGGTGAGAGACCTCCAGGCATTTCTGGAAGAGAGGGGCCTATCCCTTATAAAGGCTTCCTCCTGGGATCTGAGGGCCTACCTCCTCCACTGTAAAAAGAGGGGACTAGCCCCTACCAGCATAGCCAGGAGGGTGGCATCCATCAGGTGCTTCTATGCTTTCCTCAAGGGGAGGGGCATACTAAAGGGCAACCCCGCAAGGCTCCTGCGCACACCAAAGAAGGGAAAGGCCCTACCCCGGGTGCTCTCTATCGCAGAGGCCAAGAGGCTTTTCGAGGCAGGTAAAATGGACCTCCGTGACAGGGCTATCGTAGAGCTCTTCTATGCCAGCGGCATCAGGATATCGGAACTGGTGGGGCTCAACCTCAATGATATAGACCTGTCACAGGGGCAGATCAGGGTGATGGGGAAGGGTAAAAAGGAACGAATAGTATTGATAGGGTCTAAGGCCATAGAGGCCCTGAGGGCGTACCTCACCAAAAGGGGCCTGTACGGGAAGGGGGATGATAAGGCCCTCTTTGTAACATCCCGCGGCAGAATCTCACATACAACCGTGAGGAGGATTATCAATAAGGCCTCTGTAAGCTCCGGCTTGGGAAAGCCTCTCTCCCCCCATACACTACGCCACTCCTTTGCCACTCACATGTTGGAGGGAGGGGCAGACCTGAGAGTGGTACAGGAGCTGCTGGGTCATGCCAACCTCTCTACTACCCAGATCTATACCCATCTCACCACCAAGCGCCTAAAGGAGGTTTACACCAGATCACACCCCAGGGCCAGGAGGAAGGATTGATGAAGCAAATGAGGGGTACAACTATTGTGGCAGTGAGAAGGGGAGGGAAAGTGGCCGTGGCAGGGGACGGTCAAGTCACCTTAGGAAATACCGTACTCAAGGCCAAGGCCAAAAAGGTCAGGAGGATTTACAAGGACAAGGTGATCGTGGGCTTTGCAGGGGCGTCCGCCGATGCCCTCACACTGATGATGCGCCTGGAGGAGAAATTGGAGACATATGGGGGGAACCTACCCCGGGCAGCAGTGGAACTGGCAAGGGACTGGAGGACGGACAGGCTCCTCAGGCGTCTGGAGGCTTACCTTGTGGCTGCCGACAGGGAAAAGACCTTTCTCATATCGGGCACCGGAGACGTGATTGAGCCCGATGATGGCCTCATCGCCATTGGTTCTGGGGGTCCATATGCCCTGGCTGCTGCCCGGGCCCTTATGGCATACACAAATCTCACCCCAAGGGAGATAGCCCTAAGGGCCCTAAAAATCGCTGCAGGCATCTGCATCTACACAAACCAAGAGGTGCTGCTGGAGGAGATGTAATGATAGAGTGTCTCACCCCAAAGGAGATCGTAGAGACCTTAGATAGATTCATCATCGGCCAGGAAGAAGCCAAAAAGGCCGTGGCCATAGCCCTGAGAAACCGGTGGAGGCGCCAGCAACTCCCCCCCCACCTAAAGGAGGAGGTGTTGCCAAAAAACATCATCATGATAGGCCCAACAGGCGTGGGAAAGACTGAGATTGCAAGGAGACTGGCGCGCTTGGCCAAGGCCCCCTTCATAAAGGTGGAGGCCTCCAAGTTCACAGAGGTGGGATATGTAGGGAGGGACGTGGAATCTATCATAAGGGACCTTACCAAGTTGGCGGTTCAGATGGTGAAGAGTGAGGCGGCGGAGAGAGTAAGGGGTAAGGCCAGGGCCAACGCTGAGGAGAGGCTTTTGGATATCCTCCTTCCCCTACCTCCAGTAGAGAAGAAGGGCTACCCCACCTCCCAAGGGGAAGAACTGAAGGAGCAACACAGGAGAACCAGGGAAAAGCTCAGGGAGATGCTCCGCCAAGGAAAGCTCGATGACAGGGTGGTGGAGATAGAGACGGAGGAGAAGGGCAGCACCGCCGCCATAGAGGTGATCAGTTCCTCCGGGCTTGAGGACATGGACATCAACTTCAGGGATATGCTGGGGAACCTATTCCCCAAGAGGTACAAGAAGAGGAGGGTAAAGGTCCCAGAAGCCTTAGAGATATTCGTTGAAGAAGAGGCCCAGAGGCTTATAGACATGGACCAGGTGGTGCGCGAGGCTATTGAGCGCGTGGAGAATGCAGGGATCGTGTTCTTGGACGAGATAGACAAGATCGCTGGAAGGGAAGGGGGACACGGCCCCGACGTTTCCAGGGAGGGTGTTCAAAGGGATCTCCTCCCCATTGTCGAGGGCACGACAGTGGCCACAAAGTACGGGATGGTTCGCACGGAGCACATCCTCTTCATAGCCGCAGGGGCCTTCCACGTCTCAAAACCTTCAGACCTTATACCCGAACTCCAAGGGAGGTTCCCCATCCGGGTAGAGCTGAAGAGCCTTACAAAGGAGGACTTTGTAAGGATCCTTACTGAACCAGAAAATGCCCTCCTCAAGCAGTACAAGGCCCTGATGGAAACTGAAGGCGTCCATCTTGAATGCACCCCAGAGGCTATAGAGGAGGTGGCAAACATCTCCGTGCAGCTCAACGAAAGGATGGAAAACATTGGAGCAAGGAGGCTCTACACTGTGATGGAGAAGGTGCTGGAGGATCTCTCCTTCCATGCCCCAGATCTGAAGGGGAGGGAAATCACCATCGACGTGGCCTACGTGAGGGAGAGGTTGGAATCCATAATAAGGGACGAAGACCTTAGCAGGTACATCCTGTGAAGAGGCGTTGCCCCCTTTAGGAGGTGAATATGAACCTTTCACCCAGGATCATAGAGACACTGCAGACCGGGAAGGGTGATAAGATTCTATTAGTCCCAAAGTCCCCATTACTCCTTCGAATGGGTGGGACCGTTGTCCCTTCGGGGCTACCACCCGTAACCCCCCAAGATGTGAGAGAGACCCTGAGTGGGTTAGCCACTATCGCCAACTATCAGATCGTAGCGAGTGCCGGAAAAACCACCCATGGCACCTTCACGCTTTCCACTCAAGATGTGGGAAGGCTCAGGGTGAACTTCATCATCCAGAGGGGTACCCCCGTGGTCTTCATAGAAAGGCTCTCCTCTCACATCCCCGCCCTCCTCGAATGCATACCCAACCCAGAGCTACAAGATAGGATTGCCCACCTCATAGAGAATGAGACAGGGATCATCCTCTTCACTGGCAGCAAAGCCTCGGAGGTGGCAGAGGTGATTTACGCCATTCTAAAACACATCAACGACACAAAAAATCAAATCATCTACACCGTAGAAAAACCCATCCAGTACATCCTTAACAACAATGAGTCTGTAGTGATCCAGAGGGAGGTAGGTGTAGATGTTGAGAGTATGGCCCTCGGAATAAGTCAAGGGAGCTTCTTAGAGGCAGACATACTGTACGTGAGTGACGCACCAGACAGAGAGTCCGTAGTGAAGCTCATAGAGGCAGCCAACAGGGCCACCCTATGCCTGCTGAGGTTCCCTGCATGGTCTCCCTCCCTGGCCATCAAGTTACTCCGCCATCTCTATGGCGACGAGGACCTCTTCTCTCAGGTGGTTCGGGAGTTGCTCCCCGCTGTGGTACAGATTGTCCAGAAGAAAGAGATCGTTCTGTACACCGGACAGGAAAAAGAGGCCCTCCTCCATGGGGCTTGAGTCCACCATTCAGCAAATAGCACTGGCGGCCCCCCCTATCCTCTTCTCCATCACATGTCATGAGGTCTCTCATGGTTATATGGCTTACCGACTGGGGGATCCTACTGCCAAAAATGCGGGGCGACTCACCCTCAACCCCTTGAAGCACCTGGACCCCTTAGGGCTACTGGTATTTGTGATCACACGCTTCATAGGATGGGCAAAGCCCGTACCCGTGAATCCATGGAACCTTCGTGACCCAAGGAAAGGCATGATGTGGGTAGCTATGGCCGGGCCCGCAACCAATTTTCTCCTGGCCCTCGCCTTTGCCATTCCCTTTCAGGTCCTTTCCAGACTTGACCCACTTCTCCTCCGGTACCTGGCGGTCTTCTTCCATACAGGACTCATACCACCACTTAAAGGGGTATACTGCGTAACCGTTCCCCTCTTCCTAATGATAACCCTGGGCATCATTATCAATGTAGCCCTGGGCATCTTCAATCTCATCCCTATCCCTCCACTGGATGGAGGCAGGATCCTGGTAGGTGTCCTGCCCTCCAACTTGGCCCAAAGCTATGCAAAGATTGAACCCTATGGATTAATTATCCTGGTGGTTTTCCTACTCTTTGGAGGGTTCAAGCTCATCTCCCCCCTCATCTGGAAGATGGCAGTGCTTCTCATGGGTCCTACTCAGCCTTCCCATTTCGACCTCAAAACACTCGGGGCAGTAAGTATGACTCAAGAGCATCCCAAGGTCATGCACAAGATAGGAAGAGGGATCCATCCACTCTCCATTCTCGCTTTTCACCTTGCCACACACGCAGCATATAGGAAGAACCCTACCCATTTTATAGCGAAAGGCCCCTCTCCTTATGACCTCACTCACCCTGAACAGCAATTCGCCCTCTTCCACAGGCTTGACAAGGTAGTCCCTGCATCCCAGCCTCATGGCCTCTACAGCACTCTCCCAGGAACCCTCCTCGGAAAGCACTACCACAGGAGGGATCCCACAGGAGTTGTCCCCCATTCCCCTGAGTAAGTCCAGGCCCTCTTCCCTATCGAGATGGAGATCCAGGAGCACCAGATGAGGAGAAAACGCCTTCACGGCAGAAGCGGCCTCCGAAAGAGATCCACAGGCCATCACATGATACCCAGAGCCCTCCAAACACCGGGAAAGGGACTCCTGTACCTCAGGCTCATCGTCCACTATCAGTACCCTGTCTCTCATATCCCCAACCCTGCCTCCATCCATCTCCTGATATAACTCTGCATGCCTATACTCAATTACCCCTATAAAGTAAAGGGGGAATTTTCTCCCATTCCGGGCGGGTGACGCATGTAACAACTTGATAATCCAAGGCTTATATTTCAGCGCAGCTTATATTTCAGTGCAGAAGGTAATCCAATAAGGTAAAGGAAAATACTACTATACTAATATACCCATTCATGTTGAAGAATGCCACATCCAACTTACTGAGGTCATGGGGACTTAAGAGAGAATGCTCATAAATGAAGAGGATCAATACCACAATAAGCCCCAGCCAATACCACCACCCCATATTGCATCCCAAACCAGTAAGCACCAAAAAAATTAGGGTGATACCGTGGAGGAGACGAGCCAGATAGAGGGAGGGGGCCACGCCTATGAGCCTTGGGATAGAATAAAGCCCAAACCTCTTATCGAACTCTATATCCTGAAGGGCGTAGAGGATATCAAAGCCTGCCACCCAGCAGAGGACCGACAAACCAAGATACACTGCAGGGGGATCTATACAACCCCTAACGGCAATCCAAGCCCCTATAGGCGCCATGGAGAGGGAAAGGCCCAAGACCATATGGGTGGCCCAGGTGAAGCGTTTCGTATAGGAATAAGCAGCGGTGATCAACACAGCTACCGGGGAAAGTTTGAAGCAGAGTGGATTTAGCTGATGGGCTGCAAAGACCAGGAGGGCGTATGATGCAACGGAAAAGAGGAGGGCATCCCTTCTGGAGAGGTCACCCCTGGGTATGGGCCTATTGCGGGTCCTGGGATTGGCTGCATCTATAATGGCGTCGGCCCAGCGATTAAAGGACATGGCCCCCGATCTCGCCCCAAACATGGCCACGCAGATCCAGCATATGACCCTGAAGGGAGGCATTCCATGGGCTGCCATAAGGGCCCCCGTAAAGGCAAATGGAAGGGCAAAAAGGGTATGAGGAAACTTTATCATCTCAAAGAAGAGCCTCAGCTTCCTCAAGGTCCCTCCCATACCCTCACCTCAAAACCAGCCATAACAAGGGCCCTCTGAAGGGACCTCCCCTTCCCTTCTTCTGGAGGCGTGATCCGCATCTCCCTTCTCTCACCCTCACAAACCGACATCTCCACTACCCAAATGGGACAGTGGGGCCAGTCTCCCACCTTCTCCGCCCACTCCACCACCACCAATCCTTCCCCCTCGAGATATTCCTCCACGCCAAACTCCCACAGGTCCACAGGGGCACTAAGGCGATAGAGATCCACGTGATAAAGGGGACAAACACCCCGATACTCGTTTATCAAGGTAAAGGTAGGACTGGTGACAGCCTCTTCTATGCCCAAGGCCTCAGCCACACCTTGAACTAAGGTGGTCTTACCGGCCCCAAGCTCCCCTCTTAGGGCCAAAATGCAACCCCCACCCGCCGTCTCCGATAAGACTTTACCCAAGAGCCTCGTCTGCTGAGGACTCTCTGTGCTCAATGAAACAATCATCCAGCGATAACGGCATAAAGCACGGCCATCCTCACTGCCACGCCATTGGTTACCTGGTTCAAGATCAGGTTGTTAGAGTAATAAGCCATCTCAGGGGAGAGCTCAACTCCCCAGTTTACAGGGCCAGGATGCATCAGCAGAAGATCCTTGGCCATGCCATCCTTTATTTTCTCCATGCTGAGCCCGAAGTACCTGGAATATTCCCTCATAGACGGAAAGAGGGGAGAGGTCTGCCTCTCCATCTGGATCCTGAGCATGATCACCACATCAACCTCTCCCAAGATCTCATCCACCGATGGGACCACACAGACACCCATAGACTCAATCTCTGGTGGTATCATGGTAGGGGGACCTGCTACCATCACTTGGGCCCCCAACTTGACCAAGCCATGGATGTCTGATCTCGCCACCCTGCTGTGGTAAATGTCCCCCGCAATGGCCACCCTTAGGCCCTCTATCCCCCCCTTTTTCTCCCTTATGGTAAAGAGGTCCAGGAGCCCTTGAGTAGGGTGTTCGTGGATACCGTCTCCTGCGTTTATTACCGGGGCAGAGAGCACCTTCGAGAGATACCTGCACGCCCCCGAGGCCTTGTGTCTAACCACTGCAGCATCAACACCCATGGCCTCAATGTTCTTAGCCGTGTCCTTTAAGGTCTCACCTTTGACGAGGCTGCTGGTGGCTGGAGAGAAGTTGATCACATCGGCAGACAATCTCTTTCCAGCCATCTCAAACGATGTACGGGTCCTGGTGCTGGGTTCGAAAAATAGGTTCACTACCGTCTTCCCCCTGAGGGTGGGGACCTTTTTGATGTCCCGGGTGAGCACCTCCTTCATAGATTCTGCAGTATCTAAGATATACAGGATCTCCTCCTTAGAGAGGTCCGCCAGGGCGATCAGATCCCTACCCTTCAGCATTCTCCTCCTCCACCAAGACCACCTGGTCCACTCCATCCACCTCCCTCAAGAGCACCAACACGTTCTCGTGGATGGATGTGGGCACCTTTCTCCCCACATAATCGGGCTGGATAGGCAACTCCCTGTGTCCCCTGTCTATCAAGACCGCCAACTGGACGCTTTTTGGTCTGCCCAGATCCATAATGGCATCCAATGCAGCCCGTGTGGTCCTTCCAGTGAAGATCACGTCATCTATCAGCACCACCTGCTTACCCTCCATAGGAAAGGGTATCTCTGTCTTCCCAATCTTTGGGTGTTGCGCCAACATCCTAAGGTCATCCCGGTATAAGGTGATATCGAGCACCCCAAGGGGCACCTCCATGCCCAATACCCCCTCAATTGCCTCCGACATCCTTGATGCCAGCACATCACCCCTCCTCCTCACTCCTACCAAGGCCAGATTAGCTCCCCCCTTGCTCCTTTCCAGTATCTCATGGACCATGCGCCTCAGCGTCCTTCCCATGGAATCCTCATCCATGAGCACCCTTTTCAGCCTGAATCCCTGAGGAATCCCCACCTTAAATGGCATTCCACAGCCTCTCATTCACCTTCACCTCGATCCTACCCCTCAGGTCCTTAAGCCACTGATCCTCCAATTCCCTCCGCCTCCTCATCAAAAGGTACCGCTCCAACCGCGGCCTCATCTTCTCTATACTCGCCTCACTCACCTCCCGCCTCTCTGCCACCGTGAAAATCACTACCCCGTCACCCCTCTTTTCCCATGCATAAGCACCCCTATCCAAGTCAAATGCCTTTTCTATCGCACTCCTCTCCCACGTACCGGGAGAGGCCCGTGTCAGGAGGTTTGATGTCTTAACCTCCACATGGCACAGGCCTATCCCTTTTAAGACCTCCTTCAGACCCCGGGATTGGGCCTGAGAGACTATCCAATTAGCCTTTCTGTAAAGGAGCTCCTTGGCCTTCTGGAGCCTCACCTCCTCTTCAACCTGGGCCTTCACCTCCTTTAAAGGGGGTATATAGGAGGGCCTCTTCTCCAGAACCTTAAGGATGTAAAAGCCCTCCTTGGTCCTCACAATATCCGAAAGCGAGCCCTCAGCTACCTCAAAGGCCACCTTCCTCAACTCGGGAGGGAGTTTGGAAAGATGCCCCTGTTTAGAGAAGAAGGGGGATGTAACCACGGAGAGACCCAGTTTGGCAGCTACCTCCTTGAGGGTAGCGCCATTCCTCAGCATCTGCCTTGCCATAGCAGCGCTCCTGAGGGCCTCCTTCCTGGCCTTGTCAGCCACAATCCTTTCCCTGATCTCCCCTTTCACATCTTCGAATGGCTTCACCCCCCCCTCCTTCCTTTCCACCAACTTGAATATCTTGAAAACACCACCCACCTTAACAGGTTTTGATATCTCCCCCTCCCCAAGAGATGAGACTACCCGGGATACCTGAGGGGGAAGGGCTGTGAGTTCTACCCAACCCATGTCCCCACCCTTTGGGGCCAGGGGATCTTGAGAGTACCTTCTGGCCACCTTAGAAAACTCACCACTGGCCAATTCTTTCTCCACACCCTTCAGTCTCTTCCTATCCTTAACGGTGATCACCAAAAGGTGTAGCCTTAAAGGGGCGGGGAAGTCCTCGGCATTCTCTTGATAGTACCTCTTCATCTCTCCTTCATTCACCTTAACCCGGCTCTTGAAGGCTTCTATTAGGAATGGGATGTAAGCGACCCTTACCATTTCGGGTACCCTGAAATCCTCCATATGCTCCTGATAATACGGCTGCAGCTCCCCCTTTACCTCAACTTTGTCCATAAAGAGCTTTGGGGATAGCTCCGCATATCTCAACTTAATCCCCTCCATCCCATAAATGATCTCATCACGAACCTCTGCTGATGGAACAATGGCACTGTCCTTCACCAGCGCCAGCACCTTCTCCTTCAAGATGGAGCCTCTAACATCCCCCTCAAATTCTGCAGGGGTAAGCCTATTCAACTGGAGCACACGTCTGTACTTCTCGGGATCGAACCGGCCATTGGTCTTAAATGCCTCCATCTTGGAGATCTCCTCCACTACCTCACGGGGATAAACGGTAATGCCCTCCTTCTCAGCCACCACCTCTATCAACCGGTCATTTATAAGGTTGTTGAGCACCTGCTCCTTGAGATGAAGACTCCTTATAAGGTCCTCACTGAAGTGTTCCTTAAACATCCTCCTATAAAAATCATATGCCTTTGCATAGGCCCTCCTAAAATCTGGATATGTGATAACCCTGTCGCCCACGTGGGCCAGGATGTCCCTATTGCCCCTGAGTCTCCCCCTTCCCCATACTAAGAAGATGGTCCCAATAAATGCTGCCACCACCACCCAAAGGACCACACTCAGCGACTTCATGTTCTTCCTCATGGTCCTCAGCATAAGCCATCCCCCCTTCCTCGATCTGCATCCACGTCTTTATACCCAAAGACCCTGGGCCATCAAGGCTTGGCCTGAATAGTGACCCCGGGTGAAATGGGGCTGACACACTTGACACGCCTCAGGGGTGAATGTATAAAAAATTCAAGGCGGGAATAGCTCAGGGGTAGAGCACTGCCTTGCCAAGGCAGGGGTCGCGGGTTCAAATCCCGTTTCCCGCTCCACTGTTTTGGGCGGCATAGCCAAGTGGTAAGGCAAGGGACTGCAAATCCCTGAATCCCCGGTTCGAATCCGGGTGCCGCCTCCAAGAAAAAGCTATGGTGTCAGGTCTCAACATTTGACATTCCTAATCCGCCTTTTAATCTTTTCAACAATCTCCTGAAGCTTTTTGTCTCCAGAGATCTGGACCTTAAACCTTCGACTTGATTGACTCACGGCCGATCCCTGCATCGAAAAGTGAGCGCCAATTTCCTTCAGATTCGCACCACTAAATTGATGGCAACAATAGATAGCAACTTTCCTATAAAGAGGATCATCTCTTTCGATAATCGACTCAACTGCTTGCTCAATCTCATCCAGAGACGGCTTTCTCATCATCTTTCTCAAGGCTGGAATGTTTCTTTCGTCAGCCTCCTTAAGGGTTATCCACTTCTCACTAACCCAGGATATAAAATCACTGCCAGCCAAAAAGGTAGATGCAAACACTTTCTCGAAAGGATTGTGCATTTCTTTCCCAATTCCGTCTTCCACAAACTGCTTATAAAGCCGCATCGCTTTGGACCTGCTTTTTGAAAAATAACTAAGGATGTCATCCATTTTCAGCCAACCAGGCCTTTTCTTTGCCCCAACATAGTACGGATAACTCGACCATGGATAATCTAACGGATCCTCAATCAGTTTGGCCCGCACAGGATTCAAATGAATGTATCTCGAAAGTTCCTGAGAGTAGGCATCCTTCTCAACAAGTATAGCCTTATACCTTCCCTGAAACAAATGGCCAGAACGCCTTCGCTTCGTATTGAAATAATTTGTATAGGCCCCATTGATATGATGCATAATCTGTGACAAATTTGAATAAGGGGTCTCCAATAGAAGGTGGTAGTGGTTATTCATCATACAAAAAGCATGGATGACAGCCCCATACCGCTCAGAGGCTGATTCCAGATAAGACAGAAATTGCTCCCGATCCCGCTTGCTCGAAAATATAACTTTCCGTTCATTGCCTCTTGAGGTGACATGATAGAAGGCTCCTGGATATTGAATTCTTAATGGTCTCCCCATGCTCTATGCCCTTTCTATTTCTGTTCTCCGTGGGCACTCCCACTACCATCCTCAAAACAGCTTGTCAAATGTTGAGACCTGACACCATAAGATCAGAAGTGATCAAAGCGATGGAACTGCATGGTGGATGTTCCCCTTCCCTTGGTGAGGGATCTGAGGGCTGTTGTATACCCAAACATTGACTTCAAAGGGACAAAAGCACGAATCACCTGGTGGGCACCCCTGTCAATGATCCCTTCTATCCTGGCACCCCTACTCCCTAAGTCCCCCACCACATCCCCCACGTTCTCCCCTGGTACCAGCACCTCCAACTCCATAATGGGCTCCAAGAGCACGCTCCCACCTTCCTCCAACCCCTTCTTGAAGGCAAGGGATGCTGCAATGGCAAAGGCCTTTTCTGTGGACCTTCCAGGATCAAATTCGTAATCCAAGATGGTCACCCTTACGTCGGTAACGGGATAACCTGCCTTCACCCCACTGGTTGCGGTATCCTGGATGGCCTGGGCGATGGCCTCCATCACCTCCCTGTGCTTAGGGATATGGGACTTATCAGGCACCTCCTCGGCTATGACAAGGCCCTTCCCACGTTCCAGGGGCTCCAACCTGAGCCTCACCCCTGCACACAAATAGACACCCTCCTCTTCCCCCAATACCCTATCAACCTTTTCCTGAACCTCCACAGGCCGAGTAATGGTCTCCCTTAGCTCCACCTGAGGCCTACCCGTCTTAAACCTAAGCCCATAGTGACGGCGAAGACGCTCGGCCAATACCTCCAAATGCAGCTCCCCCATGCCAGAGATGATCATCTGCTCTGTCTCCTGATCCCGGTGGTAACGAAACGTGGGATCCTCGTCCTCCAAGAGCACCAAGGCCTCCTCAAGCCTCTCCATCTCAGAGGGGCTCGAAGGCTCCACTGCCACAGAGATTACAGGCTGGGGAAACCGGATCTGTTCCAATAAGATAGGGGCATCTTCCTGACACAGGGTATCACCGGTACAGGCCCATCTCATCCCCGTGACAGCCCCAATCTCACCAGGCCCCATGGCCTCCACCTTCTCCATCCGCTTCGCATGCACCCTAAAGAGATTCCCCACACGCTCCTTCCTATTCGCCGTAGCATTCAAAACCCTCTTCCCCTCCCTCATGACCCCCGAATAGACCCGAAGGTACACAGACTTCCTACCGCCCTCAACCATCACCTTGAAGACCAGCGCAGCTAAGGGTTCCTTTTCCAGGGGCCTGCGTATCTCCCTTTCATGGGTAGCGGGATTGATCCCCTCAATAGGGGGTACATCTAATGGGGAGGGAAGATAGTCCAAGACAGCATCAAGAAGTGGCTGAACCCCCTTGTTCCTTAAGGCAGATCCACACATGAGTGGCACCAGCCTCCTCTCCAAGGTCGCCCTCCTGATGGCCCGCCTCATAGTCTCAGGGGGGATCTCTTCCCCCTCTAAGTAACGCTCCGCTACCTCATCATCCACATCTGCAAGCGCCTCTATCAGGGCATCCCGTGCCACCTCGGCCCTTCCACACAGCGGATCAGGCACCTGAGTCACCCTGTACTCAACACCTTGAGGATCCCTGTCCCACACCAGCGCCTTCATCTCCAAGAGATCTACCACCCCTATAAAGCCATTCTCTGCCCCTAAGGGGAGCTGGATTGGAACAGCCCGGACCCCCAGCCTCTCCCCCATCTCTTCCAGCACCCGGTCCATAGAAGCGCCTGCCCTGTCCATCTTATTCACAAAGGCGATCCTGGGGACACCGAATTCGTCCGCCAGGTGCCACACGGTCTCCGACTGTGGTTCAACGCCTCCCACCCCGCAAAAGACCACTACCAGGCCATCCAACACCCTTAATGACCTCTTAACTTCCACTGTAAAGTCCACATGCCCCGGTGTGTCTATGATATTGATATGGTGTCCCCGCCATTGGCAGTAAGTAGCTGCAGCCGTAATAGTGATGCCCCTCTCCTTTTCTTGATCCATCCAGTCCATTGTAGCCTGACCATCATGGACCTCACCCATGCGGTGTATGCGGCCTGTATAAAAGAGGATACGCTCCGTAAGGGTGGTCTTACCTGCATCTATATGGGCGGCGATACCGATATTGCGGATCCTATCTATCTTCACATCTCCCCCCAAGCCTCCATAGCCAAACGGAGCATCTCCTTGGTGGCCCCGCAAGGGTCAGCAGAATTAAAGATAGCGGAGCCTGCCACAATCACATTGGCCCCTGCCCTCACCACATCCTGGACGTTGCTTAGGGTAATGCCGCCATCCACCTCTATATCCAGCTCCGGTGCCTTATCCCTCAGCGCCCTGATCTTCTCCATCACAGAGGGGATGAACCTCTGGCCACCAAAGCCTGGATTCACCGACATGAGGAGGACCATATCCAGATCCCCCAGGATATAGTCCAGTACATTCAGGGGGGTGGAAGGGTTGAGCACAGCCCCTGCCATCTTCCCCTCCTCCTTGATCATCTGAATCACCCGATGGGGATGGAATGTGGCCTCCACATGAAAGGCGATAATGTCCGCCCCTGCTCTGGCAAAGGCCGCCACATATCTCTCAGGTCCCATAATCATAAGGTGCACATCTAAGGGGAGAGAAGTGTGGGCCTTGAGGCCCTCCACTACAGGGATGCCTACAGAGATATTAGGCACAAAATGTCCATCCATTACATCAACATGGATGAGATGGGCACCCCCCCTCACTATCTGGGCCACCTCTTCCCCCAGCCTCCAGAAATCAGCACTGAGGATGGATGGGGCTATCCTGATCTTGGGCCTCTCCATAAGGTCCTCCTTGATGCAGATAAAAACATTAGAGCAAAAAAGGAACCCTGGCCGCAAGTCACAGATAGGGGGATTTGTTCGAGGCCTAACCTTCAACCCTCTCCAAGGCCTTATCCAGTCGGTACCCCTTCTTTCTGAACAGCCTCACGCAGGCGTCCACCACCTGGGGATCATAGGCGGTACCCTTACCCCGTTGCACTTCTTCCAACGCCTTCTCCAAACCCAAGGCCGGTCTATATGGACGGTGAGAGGCCATGGCCTCCACCACATCTGCCACAGCCAAGATCCGGGCACCCAAAAGGATCTTCTCGCCCCTTATCCTCATTGGATAACCGGATCCGTCCCATCTCTCGTGGTGTTGAAGTACCATCTCGGCTATGGGCCATGGAAACTCCACCCTTTTCAAGATCTCGTATCCCACCTTGGAATGCAGCTTCAGCATATCAAACTCCACATCCGTCAAGCGAGTAGGCTTTGCCAAGATCTCCGCAGGCACAGAGATCTTCCCAATGTCATGGATCAGCCCCGCCATGTAAATCCCTCTGCACTCCTCCCTCGAGAGCCTCATCTCTTTAGCAATAGCTAAGGCAAGTCGGGCCACCCGCTTCTGATGCCCCGCAGTATAGGGATCCCTCTTCTCCACAGTGGAGGCAAAGGCCTGGATAGTTTGCTCCAACACCCTGTGAAGCCCTCTTAGGGCATCCCTCAGACCCTCTTCCGCTTGCCTCCGCTTGGTGACGTCCACCACATTGCCCATAACTGCAGGCCTCCCCTTGTACTTAATGGCCACCGCCATCATCTCACACCAGATGACCCGTCCATCCTTTGTGAGCCTCCGGATCTCATGGTACTCAGGTAGTAGCTTCCCACCTATCCTCTGCGCTGTTCGCTGCCTTGCAGCTTCTCTGTCCTCAGGGTGAATCAGCTCCAGGAAGTCTCTACCAATCAACTCCTCAGGCTCGTAGCCATGCATCCGGGCAAATCGTTTGTTGACAAACACGTATCTGCCATCCTGATGAATGAAGACACCGGTGAGGGAACTCTCCACCAAAAGTCTATACCGCTCCTCAGATTCCTGAAGGGCTATGGTATCGTAGTGCCTCCTCACTGCCAGGGCATAAAGGCCTGCCACACGTTCCAGGACCTCTAAGTAGCGCTGAGTAAATCCATTGGGGGAATTGGCCAAGGCGATCTGGCCCACCACCTCATCACCTACCACACCAGGGGCCGCCATAAAGTTTTGCAATGGAGGGTGCCATTTGGGGACTCCCATGCTTGCCTCATGGGTACCTGGCTCATTGGTAAAGAAGGGCTGGCCCGTATTTAGGGCATGCCCCCACAAACCATGATAGCGCCCATCAGGACCCTTAGAGAAGGCTACCTCACCCTTTGTGCGTTTTGCACACTCCTTATTCTCCACACCAGCAAAGAGTAGCCGTACCTCCCTTTCCGCTCCAGGCTCAATAAGGGAAACGAAGCCATGCTGACTGCTGGTAAGGTCCATCACTCGTTGCAGAAGTCTTTCACTTACATCCCTCAAAGAGAATAGGGGGTTCAACAGATCGCGGGAGAGATCGGACAGGAGAGCATTCACCTTAAGATCCCACTTGAGCTTCTCTTCCATCTCCTTGCGAACAGTGACGTCCCGGGCTATCCCTAAGACACCCACCACCTTTCCACCCTGCACCACGGGTGCACCAGTGAGTTCATAAATACCGTAACCACCAGATCTTAAGAGGAGCCGGACATCAAATGGGGGCAGCGATTCCCTCTCTAAGACCCGTCGGAAGACATCCTCAGCAGTGGGGAAATCCTCAGGGTGTACAAGCTCGGAAAAGTGCTTCCCTATCCACCGAGAACGGGACCACCCAGTGAGGGCCTCAAAAGCGAGATTCAGGGACACAATCTCTCCCTTTAAGGAGAGGCGGAATATCACATCCCGAGCAGTTTCCACCAATGTCCGGTATCGCTCTTCCGATGCCTTCAGGGCATCCTGGGCCCGCTTCTGTTCTGTAATATCTACCAGGGTACCTGCAATGGCTGGCCTGCCCTTATACTCGGTGAGGCCCCCATAGGCCTCACAGTATATGGTGGATCCGTCCTTCCGCACCCCCTTAAAGATTGAATGGACATGTAAAACCCGCCCCTCTATGCGCTCTTCAATGCTTCTCCTCACCATCTCCCGGTCATCAGGATGGGTAAGATCCAGAGGCCCCAGCTTATCCATGAGCTCTTCAGGCTTATAACCAAAGATCCTGGACAAGGCAGGATTGACATATCGGAAGATCCCGTCCTGTACCAAGTAGACACCTACTATGGTACTTTCAACTATCGCCTCAAGCGGTTTCTTCATGCCCCCTTTCCTGCACCCAATCAAATAAGACCCAAAGGACGGATTACCGGATGCACAAATCCACCCTTTAAGATCTTATGAAAAATATGCCATCTACATCCATAAGTCAAGTAAAAGTGCAATGAGTAATAGCTCAGTCTATCTAATATCCACTCATGGGAAAGAATATGTGGGGTGAGCAAAGGATCCATGTGAAAACAAGCCTCCTTTAGAGTCGAATAAGATAACAAGAGAGCTCATCCTTCCAATATAATTATTCCAATGTATTTCATATAAACAAGCAAATCGAAAGAAAAGAAGCGAAATTGTTCAGAAAGACTGGGACAAACTCAAGGATATAGAGCCTTGATAGGCTAACAGACACTGATCCATTGAAAGATTAAAAAGTTAAACCCCTCAATCCGAAGGGCACAAACCCTCCAGAAATTATCCCGAAAAGTACCTATATTAGATTCTTTCTATTCTCAACATTGGCGCCCCCCAAGATCTCCTCCCTATCCTGATCCAGTGCCGGAGGGAGTCTTCGGCAACCAAAATCCACACCCTCCATCTTGAAAGGTGGGGCCACCATCAAGAGCTCACCTTCCACGGGGTGTTTCACCCGCCAGAGCATATGCCGCGCCTTCACCTGGGGATCTTCCATCACCTCTGCCAAGGAGTTGACGGGATACAGCATGAGGTCATCTGTAGCACAGGTGAGCTCCAGCCATTCTTCCAAGGTCTTAGAGCGAAAGAGCCGCTCCATCTCCTCAAAGATCTCTGGGTCCTGGGAAAACTGATGGGGCAGGAGATCCTCCCTGCCCACCGCTTGACAAAAGACCTCCCAGAACTTCTCCTCCAAGGCCCCCAGGGTGAGATAGGAGCCGTCCCTAGTCTGGTACACCCGATAGCAGGGGAAACTCCCACCCAACAAGAAGTCACCCCTGGTGGGGGCGTGACCCGTAGCAGCGTATTCCATAAAGTGTAGGGGGAGCCAGGAGAGGACCGTGTCCATCATGGAGAGATCAATGAAGGTCCCCTCACCTGTAGCCTTAGATCTCACTACCCCAGCAAGTATGGCAATGGCTGCCCAGAGGGCAGAGCCTATATCGGCAATCTGGACGGCGGGAAGAATGGGAGGGCCATCCCTCGTCCCTATCTGATCCAAAAGGCCCCCCATTCCGATATAGTTGATGTCGTGACCAGGCCTGTCCTTGTAAGGCCCATCCTGGCCAAAGCCTGTAATGGCACAGTAGACAAGGGCAGGGTTGAGGCCCTTGAGCTCCCGGTAGCCCAGCCCCAACCTGTCCATCACACCAGGACGAAAGCCCTCCATCAGCACATGGGCCTTAGAGACCAGCTTCAAAAAAGCCTCCCTATCCCCTGCCTCCTTAAGATTCAGAGAGACGCTCCTCTTGTTTCTATTCACCGCATAATAGAAAGCACTATCCTTCTTGAGTTTAGGCTCGAACTCCCTCATATAATCCCCTGGCAAAGGGGGCTCTACTTTTATCACCTCTGCTCCCAGGTCTGCCAGGATCATGGAACAGTAAGGACCTGGCAGGAGCCTGGTAAGATCCAACACAACAATGCCTTCAAGAGGGAGCATCTTCTACCTCCACGGTTTTTGATTAACATGGCACAGATTAACCCTTTTGCACAAGCCCATGGATCCTAAAGCATCCGGTTGAGCGAGGTATGAATAGGTGTTAAACTATTAACAAATTAAACTGGATTTAAGGAGGTGGAGCATGGTCAAGATCACCTTTTTAGGGCATGCGGCAGTCCTCATTGAGGGTAAGCAGGGGAGGGTGGCCGTTGATCCCTTCTTAACGGGAAACCCTATCGCAAAGGCTAAGCCAGAAGAGATCCAAGTGGATGCAATCCTGGTGACTCATGGGCACAGTGATCACGTGGGGGATACCGTAGCCATAGCGAAGAACAACAACGCCATGGTGGTTGCCCCTTACGAACTGGCCAACTTTTTGGCGAGCCAAGGGGTATCGGTGCATCCTATGCACATTGGTGGATCCAGAGAGTTTGCCTTCGCCTGGGTGAAGCTCACCACCGCCTCCCACGGCTCCGCTTATGTGGATGAAGAAAAGACGGTCTACACTGGGAATCCCTGTGGCTTCCTGATCAAGATGGACGGCAAACTCATCTACCACGCTGGCGATACAGGGCTCATTGCCGACATGGAAATCCTGGGCCGCCTCCATAAAATTGACGTGGCCCTTCTCCCCATCGGAGACAATTTCACCATGGGTCCCGATGATGCCTTAGAGGCAGTGAAAATGCTGAAACCCAAGGCCGTAATCCCCATGCATTACAACACCTGGGATCTCATAGCACAAGACCCTCAGGCCTTCTGCAGCAGGGTAAAGGCAGAAACCAACTCCCAATGCGTGGTACTGGAGGTGGGTGGAACCTACGAGGTGTGAATCAGTTGAAGGTAGCACCCCAAAATGAGAGCAGTGTGAAGGGGCTACCCTTCTCTGTGGATGATATTGGGCTATTCGCAGTGGACCTGGACGGTGTGGTTTATAGGGGCGATATCGTGCTCCCCGGAGCCCCCTCCTTCATCCTGAGGGTTAGGGAAATGGGCCGTCCCCTGGTATTTGTGACCAACAGTACCCTAAGACCCAGGGGATACTACGTCTCTAAGCTCCATGCCATGGGCATACCCGTGGAGCCCAATGAGATCATCACCGCTGCCCACGCAACGGGAAGGTACCTGAAGGGAGTGCTTGAAGGTGCCTCCCCTACGATATTTATGTTGGGGGAGCAAGGGTTAAAGGAAGAATTGGCCAACCTGAAGCCGAGATACCTCTCTCCCGATGACGAAGAGGTGGCCCAGGCGGTGGTGGTGGGTTTGGACAGGGGAGTAAACTATCCAAAGCTCTGTAAGGCGGTGAGGGACGTGATGGAGGGGGCCCTATTCATAGGGGTGAACGGGGACCCTATCTGGCCTGTGGAGAATGGGTTCATGCCAGGGGTAGGGGTATTCCTTTCGGCCATAGAAACGGCCACCGGAGTGAGTCCCTTCATAGTGGGGAAGCCCAACACCTACATGTTGGAGATGGCCATCAGGGAATGTGGATGTGCACCATCTCAGGTGCTCATGATTGGTGACAAGATAGACAGCGACATCATGATGGGCCACAAGGTGGGGGCAAAGACGGCGCTGGTACTTTCAGGGGTCACCTCCATGAACGACCTGGATGTTTGCCCCACAGAGATGCACCCCCATCTCGTGGCCAGGGACCTGGCGCATCTTGAGGCAATCCTGTTTCACTCCAAGTAGGTGGCCCGGGCCCTATCCGACTCCCACACGGTCACCTCTCTCACCCTAACCCCCGGATAGGCCCGTAGGGCCTGCCTCATCTCGCAAAATATGAGATAAGCCAGGTGCTCTGAGGTGGGGTTCCTCTCCTGAAAGTAGGAAAGCTCATTCAGGAATGAGTGATCCAGTCCCTTCAGGACCCCAGAGAGTGCCTTCTTGAGAAGGCTGAAGTCCAAGAGGATCCCATTGCCGCTCAACTCCTCCCCCTCCACCGTCACCTCCACCTGCCAGTTATGCCCATGGAGCCTCTCGCACTGGCCCTTGTAGCCCCTCAGCTGATGTGCTGCAGCAAACCTATCAGCTACGGTGATCCTGAACATGACACTCTCTGATATACGGAAGGATGATAGAAGCGATCCTCCCCCTTAACCATCTCTTGTCCCACCATTCCAGCGGATTCACTGGGTGTCCTGAAAGGAATATGCCAAAGTGCAAGTGATCCCCATTTGCCAGGCCCGTAGAATCCGTATACCCAATAACCTCTCCCTTCTCCACCTCCTCCCCTGGCCGCACATTCATCCGGCTGAGGTGAGCGTAAAGGGAGACAAGGCCCAGGCCGTGATCTATGAGGATCACATTCCCATAAATGCCTACAAACCCCGCAAATATCACCCTCCCAGAGTTGGCCGCCGGGACAGGAGCATGGGCAACGGAGGCCAGATCATAGCCCAGATGGATGGAGTGACTGACCACCTTTCCCCTATAGAGATAGGTCCTCTGATCCCAAAATGTGGCCGTGACCTTAGAGCGCCTCATCTGTATGAAGGCCCCCCTCCATTGAGGATCTCCAGAGGACCTTGACGCAACAGAAGAGATAAACCCCTCGTTCTCCCTCCTCAGTTTCTCGTTCACTGCCTTGAATGCCTGGACAGGGGGAAGACGCCTGCTTTCAGGGGGTAATAAAGGGCGGATCTTTTGTTGGATGAAGGCATCGGTAACTACAATGGTCTTCCTCACCAACCTCCTATGCAAAAGGTGAAAGGGAAGGGCCAGGACCCTTCTGTTCCCAGCCTGGTCTTCAACCACCAAGCTTGCCCCTATAGCATGAGGAGGGACGCCAAAGAGCGCAGCCCATAGCACCCTATCCCCTTCCTTTTTGGGATACGCCTTAAAAGAGAGCCCACCTACTTGCACCCTTGCCTTGACTGCATCTTTTGATGTAGCAAACAGAACGGCCCCTGCCCCTGTCTCATAAATGGCCCTCGTACTGTTAAGGATCTGGACTGTGGGCGGGGTAAAGTCCACCGTAAAGGGGAACCTGACAGTGCGGGTGTTACCCTTCCTTAGATGCCATAGGGACCTATCACAAGCGGTAATCACAAGTGCAGCGTGCCCCTCCTTCACCCCCATCGCCTTAGGCTTAACAGTGACGGAGACCCTGGCCTCGTAAACCCCGGTGGGGAATGTACGGGAGCAGAGCCCCCACTCCCTCTTCCCCTGCTTCAGCAACACCGAGACCCTCTTCAACCCCGCAGGTCTGTCTGCCAGTCTGACGGTTAGCCTGGTACTTGCGCCAAGGAATTTACCAACATGGGCAAGCTCGATCCGAGGCGGTCTTCTCTCAAAGGGCGGAGCAAACAGCACTATAACCACTATCCCTATGAGCAGAACCACCGCTATAATACCCATCAGCCTTCTCATCCGCCCACCCCCTGAAGGAGAGGGATTATCAGAAAACGGAGAATAGGTCCACCTTGCGGCCGCTCAGACCTCCGGATCCCCTACCTATGCCCTGCTCATTCTCTAAGCGCCACACGCCCCTGAGTCTCAAAGGCGTATTTTAGCACCCGACCAATGAGTAACCGAATGCTCTCCCTGTGCCAATCGAACCTCACCGTAGCCCGAAGCCTGGGCAAAATACCATCACTACCCAAAAGGACAAAGAGATCGTCCAGATCCGTGTCTTCCATGGCCACCACCATGTCCCTCAAATGGGCACCCGCCTCCATCTCATCTCCCAGGAGCCTCCACCAGGCCCTATGGTAAAAGGAGAGGAGCCCCTCCCCCCAATCCCCCTTTTCGAAGGCCTTATCTATGGTGTTCAGGGCCTTTTCGGCACACAACAACCCATAGTAAATCCCGCCGTATGTGGTGGTCTTCACCTGTCCTGCAGCCTCACCCACCACCAAGAACCTGTCCCCAAAGGTTCTGGATATAGGCCCCATTGGTATCCATGCAGCCCTGATGGGACCTGGCTCATCCACAAGACGGGAAGAGACCACTGGAGAGGAGATGAACCTGAAGAGCCAATCCTTAGCATCCCTCTGCGCCACAAGGCCCATCCTCACCCTCCCATCTCCCATAGGCACCAACCAGGCAAATCCACCCGGGGCAACCCTCTGGCCCAGGTAGACCTCTATCTCCTCTACCCCTTCCATCAAAGCCTCAGATTGGATCCCCACCACAGCCCCAGGATAGCCCGGAAGTCCCAAGGCATCCAAGAGCCCAGGGTTATAGCCCGTAGCAAAGACGGCCATTGCCCCCTTGAAATGCTGAACTCCTTCATTATCCCTTCCATTTCTGCACACCACCTTAATGCCCGACGGGTCCCTCTCCACCCCAACCACCTTGGAGAGGTTGTAAAACTCCACTCCCCTGCCCACAGCCTCCTTGAGGATGGTCCTGTCAAAGGCCACCCTGTCCACCACATGGGCCATTGGGGCCCTGGAGGTGTGCCTCAGTCTCTTGCCCGAGGGAGATACCATGGTGATAGACCTCACGGAAGAAAGAACGGTCTCCATGGGCAGGGGGAAACGCTGAAAGGCTTCAGCCCCTATCACACCGGCACAGATCCGGCGCCCCGTTTTCCCCTTCTTGTCCAAAAGAAGGACCCTATATCCCCTTTCCGTCAGACACCGGGAGAGATAGGCCCCCACAGGCCCTGCACCCACTACGATCACATCCCAGAAAGACATGGCAATTTAGTATAAGAAACCAAAGACAAAATGTGAAGCTTAAAAGATACAAGACTTCCTCCAATTTTGATCTCAAAAGACCCAATCCAAACAGCCCCCTTGAGGCCCCCATCTTTTCACCAACCAGGAATCGCTAAGACAGGCCTCAATTAAAGGCCCTTTGATGGGTGAAGCCTGCAAATACTCGCTATATCCAGTGAAACGCCTCAAAATCCGCCAGTCGCAATCGCCGCAAAGCTGAGGCCTCACTTTAAAAGAGGTCAAATCCACCAAACTCAGGCACTGACCCCTCAGCTTCACCAAAACCTAAGTTTCTTCTTTCTTTTCTTCCTCAGTCCGCGGTGCTTGCAAAAACTCGATCAAGAAGGCCACAAGCACAGCCACCATCAGGCCCAGTACCCCAGCTATGACCGTGTTAAAAAGCCTACGCGGAGAAACGGGGTGAGGCAAAATGCCAGCCGGAACGGCAAAGCGGACTTCAGTTCCCGGCACTCGCACGCTCAGACGGACTTCCGCCGCCTTCCGCTTTAGGGTGACATAGGTATTGTAGGCAAGGTCACGAGCCTCAACCAATTCTTTTTTATGGGCCTTTTCTTGTTCCAATCTCGCTTCTAAATCATTTATCTCCTTTTCTAATCTTTCTATAGCCTCTTTTAAAGGTCCAGAAAATTCCTCCTTAGGTATGTTCTCTAAGCCTTCCAGCTTCATCAATCTTCCAGCCATAAATTCAGTTCTACGCTGCAACTCATTCTCGTGGGCAACTTTGCTACTTAAAGAAACAAGTCCTCCAACCTGGAAGAGCTTCGGATAAATCCTTTGGAAAGCAGCTATGAATTTTTCTTGGCCACCATAAAAGAACTCAAGTGAGTTTCCTGAAACTATTTGGCGGGATAGCATACTGATCTTCTTATCGAGATTTTTTAAGCGCTCTTTAATAACTACAGTAAGCGTATCAAGGTCTCTAACAAGCTCTGCAACGCTGAGCTTTGGTAATTCTCGTATTTCGATATCAAGTGCCCCAGGCAAATTTGCCGAGGATGCAAAAACTTGAGCTTTCAGCAATATGACAGCAAGACCATTAGTGATGGCAGCTCCTTCACCTCCTTTTGATATTTGATCGCGAAGCACCCTTGCATCCTCTAAAAGGAGCTGCAACTTTTGCCTGGTTTTGTAGTATGAACCAAGGGATAGCAACTGGCTCTCGAGTTGCTTTTTAAAAACTTTTATTTGGGAATTATTACGGGCATCTAAATAAGCAGAAGCTAAGTTCCTAAGTCCCTCCTGTTCTTTTTCAAAAGCTAAGAGCCTATTCTTTGCTTGAGCTGACAAGTATGCAGAGATTAACCGCTGATGGGCCTTAATCTTCTCGTTAACCAGCGCATTGACAGCCACCTTTCTCCCACGCTGCAAAGCAGAGATAACCTCTTGTTTTTCAGCTATTAAGCGCTTTATCTCCCTTATCCTGTTTTGCCTAATGAAACTATCAAGTGCTTCCTCTGCAGTTAAGTAACGCCTTTCGGCCTTCTTCAGCTCATCTTCTATGGACTTACAGTAAGCAGTTGAAGTAGTGGCATAAAGTCTATTGACATGCTCCTCATATAGCTGCGCCCATGTATTCGCTATCAAGGCCGCTTCTCGCGGATCATCCCACCTAACGCACACGGCAATTACGTCTCCCCCTCCCATCCCAGCCTCCCCTTTCACCCTTTTCACCAGATAGGAAGGATCGACCTCCTCTTTTCCAAATACGCCCTTCAGCCTATTCACTACCTCCTTTGCTATGGCAGGGTTTCGAACCATCTCGGCCAAGGCCTTGCGACGTGCTTCATACCATTTACCCCACAACCGCGCACCGAGAACTGCCAGATCTTCCTCTCCGAGGGTCTTGAATTTGGGTTCAAAGGTTATCTCAGACTTGGCCCTTACAATTGCCAATAGGGCCTTTGCCTCGTAAACCGGGGGAAGTGCCAAGCTGATTAGAAAAGCAGCAAGGGCTGCCGCACAGGTGATTCCGAGGATCATCTTCCATCGCCGAGCTAATACCTGGATGTATCTACGGAGATCAACCTCTTCAAAGTCCTCTACAGGGATCTTCCCATTGCTCACCTTTTACCTCCCCGCCGCCCATAGAAGAGCTTGCAACCCAACCGTATCCCAAAGGTTTGGCGACTACTACCCTAATGCCCAGAAATTGTCAACCTGAAGGTGTGTCAACCTGAAGGTGTCATGTGTCAACCTGAAGGTGCATGTCAACCTGAAGGTGTCAGGTCTCAACATTTGACATGTCTGGTTAACCTGGTTATTCCCTAATCCCTCAATCCTTAACCCCTTGATCCCTTAGAGGTATACTTGTCAAGGCCCAAAGAAATTGCCAAATTCAAGACCTGACCCCTACAGTTCTTGACAATTGAATTGTTAGGTCATATTTAAGTCCAGGGTATAGGAGAAGATGATGGAGGATAGGCCTGTTTATCCCATAGGAGTGGTAAGTGGGATACTGGGCGTTCATCCCAGGACCCTGCGGATTTATGAAGAGGAGGGGCTCATCTCCCCCCGGCGGATTGGGGGGAAACGCTATTATTCTGAGAGTGACCTCCATCGCCTCCGTTGCATCAGGGCCCTTTTGGAGGAGGGAGTGAATATCGCCGGCATCAAGCGCCTCTTGTCCCTGGCTCCCTGCTGGCGGGTCTTGAGATGCCCTGTTATGAAGAGGGAAAAATGCCCCTGGTATAGGGCGCATGGGAGGTGGAAGATGAGGATTGCCTTCGCCACGGATGACGAGGGGGGGCTTGATGCCCAGGTTTCTGCCCATTTCAGGATGGCCCCTTTCTTCACCTTTGTTGAGCTCGACCCTGATGGTGAGGTGGTTTCTGTGGAGGTGAAAGGGAACCCCTTCGCCCAGATCCATGGCCCTGGTTTGGTTCCAGGGTTTGTCAAGGATGAGGGTGCAGACGTGATCGTGTCTGGTGGCATGGGGGTTCGGGCAGCAGAGCGTCTTCGTCAGTGGGGAATGGAACCCATCACCGGTGCCCAGGGACGGGTTTTGGATGTCCTACAGGCACTGTTAGCGGGGCACGAGTTCGAAGAGAGCCTCTGCCAACCTCACGAGAGGGAATGCAAGGACAAGGAGCCACAAGCAATAGGCGAAGAGGAGGGGTAAATCATGAAGGTGTGTGTGACTGCAGTTGCGTCTGGGCTTGATGCTCAGGTAGATCCCCGCTTTGGGCGGGCAGCCTACTTTGTATTTGTGGATACGGATACCATGAGGGCAGACTCCGTGGCTAACCCAAATGTGGCTGCTTTGGGTGGTGCTGGTATCCAGTCGGCCCAGATGGTGGCCAATGAGGGGGTCCAGGCGGTAATCACGGGGCAGTTGGGTCCTAATGCTGCATCTGCATTGGCAGCAGCGGGCATCCAGGTGATCTTGGGGATCCAGGGGATGACGGTGAGGGAGGCTGTGGAGGCTTTCAAGGAAGGCAGGATCAAGCCCTCTCCCGCTCAGGCTACAGCACCTCCCCACATGGGTATGGGGGTGGGCATGGGTCGAGGCATAGGCAGGGGAATGGGCCGCATGGGAGGTTTTGGCGCCATGCCCTCTTCCCCGGGCTTTGCCAGTAGGGAAGATGAGGTTGCCGCTTTGCGGGAGGAGATGGAGTTTATAAAGGGTAGATTAGAGTATATTACCAAGAGGCTCAAGGAGTTGGAGAAAAAGTGAGGATCACTGTAGCCAGTGGCAAGGGTGGAGCAGGTAAGACGAGCGTGGCAGTGAGCCTCGCCTTGGCGGCGGGAGAGGCCCTCTACGTAGATTGCGATGTGGAAGAGCCTAACGGGGCCCTCCTTCTCCATCCCCATGTGGAATGGGAGGAAGAGGCCACCCTGCCCTACCCCGTGGTGGATGAGGGACGATGCAACTTTTGTAAGGCCTGTTCTGAGGCTTGCCAGTTCCATGCCATTATGGTGTTACCTCATAAGGTATTGGTGTTTGATAAGATGTGTCATGGTTGTGGTACTTGCACCTTTGTATGTCCACAGGGGGCGATATCCGAGACCGCCAGGTCCATAGGGGTCATCCAGGGGGGAAAGCGGGATGAAGTCAGTTATCTGGCAGGGCGCCTCAATGTAGGAGAGCCTATGGCTCCACCTTTGATCCGCCAGGTGAAGGCCCACATCCCTCAGGATGCCCCTTTGGTTATCCTGGATGCCCCTCCTGGGGTGTCCTGCCCCTTTGTGGAGACGCTGAGGGGCTCGGATTTTTGCCTGGTGGTGGCAGAGTCCACCCCATTTGGCTATCAGGATTATCTCCTCGTAGAGGAGTATCTGATGGAGCTTTCTGTTCCCTTTGGGGTGGTGGAGAATAAGGCAGGTTTGGGAGATGACAGGCTGAGAGTGCACCTGAGAGACAAGGGGATACCGTTGTTATTCTCCCTACCTTACAACCAGGAATGGGCTCGGGCGTATTCCCTCGGGATTCCCTTGGTGGAGGCTGAGCCCACCATCTGCGAGGGCTTTCTGGAGCTCTTGGGGGCCTTAGAGGCTACCCGCAATGGGAGACGGCCGTGAATAAGGGCCTTAGGGAGATCCTGGTGGTGAGTGGGAAGGGTGGGACGGGGAAGACCACCCTTGTCTCTTCCTTTGCGCTCCTGGATCCCCCCAAAGTGGTGGTGGATGCCGATGTAGACGCCCCCGATCTTCATATTATCCTCAAGCCCCAGGTGGTGGAGGCCCAGAGATTCATGGGGGGCAAGGTGGCCAGGATAGATCATGAGAAATGCAATGGTTGCGGCGTATGCCACGAGGTGTGCCGCTTTGGTGCTATAACTGCTGACTACGAGGTGGACCCATTGGCCTGTGAGGGGTGCGCCCTATGTTACTTTGCATGTCCAGAAGATGCCATCAGCTTGCAGGAAGAAGAGGCAGGGGTCTGGTTTCTCTCTCGCGCCAGGTGTGGCCCCATGACCCATGCGCGCTTGTACCCTGGCCGGGAGAACTCTGGGAAACTGGTGACAGTAATTAGGAATCGGGCCAAGGCATTGGCTAATGAAGAAGGCTACTCCCTCATCCTCATAGATGGCCCCCCGGGCATAGGCTGTCCGGTGATCTCTTCCATGACCGGGGTGGATCAAGTTCTGGTGGTGACGGAACCCACCCCCTCAGGGCAGCACGATCTAAGGAGGGTGATAAAGCTTGCAAGCTACTTCGATGCGAAGGTGCAGGTGTGCATAAACCAGTTCGATATAAATCCTGACAAGGGGAGAGAGATGGAGGAATGGTGTGAATCTAAAGGCATAGAGGTGGTGGGAAAGGTCCCGTTTTCACCAGAGATCCCCTTGATTCAATCTCAAGGTAGGGCCCCTGTGGAGGGGG
>WFSL01000026.1 GCA_015486015.1 Aquificota bacterium | reverse complement strand
GGAAGGCTAATGGCTCAGGTTCATTACACATTAGAAGTTGTTTCCAATAAAGGCACTTTCGTTGACACAGCGGAGTATATCTATGGAGACACATATGACAAAGACCATTCCCTAAGCAGAGACGAGTTGATTGAGAAGTTTAAGAGAAATTGCTCTGCTGTGCTGGATGGAGCAACCATGAACAGGATCATAAACGCGGTGTATGAGGTCGAATTATTCGAATCCATCCGAGATTTCACAGCCCTTTTTGAGTAGTCCAGGAGGGCCGCTATGGAAGAGAAATTGATAACAAGACTGGCCGAGATTGTGGGAGATGAGTATATTTCCCTCAGCCCATTTGAGAGGATCAAGAGCGCCTTGGATCCGTTCCCCTATGATCTTTCTCCTGAGGTGCTTCCTTTCTGTACCGTTCTACCTGGGAGCAAGGAGGAGATCTCGGAGATCATGAAGCTGGCCAATGAATTGAAGGTTCCAGTCTTCGTGAGGGGATCAGGGACAGTGCTCACAGGAGCCAGCAGACCCCATGAGCCAGGAATAGTGTTGCTCACCAGGAGGCTCAACAGATTTTGGATCTTGGAGGATCATGGATATTTTGAGGCGGAGCCAGGCCTCCGATGCGCAGAGATGGCAGACGAGCTCCAAAAGAGGGGATGCTTTCTGCCCATGTGGCCGGGAAGCAAGGTAGTGGCCAGTCTTGGAGGACTGGTAAACAACAACACCAGTGCCCACACCATAGACGCTTGTGCAGGGAAGCCTGGTGATTACATCTTGGGCCTCGAGGTGGTGCTACCCACGGGGGAGATCATTGAGACGGGGACTAAAGGACTCAGAAGAATTGCTGGGATGGACCTTTCAAAGTTCTTCATCGGAGGAGACGGACTCCTCGGTATCGTGACCAAGATTCGTATGAGGCTTGTGCCACTCTTTAAAGTTGCCTATGGGATCGCAGTGTTCGACCGCTTGGAGCCCTTAGCCAAGGGCGTGCAGAGGATGTATCTGGAGAAGGCCCCACCCCCCCTATTCATGGAGTTCATGGCCAAGGATGTGGCCGAGATAGCCTACAGGGTGAAAGAGATGGAGCCACCCCCAGGTCCCATTGTCTTTTTTGTGGGAATCGGAGGGGACGAGGAAGAGGCAAGGAAAAAGATGGAAAGGGTGATGGATGCCTTCAGAAAGGAAGGCCCTATAGAGGCCAGGCAGATAACGGACCTCGAAGAATGGGCCAAGCTCTGGAGTGCCAGGGAAGTGATAGCCTCTTATCTTATGGATGCTACTGGGGGTAAAATTGTGGTGGCAGAGGTGGTTTCTAACCTGCCCCAATTGGCCCAGTGTATGAGGGAAGCAGAGGACTTCAGCCAAGGGCTTTCAGTGCTCAGCGAGCTTCACAACTATCTCTTCGGACACATTGGTGCCTTGACCATGCATCCCACTTTCTTTGTGCCCCCTGAATGGCCTGAGGATAAAAGGAGGCAAGCAGTCAAGGAGTGCTTTCAGAGAGAAGCGGAGCTAAATGTAAAGTACGGGACCTGCGGGGGGGAGTGGGGTCAGTTCGGCAAGAGGACCCCTTTCTTTATAAAGAGATATGGTGAGACCGCATACAACTTGGTGAGACAGATTAAAAGAGTCTTTGATCCCAATAATATCCTTAATCCAGGGATACTGGAAGGGAAGAGATAGGAGGAGCAAGATGCCTGTAGATGAGGCCAAATATAGCGAAGAAGCTTTGGTTAAGAGTGTAGAGAATAACATTTTTAAGTGTTGGAACTGCAACTTTTGTTATTCTACTTGTCCCATAAACCAGTCCATGATCCCTTACATGGTCCATGGGCCTTCTGGTATCACCCAATCCATTTATTACGCCATAAAATGGGACCTTTTTTCTAAGAGGGAGGAACTCACTCACATTCTGTACTCATGCACTACGTGCAATAGTTGTACCATCACATGCAAGGAGATGAGTGCAGGTGTGGAGGTGCTGAAGATCATAGAGGAGGGTAGGAAGCTTCTGGTGGACAAGATGATAGGGCCTGCTCCAAGCCAAAGGGGTGCGCTGAAGTCTCTCCAAAGTAATGGCAATCCTTATGCCCAACCTGGGGAAGACCGTTTCAAATGGCTTAAGGGAGAGGTCAAGTGGGTACCGGAAGAGCAGGTAGATTTTATCCTATTTGTAGGCTGTACCCCCTCTTATGATGCTACCATAAACAAAATGGCCAAGGCGATAATTTCGATTTTTAAGAAGGCAGGGATAGACTTTGGAATCATGAGAGGGGAGGTCTGCTGTGGTAGCCCAGCATTGAGGATGGGGGATCCATTCCTGTTTGAGGATCTCAAGGGGAAGAACACCGAGAACATATTGATGAGCGGCGCCAAAAAGGTCATAACTATCTCACCCCATTGCTACAATACCCTCGTCCATGACTATGAGCTTCCAGATGGGGTAGAGGTTCTTCACTATACTCAATTCTTGGAGGATCTCTTGCGAAGAGGCTTGATAAAGCCAAAACCTAAGGAGGCAAAGGTCACATACCATGACCCCTGTTACCTCACTAAGCACAACGATGTGTGGGAGGCCCCCAGGCAAGTGCTCACTGCTATACCCGGTTTGGAGCTTGTGGAGATGCCTCATAGCAAAAAATACAGCCTCTGCTGTGGGGGTGGGGGTGGCAGGATGTGGTTAGAGGTGGAAGAAAAGGAGAAGATTGAGCGGATTCGTTTGCATGAGGCCTTAGAGACGGGCGCAGGGGTCCTCGTCGTGGCCTGTCCATGGTGCTATACTATGCTCAACAATGCTATATTGGATATGGGGAAGGAAGATAAAATTACAATTATGGATGTAGCCCAGATATTGGATAGCGTTGCTTGATCTGGGCCGGTTCTAAAGATCTCTTAAATAGGGGCGTTTTAGTGAGGACAGTGCTTACAGGTGCTGAGGCAGTGGCCCATGGCGTTAAGGTATGTCAGCCACAGGTGGTGGCCGCTTACCCCATTACTCCTCAAACCCACATCATTGAAAAGTTGGCAGAGTACGTGGCTAAGGGCGAGCTTGAGGCCAAGTACATCAGGGTCGAATCCGAAATGTCTGCCCTGGCTGTGGTAGCCGGAGCTGTAGCGCAAGGTGTAAGGGCTTTCACTGCCACTTCATCTCAGGGGCTCCTCTTTATGCATGAGATGATGCATTGGGTAGCAGGGGGTCGCTTACCCGTGGTGATGGCCGTCGCCAACAGGGCGGTAGGGGCCCCGTGGAACATCTGGTGCGATCAACAAGATATGCTTTCCCAGAGGGATACGGGTTGGATGCAGGTTTTTGCCTCCTCAGCCCAGGAGGCCATGGATTTAACAGTGATGGCCTTCAAGGTAGCAGAGGGATCCTGCTTGCCAGTTATGGTGGCCTTGGATGGCTTTGTCCTCTCCCACACTGCTGAGCCTGTGGAGCTGGTAGAACCTCAGGAAGTTGAGGCATTTTTACCTCCCCTGGATTTTCCCCTGCGCCTTTCTCACCATGACCCCTTCACTCTATGGCCTGTTTTGGAGCCTGGTCTTTATCACAGGGAGCGGCGGGACCTCTTCAAGGACCATGCCAGGGCCTTGGAAGGTTGGGCAGCAGCCTTTGAAAGATGGGGAGAGGTAACAGGCAGATCATACAGGCCTGTAGATGGTTACCGCTTGGAGGACGCCTCTGTAGTCTTTCTGACCTCTGGAGCACTCGCTGGTACCGTTCGGTACACCGTAGACGTGCTTCGTAGCGATGGAGAGAGGGTGGGACTTGTCAATCTTCGCCTTTTCAGGCCTTTCCCATATGACCACCTCAGGGAGTCACTTGCCAGTGTGGAACGGGTGTTGGTGTTAGACAGGGCCATCTCTTATGGGGCAGAAGGCATCTTTTCCCAAGAGGTGCGCAGTGCCCTGGGTGGCATATGTCCTGTCCAGTGCTGCGTCGCTTCCATGGGGGGAAGGGAGGTGACACCTGAAGTGATAGAGGACCTCTACCATAGGAGTTCCATTGTCTCGGAAGGGGTGGTGTTATGGAGTTGAAGTACCCCATTGTTGAACACATGGAACCAGGGCACTTGGCCTGTGCTGGGTGTGGAGCTGCGCTGGCCATGAGGCTGGCCCTCAAGGTTATGGATGAAAAGACCCGAGTGGTGATTCCTGCTTCGTGCTGGTCCATTATTGCTGGACGTCATCCTGATGCCACCTTGAAACTGCCTCTCATTCACACACCCTTCGCTGTGGCGCCCAGTGTGGCTACGGGCATTCGTGCAGCCCTGGAAAGGCTGGGTCAAAGGGATGTCACGGTTATGGTATGGGCGGGGGATGGCTCTAGTTATGACATTGGCTTTGGCGCATTGTCGGCGGCAGCTGAGCGCAATGAGGATTTCATTTATGTGTGCTACGATAATGAGGCTTACATGAATACGGGTGTTCAGCGCTCTTCTGCCACCCCACCGGGGGCGTGGACTACCACTACTCCATACCCTACTCTCAAGGTGGAGAGGAAGAAGGACCTTGTGGGTGCATTGGTAGCCCATGGTATCCCATACATAGCCACCGCTTCCCCCAGCTACCCTCAAGATCTCCTGACCAAATTCCGGAAGGCCTGTGGGATTAAAGGGTTTCGCTTCATTTTGGTGTTGTGTCCGTGTCCAACGGGTTGGCGAATGGAGGAGAGCAAGACGGTTCAGGTAGGGAGGCTGGCGGTGGAGTCAGGCGTCTTTCCACTTATAGAGATACTGGATGGTCGATGGCGTCTTACTCACGAGCCTTCCTGGATACCTATAGAGGAGTATCTGGGGGCTCAAGGGCGCTTTGCTGCTATGGGGGAGGGGGAAAAGGCCGCCTTCAAACAATGGGTGCAGGAGCGCTGGGAAAGCATTTTAGAAAGGCTCGATGCCTCTGGTTCCTCGCCCGTCTTGAGTGGTTGATCCTCTTGTGTCATGGCTTTGTGACTGGGTCTTTATATGGGGGTGTGTTATTTGTTTTTGATTCTTTACTCCTCCGATGTCAGAATAGCGTTAAGGAATGGGGCCTGAAGAGAGTTAAGCTTGGGTTTTTGTTGTAAAAGCTATTTTCATGTGATAGTTGGCAAAGGGCAAATTGTAAAATAGGAGGAGATTATGAAGAAGTTAGCGATGATAGGGGTTTGCCTGATGTTTATGGTGGGGGCTGCTTCAGCCAAACCCATGAAATGGGAACCGAGACCTGGGCAGAATGAGAGCCATCATAGAAGTAGGACCTTGGGAAGAAGGAACAGAAGCCCTGTATGGAGGTACTGTACCATGATCAATCCTCAAAGCTCCAACTGTGAAAGGCTCCGGCAGCTCAGGGAAGAGATGAAAGAAGTTAAATCGAGGCTTCGTGAGGAGATCAGAGATTATTGTGAAGAGCACCGATCTCCTGAAAGTGCCGATATCTGTGCCAGAGTGAAGCCTAAGGGGGAAAAGGGCTACCAGCCTTGGAAGCGGGAGCGGGAGGAAGGTATGGGAATGGGCAAAGGTCTGGGCAAGGGTAGAGGGAGAGGGAGGCATAGGCCGCATAGGGATTGAAAGCGGGTGAGTCCCTATCACGGAAGAATCCCGTAATGTTTCATGTCCACACTCCCCAGTAATTCCAGCTGAAGGTGACCATCTCAGAGATGAAGATCACCATACCGGAGCCAAGGTGTCGGACAAAGTGGGGGCTTTCGCCAGAATGTGCAGAAAACCGCCTTTCAAGGGGAGCAGGATAGGAGATAATATGTCAAATGTTGAGACCTGACACTTTCAGGCTCATCGTGCGAATGTCATTTCCAAAGAATTCAATGGCGGACCCCTGAGAGGGTGGTATGAAGGTCTAATGGTAGATTTGTGTTTCTTTAGAGAGCTTGAACTCGTCAATTGATGTGTTTATCCTCTTAAAAAGGAGAGTTTTCCGTGAAACTTGAAGAGATTATCGAGGCCATACGTGTAGGCAGAGTACGAATCACCGATCATGCCTACGAAGAGGCGCAGGAGGATAATCTCTCTTTTGACGAAATCTTTTTCAGCTTATTTCAGGGAGAAATCATAGAAAAGTATCCCGAAGATAGGCCCTATCCCAGTTGTCTGATTTATGGCAATACTTCTCTTGGTGAACCGGTGCATAGTGTTTGGGCCTATAACCGAGTCAACAGGTGGGCGGTGTTGATTACCGTTTACCGTCCCGATCCACAACGGTGGATCAATTGGAGAGAAAGGAGGTGAAGGGATGAGACCCTTTGAGAGGTGCCCAGTGTGTGGTGGTGAAGTGGTGGAGAAAGAGGTGGAAAAGCTATTGAGGGGAGGAATCCACACTGCCGTGGTGAAAGTGCAAGCAGAGGTGTGCCTACATTGTGGGGAAAGGCTTTATTCACCTGAGACGGTTAGGCGCTTTGAGCAGATCAAGGCCAAGCTGGAAAGGGGAGAGGTGGATGGATTCCAGCCGCTGGGACGCTCATTCGCCGTATCTTGACGGATTGGAGAGTAGGTTTTTGATCTGGCCCCTAAAGCGGATGGTTGGGATCGTTTATCTCCGATAGCTCACCCGGTGGGCGTTTCCTGGATGTATGACCATGGTCGATGGGTATCACAATATTGCTAGATTCAAGACGCGACCCCATATAGCGGTGGTTCCAAGGTTAATGTCGAACACGGCGTGTATGATACGTTTCCTGGTAAGCCTGCCCACTTTATGGGGCAGAAGAATCAGCACATCCAGGTCTGACTCATCGTCGGAGTAGCCCTTTGCTTTGGAGCCGAAGATGCGAAGATGAGAATCCTTGCGGTTCCATAGTTCCCTGTTAGGAAGCTTTTGAGCTTCTCAAGGGCGACTCTTTCCTCTTTGCTGAGCTCTAACTCCTTCATGATTGGGAATATAAGGGCGGTGGGAGTGGGGATCAAGGAGAAAACCAACGGGTAGGGGGCAGTGTGGCTTGTACCCGTCACGGGAAATTGTCAAATTCAAGACGCGACCTCAGGGCAATGCTGATTGACGGCTAGCGATGGCGTCAGTGGCACGGCGATGCCGTCCAAGCACCACGACAAGTAAGCCATTTTTGCCCAACCAACCTCCACAGCTCGCCCACGGCGAAGCCGCTTCCTCCGAACGGCAGGGTCGGGTTGCTCAATCATTTGCTTCACTCAACAACGAGCGGATCGCCTCTATAAAATCCGCTGTTGCCTTCATTAGCGGAGCGACTCTTTCCTTATCCAGCAACACAAAGTCCAAATAGTCCCCTTCCTGTCGCAAATCAAACAGCCGATTATAAAGCCTCCCTTCCGCCTTTGAAATTTTTCCTGTTTTGACGTAGTGCCGATTGAACAGCGCCTTGACCCCGCTGTGTTTTGTGGCTGTGAGTCCGTCTCTCACAAGCAAAGCGGATACTGCGTAAAACGCCGCGTAATACAGGCGATTCGCACACGCATTCCAATGTTCAATCTTCCCCATTATCCGCGCTTCTTCTAACGTCTCCATCGCCCGCCGCAGACGGTAAGCCACCAATTCCTGCAGCTCGCTTTCTCTCATACCGCTATCCCATCCCTCTCTACTTCCCGGCGCAGCGGGACAACTTCATATCGCTTGGACAACCATTCTTGCCTGCTGCGAATAATACTGCTCAATACCGTATCTGTCTCCAATTCAATATCATATAAACGGTCTTTTATTTGCATTTCCAACTTTCTGTCTACAGGCTGAGGCAACAGGATCAAGAAATCCCAATCTGAATCCGCACGAGCAGTTCCTCTGGCACGGGAACCGTACAAAACGACTTCTGCTTCGGGAACTAACTCCCGCACAGCCTCTTTTACCCGTCTCAGTAATTCATCCCTGTTTATCGCTCCGCTTCTCGTTTCCATTAATCTCTCCTATTGTTTCCATGCCTTTACTCTCTGCCTTCATTATAACCAATTCTTCGGCGAAGTCAGCAACCCAACGATAGCGTCAGCGGCGCAGCCGCGTCCGCTGGACGCCGTGTTAAGCCCGATCATCTCCCTGCTCACCAGAAGCCATCCCCGCTTCACCTTCCTCTTTCATCTCCGTCACAATCTCTCCTAAACCCTTCCCACCAAGAAGCGCCTCGCGTTCCTCTGTGTAATCTCCAAACCCACCGTAAACTGCCGCAAAAACCGTACCGCATCCACCACCCCTAACTCACGATACAACACCCGAAGGGCTTGTTGGTTGATCTCCACTAACGGCTTTGTCTCCATCCTCATCGCTCCATCTCCTCCACCAATTCAATCGGTGTCACCACTTTTACCGACACTCCCTTCAACCGCCGTGCTCTCTTCAGCAGTTTATCATCCACCGTACAGAAATAGTCCACGCTTCTTACTCCCGCAAAGGCCAAGTGCAACGCATCCAAGGGCTTTATCCCTTGACTTTCCAGCCATTTGGCCCGTTCCTCCACTTCACGCGATATCTTCAAATGCTCTTTCGCCTGGGCAAGTACGGCCAATGCATACTCACGACGCAAAGGATGAGGGTTCCGACGCGTTTCGTAAAGCAGAGCACCCGAAGACACCACCTTGATTTCCCCTTGCTCACACAAAGCAAGGATTCCAAGTACCGCTTCAGCCTCCAAAGTGATACACAAATGAGTGGGCGTACCCAATGGCCTTTGAATGGCACACATGTCCAGGTAGACTCTCATGTTCCCATTTTAGCATATGCCTGAAAAATCAGAACACCCCGGCGCCTAACGGCCAAGCTCAGCGGCGGCGTTAGCCGTCCGCTGGAATGGGTTGTTATGTCGTTCTTATGTTTATTCACGAGCTATGCTACTGCCCGTTTATTCTTCACCTTTTCTTCGTTCTGAATAATTACTTTGGGATCCGGATTCCGAGGAGGAATAGGTAGTCCTCTTTCTTTTAATAGCCTTACATGTTCTTTCATCCCCCATTTTGCTTTATACATACAATCTTCTATTGAATGTCCTATTCCAGTAAAACCTTCTAAGTCTGGCGAATAAAATCCAAAATAGTCAGGTTCTTCCGTTGCCTCGATAATCAGCGAATATTCTAAATCAATCATTTTACCCCCCTTTATTTTTCTCTATACCTGCTGCTTTCAGTATAGCATGACATGTGCCTTTTGGCACTTCCTTTGAACCATGATAGTCAATACGGATTAATTTATCCCATTCGGGCTTTCCATAGTATCTTACCGAACCTTTTTCCTTTACAATTTTGAATCCATTCTTCTCAAGAAGTCTCACCAATTCGCTAAATTTCACTTACTTTATACCCCATTTACATTTTTGGCATAACGCATCATATACTACTGCGATCTGAGTAGGTATGTTTCATATTTGGGAGCCCCTTGTCAAGAAGGTGCCCTAAAGATCTGCTGGAATATCACGCTGTTATAGTAAAACTCCTTATCCCCAATGGCTTCTTTCAGGATTCTTTCGCCAGTATTCGATGATTTGGCCTTTCAGTCGGTCGTTCTTCATATGACCACGCCTTCTTTCTCTACTGTTTCTCTGAAGGGCAGAATGGATAGGGGGCCTTGCTCCCAGTCTTCCAGAGAGTAGATTATGGAGCTTATGTTGGTTCCGTGTTCAAGGTTGATGTCGAACACGGCGTGTATGACGCGTTTTCTGGTAAACCTATCCACTTTGTGAGGCAGAAGAATCAGCACATCCAGGTCTGACTCATCGTCGGAATAGCCCTTTGCTTTGGAGCCGAAGATAAGGATCCTTGCAGTTCCGGAGTTCTCTGTTAAGAAGCCTTTGAGTTTCTCGAGGGCAAGTTTTTCCTCCTTGCTGAGCTCTAACTGCTTCATGATTGGGAATATAAGGGCGGTGGGAGTGGGGGTCAAGGAGAGGGTAATGGACAGAGAGCAGCGGTTATTGGGCAAGATCTGGACTCCCTGGGAGGCTGTTGCAGATCAAAAGTAGAGCTGCCAGAGGGGGCTAATTAAGGTCGCAGCAGCGATGAAGCTTTTGCTCATTGCCCACGCGATCTACAAGAGTGGGAAGGTATATTGTGTACCAGGGAATTAAGGTTGACAGTCAATACAGTCTCTGACCCCAGAGGTTGCCCCTAAAGGATGGGTAACTGCCTTATCCTGATCCTCGTATCCTCAATAACCACAACGCTTCCTTTTAAAAGATCCTCTTTTATCTCAGGCAGAATCTTTATTAGTAGCTTTGCCTGTTCGGTGGGTTTCCTGGGGTGCAAGGATCTAAAGAGTACTACCGATGGCTTAGAACTACCCCTTGAAGCAAGGATTGTTCCAAAATCAGTGTCTGCAGAGATAATTACTCTACCTTCTTTGGCGGCGTAATCAAAGATAACAGAATCCTTTGCTTTGTGTAGACCCACGTCCCTGACATGCACGGAGTTGTATCCAGCCTTGCTTAGCTCCTTGCAAAATATAGGAGAAAGAGCGTTGTCTACCAGGAATCTCACGCCGTAACCGGAATTTCCCTCTCCCTTACTGCCTCGGCGGCAAAAAGGAGGGCCTCTCTGATGTCTTCCTCTTCAAGATCGGGGTAGGCATCCAGAATTTCCCTTGTGGACATTCCGTCCGCTACCATGGCTACAACTGTAGCGACGGGGATTCTTGTATCCCTTATGCAGGGAACTCCCCCCATCCTATGGGGGTCAACTGTTATTCTGGTGAGTTTCCTCATGGCACCTCCCGCAGTCTATTATAAAGCCTATGATCCAGACCACAAGCCTCATCAAGTCGGTGGGTGTTAGTTTAGATCAAGCAAATGGAGCCTCCAGCCACGATAGCCACACCCCTGCCAGATTCATACCTTATCCCCTGGATTCATGATTGTCATTTCCATAAAATTCAATGGCAGACCCGGAGCTGACTTTTCAGGGGAAATGGGACTTGACCTATGGGCTGTGTATGGGATAAAGCCTGCCTAGAGATTCCTTTAGGCTTTGTCAAAGTGAGGGTTCAACATGGTGGGGTTAATATGCCTAACTAAAAACGTAAGTCCGGCTTTCCATTAGGTCAGGGGCTTTCTCACGAATGATAATTCAGCAGGTGAGCGAAAAATGGGTAAATGGTGGGAGTCACTATCACCAGTGACTAAGGTCCTTGTTGTAGGATTAGCATTATTTTTGCTGATTTGTGCCTTTCCACCTTGGGAGTACACCTTTAGTCTCAGAGGAACACACTCGACTACGCCCGCTGGATATCATTTCTTTTTTTCTCCTCCTCAACCTAAACGTTCTTCCCTAGCCTATGGTGTAAGAATAAGTTTCACTCAGATATTAGTAGAATGGGCTGCAGTGATTTTCAGTGTCATAGTGGGGGTTTTTATCGCTTCAAAATGGGAGAAGGAAAAAAGAGAGAAGGAACTTAGTTTAGTAAGGAAATGAACAAAAGTTCTAACATGCGTGCAAAGTTTGATTGGATGGTGTTAAAGCCACTCTGGTTACTATTTGTCGCCCTTGCTGTTTATTATTTTCTACAAAGAGCTTGGATTATAGGCGGTTCAATGCTGGTAATGGACTTCCTGCTTGGTATTATTGCAGCTTCTTTACACAAAGAGAAAAGTTTTAGAGAGCTTAAGGAAGGACAACCAAGCTACAAAGAAGCGTTTGATAGTGTTAATTTTAAGCCTTCAAATGAGGAATTATTTTCTGTTTCTACTTCGTTAATTAAACTAGGATGTATTTTCTTCATTGCCTCAATGATATTGACTATGCACTACAGCATGGAATGGTACTATGCAATAGTATTATCAGCACTTATAAGTTTTCTAGGGCCCATAGTTTTGGCAATTCCTTTCTTTGTAGTTTTGGCTAGATCGGGATCTAAATACAGATAAGTTCATTAAAAGTAGACTGAGTGTTAATATGGATTATTACAAAATCCTTGGAGTTACCCCAAACGCTACTCAAGAAGAAATAAGGAAAGCTTACCGAGCATTAGCTAAGAAATACCATCCTGATGTTAATCCAGATAAAATGGCTCAGAGCAAGTTTATAGAGATAACTGAAGCTTATCAAATTCTTTCCGATCCTGAGAAACGGAGGACGTATGACAAAGTTAAGTCTTTTATCTCAGAATCAGAAGAAGAAAGAGGGAAAGAAGTAAAGCAGGATGAAGAACCTATAACCGTTTCTGAACAGCCTGAAGAAGTCCAGTATCTCCTCTTAGGAGAATTTCGGAAACTTTATAATATCTCTGTTCCAAAGCGGTATCCTCCACTTCGAACCTATAATGGTGTTGGTATTATGCTTATAGGTTTTTTGCCACTTAAACGTAGAGTGACAATTGAACATCAAAATAAGTTGTGGAGCAGAGTATTCAATGTAGATATAATGATGGCCTGGCTCTGCATTCTCTTCGTCCCAATTATTCCAATAGGTATTTATGTCGTGGAAGATACTGGTAAGGATTCTTATTTGTTTTATGGAAAGCTGTCACCATTCAATTCCCCTTTGATAGACAGAAAAAGCCTAGCCGTACTTCTTATTACATCATATATTCACGGCCTCCTTTTTTGGGTAGGCTTAATTATAATTGGTGTGTTACTCCACTTTCTTGGCTTTTTATAATTTGCATCCAACCTTTACTAATCTGTCCTGCTCCCTCTGAAAAGTGGTCCAGGAACAAGACAAGTTGGAGTTGGAGGGAGGGGGAGCACCACACCCTGGAGCTGCCTCAGGTAACTGGCGAGAAATAACTGACGAGAAGCGGAGTAGCAGTCAGGTTAAGCGTCTTGTTATGGTCTTGGTATTCCTAAATCTTTACAAATTTTCTTTGCTAAGTTTTCATCAATTTCTCTATGCCGGGGAATCGTGCTTACTTTTTTCTCTTTGCGATTTACATAAACTGTATGATTTGCTCCTTCTCTTAAAAACTCACATCCGTGTTTCTCAAGGTGGCGAATTAGGTCATTCCTTTTCAAACTAATACTTCCCCAATCTCCTCCTTGGTAAATTCTTTACCCGTGAGTTCTTCTTCCATGATTTGCCTGTTTGCTTCTAAGACAAGTCTAATGGCTTCTATTAAATTCTTCTTTGTCTCCTCCAATGTTTTGCCTTGAGTGTTTACCCCCGGTAATTCTTCTACGTATCCGATGTATCCATACGGAGATTTCTCAAACACCGCTGTAAGCTTTGTTTCCATTCTTTTACTACTCCTCTTTACCATAATTGATTATATTGCCGTAACTTCGCTGGAAACTTCTCATATTTAGGAGCTTCTGTCAAGGGGCGATGTGAGAAATTACGTAGGAAAATCAGCCTGGATATCACGCTGTTATAGTAAAGCCCTTCACCCTGCCATGACTTCTTCCAGGGCTTTCTTTAGCTCTTTGATTTCATCCCTGATGAGGGCGGCTTTTTCGAATTCCAGGGCATCGGCGGCAGATTTCATCTGTTTTTCCAGGCGGGCGATCTCTCGCTCAAGTTCTCTGGGGTTCTTGTAAGGGAGCCTTTCTTCCTCCACCAGGGGCACGGTGTAGTAGTCGGCCTCGTAGACGGAGGTGAGGATCTGGTGGATGGACTTTTTGATGGTGGTGGGGGTGATGCCGTGCTTCCTGTTGTACTCTTCCTGGATGCGGCGCCGGCGTTCCGTTTCTTTGATGGCTTTGTCCATGGATTCGGTGATGGTGTCGGCGTAGAAGATGACGGTGCCGTTGACGTTTCGGGCGGCCCGGCCCGCCGTCTGGATGAGGGAGCGCTCAGAGCGCAAAAACCCTTCCCGGTCGGCGTCCAGGATGGCCACTAAGGAGACCTCGGGCATGTCCAGCCCCTCCCTTAAGAGGTTGACCCCGATGAGGACATCATACTTGCCCAAGCGCAGGTCCCGGATGATTCGGGTGCGTTCGATGGTGTCTATCTCCGAGTGGAGGTAGCAGACCTTGAGACCCATCTGCTGATAGTGGTCGCATAGGTCCTCGGCCATGCGCTTGGTGAGGGTGGTGACCAGGACCCTCTCCCCCCTCTCCACCCGTTTCCTGATCTCCCCGTAGAGGTGGTCCACTTGGTGGCGGGCGGGGTGGACCTCGATCTTTGGGTCCATGAGGCCTGTGGGTCGGATGATCTGCTCCACCACGTAAGGGCCGCTCTTTTCCAGCTCGTAGTCCCCGGGGGTGGCCGAGACATAGATGACCTGGTTCACCCGAGCCTGGAATTCTTGGAAGGTGAGGGGGCGGTTGTCGTAGGCCGAGGGGAGGCGAAAGCCGTATTCTATGAGGCTCTTTTTCCGGGAGCGGTCGCCCTCCACCATGCCCTTGAGCTGGGGGATAGTGACATGGGACTCGTCTATGATGATCAGGGCGTCCTTGGGCAGATAGTCGATGAGGGTAGGGGGCGGCTCTCCCGGTTTTCTGCCCGTAAGGTGGCGGGAGTAGTTCTCAATGCCCTTGCAGTAGCCGATCTCCTGGATCATCTCCAGATCGAAGGTGGTGCGTTGCCACAGGCGCTGGGCCTCCACCTCTTTCCCCTGGGCCCTGAGCTCCTTCACTCGGGCCTCCAGCTCGGCCTTAATGCTGGCTATAGCCTTCTTCCGCATCTCCTCCCAAGTGACGTAGTGGGTGGCGGGGTAGATGGTGAATCTCTGGGGCTCTTCCAGGATCTCTCCTGTGAGGGGATCGAAGAGGTAGAGGGCCTCGATCTCGTCTCCCCATAGCTCTATCCGCAGGGCCTCTTCTTGGGTGTGGGAGGGGAAGACCTCCACCACGTCTCCCCTCACCCGGAAGGTGCCCCGGTGGAAGTCGTAGTCGTTTCTGGTGTAATGGATGTCTGCCAGCTTTCGGGTGAGCCAGGAGCGCTCCAGGGAGTCCCCCACCTCTAAGGTGATGACCATGCCGTAGTAGGCCTCGGGGGAGCCCAGGCCGTAGATACAGGAGACGGAGGCTACGATGATGACATCCCGGCGCTCCAGAAGAGATCGGGTGGCGGAGTGGCGCATGCGGTCTATGTCGTCGTTGATGGAGCAGTCCTTCTCTATGTAGAGGTCCCGTTGGGGAATGTAGGCCTCGGGCTGGTAGTAGTCGTAGTAGGAGACGAAGTACTCCACGGCGTTTTCGGGAAAGAAGGTCTTGAATTCCGAATAGAGCTGGGCGGCCAGGGTCTTGTTGTGGGAGATGACCAGGGTAGGGCGGTTCACCCGGGCGATGACGTTGGCCAGGGTGAAGGTCTTGCCCGAGCCCGTCACCCCCAAGAGGGTCTGGTGGCGTACCCCCTCCTGGAGGTTCCTCACTAAGGCTTCAATGGCATGGGGCTGATCCCCCGCTGGTTTGTATTCGGACACCAAACAAAACTCCATAATAAGCTTTTATGGTTTCTGAAGGAGATTTGGCAAGGGGTGGTTTTTTGAATGCGAGCGGGTATAAAAGTTATTCTAAGTGCCCGTTGAGTAGTGGTTTTTTCTATCTTCAAGGTTTTTACCGGTTGGTAGGTAGTTTTCTCATAAACTTTATTTGACAAACTTTTGCGGTGCTGATATCATAAAGTCTATGGGTCAGATGAAGGCTATATACAAGGCAGCTACCAGGCTCTTCTCTGAAAAGGGTTATAGAAGGGCCAGTCTTCAAAACCTGGCCCAGGAGGTGGGTATCAAAAAGGCTTCTCTCTACTACTATGTGGAGAACAAGGAGGAACTACTCTACCAGATATTCCTTACCGTGGGAGAACGTGTCCAAGCCCAGTTTCTCAAGATAAGGAGGGAATATCCCCACCCTATAGACCGGATAAGGCGTTACATTGCCTGCTATCTCTCCTTTTTGGTGACAGATGGAGCTGCCTTTCAGATCTTCCTCACTGAAAAGAAGGAGCTCACTCCCCAACACAGGGAAAGGGTGAACACCATTTGTGATCTGCTCAATACCCTCGTGAGAGAGGCGATCGCACAGGCCAAGGAGGAGGGGCTAATCTCGAAGGATGTGAAGGAGGATCTGGCCACTCTCTTCATTTTTGGTGCCTGCAACTGGGCAGTAGAGTGGTTTTCACCTGAGGGTCGTTATTCTATAGAGGAGGTGGCCCGTGACTACGCCGCTCTTTTCATCAATGGTTTGGAAAAGATGAGGGATTAAGATGGAGAGATTCTTCAACCCCTCCAGCATTGCCTTGGTGGGTGTGCGGGAGGGCCAATTGAGTGTGGGTTTCGCTGCCCTTTGGAATCTGATCCACCATGGTTACAAAGGGCGTGTCTATCCAGTAAATCCCAGGCTCAAAGAGCTGATGGGTCTTCCCTGTTATCCCAATCTTCAAGCTCTACCTGAGATCCCTGACCTGGCCATGATCCTGGTAGGTCATGAAAGGGCAGTGGAGGTGTTAGAGAACTGTGGGGGGTTGGGGATCAAGAATGCCATCATCGTGGCAGGGGGCTACAAGGAGTATCAGGGTGGGAGGGAACTCGAGGATCGGATAAGAGAGATCTGCCGGATGTACTCCATCAGACTCTTAGGACCCAACACTCTGGGATTTGTCAACGTGAAGAGCAACATCTGGCCCCTTTTCTGGTACATGCGTGCCAGACCGGGATCCATTGCCCTGGTTTCTCAGAGCGGGGGCGTGGGTCTCACCATAGCCTATCTCCTTTACGAGGAAGGTGTGGGCCTCTCGAAGTGGATTGGTGTGGGAAACCGCACGGTTTTGGAATTTGCCGATTATATGGAGTATCTGGCTACCGATGATGATACCAGGACGGTGGGTCTCTTTGTAGAGGGTACAGAGGATGGAAGGAGGTTCTTTCAGGCTGCCAAGTATCTTGCCTCTGTAAAACCTGTGGCTGTCTATAAGGTGGGGGAGGCCCAAGAGGTAAACAAGGCCGCATTTACCCATACAGGGACCTTAGCTGGGAGTAAGCCTGTTTACTCTGGGGCATTCAAGCAGGCCGGTGTATTAGAGGCTTCATCTCCCAGGGAGCTGGCCATCGTCCTGAAGGCCCTTGATATGCTTCCGCTGCCTCAAGGAAACAGGCTCTGTATTCTCACCTTCACTGCTGGGCCCAGCATAGTGGCCATGGATAAGCTCCTTCAGTATGGATGGGAGGTGCCTCCCTTAAGGGAAGAGGCCAGACGGCAGATCTACCAGATTATAGGAGAGAAAACCCCTGTGGACATTGACAACCCCGTGGACATGACAGGACCGGGTTTTTTGCCGGAGAATTATTATCCTGTAGCCCGTTTATTACTCCGAGAGCCCTTTGATGTTGCTCTCTTCCTCTGGGGTTACAACAGGGCCATCCGTGTTCCTGTAGAGGAGCTTATCATGATGAAGCGGGAGGCCAAGAGGCCCATCGTGGTGGTCCTCTTGGGAGTAAGGAGTGAGATAGCTGAAGAGATAGAGATGCTTCAAAGTGCTGGCATCCCTGTCTTTGTCACTCCGGAGGACGGTGCCTTAGCCCTCGGTGCGCTTCTGCAAAGAAAGAGGCTTGTGGAGGGAAGAGATGTCTCAATTGGGTGAAGTAGAGGCTAAAGCCTTTCTGGCCAATGAGGGGCTTCCTGTTAATCCCACCTATGAAGTGGAGAGTTTAGGGGAAGCTTTAGAAAAGGCTGGTTTCCTGGGTTATCCAGTGGTCCTCAAGGTCTCATCGGAGAAGATCATTCACAAGAGCGAGGCGGGTGGGGTGGTGACAGGCATCTCTGGGCCCCAGGAGTTAGAGAGGGCTTTTTCGGAGATGGCAGAGAGGGTGAGGCCCATAGACCCAAACGCGGCTTTCTCTCTACAACCCCACCTCCGAGGGATAGAGCTGGCTGTAGGTATATCTACGGACCCCTCATTCGGTCAGGTGATTATGTTCGGCTTGGGTGGCATCTGGATAGAGGTCTTAAAGGACGTCACCTTTCGCCTGGTGCCTATTGAAGATAGGGATGCTCGGCAGATGATAGAGGAGGTTAAGGGGGAGAAGTTGCTAAGGGGGATCAGGGGCTATCCTGCCGTGAATAAGGAGGCCTTGGCCAAATTTTTGGTGAGGGTATCTGATGTGGCACACAGCAGGAGAATTCAGGAGATGGACTTGAACCCCGTCTTTGCTATGGGTGAAAGGCTTGTTATAGCCGATGCCAGGATGGTGAGGGTGGAGGGTAGGTAAGAGGACCCTTGATCGTTGAGGGGGATGTAAGAATGGATAGTGCATTTGTGGAGGGTTTTCTGGATCCCGCTTCTGTAGCCCTCGTCGGTGTACCTAGGGCTACAGGTACTGGTGCCTTCAATGTCTTGGAGAATCTCTTGCGCTTTGGGTACAGGGGGAAGGTCTTCCCAGTGAATCCCAAGATAGGGTCCATTCTGGGCTTCACCGCCTATCCTAACGTAAAGGCCCTGCCCGAGGTACCTGATTTAGCTGTGGTTGCCGTGGGGAGGGAGAGGGTGTTGGAGGTGGTAAAGGACTGTGCTGAGAAGGGAATAAAGAGGGCTGTAGTGGTGACCCAAGGTTTTGCCGACGCTGATGACAGGGGGAGTGAGCTTCAGGATGAACTCACTCAACTGGCTGAGGCTTCTGGGTTGAGAATAGTGGGCCCCAACACCTTAGGGGTGGTCAACCACTTCGCCCCTTTTTCCACCTCTTTTGTGGATGTTCCCAGGGATAAAGATCCATGGCCCGTTTCTGTGATTTGCCAGAGCGGTATCTTTCATGCAGGGCCCGAGGGTTTTACGGGAAAGATAGGCAAAGGTATAGACATTGGGAATGCGTGCGACGTGGGCTTTACGGAGTGCCTGGAGTATTTCGCTAAGGATCCCCAGACCAGGGTGATTGCAATCCACATGGAAGGGATAAGGGGTGGCAGGCGGTTCCTTCAGGTGGCGAGCAGGGTTTCAAAGGAGAAGCCCGTGCTGGTGTTGAAGACGGGAAGGAGTGATGTAGGAAGCAAAATGGCGCTTTCCCATACGGGCTCCATGGTGGGGGAGTACCAGGTTTACAAAGCTGCTTTCAAGAAGGCGGGTCTGTTGGATGTGGAAGACCCTGAGGAACTCATGGATGCCGTAAAGGCCCTCCTCTTCCTGCCCCCCATGGAGGGGAACAGGCTGGGCCTTATCAGCTTCACTGGTGCAGGTGCCATTATGATGGCTGATGCCTGTGAGGCCTATGGCATGGAGATGGCAGAGATACCTCCCGAAGAGTTAGGGCCTATCCAATCCCTGGCGCCGGAGTGGTTCAAGGTCTCCAATCCTGTGGACATCTGGCCCCCCATCATGTGGGGTGGATACGAAAGGGCTATGGATACAGCCTTGAGATTGCTTTTGGGGAGAAAGGATGTGGACGGAGTGGTGTTCATTTCCGCTGCCTTGGGTTCTCCCCTACATGCCGACCTGGACCCAGAAGGTAGGCTAAAAAACAGACCTTTTAAGGAGACCAAGCCTATCACTGTCTGGCTCTACGGGGATGATTTCGAAGGGGTAGCTGAGAGGTTGGAGAGAAACGCAGGGGTGATGGTTTATCCCTCTGCCACTCGTGCTGTACGTGCCCTTTCCATCCTTACCAGGTACCATACGTTGAGGGAGAGAAAGAGGGTGCCTCTTGGGGAGATCCCCGTCGTGGAAGGAGAGAGGAGGGTGCTAATGGGTGGAGAGGCCTTGGAGTTGTTGGAGAAGTATGGCATCCCCGTGGCGCCTTCCAGGATGGTCAAGGGCGAGGAAGAGGCCTTGGATGCGGCCAGCGGGTTAGGCTATCCCTTAGTATTGAAGCTTGTGTCCCCTGAGGCCTTGCACAAGACAGAGGTGGGAGGGGTAGCACTCAATATTAGAGATGCCCATGGGCTTATCGAGGCCGTTAGAGAGATGAAAGGCAGGGCAGTTAAAAGGGGGCTTTTCATAGAGGGCTTTCTCCTTCAGCCTATGGTGGAGGGTGTGGAGCTCATATCAGGTATAAAGAGGGATCCGCAGTTTGGGCCTGTAATTACCTTTGGCCTAGGGGGAATTTATACAGAGGTATGGAAAGATTTCACCTTGGGCATAGCTCCCCTGGACGAAAATGAAGCCCGTGAGATGATCGATGGCTTGAGGGGTAAGGCCATCCTCGAGGGTGTCAGGGGCGGCCCTTCAGTGGATAAGGCCTCTGTGGTTAGGATGCTTCTTGCCCTCTCTAATTTGGCCATGGAGGTGCCTCAGATTCAAGAGCTGGACATCAATCCCATTATGGGCAGTGAGAAGGGCTGTATGGCTGTGGATTGTAGGGTGATCATGGGATGAGGGCGGCCCTTATCGTCGTTGATATGCTCAAAGACAACCTTAAAGGGGAGCATGGTGTTGCCAAGGCAGGCAGGGCCATCATTCCCAGGATTAACAGGCTCATCGCCGCGTGTAGAGAAAGGGACATACCGATTGTATTCGCCTGTGATAGCTTCTTGCCCCAGGATTTTCTCTTTAAGTCCAGGCTAAGGCCACACTGCATAAGGGGCACAGAAGGGGTTCAGGTAGTGGAAGAATTGGATATGGTCCCTGGTGACATGGTACTGGAGAAGAGGCGCCTATCCGCTTTTTTCAAGACCGATCTGGATCAAACCCTGAGGACATTGGGCGTAGATACTGTAGCTGTATGTGGTATCACTGCCCCCTATTGTGTTCTCGCCACGGCCTTGGATGCGGTGAGCAATGACTTTCGCGCTGTGATCCTGAGGGACTGCACGGCATCCCATGACCGGGAGACCCAGGAGGCCGTTATGGAGATATATGAAAAGGGCCCACTTTACCCTCTGCTGAGGGTGATGGATAGTGAAGAATTCATAGGGGAGTTAGAGGGGTGACGGACGAGGTGGACCATCTGGCCAGGAGGGTGGGGGAATATACCTTTCTGCATGACAGGCTCATGGGACTTTTAGGCGCCCGGGTATTGGGGGTGGCCCCGGGTTACGCCAGGGTAGCCTTAACTGTGGAAGAGAGGCACTTGAATGCTGCTGGGGTCTGCCATGAGGGAGCGCTCTTCTCGCTGTGCGATTTCGCCTTTGCCATAGCAGGCAATAGCCATGGCAGACTGGGTTTTGCCATAGAGGTGAATATAAGCTTCTTCAGGTCGGCCAATCTGAAGGACGAGCTGATAGCAGAGGCCAAGGAGATCCACATGGGCAAGAGGATCGGGCTTTACAGTATGGAGGTGACAAACCAGGAAGGGGAAAGGATCGCTTTGGCAAAGGGGGTGAGTTACCACTTTGATAAGCCCTTCCCGCCGATAATCCAGGGGCACACGTAAAGAAGCTTACAGGGTTTTATATAACCCCTTTAAACGTAGGATGGCATCTTAGGGCCGATTGAAGACCGGGCATAAATGGCGATGATCAGATGAGATAAAGGCTTCGGCCTTGTTCCCAGTATGTATCGGTCTTGATTTCTCCCCTGGAGTATTTCTCCTCCCAATCCTGAGGGACCGGCATCTTTCGGTACAGCTCTTCTCTTATAGCCTCCAAGAGGAGCCTTCTCTTTCCCATAAAATCAGCACCACAGATAATTCTCTTCCCCGTCTCTCTTGAGAGCTCCCCCAGCCACTTTATACCCTCGAGGCTCCTCATCAGGTGGTGGTCGATAATCAGAGTCTTGACGTGCTCAGAAAGGAGTTTGGCGTTTTTCCAGGCCTTCATAGCCTGTTTCCTGGTGAACCTCTGATGGAGGTATAGAGGAGGACCGTCTACAAGAACTACATCAGGGTGCCAATCTACTATCATGTAAACTGCCTTGTCATTGATGAGTTGGATCCCTGGGGCATGTACGAAGGTGTCACCGTCCACCACCTTTGTCATTATCACACTAACATTGTGTGTAGTCCCATCTCCATGAAGCACAGGGAGGGAGAAGGAAAGCTCCCCTGAAACCTCCCCCTTTGCGACATGAACTCTCCCTCCCAATGCAGGGAGAATCTCTTTTGCTCTCCCTTCCTCCAGCGGTGAGAGATTGGAAGGGTCTTTGGTCCATATCTTTGCTTCAGGGTTCAGATGGGCTACTCTATTTACATGGAGCTGGTAAGGGTTGGGGTGTGCCAGTGGGGTGTGGTCCCCGTGAAAGTGGCTGATTATTATATCCGTAGCCAGATTCCATTCCTCTATTAGCCTTTCCCGTATTCTTTCACCCACTGCCACCTGGAAGGGATGCGGATGTAAACCAAAGCGGTTATAGCCCAGCGCAACGCCTGGATCTATGAGAATCCGCCTTCTGCTCGTAGTGACAAAGCAGCAGAGGCCCCTCACACCTAAGGATTCTGTTGCCAGGATCTCTATCTCCATCTCGGCCAGACGTGCTCATGACAGTGGGCTGGCTTGTAAGGAAACTGCAATCTGATAATCGTGGGTATGCCCCTGATGGTACCTTCATAGATCAATTCTCTGTCCCTTTGCACGAACTGGTAGAGATCGAAGGGTAGATCTTTCAATAACCAGTGGAAGTCATAAGATTGGGGAGCGTACATGGCACCCTTTATGAGGCACCGCACTGTGACGGTGCTCTTCTCTTTGCTAAACTCCACCTCTGGATGCGTAGCATATCCATTGTATCGTTTCTCTAACGATCCGATCAGGATAGACTTGAAGTCTTCTTTGATAATCCGATTAAATGCCTCTTTGGAATACAGGGAGGTCTCTCTATAGTGAAGGGTCTCCCCTTCGGCCTTCACCTCTATGGTATCCTTTAATTTTTTGATTGTAGGCCCAGCCTGGACAGCGTCCCACAGAGAGGCCAATATCAACGCACATGCCAGCCACCATAGTCTCCTTCTCATTTTGCTTCCTCCTTTTCTCTCTACTCATCTCATCCTGACCCCAGGAATCTGGCGGAAGTGGGTGGGAATCGAACCCACCAGCCCCCTTTTGGGAGGCTCACCGGATTTGAAGTCCGGGGGCAGCACCAGCCACCACCCACTTCCACGATCCTAAAAGGTCAAGACAACTTAGCATGGGATGATCAAGTCCATCTATGATCCGTAACCTAACTCTACCTCTTGTTTTGCGGGCTTATACGAGCTTACGTTTGCAAAGTCAAGGTGAACAGCCATGATGGATAATGGAGAGCCCTTGAAAGGTGCTGGCTAAGCAGTAATTGATAAAGCATGGGGGTCGTTGCCTTCATTGCCGATATTCATGGAAACCTGGAGGCCTTAAGGGCTACTTTCAGGTTTCTCGAAACTCAGCAGGTAGAGGTTATACACTGCTTAGGGGATATCGTGGGGTATGGCCCAGATCCAAATTCATGCATCGCCCTTGTAAAGGAGGCATGTACAAAGGTGGTTGCCGGCAACCACGACTGGGCTGCGTGTGGAAAGACCTCCATCTCGGACTTCAATCCCATTGCCCAAGAGGCTATACGCTGGACCAGGGAAGTGCTAAACGACGAAGAGAGGGAGTATCTTGCCGATCTTCCTCTCACCTCCCAAGTCAATGATGCACTGCTGGTCCACTCTTCTCCTGTGGCGCCAGAGCTGTGGATATACATAACAGATCCTTACGAAGCTCGGGTGGCCCTCGAGAGCTGCACAGCCACCCATGTGATGGTGGGGCACACCCATATCCCCATGGCCTTCAGGCTGTGTGGTGAAAAGGCAGAATACCTACCCTGTAAAGGTGAACTGGAGCTCCAGCAAGGTGCCAGATATCTTATCAATGTCGGCAGCGTAGGGCAACCAAGAGATGGTGACCCCAGGGCATGTTGTGTGATTATAAAGGGGGATAAATTGATCTTTAAGCGAATCCCGTATGCTGTGGAAATTACTTCTCGCAAAATCATCGAAAAGGGGCTTCCTCCATTCTTGGCACACAGGATCATGAGGGGCTGGTAGATGGGATGCCTTTCTTGACCCTCAGATCAAAATCTGTTAATTTTCATGCGCTTTACACGTCCATCCTAAATAAATTTGGGAAAGGAGTCAGGCATGAAAGGATACGAGACTCAGCATATCAGAAACATTGGCCTCTTGTCTGATGGTGGAACCGGTAAGACCACCTTGGCAGAGGCTATGCTTTTCAATGCCGGGGTTACCAGCAGGTTGGGAAGGGTGGGCGAGGGGAACACTGTAATGGATTACGATCCCGATGAGCACCGCCGGGGGTGCTCCATAAATGCCGCTGTTGCCTTTTTCTCCTACAAAGGCAGAAAGGTGAACCTGATAGACACCCCAGGATACGCCAATTTCATTTCAGACACCATTGGGTGTCTTAGGATCATAGACGGCGCTATTTTCGTGGTGAGCAGTGTAGATGGCCTGAAGGTTCAGACGGAGAAGCTTTGGCACTCTACAAGAGAGATGGGTATCCCTTGCATTATTTTCATCAACGAGTTGGATAAGCAGCAAGCAGAATGGGAGAGGGTGCTTACTGAGGTCAAGGGGGAACTGGGGATAAAACCTTCCCTTGTTTCTTACCCCATGGGCAAGGGGGAAGGGCTGAAGGGGGTGGTAGATCTCTTGTCAGGACAGGCCCTTTTTCGTGGAGACGGGGGCTCTCCGAGCGAGGTGCCGGAGGAGTACAGGGAGGCAGTGGTAGCAGCCAGGAATGAGCTGATAGAAGATATTGCAGAGACTAACGACGAGCTCATGGAAAGGTATTTGGAGGGAGAAGAGCTTGGTCAGGAGGAGCTTGTAGAGGCCTTGGCCAATGGGGTGAAACAGGGGGAAATAATCCCGGTGTTGGTGGGCTCGGCCTATGAGAATGTTGGAGTAGACGTGTTGATGGACCTCATGGTTGAGGTGCTACCTTCCCCAGACGGGAGGCCACATGTGAAGGGGCTCAACCCCAAGACGGGAGAAGAAGAGGAGAGAAGGTGCAGTAAAGAGGAACCTCTTGCGGCGCTGGTATTCAAGACCATATCAGACCCTTATGCGGGGAAGATCACGCTTTTCAAAGTTTTTTCTGGCATACTGGAAGGGGACTCCACTGTCTATAACTCTAATAGGGAGGTGAGGGAGAGGGTGGGTAAACCTTTCTTTATGGTGGGGAAAGAACAGAGGCCATGCGAGAGGGTGATAGCAGGAGACATAGGGGCTGTGGCCAAGCTGAAAGAGACAAGGACTGGAGACTCCCTGTGTTCACCTGATGCGCCGCTGGTGTTTCCACCGATTCCCTTCCCGGCGCCCATTCTCTCCTTTGCTATCAGGGCAAAGAGCAGAAGCGATGAGGAGAAGATCAGCGCAGCGCTTCAGAGGCTTATGGAGGAGGATCCTGGCCTTGGGGTGAACCGGGATGAACAGACCAAGGAGCTTATCATCTCCGGTCTGGGGCAGCTCCACCTTGAGACCATTGTGGAGAGGCTCAAGAGAAAGTACGGGGTGGAGGTAGAGCTCCACACCCCCAAAGTCCCTTACAAGGAGACCATCAAAAAGAAGGTAAAGATGCAGGGGAGATATAAGAAACAGACTGGCGGAAGGGGGCAGTATGGAGATGTATGGATTGAGGTAGAGCCCCTCTCCAGGGGAGAAGGCTTCGAGTTTTCGAATCAGATCGTAGGTGGAGCCATACCCAGGCAGTACATCCCCTCTGTTGAGAAGGGGGTCAGGGGCGCCATGCAGGAAGGGGTATTGGCAGGGTATCCTGTAGTGGATGTGAAGGTGGTGCTTTACGACGGTTCTTTCCACCCTGTGGACTCCTCAGATCTTGCCTTCCAAATTGCTGGATCCTTGGCATTCAAGAAGGCAGCTGCCCAGGCCAATCCTGTACTCCTGGAACCCATCATGACCTTAGAGGTGATCTCACCGGATGAGTGCGTAGGCGACGTGATTGGCGATCTTAATGCTAAGAGGGGAAAGATTCTTGGGGTAGAAGCCAAGGGGAAAAACCAAATCATCAGGGCTCAGGTTCCCTTGGCAGAGATCCTACGCTATGCACCTGAACTACGCTCTATAACTGGGGGCAGGGGTACGTATTCCATGGAGTTCTCACACTACGAGGAGGTCCCTCCCCATTTGGCTCAAAGGATCATCGAGGAAAGCAAGGGAGAAGCAGGGGGCTCTTGATAGAGAAAGTAGTGATGTGTCTCCATGAATGCACTCTAAATTATTAATCCAACGGAGGATTTATGTGTTGGAGAACCATCCCCTTTGGCGGAGTTCCTCCTTTCCCCAGCCAGTATCTACGATCTCCCATGGGAAGGGCTCATCCATATCTCGCATCCTATGGAGGTAGTATTCCAGACTCAGGTTAAATCCCTTAATGGCATTCAGCCAGTCCTTATCGTTGGCCACTGAGAGGGCCAGGGCCTCTCCTACTTTCCTGTCCCCCTTGGATATAAGGCCTTGCAGAAGAGACCACTTGGGTCCTTCCCCTGTGACCACCACCCTCTTTATCCCCCTGAGGCCAGATTCCACCTTTCTTATCTTCGCCCTCAAGGTCTCTCTGGTATCCATAGGAAACCACTGGAATGGGGTATGTGGTTTTGGCACAAAAGGGGAAAGGCTGATATGCACTTGGGGCAATGGGAGAGATTCCTTACGGCAGTGGTGGAGGAGTTCCTTGGGGAAGGATACAAGGGCCTCAATGTCCTCCTCCATCTCTGTAGGCAGGCCTATCATAAAGTAAAGCTTCAGGGTCCTTGCACCATGCGCCACACAGTAAAGAAGGCGTTCCATGATCGTGTCCTGAGGGATGGGTTTGCCTGCAACCCTCCTTAATCTCTCAGTGGCGGCCTCAATCCCAAATGTGGCCCTTTTACCTTGCTGGCTCACCAACCTCAGCACAGGGAGGGGAGCATCAACTCTCAAGGAGGAGAAGGAGACCTCTTTCCCTACAGAAACTGCCTTATCCACTATCTGGACAAGGTGGGGATAATGGGAGATAGAGGTGCCCATTAATCCCAGCTTTTGGCAAGGCCTATCAATAGATTTCAGGAGCCTCCCTTTCTCTACCATCCTTACCGGACGGTAGAGGTGAGCGGACAAGCAGAAACGGCACAGGTGCGGACAGCCTCTACTTACCTCTACAAGGAGGGTTCCGGGGAAGACAGAGTGTTGGGTAATCAATGGGGCTTGGTTACCCTCTTGGCAGAACCTGCCCCATGAACGCCAGCGGATGGGCATGGGCACATCCCCCACTGGAGTAACTCCCATGAACCTCCCAAAGTGATCGTAATGAGGCCTGTACAAGGAAGGTATATAGACGCCAGGTATACTGCTAAGCCTGTGGAAGAGCTTGGTGGTTTTCCCGGTTCCCTCGCCTTTGATTGCCTCCAACACCTGGGGAAGCAGCTCCTCCCCCTCGCCTACCAAGATGATGTCTGCCAACACCGCAAACGGCTCTGGATTTGCAGAAGGTACGATCCCGCCGATGATTACCAGCGGATCGCTGGGCCTTCTGTGAGAGGCAATAGGCTCCACCTTAGACCAGCGTAAGAGGCGTATCACATTGAAAAGATCGGGTTCGAAACTCACGGAAAACGCGAGTATGTGAAACTCCCTGGGGGCAAGCTTGAGTTCCATAGATACCAGCTCCTCACCCTTATCCAAGAAAGGAGTGAGGGATGGATCTGGCAAAAAGCACCTGTCACACGAGACACCGGGTACACTGTTGGCAATCCGGTAAATGGTCTGGAATCCCAAATTCGCCATGCCCACACGGTAGAGATTTGGAAAGAATAGAAGCATAGAGAGGTCCCATCCCTGGGCGCAGAGTTGGGTCCCCTCTTCATCCTTCAACAGGCGGTCCCAGGCAGTGGCTAATGCCCTGGAGATCAATGCCCGTTCTTCTCCAGGATCCTTTGAATGATGGGAGGGAGGTCATCCAGATCACCCCACTCCTCCAGAAGGAGGTTCTCCTCTTGGGACTGCTCCTGCTGCTCGGGAGGAGCCTCAGTCACCTCTGCCTTCTCCTCAGGGACTCCTGGAAAGACTGGAGAGAACCCTGTGGCAATTACTGTAACCCTCACTTCCCCTTCAATTCTCTCATCAATCACGGCACCAAAGATGATGTTGGCTTCCTCGTGTGCTGCTTCGTATACCACTACGGCTGCATCCCTGACCTCTGTTAGGGTAAGGTCTGGGCCCCCTGTGATGTTGATGAGCACCCCCCTGGCCCCGTCTACCCTCACTTCTTCCAGCAGAGGGCTTGAAACAGCGCCAATGGCTGCATTTCTTGCCCTGTCTTCTCCCCTGGCAGTGGCTGTTCCCATGAGTGCTACACCCCTGTCCTCCATGATGGTCTTAACGTCAGCAAAGTCCACGTTTACTAATCCAGGGACGGTGATAATATCGGAGATGCCCTGAACACCCTGGCGGAGCACATCATCGGCTATCTTAAAGGCATCCTTTATACTGGTCCTCTCATCTACTACCTCAAAGAGCCTCTCGTTGGGGATGGTGATGAGGGTATCCACATGTTCGCTGAGCTCTACAAGGCCTTCCTGTGCATTCCTCATCCTCTGCCTCCCTTCAAAAAGGAAGGGCTTGGTCACAACAGCCACCGTGAGGGCTCCCACCTCCTTGGCCACCTGGGCTACTATAGGGGCGGCTCCCGTACCAGTGCCCCCGCCCATGCCAGCAGTTACAAAGACCATATCCGCACCTTGCAGGGCCTCCTTTATCCTGTTCCTTTCCTCTTCGGCAGCCATCCTCCCGATCTCAGGCCGGGCCCCGGCCCCCAAGCCTTTGGTGATATTGGAGCCTATGTGTACCTTCACTGGAGACTTACACCTGTTCAGGGCCTGGGCATCAGTATTGATGGCCACAAACTCTACCCCCTGAAGGCCGTGCTCTATCATGTTGTCCACTGCATTTCCCCCGGCCCCCCCTACGCCCACCACCTTCAGTATCGCCCCTCGGGGCAGGTAGTCTTCTATGGTTATCCGGGTCACTTGGCACCTCCTCCACCCTTCAATGCAGACTCCAAGATACGAAGCACCAATTCCCTGAAGGATATCCCAGCCGCCGCTGCTGCCTTTGGTAAGAGACTGGTCTCTGTCATGCCAGGGATGGTGTTCACTTCCAGAGCGTAAGGGATCTCATCAGTGGACAGGCGAAAGTCTACCCGGGAGACGTCACAACATCCCAGCGCCCTATGGGCCAATAGGGCCATCTCCTGGGTCATGGCAAAGGTCTCTTTTGAGAGCCTCGCTGGCACATGATACTCAGCCATTCCCTTGGTGTACTTGGTTTTATAGTCATAAAATCCTGACTTGGGAATGATCTCAATCACTGGAAGAGGCTCATCGCCGAGTATACCTACGGTGAGTTCCCTTCCTTCTATGTACTCTTCTACCAAGACAGTGTCTCCATATTTGTAAGCCTCTTGAAGCGCAGGCTCCAACTCACTCTCCCCTTTAACGATGCTTACCCCAATGGTGGAGCCTTCGGCGGCAGGCTTTACCACTAAGGGATAGCGAAGTTCACCCAAGGTGGCCTCCCCTGGCAGTGTCCATCCCCCTTTGCGGAATATGGTGTACTTAGCTACGGGGATACCGTGGTATGCAAAAAGCCTTTTGGAGGCTACCTTATTCATGGCCAGTGCACTTGCCATCACACCGGAGCCTGTATAGGGAATGTTCATGTACTCCAGGATCCCCTGGATCACTCCATCCTCGCCAAACCTGCCATGAAGAGCAATAAAAACCACCTGGGGCTTCACCCTCTTTATATCGTCCACCAAGGCCTCTAAATTATTCCCTACATCTACCTCCGCCACATTGAGTCCTTCCTCTCTCATGGCTTGTGCCACGGCCCTCCCGGTTTTTAGGGAGACTTCTCGCTCAGACGATGGCCCCCCTAACAGCAATGCAATCTTCATCCCCCTCAAAGATCCCCGCATAGACTATCTCCTCCTCCAGGGTGATAGAAAAGGCGATTTCAACCCGTTTCTTGACCATGCTGATGAGGTGGGTTACATCCTTGGCCTTGGCCCTTCCCATATTTACAATGAAGTTGGCATGACGTTCAGAAACCATAGCATCTCCCACCCTTAACCCCTTGAGGCCAGCCTCCTCTATGATACGTCCTGCACTCTCTCCCCCTGGATTCCTAAACACCGAACCTGCCGATGGCCTGTCCAGAGGCTGCATTCTTCTCCTTTCCCTGTTCCAGAGAGCCATCTCCCTTTCTATGTGTATTTTATCTCCGGGCACCAGTCGAAGGCTTGCCCTTAGCACTGTGCTCCCCTTCAAACTTGACTCCCTGTATCCCCAATATACCTCCTTGCCTCTCAGGACCTCCCTTTCACCGTCCACTAAAACCTCTACCTCTTCCACCAACTCGCCCAAGGATTGCCCAAATGAGCCTGCGTTGCTAATTAGCCCTCCCCCTATGGTCCCAGGTATGCCCCCTATTCTCTCTAACCCTGAGAGGCCAGCCTTCATGGCCATTCTGGCTAACTCTGGGATAGAGACGCCGCATTGGACGCGTATCCTTCTCTCTTTTATTTCCGCTTTGCTCAAAGCCCTTGTCAGGATTACCAACCCAGGGAAACCTCCATCCCCCACCAACATATTGGAGCCTTTCCCTATCAGGAGCACCGGCCAACCTTCCTCATGGGCGAGCCGATAGAGGGCCCGCAACGCATTCAGATTGCCTGGTTCAGCCAGCAACCTGGCAGGGCCACCGATTTTGAAAGTGGTGAATCTGCTGAGCGGTACCTGCTCCTTCAAGGTGTACATCGTCTCCTTAATACCTCCAGCACCTCATCCCCTACCTTCCAAACGTCCCCGGCTCCAAGGGTGAGAAGGAGGTCCCCACCCTTCAAGTGCCTCACCACATAATCCCTTACCTCTCCCTTTGTAGGGATATAGACAGCATGGGGGCAACTCCTCTTTTTTACCCCTCTCCACACATCTTCTCCTGTCACCCCGTTGGGAGACTCCCCAGCTGGATATATTTCCATCACTACCATGCGATCCACCCCATAAAAGGCCCCCCAAAACTCCTCTAAGAGGTTTTTTGTCCTCGTGTACCTATGGGGCTGAAACACCACCACTATTCTCCTGCCTGGCCAGCGCTCCCGCGCGGCACGCAAGGTATGTACAATCTCGGTGGGATGATGTCCGTAGTCGTCCACAACGGCCACATTACCTGCCACGCCTCTGAGCGTAAGCCTCCTATCAACGCCTTTAAAGGAGGCCAAGGCCTCCACAGCGTGTCCCCAGTCTACGCCTACCTCTATGGAAAGCGCTAATGCCCCCAGGGCATTCTGAATATTGTGATCACCGGGAAGGGTAATGCGTACCCTGCCCAGCTTTTTACCGTTTCTAAGACAGACAAAGCTCTGCTCTCCTTCTCCTTTCACTATCCCTATCGCCCTGTAAGTGGCTCCAGCAGAGAGACCATAGGTCACATGATTGGCGTTCACTATCCCCCTTAATGCTGGGTCATCCCAGCAGACCACAACCTTACCTTGTACCTTACCTATAAATCCCTGAAAGGCCCTTATCAGGTTCTCGTAATCTCCGTAGTGATCTAAATGTTCCTTGTCCACATTGGTGACCACGGCATATTGGGGCAACAGATGAAGAAAAGAGCCATCGCTCTCATCGGCCTCGGCTATGATGAGCGTGCCCTTGCCCAGGAGGGCATTGGTGTCTATAGAAAGGATCCTCCCGCCCACCAACACCGTGGGCTCTAAACCTGCATGCATCAGTATTGAAGCTACCATGGAGGTAGTGGTGGTCTTCCCATGGGACCCTGCAATGGCTATCCCCTCCTTTTCACTCATTATCATGGCCAGTAGCTCTCCCCTATGCATCACGGGGATGCCCCTCTTCTTAGCTTCCTCAAGCTCCGGATTCCCCCCTTTGATGGCTGTGGAATAGACTACCAGAGAGGCGTTTCCTACATGAGTGGCCTTATGACCTATGTATACCTTGGCACCCAAACTCTCCAACTGCTCCAGGAGCCTGTTCCTTTGGATGTCAGAGCCGCTTACCTGGATACCCATAGAGAGGAGGATCCTGGCGAGTGCACTCATCCCCACTCCCCCCATTCCTACGAAATGGACGCTACCTTCTATCACCTGCTGCCTCCAAGCACCTCACAGCTATCTCGTGGGCCGCCTGAGGCCTACCAAGCCTTCTGGCCTCTCTTGCCATACTTTTCAGGACCTCACCATTGGCCATGAGATGTACAATCATTTTCCCAAGAGCTGCAGGGGCCAATTCGTCTTCGGTTAGTACTATGGCTGCCCCTTGCTCCTCCAAGGCTTTGGCGTTTTGGAGTTGATGTGCCCCCGCGGCATGGGGAAAGGGGATAAGAATGCAAGGCTTTCCCAGGGCTGTCACTTCTGCCAAGGTGGTGGCCCCAGCCCGGCATACCACCAGGCGTGCAGTAGCATAGGCCTTTCCCATCTCGTAGATGAAGGGGGTTACATGAGCTTCAATCCCTGCTGAGGCGTAGGCTTCCCCTATCTCCCTTTCGTACCCTTTCCCTGTCTGATGAATAAAGGCCAAGTCATCTTTATATTCGGAGAGTAGTCCTAAGGATCCCACAACGGCTTCGTTGATTCTCCTGGCCCCTTGACTTCCTCCAAACACAAGCACCACCCTTTTCCCTGGGGAGATGCCGAAGAAGGTAGGATCCTCTTGGGCATGGAGGAGTTCCTTTCTCACAGGATTTCCCGTCACCCGTACCTTTGCTCTCCTATGCACCCCCTTTGTACGAGGGTACGAGAGAAATACCTCACGGGCGAAGGGGAAGAGTAGCTTGTTGGCCAACCCGCATATCACGTTTTGCTCGTGCAGAAAGAGGGGGACCCTTAACGTAGCCGCAGCCAAGCCCATAGATAGAGAGGCATAACCACCCATCCCCAATACGCAGCAAGGGCGCAGGCTCCTCAGCAGTCGGATGGACTGAACATACCCCAGGAGCAACTTGCCTATGGCCCTAAGGCTTCTTATCCCTCTTCCTCTAAACCCTTCGGCTGCCACTGTATGCAAGGGATATCCCTCCCGTGGCAATACCCTGGCCTCTATGCCTCTGTCTGTACCCACAAAGTGTACCTCCTCGATGCCCAATTCTCTTAGTTCCCCTGCCACGGCCAGAGCCGGGAATAGATGCCCCCCTGTGCCACCGCCTGCGATGATTACCCTGCCAGTCACTCTTCCTCCATAAGGGGGGTATTTATTTTAGTGGTACCGTAATAGGGAGCCGTTGACAAGCACTTTGGAGGAGAGCCCTTTCAACGATTTACTTGACATTTGGCCCGGTACATTGCAATTGAATCCTCAAAGAGGTGGGGGCGTGTTGTGGAGCGGCAGATTGGCGATGTGCTCTTGGAATGTGTGAAGGGTAACATTGTGGCACAGGATGGATTCGACGCCATCGTTAACGCTGCTAATGCCTGGCTCAGGCCGGGGGGTGGAGTAGCAGGGGCTATCCATCGGGCAGCGGGTCCAGGCTTGAAGGAGGAGTGTCGTCCCTTGGCTCCCATAAAGCCCGGCGAGGCAGTGATCACCAGTGGGCACAACCTGCCCAATCCCTTTGTGATTCATGTCTTGGGGCCCGTCTACGGCATAGATGCCCAACCTGCTGAGAGGCTGGCTGCCTGTTACAGAAATGCCTTAAAGCTGGCCGATGAAAAGGGCCTCAAGTCTATAGCATTTCCTGCCATTTCTACTGGGGCCTTTGGCTACCCCATGGAGGAGGCAGCGGTGGTGGCGTTTAGGGCCATCTTGGAGACCATTCCCCATCTCAGGTCGGTTAAGCGCATTCGCTTGGTCCTTTATCGAAAAAAGGACCTGGATACTCATGAAGGGGTGTTAAAGAGGCTCTTGGAGGAGTAAGGTCTCAGCTTCCCGGTAATTATCCAATAAGGCGAGGGGAAAAGATGAAGAGGACCCTGGTGGTGATCCTTGTCTTGGTGGCGGCTTGCAGTTCTGCTACCTGGTCCTTTCCAGGCGAAATCAAGGGCTACCGGCTGTTGAAGCTTGTCAAGGGGAAAGAGGCGCTAAGGGAAATCAATAGGCTTCATGGTAAGAGGATCCAGGCCGTAAAGGGGGCTATCGCTGTGTATGTTGAGGAGAATAAAAGGGCCATGATATGGGTGTCACAGGCACCTTCCGAGGAGGTGGCTTCTCAGCAAGTAAAGCTTATGATAAATAAAATGAATAAAGGAGGAAGCCCCTTTTTCCACTTCTCTACGGGTAGAATAGGTTGCCTTTCCTTTCTTCACTTCCTGGGACTGGGCCAGGAGCACTACCTCTTTGCTAAGGGCACCTCTGTCTATTGGATTTCCGCCCCTATTGGGGATGGAAAAGCCTTTCTGAGGGTCTTTGCCCGAAAGGGCTGTCCCTTCAACCTTTGATTACACCCAGGGGTTGGAGTCTCACCACCAACTGGGCGATGCCCGCCTTATGGACTACCTCCACCACATCGTCTATGTCCTTATAGGCCATCGGGACCTCTTCCACCAAGGTGGCCTTGCTGGATGCGCGGGCATAGATGCCATACTTATTAATCTCCTCCTGAATGGACCTGCCCTTTAGGGCCCTTTTGGCTGCCTGGCGGGAAAGGATCCTGCCCGCCCCGTGGCAGGTGGAGCCGAAGGTTTCCTCCATGGCCCGATGGGTACCTACCAGGACGTAAGACGCTCTTCCCATATCTCCAGGAATAATGACAGGCTGCCCCACCTCTCGATAATGGGCAGGAAGTTCGGAATGCCCAGGTGGAAAGGCCCGGGTTGCCCCTTTACGGTGGACAGCCAGCTTGTACTTCTCCCCATCCACGATGTGCTCCTCTATCTTGACGATGTTGTGGGCAACGTCATAGACTTGTTCGATTTTTAGCTCTTGAGCACTTTTGCCGAAGGTCTTGGAGAAAGCCTGACGAGCCCAATGGGCCAGGCACTGACGATTGGCCCATGCATAGTTGGCAGCACACGCCATGGCGCCCAGATAGTCCTGCCCCTCCTGGGAATCGTATGGGGCGCAGGCCAACTGACGGTCGGGGACCTGAATCTGGTACTTCTGCAGGGCACGTTCCATCACCTTGAGGAAGTCGGTGCACACCTGGTGTCCAAAGCCTCGAGAGCCTGAGTGGATCATGATGGTGATCTGGCCTTCTTCTAAGCCCATAACAGAGGCCAATGGCTCATTGAGGACCTGCCGAACCACCTGGATCTCCAAAAAGTGATTCCCCGATCCCAGGGTCCCCAGTTGGTCTTTCCCCCTCTCCTGGGCCTTGCTGCTTACCAGAGATGGATCGGCTCCGGGAAGGCAGCCTTGAGACTCAGTGTTCTCCAGATCTTCAGGCCAACCATAACCCTGCTCTACGGCCCAAGCCGCTCCTTTACGCAGGACCTCCCTATACTGCGTTCCTTTGATCCTTAGGGGACCCTTAGAGCCTACCCCTGTGGGCACTGTAGAGAATAAGGCATCTATAAGCCCCTCTATTCGGCCCTCCACATCTTGAAGGGTAAGGTCCGTACGTAATAGCCTCACCCCGCAATTGATGTCGAAGCCTACCCCCCCAGGGGTGATCACTCCCCCTTTAGAGATATCTGTAGCCACCACACCGCCAATAGGCAGGCCGTAGCCGTAGTGGATGTCTGGCATGGCCAGAGAGGCCTTGATGATGCCAGGGAGGGTAGCAGCATTGGCCACTTGCTCCACGGATTGGTCCTTCTCTATGGCCTTTATCATAGATTCTTTTGCATAAATGATGCCTGGAACCCTCATACCGGGCTTGTAGTCTTGAGGCACCATCCAGCGGTAGCTATCTATTTTCTTCAGCGTTGTCATCTCACCCCCCTAAGAAAATATTAACCCCCTTTCTCATTGCTCACAACTGGAGAAGGAGCAAAGGATGTGAAGTATTGACGGGAAGTAAAGTTGAAGGTATCATTTGTTTTGTTATTGGGAAGTCGTCTAATTGGCAGGACGGCGGACTCTGGATCCGCTAATGGAGGTTCGAGTCCTCCCTTCCCAGCCAGGCGGTCCCATCGTCTAGCCCGGTTAGGACACCGGCCTCTCACGTCGGCGACAGGGGTTCAAATCCCCTTGGGACCGCCAATTTTTTTAGGCACTTACGAGACATGCCGATTTCAAGATTCTCTCTGGTGCCACATAGGTGCCAACTCAGAATCTTCGCCAGGGAGTTTCAAATTATTGACCGCCTCCTTCAGGTGGGCAGGTGAAAGGTGGGAATATCGAAGGGTCATTCTCATATCCTTGTGGCCCAGAAGCTCCTGGATAGTCCTCATATTTGCCCCGCTCATTGCCAGATAAGAAGCGAAGGTATGCCTCAAGTCGTGAAAGCGAAAATCTTTGATCCCAGCCCTCCTCACGGCCCTGTAAAAGGCACCATGGACCTGGTGACGGGTAAAGGGAAAGAGCCTTTCGGTGTCTATCCTCCTGGGCAGGCCCTTGATGGCCTCATAAGCCTCCTGGTTCAAAGGGACAATGCGCCTCTCATTGTTCTTTGTGTGCTCCAAGGTGATGAACCTCTCCCTCAGGTTAACGTCCTTCCACTCCAAAGAGAGAAGCTCTCCTAACCGGCAACCCGTATTGATGGCCAGGATCACCAGAGGCTTGAGATAGCCCCTCACCAGGTCGCTCACCTTGTCTCCCTTGTTGTAAGGGTTCTCCATCAGGGAGGAGGGTTCTAAGGCCTCCATCAGCCGGGCCAGCTCCTCGGCGGTAAGATAGCGGAGCCGGCCAGGTTCAGGCTTAGGTGGCTTTACCCCTTTGGCAGGGCTCCTCTTCAGGTAGCCTTGCCCCACGGCCCAATTGAGCATGTGGCGAAGTCGGCTAAACTCGTGGGCCACAGTGGTAGGTGAGGCACCCCCTTCCAGGCGCTGGGCCATGTAAGCCTCGATCTTAGACCTGGTGATGGCCTTCAGGTAGCCCTTGAAGAAGGGGATAAAGTGTTTCCTGATGATCCCCTCCTCCCTCTCATAAGACCTGGGGGAAAGGCGGGTTCTGGCGTATCTCTCCAGGTATTCCCTGCAAAAATCAGTGAAGCCAATTTTCCGCTCCTCCACCACCCCCAGGTATTCAGCCTTTGCCACCTTTGCCAGAATGTCGTGGAGAACATCCTGGGCCACCCGGTAATTGGGACCGATCTTTTTCCGGTGACGCCGGCCCTCCTCATCTAAAAAATCAATCCACCAATCCCTGCCACGCTTAAATACCCGTGCCATCACTTACCCCCTTCCAAAATATCTCGGATTAATATCCTCCAGTTAGCTACCGGCCTGGGTTCTACCCCAAACCTATCAGTGTAGCTTGCTCGCCTTTTCTCCTCCTTCCTCATTTGGCGCACAATCTCTGAAAGCTTCTCCTCTGTGAGCTCGGTTCCGGGCAATATCCCTAGCCCTTCCAATAGCCCTTCCAACCTCTTCTTCACACGTGCTCTCTTTTGCCTACAGGGAGAGGAACATAGCCTCTTGGTTCTTCGACGCTTTGTAAGTCTCTTCCCGCATACAACGCACTTCCTAACCTCAAGGGGCGACAGAGCCCTATTGATCTCTCTCTCCAGGGTTTCAAAGCGGGGCACCGTCAAACGGTAAGAGTTGTCAATACACCCACTCTTTATCAATGCCTCCTTCAGTCGCCTCCACTCTGGTATCTCCTCCAGCTTTGAGGCGTCTAACATGCGAAGGTCCGGGATCAGATAAAACTCAAGGTCTTCACGGAAGAGAGAGGGTTTCAGGCGATAGAGGGGATCAAACATATGCTTCAACACCCGTCTCCTCTCTATCAACTCCCTTCTACCTACTGCCACCCTTATCCTGAAGCTCTGGGCTGAAGGGCCGGGGTAGTTATAGTAGGTATCCAGCACTATATCAGCCCCAAGCAAAGCCTCGCCTACATAACGGGCCAATCTCTCCACCTCTCTCTTCACCCTCCTGAAGTAAGCCTCTGTCAAACCCTCATCCCGTATAGGCCATTTAGGCACCAGAAACTCACCCCGTAGAGTCCAGGTGTCTGATAGGGGCCCCTCCTTCAGTTGCAGGGGGGCCCTACTTGGCAAGCTCAATAGGAAAGCCAGCCCTTCTAAGGCTCTGGGCGGGAGTTTGTCCTTAATGCGTAACGATAACATCAAAATTCTCCATTCTGTCTCTACTGGATAATCGTAATGCCAGAACTAGTTTATGTCAAGACATAACAGTTAAAAGGAGGAAATTGACATGAACAAGTTTGAGAGAAGAATGGTGGATGCAAAGGAAATGGCTCGTCTCCTTGGGATGGGCACCACTTGGGTGCGCTTACAATACTACCGTGGCCGGATCCCCGGTTACAAACTAGGCAAATCTCTCCGCTTTGATCCCGAGGAAGTTTTGGAAGCCATAAAAGCCAAAGGCGGAACCCCTTCAATATCAAAGTAGGAATCGAGAGATGTCGGTGGCGAATAAAGGCCCATTCCTGGTTGTTTGCTCCTTCGAATCCCTTGGTGCCATCCTGCCAAAAAATTGGCCGGGTGATCTTGTCAAAGAGAACGGCCGATTGTGGGGGCCCTGGCACATCTTTCAGGGCCTGAAGTGTGCCCAAGACCTGAATCCATCTGTGATCCTAGATGTGCAACCACAAAATGGGGAGACATGGGGATCCTTGGAAGCCGAGAGAAAGGCCCTTCTGGGATGGGCCGAAAAGGAGGGGATCCCTGTAATTGAAGTGGGTAGCAAGGAGATACTTGAGGAGGCGAACTCAGATTATGCATTACTCTCACTATGGTTAGAGGAGGCTAGCCCACAGAAAATCATAGAAGTTTTTGAGGCCGTCTTGAAGGAGAAGGCCTGCTCCCAGGAGCCAGAAGAAAACGAGCTCCCAGACCCACACAATTTAATCCCAGTTGTCCCCTTCCCCTGGGGAGCCCTCCCCCAGCGCCTTGTCAACCTATGGAAGGAGCTTACCCGATCCCTCGGGGTCCCGGAGGAAGCCGTGGCGACCCTGGGCTTGGGTGTCCTGGGTGGTGTTATAGGGAGGAGGGTGGTGGTCTCCCCCAAGTATGGGTGGGAGGAACACCTGGCTTTGTGGACCGTTTTCGTAAAACCACCAGGCTGGGGAAGCACACCCCTCCTGGAAGCCCTCATGGCTCCTATCCACAAAAAGCAAAAACAGGCCTGGGACGAATACGAAAGGGCCTTGGAAGAGTGGAAAAACACCCAGGCCGAAGAAAGAGGCCCCAAGCCGAGGCTGACCAGCTTCTACCTCCAGGATGCCACAGTGGAAAAGATTGTGGTGGTTTTGTCCAAGGCTCCTCTCGGCTTAATTCTTGAAGCTGATGAACTTTCGGGTTTTCTCCGGGGACTCGGACAATACAAAGCGCACCGAGGAAGTGACCTGGAACATATGTTATCCATTTTCTCGGGCCATCCAGTTAAGGCAGACCGAATTGGCAGAGATTCCGTCTTTATCGATAAGCCCTCGCTGGGTATTGTGGGGGGTGTTCAGCCCAAAGTTTTGACAGCCCTGTTCACCCAGGAAAACTATGATAACGGGCTTGTCCCCAGATTTCTTTTCTTCGTCACTCAAACCCCACCGCCCCCGCTGAGCCTGGTGCCATGGAGTGAGGAAAACCAGAATGAGTGGGAATGCTTCATTGACAAGCTAACAAAGCTGGAAAACGTGAAAGCCATCTTCTCCAAAGAAGCCCAGCTTGAACTCCGGGCCTTCGACGCAGACCTAAATAAGGTCCTCCCTTATCTACCCGACAAATTGGCCGTCTTTAAACCCAAAACTGTAACATACACCGTTAGGCTTGCGGGGCTTATCCACACCTTGGAAGCCATTGCAAAAGACCAAGGGCCCACACCGGTTGTCCAGGTTGAGACCATAAGAAAGGCTATATCCCTGGCTCGCTTTTACCTGGGCCAAGCCCGATGTGTGGTTGAGCTTTATGGAAATCAGCCGCAGCTAAAAGGTGGGGGCAAAGACCTTGTAGAGGCCATCCTCTCTCTAAGGGGAAAAATCAAGGCTGGTCGCTTACCTATCGCATATATTCGGGACGCTTATAACGCCCGGACACTGCCGGAGCTTCGGTTGAAGTCAAGACAGATCGTGCAAGCTATTAAAGACCTCAAAACTCAGCTTGGCCTTGACTTAGTGATCCAAAAAACCCGTTACGACTCAAACTTGAGGAATAACTCCTGTCTTATCGTTACTTCTACACTCCTTAAAAAGTTGTCCGCCTTCTCCGCTTTCTCCGTACTCCAACAAAATAAGGAATTTACAAGCAATTCTTTATCCGCTCCTAATCCGCCTTGTCCGCCCCAGGATAGTCAGGATGGCGGACGAAGCGGACAAGCGGCGGACGAAGAAGCGGACGTAAGTTACTTAAAAACAAGGGATACGGACAATGCGGACAAAGCGGACGATTCTAATGGGTCCCTTATGGGGGGAGTCGCCACCGACGATAGCGGGGAGGAAGCCGGGCCTCACCCTCCCCACCCCCCTGCCAGTGAAGAAGAGGGAGAAGAGGGGTTCAGATGGTAAGGAAGGCCTTGAGAGCCATCGGAGAGAGTGAACACACCATATCCCAAATGGAGAAGGCCCTTCCCCCACCTGATCGCTACCTCCATGCCCTTGACACCCTTGCCTTGGTAGAGATGGCCGATGACGGCCACCTCTCCATCAAACCCCGAAGGCCCGAGTGGAGAGAGCTAATCCCTCCTCTCCTGAAAGAGGCCGAGCCCTACAAAGGAGAGATAACCCGGCTGGTTAGGGAAAGGGAAAAAGGATCATGCCTTCATTGCTCACACTGGCACCCTCTAAACGATTCCTTTGGCATTTGTGACTTAGCATCCGGCATATGTGGCATGCTTTACGGGTGCGAAAGATTTGAACCGCAGCTAACGGAACGGAATCATATCACGTTTGCTTGATATATGTT